>NZ_JAGTUT010000001.1:0-676670 GCF_025685605.1 Granulicella arctica
GGATGCATAGGTTCCACTTGCGGCTGCTTGTCCAAAGCCTGGAACATCTGCGTGAACGAACCTGGCGCGGCGGCCAGAGGAGCAGAGGTGATGGACGGTTTCACAGCCTCACTCGCCTGGGGTAAGTCATGACGCTCCGTCACGCCGACAGGCGACGGCTGCACATCAAGCGTCCTGAACATCTGCGTAAACGAAGGTGGCGCGGCGGAGGGTTGAGCGAGACTCTCGCTCTTGACAGGAACCGTATCGAGGCTCTCCGAAGGAAATGACTGAGTCGGAGGGTCTGTGCTGAGCGCCGAGGTTGGCGCCACGACTGCTTGCTCGTCAAGTGTCTTGAACATCTGTGTAAACGAACCAGATGGGGCAGCGGCAAGCATACTCGAACCGGAGGATACGTTGGCTGCACTCTCGGAAGTCGCGGAATGCTGCGCAGACGGTACAGGTAGCCGCCGTTCCTCTGGCTGTACACCTACAGCTTGAAACATCTGCGTGAAGGATCCAGGTAAAGGTGGAGCTTCCAATGAGTGCGCGACGGGAATGACCGCTGACTCCTCGGCGTGCGAACCTTTTGTTTCGATAGATTTCGGATCAAACCCCGCGAAGAGTTGCGTGAATGAGACCGGGGTCTCAGCGGTAGGCGACTTTTCTGCAGGCACGGCGGGGGAGTTCTGGGAAATAGTAGTGGCTGCTGCTATTTTGGCTTGCCTTGCATTCTCCAAAGCACGGAGGGCAGATTGAACTGTCGACTCCGGCACCGCAGCAGGGGGACCCGACGGTTCAATCGCGGCGCGAGTGGGTTCCCAGTCGCCCACAGAAGGCGAGGGCGCTGTTGCTAATGGAGCTTCGGACGAGTCAATGGTTTTTAACAGTTGAGTGATCGACACCGCTGTTGCCGAAGTCGGCAGGGGTGGAGCGGCTATCGCTGGCGCTACCTGAACGGGTGTGATTGCTTCCGGCTTGAGCTGCTCGTAGTTCAGCGCACGTAAAAGCTGAGTGAATCCTCCTGAGGAGGGTTTGGTCGCTACAGGGGGCTGCGCTGCTGCAGTTGGCGGGGGGTCCTGCGCCTTTGCTGACGCAGGCGACGATCGGAGCAGTTGCAGCATTGGATCAGAACCGTCAGCCGAGGAGGCATCGGCCTTGAAGACCACTTCGTGAACAATCGGCGGTGGCGTTCTACTTTGCAGCGGCTCGGACGCAACTTGAGGCGGAGGTGCCGACTTTACCGATTTGGGAAGAGCGGCAGGAATCTCACGAACTGTCGACCACTCCGAAACCTGAGATGGAGGAATTGTTCCAAATATGTCCGTGGCGCTGCCTTGGGACGGAGGTGCGCTCGCTCCATTATTCTCGGTCTGGACGGGCTTCTGTCCCGCGTCGTCGGCGTCTGTATTGGAGAATCGATCGGGGTTCAATTCCTACTCCATCGCGTGTATCGTGCGTTGCAGAATAATAATCGCTTTTCACAACGATTACTTGACACCCACCTTGAAGATTCCTAGTATACCGCTACAGTCAAAGAAGATTTTTCTGCATAGTTACATCTTCGAGCAGTTCGATAAGTCGTTCGCATGAGACGATTACCCGAGCGGATTTAACCACTCTACTTTGCACCTTCGGCACTGATGCCTTCACTTAACTCGCCGAGTAATGGATCGCCCCTATGAAGTTTTTGTCTCGCGTTGTCTGGTCAGAGGGGATGCATCTTGGTCCACATCACTTCCAGACGCAGAGCCGCTACTTCGAGGATTCACTCTGGTTCCACAGTGCCAGCCTCCGGCGCAATCCTTGGGGCCTGATCAGCCTGTCGCTGGACACAGAAGCCATCCGTAACGGCAATGCTGTCCTTCGTTATGCTTCCGGAATCTTTCCAGACGGCCTGATCTTTGATATTCCGGACAGCGATCCGCCTCCGCCTGCCGTAAGTCTTCGCGACCTCTTTGCGGCAACCGACAGCGAGATCATCCTTTTCCTGGCTGTTCCGAAGCGGAGCAACAAGGGTTTTGACTGTGATGTTGACGGAGCGCGCACGACGGCTCGCTACCATTCCGTAGACCGTTCCTTGAGCGATGAGACCATCGGACAGGATGAGTATGTCGTTGCCTTCGGGAATAAGAATCTGACTCTTTGCAGCGAGGCCCAGGTTTCCGCCGAGAGCATCGCATTTCCGATCGCACGCATACGCCGCGACGGCAAAGGCGGATTTCTGGCTGACCCGGACTTCATCCCGCCTTGCCTTCGTATCAGCGCCAATGAAAGCCTCCTGCTGCTTCTCAAGCGCCTCGTCGAATCTCTCAATGAGCGCATGAAGACCGTCACTCGCAACAAACGCCGCGAGGGCCAGTTTGAAGCGGGAACCTCTGCACTTGATGTCTCGAACTATTGGTTTCTTCACGCCCTCTGCTCCTCCATCCCAGCGCTTCAACAACATCTTGAGGCCAAGCGGAGCCACCCGGAAGAGTTGTACGTCGATCTTGCCCGGCTCGCAGGTTCTCTTTGCACCTTCTCACTCGAGTCGAATCCGAGCGATATCCCGGCGTACTCTCACTTAAATCTTTCAGGCGTCTTCCAAGCGTTGGATGATCATATCCGTCGGCACCTGGAGATCATCGTTCCTTCGAACACAGTGACACTCGACTTCCAAAAAGCTGGATCATACATTCATGTTGCGACCGTCCAGGATGAGCGCTGCTTCCGTAGGTCCCGCTGGATCTTTGGCATTCGGTCAAGTCTGGGCGAAGCGGAGCTTCTTCGCATGACGCCGCAGCTTGTGAAGATCTGTTCCGCCGAGGGGGTCGCCAAACTCGTGCAACGTGCCCTTCCCGGCCTTGAACTGCTTCACCTCGCCGTCCCCCCGTCGTCTATCTCGGCCGAGGCCGACATGCACTATTTCAGCGTCAGCGCTGCTGGAGCCTGTTGGCAGCATATTCTGCAGACGAAGCAGGTCGGCGTCTATCTGCCGGGCGATATCCGAGGCGCGTCCTTTGAAGTGATTGTGATTCTGGAGGCAAACGCATGACCTCGCCCCCGCCCGTCAGTGTGGCACTTCCCGTAGCGCGGACCAACAGCCTTGCGCTCTCCTTTCAGGATGTCGTCACCGTAATCCTGCGGATGCGCTACGGCACCCAGCGCGTCGCCGACGCAGCAGGCTTCCGTGCCAGCATTCGCAAGATGATCGCAACAGCCGTCCAGGAGGTGCGCAGCCTTGGCTACTCGGATGCGACCAGCCACATGGCCCTTTATGCCATCATCGGCTTCCTTGATGAGAGCGTTTTGAACTCTCAGGATCCGACCTTCGCGGATTGGGCACGGCGGCCTTTGCAAGAGGAGATGTTTGGCGGCCACTTCGCCGGTGAAACCTTCTTTCGACAGGTATCCGATCTGCTGAATGCGCCCGAGTCCTCCGAGGTCGCCGATGCACTTGAGCTACATGCCATCTGTCTCCTGCTGGGCTATCGCGGCAAGTACGCCTTTGGAGACCATGGTGAGATTCACGGCATCCTGAGCCGCATCCGCGACAAGATCATCCGTATTCGCGGACCGTTCGCCATGGCTCGTCTCTCGGAGGTTCCCGCAATACAGCTTGCAGCCAAGCGCGACAAATGGATTACGGCGCTCTGGGCGACCGCCGCAGTGCTTGTTCTGCTGATCGTGATTCTCTTTGCCATTTACACACTGACCCTTGGGTCCGGCCTCGGCGGCATCCAGCAAAGCGCCATGCTTCTTTTTGTTCCCGCCTTTCGCAGCATGAGGATATCTCTGTGAAACGCATCTGGATCGTCATTCTCGGCTTCGTGATCTACCTGCTGATCGTTGTAGGCACAGGCTTTCTACTTCATCTGCAAGGTTCGAAGCTTGTTTTTTTCATCGTTATTCTGGCTTTGCTTGGCGCAGCAGCTTGCGCAGTCATTCTCTGGTACCTGAAGAAGACCGCCCCGCCTGAGGAGACTGGCGAGGAGAGCAGCGCCACGGATATGGGCAACCTCGATGCCCTGCTCCGTGACGCAGATGCGAAGCTAAAGCAGGCTGGTCGCACAGGTGCCAAGTCGCTTTCGGCGATGCCGCTCATCTATGTGATCGGCGACGAAAACTCGGCCAAGACGCAGACGATCCTGCAGTCAGGCCTTGATCCTGAAGTACTTGCGGGACAGGTTTATCGCGATCAGGTAGTTGCTCCGACGCAACTCGCAAACATCTGGCTTACAGGTTCCGCAGCAATCGTTGAGGCGGGCGGCGCACTCCTCAGACAGCCTGCGCTCTGGCAGAAACTGGTGAAGCTTACTGCGCCGGGAAAGATCGGCGCGGCATTCTCGAAGTCGGCTCTTCAGCCTACGCGGGCCGTAGTCATCTGCGTCAGCATGGAACGTATCCTCGCGCCAAGCACCAGCGAACAGATCCGTGCGCTCGCGCAGACGTTGAACGAGCGTTTGCGTCAGGTCTCGCAGACGCTGGGTATTTCGCTACCTGTGTATGTTCTCTTTACCAAGCTCGACACCGTCTCGGCGTTTGCTGAGTACACGGCAAACCTGACGCAGGATGAAGTCAGGGTTCCGCTTGGCTCGATGCTTGCTCGTCTTGAGACAGGCGCTGGGCTTTACGCCGAACGGGCTGCCACACAGATCGGCACTCGCTTTGACGAGGTAGCTTACCTGCTGTCGGAGTTTCGGCTGGAATTGCTGGCTCGCGGTGGAGAGGCTCCTGCACTTGCTCGCTCCTATGAGTTTCCTCGTGACCTTCGCAAACTGCGAGCCGGGATCGTGGACTTCCTGGTTGAGATTGCGCGACCGAGTCAGCTAGGCGTCAATCCGTTTCTCCGCGGCTTTTTCTTCTCAGGCATGAGGGCTCATATTGTTGAGGATGTTCTCTCGGTGGGAGCACAGCAGTCTGCGCCGACACCTATCGTCGATGCTGGCGCTACGCGGGTCTTCTCCTTCTCGGCTATGCAACAGGCAGCGCCTGCGCCGGTTCACCGGAGTTCCTCGCGCAAGGTGGCACAGTGGGCTTTCCTTCCCTACTTCTTTACACGGCTTGTTCTTTCCGACAAGACTGCCCTTGAGAGTAGCCGGGCAAGCACGAAGGTTTCGGGCGTCAAGCGGGTATTCATTGCCTGTCTCTGCGGCATTCTTGGCCTCTACCTCATCCTGCTGACGATCTCCTTCTTCAAGAACCGGGAGCTTGAGGAGCGCGCTGCCGCAGCCACGAAGCATGTCTCCCTGATGACCGGTAAGGACGTAGCTTCGGTCGCCGAGCTACAGACACTTGATCAGCTTCGCCAGGTTCTGGTCGAGCTGGACGATTATCACAAGAACGGCGCTCCGTTGATGTATCGCTGGGGACTCTACCGGGGCAACGATCTTCGCATTGCAGCTTGCCATGCTTACGGGCAGCGGTTCTACAAGTTGCTGCTCGCGCAGACGCAGGCAAACATCGTGACGAAGCTATCCGCTTTACCTGTCAAAGCGGCTCCAACGGACGAATACCAGGCCAGCTACAAGCCTCTGAAGGCGTGGCTGATTACTACTTCAAACCCAGACAAAAGCACAACTGACTTCCTTCCTCCGGTGCTTGATGGTGAGTGGACTGCAGGAAGGTCGATCACTCCCGAGACGCAGCAGCTTGCGCAGAACCAGTTTGACTACTACGCTGCGGCGCTGACCGAGCGCGATGAGAAGGAGCCGCAATCGTGTCTGGCAGCGCTCGGTGGTGCAAAGCCGGACATGACGCTCGTGGCGAACACGCGAGGTTATCTGAACAGCTTTCAGGGGATCGATCATGTGTATCTGAGCATGAAGGCTGCAGCAGATCGCAAGTTTCCGGCGATCGAGTTCAAGAAGCTTTATCCGAACTCCGTCGGTCTGGTAAGCGCGCCAACGATCGTTGACGGAGCGTTCAGCAAGAACGGTTTCGCGTTTATGCAAGATGCCATCTTGCATCCTGACCAATACCTGACGGGCGAGGAATGGGTGACTGGACCAACGACCGGAACGGTTGATCGAGCAACGATGGCGTCGCAGTTGCCTCCGCGCTATCAGGAGGACTTTCTCACGGCGTGGCGAACCTTCCTCAAGACGGCGAACGTAAACGGCTTCGGCAGTATCGAGGATGGAGCGAAGCGTCTCCATGAGCTTGATGGACCTGCTTCGCCGCTGCTGCAGATATTCGGCGTCGTGTCGCGGAACACCTCAGTGCCGATTCCAGCGTTCTCGCAGCCCTTTCAGGCTCCGCAATCGATCGTTCCGCCGGGAAATGGACCCGCTGTGAATCCTGGCTACAGCGAGAAGCTAATCGCGATCGAACAGGCGATTCACCAGATGCTCTCGAGCCCTGCGACTGCAGACGATCCGACGCAGGTCAATGGCGCTGTCGCAACGGCTTACAGTGCAGTCAGTACCATGCGCGGCGGTTTCCAGCCTCCTGATCCGGCCGGAATCGCTGACTCAAACTCCGAGCGGCTTCTTCGGCAGCCGATTCGCCTGATCGAAGACTTGGCAAGTAAGGCTTCTGCGGGCGGACCAAACAAGGCTGGTGCAGCGATGTGCAAGGCTGCGACGGGTGTTCTTGGGGCGTTTCCGTTCAATCCGGATGCCAAGACGGACGTGTCGCCAGAAGATGCTGCTGCCTTCTTCGGTCCAACTGGGCCGATTGCGGCCTTCGTTGCGACGCAGTCGAAGCTCATTGCCTTCAATGGGACTCTCTACACTCCTGCGTCATCGCAGCCAGTTACTCCTGCCTTGCTCGCCTTCTTGAACACGACCCATGCGGTCGCTGCGACACTCTTCGCGAATGGAAGCACACAACCAGCGATCACCTTCACGATCGCTCAGGAGAAGGCGAATGACCTTTCGCCTGCGACGCTTGAGATTGACGGACAGACACTGGCGAACATCGGCGTTCCTAACCGCGTGAACTGGCAGTATCGTCCGCAGGGCGCTGTGAAACTTACAGGTTCTGGGCAGACGAAGAACAACTTCGGGCCTTGGGCAATCTTCCACTTCGCCTATGGGGCAAAGCACCCTACGCCGAATAAGCTGCAATACATCTTCCAGAACAATGGGATCACTGAGAAGACTCCCAGCGGAACGGACATCATCTACCAGTTCGACATCGAAGATAGTGGGGCGAAGCTACTGAATCCTGACTTCATGCGACGGCAACTGCGTTGTGTTCCGACGGTGGTGAAATGAACGTCTTAACTGCACGACTTTCCTCCAGATCGTCTACCTCCATGAGTTCGACAGGAGCATTGCGTGGCTATTAAGGTGGAGTTTGCAGCCCTGACCGATGTGGGTTGTGTCCGCACCAACAATGAGGACTCCTTTGGGTACGATCTTGGCCGACAGATCTACGTTGTGTGCGATGGAATGGGCGGAATGGCTTCCGGAGAGGTCGCGAGCCAGATGGCTGTAAGCACTTTTCTGGACGTCGTTGCGACGAACGATCGGAGTGTTCCGGTCGAGATGACGCTTCACCAGGCGATCATGTCCGCGAATGACACGGTCTATCGAACGGGAACGATGCCTCAGCACAAAGGCATGGGAACGACACTCGTGGCTGCTTGCGTCGACGATGGCAAGCTGTATATCGGGAATGTTGGCGACAGTCGGGCTTACATGATTCAGAACGGTCAATGTATGCAGCTTACGGTTGACCATTCGTACTTGAATGAACTCATTCGGACTGGCGCTGTTGCGGTCGAAGATGCTGGAACGGTCGACTTGAAGGGTATGGAATCTGTCATTACGCGGGCTGTTGGCGTTACGGCAACGATTGATCCGGACTTCTTCGCGGTGGATCTGACTGCTGGCGATATTGTGCTGCTTGCCTCCGATGGTCTTACGCGGTATCTGAATGCTTCAGATATTGGTGTGCTCGTGACTGCGGGAGATTTGAATCGGTCATGTGAGCATCTGGTTGCGATCGCCAAAGAACGTGGCGGAGCAGATAATATTACCGTTCTCCTTCTCCATATTGCAGATGTACAGAGTGAATTGCTGCCAGCCTAACGAGGGGTTTTTGTTCCTGGCAGGGGTACCCCTACCCCCCGTACATGAAGTACGAAAGTATTCAAAACAAAGATGTTAGGTGCGGACTCAGGTGCGACGGGCGGCGTACCCTTATAGGGTCACGGGCGCGCACTGTGGCCGCGGGGAGAAGCCATCTGTCAAGTGTGATAAGGTTCAGCCGAAGTGCGGCATGACTGATTTACCTTACTCTCCGATGACTCGCCGTGCCTTCTGCACAGGCTCTGCCGTCGTGCTTGCTGGCGGACATCAGGCACTGATGTCGCAGCCAGCTTCGCTCTATGGGTCGGTCCGGCCGAACGTTGCTGCGATCGATCACGACCGCATTCTTGCTGCCGCTGATCGTGCGCTCAAGATTCTGCCGGCTCCTCTTTCGGCGATTCCGGCACCAAAGTCTCCGGGAAGTCGGCAGGACTTCTACTCGGAGGCCGGCGAGGCTTCGCCGTTCACCGCTCATCGGGATGCTGTTTTTGCGCTGAGTCGACAGGTTGCGGCGCTGGCTGCGGCGTTTCGAGTGACGCACGAAGAGCGGTACGCTGCCCATGCGGTCCTGCATTTGCACGCCTGGTTCGTTGATCCTGAGACCCAGATGACGCCAGCGCTTGCGTACGGATCGGTCGCTTCTGCGGTCGGCAAGGCTGATCCTAAGCCCGGCTTCGAAGGGGTTCTGGACACTGTGTTCTTTGCGGAAGTGGCGCAGGCGATCTTCACGCTGAGTACGTCGCAGGCCCTGTCACCCGACGAGATGGCCGGACTCAAAGGGTGGTTCGCGAGCTATCTACAGTGGTTGACGGAATCACGGCAGGCGGGGCTGGCCCGCGATCAACGGGACCACCACGGGAGTTCATGGCTTCTGCAGGCGGCTTCGTACGCTCGGCTGACGGGCAACGATGCCGTGCTGTCTGACCTGCGGCATCGTTTCAAGACGGCTACGCTGCGGGCGCAGATTGTGGCTGACGGCAGTTTTCCGCGCGAGCTGATGACGCCTTATCCCTATCGCAATTCCCTCTTCAACCTGGACATGCTGACGGCATCGTGTGAGTTGCTGTCGACACGCTTCGAGAGCCTATGGGAGTTTGAGCTTCAGGATGGGCCAGGGATGCACATCGTGATGGCACGTCACTTTCCGTTTATGCAGAATCGTCGGTCGTGGCCATATCGAGCCGATCTAACGCATTTTGACGATCTTCCGGTCAGAAATCCGAGCCTGCTCTTTGCGGCGAAGGCGTATATTCGGCCGGAGTATGCCGAGCTTTGGAAGACGCTGAATCCCGACCCAATCGTGCCGGAGATCGAGCGGACGTTCCCGATTAGCCAGCCATTGCTTTGGATTGATCGTCCGCGCTCCTGAGAAGTGCATCTGATGGAGTAGAGGAACACACGCATGTCGTTTGACAATCACCAGAGAGCGCAGGAGCTTCACCTGACTGCCGCGCACGCGCACACCGCAGCCGCAACAGCGCACGGCAAGGGCGATCACCTTACTGCACACGAGATGTCGCGGCAGGCCCATGAACACTCGACCCACGCCTTCGAGGCGTCGAAGAAGGCAGCGGAGGACAAGTCTTAGAGCTACTTCTTGTGGAACCAGCCGTTGAGGACGACGCGGCTCGAGAGAACATCCTCAGCGCTTGACTCGACGGGTGTGACCTCGTGGAGGCGGTCCGACGGAAAGAAAACAGCACAGTTCCTTCTGGGAATGATGCGGGTGAAACCCTGGCCGAGCGGGGGTTCGTCGTGAAGCAGCAGGTCGCCGCCCGTGAAGCCTTTCGGCTCGTCGTGGATAAACCAGACGACTGTCAGGACGCGCCCGTTGTCGACGCTTGGGGCGTTATCGCGGTGGAGCGTGTATTTCCCACCTGAGGCATAGGCGATTGCTTCGACCTCATCCTTGATTTCCGAGATAAGTTCGAGGCCAAGCCGTTCAACGACATTTTGCGCACGGATATGGTTCCAGAAGAACTCGCGGGTCATCTCGCGGAACTGATCGTCCGCGCGAACGTAGACTGCAGCACGGGCGTTGACATCGACACGCTGTTTTTCGTTGTGGCCGACGGTGGCGACGGCGAATCGGTCACGTCGATCCTCGATTGCTTTGCGAATCTTGACGAGTTCTTCGTCCGGCGCGAGATTGTGAACGAGGACGAAGGGCACCACGCCGTCAGCGTCGCTCACAGGAGTTGTGGTGGTTCCCTGCATGAGATCCCGCATCACCTTTGCGCTGATCTCTTCGGGATGGAGATCAGCGTAGGTGGCGAAGGCCTCTCCGGCTGCCTTGAGGTCGCCGAGAGCACGATCAAGTTCGGCCAGACGCCAGAGAATACGGCTGTCTTTCTGGGCTTCGTAGGCGGCTGCTGTGGCATCGCGAAACTTGCCCAGCAGTCCGGGCGAGAGCATTTTGGGAACAGCGGAAGGTACGACGACAGTCACAGGGTCACCACGGTGCTAAGAGTAGGATTTCTGGACGACTTTACCATGCCGGAAGTCTCAACTTGAATCAGCGAGCCATGCAGGCTTGGTTCGCTGAACCTCGGAGGTCGGGCCTAATATCCAACCAGCAAAAAGAAGCAGAGACAAAAAAGGAGTTTGGACAGATTCTAAGAGGATGATCCGTATCCCGTTTGACGACCTCTATGCGGCCCTGCACAGGGCGATGCTTGACCTTGGACTGGCTGGAGAGCGAGCAGCGCTCTGTGCGCGTCTGTTTGCAGAAACGACGCGTGATGGCGTCTACAGCCATGGCCTGAATCGCTTTCCGCGGTTTACGACGATGGTCAAGAACGGAAGCATCAACGTCCATGCGGAGGCTGAGCGGGTCGGAGCGTTTGGGGCGCTGGAGCGTTGGGAGGGGCACTTCGGGCCGGGAAATCTCAATGCCCACTCGTGTATGAACCGAGCGATTGAGCTTTCGCGGGTACATGGAATGGGGGCGGTGGCGCTGGCCCATACAACGCACTGGATGCGTGGAGGGACCTACGGCTGGCTTGCTGCGGAGGCGGGTGTCTTCGGCGTGTGCTGGACGAATGCGATGCCGAACCTGCCGGCGTGGGGCGGGACGAACGCAGCGCTGGGAAACAATCCGCTGGTGCTTGCGGTGCCGCGTCGGGATGGCCCGGTGGTGCTGGATATGGCGATGTCTCAGTTTTCGTATGGAGCGTTGGCAGGCTACATCAAGCGCGGCGAAGAACTTCCTGTGGCGGGAGGTTATGACGCAGCAGGTGAACTGACGCGGGATGCGGTGGCGATTGAGGCGACGCAGCGAGCGCTGCCGATCGGGTACTGGAAGGGCTCGGGGCTGGCGATCATGCTGGATCTCTTTGCGGCGATGCTCTCCGGCGGGCAGGCTACGCATGAGATCTCAAGCGATCCGCAACGGGAGGCCGGCGTGTCGCAGTTTTTTCTGGCAATCGATCCTTCGAGCTTTGCTGGCGTGGAGGAGTTTGAGCGGATCGCCGATGGGATACTGGCGTCGGTGAGAGAGTCGGCGCGTGTGGATGCAGGGAAGGCGGTGCGCTATCCGGGGGAGCAGACGCTGTTCCTGCGTGAGGAGAATCTTCGGCTAGGAGTTCCAGTAGACCCGGATCTTTGGGAGAAGTTGCGAGTTTGAGAAGAGGAATTACAGAACAAAGACGCGGAGCTTGAACATGTCCGTTATTCGGCCAGAATGTGACGTTTTTCCTTTAGAACCATCTACTTATGCAGAGGTTCCAAGATGCCAAGGCCGAATGTAACTCTTATGCTCACCCTGGCGACTATGTTGGTTCCTGCCTTCGGGCAAGGAGCTAACCCAGCCCGCCCAGGGACTCTCAACTATATCGAAGGACAGGCCTCGCTCGAAGGTCATCAACTTTCTCCACGTTCTGTCGGTCATGCGGAGCTTCAACCGGGACAGTATCTGGCTACCGCGGCTGGGAAGGTGGAAATACTGCTGACGCCGGGTGTGTTTTTGCGACTCGATAACAACAGCACGGTCAAGATGATTTCGCCGGACCTGATGCATACCGAGGTGCAACTCTCGCAGGGTCGGGCGAGTGTTGAGGTGGATCAGATCTACAAGCAGAACAACCTGTTGGTCGATTTGACGAACGGACAGGCGCAGTTGCTGAAGCCGGGTTTGTACGAGTTCGACGCTACTGCGAATACAGTTCGGGTTTATGACGGCAAGGCTGCCGTGTTTACCAGTCTCGTGCCTAAGACGAACGAGAAGGCGATCGACGTAAAGGGTGGTAAGCAGTTAACCCTGGTCGGCGAGGTTGTGAAGCCGGTCGGGTTCAACAAGGATAAGACGTCAGCTACGGATCCGCTCTACAACTGGAGCAGTCTGCGATCGTCGTATCTTGGTGAGTCGAACGTTGATCTTGCATCGTCGTACGGTGGCGGGGGATATGCCCCAGGATGGGCTTGGAACCAGGCTGACTATGGCTACACATGGCTTCCCGGCGGTGATGATTTCTTCTTCAGCCCGTTTGGGTATGGCTTCTACTCCCCGTATTACGTCTATGGGGGTGGATTTATCTACGGCGGCTATCGTGGTGGGTACGGTGGGTATCGTGGTGGCTACGGTGGTCGCGGTGGCTACGGAAATCGTGGTGGTGTAGCCGGCGCGCATGCTGCAGGTGCTGGTGGCGGCGGCTTCCACGGAGGTGGTGGTGGCGGCTTCGGTGGGGGTGGCGGCGGTGGTATGCACGGTGGCGGTGGTGGTGGCGGCGGTCATCGCTAACGGCCGCTGAAGTAAGGGGAGAGTCTCGGAGGGTTCGAGTCTCTCCCCTTTTTGCTTTACCTGGAGAGCACCCAAAATCCTGCCTGCCTCATCTGACCTACAATCGAATGCACATGAATTTGATGGCTAAATCCGCGCTGCTTCACAGAACCCTGGAAGAGCTTGGCTCGGTGTTGGTGGCTTACTCGGGTGGGACGGATTCGGCGTTCCTGGCGCATGCGGCGCATGAGGCACTCGGGGAGCGGGTGCTGGCGGTGATCGCTGATTCTGCCTCACTGCCGCGTACGGAGTTAGCGGCAGCGCTGGAGTTTACGGCTAGCAAGGGTATTCCGACCCATATTCTGAGCACGCATGAGTTGGAAAATCCTGATTATCAGCGGAATGATGGCCAGCGATGTTTCCACTGCAAGGATGAGCTGTTTACACAGATGGAGGCGTTCCGGGCGGTACGTGGGTTTGCGCACCTCGCGTATGGGATGAACCTGGATGATCAGGGAGAGTTTCGACCCGGTCAGCAGGCGGCGGCAATGCATCATGCGGTCGCTCCGCTGGTCACGGCTCAGTTGACGAAGGCGGAGATTCGCATACTGGCGCAGCAGGCTGGATTGCGCATCTGGGACAAGCCTGCTTCGGCCTGCCTGGCGTCGCGGGTGGAGTACGGACGGGCGGTTACGCGCGAGACCCTGGGCCAGGTGGAGTTGGCGGAAGAGGCGCTGCACCGATTGGGCTTTCGTCAGGTACGCGTGCGTCACCATGGGGACCTGGCTCGAGTCGAGATTGCCCGGGAGGAGTTGGCGGGTGCGCTTGATCTGGTGATGTTGGATCGGATGACGGTGGCTATACGGGCTGTTGGTTTTCTTTATGTCACGCTGGATATGCAGGGGTATCGATCGGGTTCGATGAACGATGTGCTGCCAGTTTCGGCGATTAGCTCGGCTCTTTGATCAAGCTTCTAGAAGGATGTTGCGGCTCATGCGTATTGCTTATCTCGACTGCTTCGCCGGTATTAGCGGCGATATGTTTCTTGGTGCGTTGATCGATGCGGGGGTTGATCCGCAGGTACTTCACACGGCGACTGCGGCTCTTGGGCTGGGAGCTTCGCTTCGGGTGGAGACGGTTGACCGAAGTGGAATCTCTTGTACGAAGGTGCATGTGCTTGAGGGTGAGCGGCTGGCCGAAGATGCACCGAAGGTTGCTAAGGCACACACTCATGACCATGACGATGGACACACGCATCAGCATCATCCTCGGACGCAGCATGAGCATAAGATCGGCCACGCACATACGCATGATGATGAACACACGCATCAGCATAGTCATGGACGCTCGCTCACGGTGATTCGAGGGTTAATCCAGTCAGCTGCGTTGGCTGCGCCGGTGAAGAGCCTGGCGATACGAGCGTTTGAGTTGCTGGGGGCGTCCGAGGCGAAGATTCACGATGTGCCGGTAGAGCAGATTCACTTCCACGAGGTGGGGGCGGTGGATGCGATCGTCGACATCGTGGCGGCTTCCGCTGGCATTCATGCGCTGGGCGTGGATCGGTGGCATTGCAGTCCATTGAATGTCGGGGGCGGTATGGTGGATTGTGCGCATGGGCGCTTCCCCGTGCCTGCGCCTGCTACGGCAGATCTCTTGAAGGGTATTCCGACCTACTCGGCAACGGTGCAGATGGAGTTGGTGACGCCTACGGGTGCGGCCTTAGTGCGTGCGCTGGAGTGCAGCTTTGGGCAGCAGCCAGCAATGCAGGTAGAGAAGATCGGGTATGGCGCAGGATCGCGGAATCCGGCGGGATTTCCGAATGTGTTACGGCTGAGCGTAGGGGAGGCTGATGAGAAGTCTCTGCAAAGCGGCGCCTCGGACACGGTGATGGTGCTGGAGACAGCACTCGATGATCTGAGCCCGCAGATACTGGCCCATGTGACGGAGACGGCGCTGGCGCTGGGTGCTCTCGACGTAATGTGTACAGCGGTACAGATGAAGAAGGGGCGGATGGGGACGCTGCTGACTGTGCTCGCGGACGAGATGCATGCCCCTGCGCTGGAGAGATTGCTGTTGCGCGAGACGACGACGCTGGGCATACGCGCTCATCGGGAGCATCGGTCGTGTCTTGATCGCTCTTTTGTTAGCGTCACGACGGAATTTGGGGAGATACGGATCAAGGTGGGCTCACTGCGGGGCGAGGAATTGAATGCCGCGCCAGAGTTTGAGGATTGCCGGAGTGCGGCTACGGCACATAAGGTTCCGGTGAAGCAGGTGATCCAAGCGGCTACAGCAGCTTACTTGAACGGGAAGGCGCGATGAATCCGAGTTCCCTGCTCACTCTGCTGGCTGAGGTTCAGCGAGGCACGATAACGCCGGATGAGGCTTCAGCGCGTCTAGCTAATCTGCCGTTTGAAGACTTAGGGTACGCGAAGATCGACCACCATCGTAGCCTCCGAAGCGGGCTGCCGGAGGTGATCTTCGCCGCCGGGAAGACGCCGGAGCAGACAGCTGAGATCTTCGCCCGGATGGCAGCGGCAGGCACCGACGTGATTGCCACGCGGGCTTCGATGGAGGCGTTTGAGGGGGTGCGAGCGCTTGTTCCTGCGGCGAGTTATGAGGCTGTGGCACGGATCATTACGCTTAGAACCTCTACTGCCGAGGCTTCGAAGGGGACGATCGCGGTGGTTTGTGCGGGAACCAGCGATCTGCCGTTTGCGGAGGAGGCTGCGATTACGGCTGAAGTCTTTGGGACTATCGTGACGCGTCTCTACGACGTGGGGGTGGCGGGCATTCATCGTTTACTGGCACAGCGGGACGCACTTACGGCTGTCGATGTGGTGATCGTATGTGCGGGGATGGAGGGTGCCTTGCCTTCTGTCGTCGGCGGTTTGGTGGCTGTCCCGGTGATCGCTGTGCCAACGAGCGTGGGGTATGGAGCCTCGTTTGGGGGTGCGGCGGCGCTGTTGGGTATGCTGAACTCCTGCTCGCCAAATGTGACCGTCGTCAATATCGACAACGGTTTTGGCGCGGCTTATACGGCGACCTTGATTGCGCGGGCAGCACACAGGTAGCGCAGGACGTTTCGGTTGCATCCAATCTCGCAAAACGACGGACATGGGAGAAGAGCATGGAGCGCAGGGACTTTCTGAAATCGGCCACAGTAGCTGGCGTCGCGGCAGTAACAGGAGCGACTGCCTCGGCTGAAGCACAGGCACCGGCACGTACGCTGAACGCAGTTGCGCGGCCACAGTCGCCCGACATGGTCTACCGGCAGCTTGGGACGACAGGCGAAAAAGTGTCGGCGATCGGGATGGGCGGCTTCCATATCGGAAAGCAGGAGAATCCTGACGAATCGATCAAGCTGATCCACACCGCGATCGACCGTGGCATCACGTTTATGGATAACTGCTGGGACTATAACGATGGCACCAGCGAGGTGCGCATGGGCCAGGCCCTACGGAATGGCTACCGCGATAAGGTCTTCCTGATGACGAAGATCGATGGTCGGACGAAGTCGGAGTATAACAAGCAGTTGGAGCAGTCAATGGGGCGTCTGCAAACGGACGTGATCGACCTGGTGCAGTTTCACGAGGTGATCCGGATGGAAGATCCTGACCGGATCTTTGCGGTAGATGGAGCGCTTGAGGCGGCTGTTGCTGCTCGGCAGGCTGGCAAGATTCGGTACATCGGGTTTACGGGTCACAAAGATCCTTCAGTTCACCTGCGCATGCTGGAAATGGCTCAGAAGCATGGCTTCCACTTCGATACGGTGCAGATGCCGGTCAATGTGATGGATGCTCATTTCCGTTCGTTCACTCACGAGGTAATGCCGGTTGCGCTGAAGCAAGGGATTGGGGTGCTGGCGATGAAGACGTTTGGAGACAACTTCATTCTGAGCAGCAACACCGTCAAGCCGATTGAAGCTCTGCACTACGGGTTGACGCAGCCTGTCTCCGTGGTGATTACCGGAATCGACCGAATGGATATTCTTGATCAGGCGCTGGAGGCGGCGAGGACGTTCAAGCCAATGAGTCAGACCGAGGTAGCAAGTCTGCTGGGCCGGACGAAGGTGGCCGCGAGTGAAGGTAAGTTTGAGCTTTTCAAGACGACGTCACACTTTGATGGGACCGCCCAGAACCCAAAATGGCTTGGCTAAACAGGGCAAGTTACCAGGGTTTCCTGTTCTGTTTGTCTAACGCTTGCATCTCATGAGTACGCGAGTATATTGTTTGGGCGCGTAGCAAAGAGGTGTCACCATGCTTCCCTTTGATCGAAAGCCCTGGGCGAAAACAGTCGCGATGGTCGTAGTCATTCTGTCGTTTGTCGGTGCGATTTGCCTGGCGTTGTACTTCCGAAGTGTTGACTCACTGCACATCTCCGAGGTGGTCGGGATCTTCCTGCTGCTCCTGACGATTGTTCCGCCGAACGTGGCGATCCTGATGCGGAGGCCGGGCGAGCCAGAGAGCATGAACGCGCATCTGGGCCATAACCGTTCCACGGTGCGCTAGGCACGGCTTGTTTACTGGTTGACGCCGCTGGCAAGGAAGCCGCCATCTACCACGAGGATTTCGCCTGAGACGAAGGCGGACGCATCACTTGCCAGGAAGATCGCCGATCCCACCAACTCCTCTGTTTTGCCGAACCTGCCCATGGGTGTCCGCATCCTGAGTTCTTTGCCGCGCTCGCTCTTATCGAGCAGTTCTGCGTTGAGCGCGGTGCGGAAGACTCCGGGTGCGATGGCGTTGACGGTGACGCCGAGGGCGCTCCACTCAACGGCGAGCGACTTGGTGAGTGCGCCCACTGCCGCCTTACTGGCAGCGTAGGCGGTGACCTCTTTGAGCGAGACAAAGGTGTTGAGTGAGGCGATGTTGATAATGCGCCCATAGCCCCGTTCCAACATATGCTTGCCGAAGATCTGACAAGCCCGGAGAGTCCCGGTCACATTGGTGTCCATGATGTCGTTCCAGGTCTCTTCGGGAAAGTCGACCGTCGGAGCTCGCTTGATCTTGCCAGCGCAATTGATAAGTATGTCGACCTTGCCGAATACCTTGAGCGTTCCAGCTAGAAGCGCTTCAAGTGAGGAGCGATCTCCTACGTCCGAGGTGAGTCGCAGCGAGCGGACACCTCTGGACTCAATGGCGTTTGCGGCTTCATCGACCTGCTCGGCGCGGCGGGAGCTAGCAACCACGTCGGCTCCTGCTTCAGCGAGACCGATGGCCATGGCGAGGCCGATACCAGAGGTTCCGCCAACAACGACTGCGGTCTTTCCATGCAGATCAAACAAGGGGTGCGACATGGTTACGTCCTCTTCTCGTTACTTAGGTGAAGCGAAGTCATGATCTCCTGGACGACCTCTTCGGGGGTACGGTCGTTGAGGACGTGGAGGGCATTTTCAGGCACTTCAAGGGTGGCGAACTGGCTATCCAGAAGGGCTGGATTCATAAACTCGTGATGGCGTTTCTTGAGGCGCTCGGCGATCTGTTCCTTCGAGAGTTCAAGTGACACGAGGCGGATGATGGCTGGCGGAATGCCATCCATCAATGCGGCCCGGTACTTTTCCTTGAGAGCAGAGCAGGCGAGGACGCCTCCGGTGCCAGAGTCGAACCAGCCCTTCAGCAAGGAATGCAGGGTCTCGAACCACGGCTGGCGATCTTCATCGGTCAAGGCATGGCCAGCCGCCATCTTCTGCTTGTTCGCAGCGGAATGGTAGTCGTCGGCGTCGGCGAAGACAATTCCGGCGTGCTGAGCGAGAAGTTCACCGATCGTTGTCTTACCCGAGCCGCTTACCCCCATAAGGATGACGATCATGGTCAGAGCCCTAGAAACACTGGTTTGATGTGGCGCTCGAAGAGGTTCGTCGTGACGTTCTGCGCAACGATCTGCTCATTGGTCTCCAGGGCATCAAGGTATCGGGAGCCCATCTTCGCTGCAACCTTGAAGCCAACATGAAGAAGTTGGCGGAAGCTTGGGTTGTAGGCGGTGTTCGCCTGATCGTGGCGGAGGGCGGAGGTGAACTGCTCGCTCGTCCAGGCATCTACAAGCTCGGGCGTCGGTAGCTTCGCGGCGTCGATATCGATCACGGTGGCGTAAGGGGCGCAGAGTTCGGCGGCGTGCGCGTATGCCTCGGCGTAGACCTCTTTCGCGATGACGAGGCCGGAGCCGCCCGCTTCGGCGAGTCCGATAAGCTCCTCGAGCCATGTGGTTCCGGCGGTTTTGAGGTGGACGCCGGCGCCGAACTTCTTGACACTTTCGTGGATGGCTTTGTAGATCGAGAACTTGTCAGAGCCGGAGTGGACGCTTAGTTTGAGGTTCTCGGGCAGGCCGTAGGTTTTGATGGCAAAGGCGATGGCTGCCAGGTCTTCCTCAAATTCTTTGGTGAATTGCGCGACGTCGCCCACGTAATCTACACCCTTGTTGAAGCGGCCGGTGAACTTGGGCGCAATGGTCTGGATGGGGATCTTCTCGTCGGCGATTGCGGCAAGGATGATGAGCAGTTCGATCGGTGTCTGGGGGGAGTCGGTCTCGTCCATGGAGATCTCGGCGACAAAATTTCCTTCGCCTTTTCTCTCGACGAGGAGACGGTAGATCTCGCCGGCATGTTGGACGGCGGCGAGGAACTTGTTGGCTACGGATTCTACAAACGATCGATCGGTTTGAAAAGGTTCGGACGTGTTGGGGATGGTGACGGTGCCGAGCAGCTCAGGATGCCTTGTGATGAAGGTTGTAACGTCCTCTGGCTTTGCAGGCTGGCCGATGAGGTCGGCTACGTCGAGGGTGAAGAAGTCGCAGGGGGCCAGGAAGCGCTCGACCGTCTTGAGGTTGATGTGGTCGGCATCGAGGAAGTAGGGGCTGGTCCACCCAAGTTCTTTGATGGCTGCGTCTGCCGCGGTGCGGGTCTGTGCTGGCTCGGAGCCAATGATCGTATGCTCACGATTGGACTTGTTCCAGACGGGAACCACTTCAATACCTGCCTCTGCAGCCAACTGGCAGGCGGCAAGCTGGGCCTTTGCCTGATGAGCAAAGCGATCACCTACCCCGATTGAGAATCGGGGAATCTTCAATCCAACAGACATCACAAGACACCACTTTCCTGGAGACTACTGTTCTCTCCGTCGACCAAGCATACCGACTTGCGATCGTGAGCGGCAAACTGCGAGAGCAGCTAATCCTTAAACCGGCCTTCGTAGGCCCACAAGCCCAGACCGGGGTTGGAGATGTAGAAGATCTCCTCGCCATCGACACGGTTCCAGCCATCGTTAAGGAGTGCGGGGCTGTACTTCGCCATATATTGAGCGAGATCGCCGTACTGAAAGTGGACACTCTCGATCTCATCGCGGGTGAGGTGACCGGGGCAGTAACGAATGGTGAAGCGGCCTTCGCTTGAGCCGTGGATTAGATGCGCGGCTGCGCTGAGATTGGCGGCCAGGTCGGCATCCTGCTTCACGGCGTCCAGCGTGGCTGGGGTGCCACAGTAGCCATATTTTCGAATTAGCTTATCAATAGCAGCATCTTCGCCGAACTCGTGTACACCCGGCGCAAGGACGATCAACTCTGCGTCGTCGGCGAGAGCCATGCGGGTTCGATAGATGCTCTTGTTCCCGAGCCAGGTGCTGCGAAACTCGTGTGGGTCGAGGAAGACAACCGCCTTCTTGATCTCGCGATCCATCATCTGGAAGTTCACCTTGAGGCTGAGTCGGGCGGCATGCTCGAAACACTCCGCGTCGTCTCCTACGTACATGCCACGGATGACGAGTTTTCCAGCGGTATTCTTGCTGACAACTGTCTGGACATAGACCACCTGCGGGAGTTCATGGCCAAAGTGCTTGCTTGCATAGTTCAGGACGCGGCGGACTGGCGTGTCCGCACGGCCCATCATGCGCTCCATGCCGTAGACGGCACCAAGGAAGTGGGAGCGATGGATGCCCATGGCTCCGCCAGTTCCGATGAAGATGTTCTTGTTGCCGTTCGCCATGCCGACCACTTCGTGGGGAACAACCTGCCCGATCGAGAGGATGAGATCGTGACCGCCATCGCGCAGGAGGCGATTGACCTGCGCTGGCCAGGGGTAGTCGAGCTTGCCCTCGCTGACCTCGTGCATAAAGGTTGACGGGACTTCGCCCAGGGTGACGATGTCGTTCCGCCAGTCGTGGACACGGAAGAGCGACCGTGGAGTGTTGCCAAACATGGTGGCAATCTCATGGTCAGTCATTGGCTTATGGGTACCGAGGGCGGGAAGCACGTCGGTAAGGTACTCGTCGTAGAATTCGGCAGCCAACTCCGTCAGGACGCCACTCTGCGAGTGCATCCGGGTGAAGTCAGGAGGCACAATCATGACCTTTTCGCGGTGACCCAGGTTGTCGAGCGCGGAAAAAAGATTGCCCCGGATCTCTTCCGACGACATTTCGGTGGTGGGCGAGCCTGCTGCGAAAAATAAACTCATCGCCAATGATGGTACGCCGTGCTACTATCCGCCCTAGTACTTCATTTTAGGTTACGTTAGTAACGTTACTAGGCCAGTTAGCTGAGCCCTGCCCTCTCAGACACTTTCACTGCTCTGCACCTGAACTTTCGAGGTCTTTATGACACGCTCTACATCATCCGCCGTTCTAAGCCTGGCTGCGCTGAGCTTAGGCATTTTATCGAGTAGTACTTACGCTGCCGAGAGAGCCGTCCTCAAGGATCGTGTCGCGGCATCACAGCCGGTTGCTTTTGATGTCTATCTCCCCGTGCAAAATCGCGTTCAGCTTGAAAAGGATCTGCACGATCTAAACGATGCCAGTTCGGCTAAGTACCACAAATGGCTGACTCCGGCACAGTTCAACAGCCGCTATGCTGCGACGCCAGCGCAGGTCAATGCGATTCAAAGTCAGTTGAAGAGCTATGGTTTGCAAACGAGCGTCATGACCGCGCATCGCATCCATGTCACGGGATCGGCGACGTCTACTGAACAGGCTCTCGGCACTGTTCTAAAACAGGGGACCTTCAGCAATGGCAGGACCGTGGTAGCTGCAGCACAGCCGATGACCAAGCCTGCGGCCCTGCTAAGCACAAATGCCGTCATAACCGGGCTTTCCGGAACAGTTCGCATGCGGACGCACTCCCACCCGAAGGTCGTTCCTCAGAGCCGGACAGGAATCACTGGCGGATACTTCTTTGACGATTTGAAGCAGGCATACAGCTTTCCGAGCTACAAGAATTACACGGGCAAGGGCGTGACGATTGGCATTCTAAGCACTGGAGATTTCAACCAGGCTGATATGGATGCGTACTTCTCGGAGGAGAAGCTCACGACGCCGAGCTACACGACCATTCCCGTGGATGGTGGAGCACCGTTCGACGCAACCGCTTCCTTCGAGACGCACCTCGATCTACAGCAGAGTGGCGGTATGGCTCCGGATGCAAAGGTACTTCTCTACAACCTTCCTAGCCTCGCCGATAACTACATCATCGATGGACTCTCGCAAATTGTCACGGACAACAAGACTGACGTGGTCAGCATGTCCTTCGGCGCTGCAGAAGCTTTTTACACGGCTGACTACAACAGCGGTGAAGACCAGACGAATCTGCTGCAGGAGGAAGATGACCTGATGGCGCAGGGTAATGCCCAGGGGATCACGTTCATTGCATCCTCGGGCGACTCCGGCGCGCTCGCTTCATTCCCCGCATCCTGCTTCGATCCGACGGCTACTGCCTGCGGCGCAGTTGAGGCTGGAGCGCAGTTCCCCGCCTCGAGCCCCCATGTTACGGGCGTTGGCGGCACGAACCTGGTTACAACCTTCCTCGGCTTCCTTGGGGATCTCAGTTCAATCTATGTTCGCGAGAACGCCACTGCTGAGCCGCTGGTGAGCGACATCTTCTACGGCACAACCGCGACGGGCAGCTACTGGGGTTCGGGCGGCGGCGACAGCATTCTCTTTCCGAAGCCGCTGTTCCAGATCTTCACCGACACCGGTAATGCCAACTTCCGGACGGTTCCAGATGTCGCACTCCACATGGGCGGCTGCCCTGCTGGCGTTCTTGGCACCTGCAACCCAGAGGATAGCTTCGACTACATGACAATCGGCGGCCAATACTTCGGCGCAATCGGTACGAGCGCGGCGGCACCGGACTTTGCCGGACTTACGGCGCTGAACATTCAACGGCAAGGCCAACGACTCGGCAACGAGAACTACTACATCTATACGCTCGCGTTGCTGCAGAACCTTGGCTTGCCCATCAACGTCTTCAAGGGCAATATCCCAGGATTCAACGGGCTCTACAGCACCACACCAAAAGGCTACAACCGGGTTCTCGGGAACGGAACACTCAATGGGGTCAACTTCCTGCTGGCTCCGTTCAGCACTGTTGCCGGCACCCCACAGACACCTACTAATCCATAAGGTTGTGATGTGTCTGTTTGCAGAAGGGCCTTCGATCATTGAAGGCCCTTCTGCATGAGTGCCTACTTACTCTTTTGCCAGTCCTCGTAAGAAATTCTTGGGAGATGGATGAAGGCGTCGCGCGTTTTTACATATGCGCCTTGACCGTTCATTCGCCCGACCGCATGCAGGTCCTCTGAAAGAACATACGGTCCAGCCGGGTCTACGAATCGATCTTCTATATACATTGCGACAATCTTGCCGAGGATGATCCGAGAGCGGCCAATCTCGAGCGTAGTGAACTCCACACACTCCATGGCGGCATGTGCCTGCGCAAGTCGGGGAACACTGATGTGTTTCGAAGGCAAGGTGGTAAGACCGGCCATGTCGATCTCGCTGACGTCGGGTGGGAAGTCTGTCGCGCAGATATTCATCTGGTGCATCAGGTCTTCAGTGACGACGTTGATGACGAACTCACCAGTGCGTCGGATATTGCGTGCAGTGTCTTTGGGGATGAAGCCGCCGCCCGGCCGATCCATTGCGCCAATCCCAACGATTGGTGGATCAGTGCAGAGGTAGTTATAGGCGCTGAAGGGTGCAGCATTGAGGCCTCCATCCTCATTCCTACTCGTTACCAGCGCAATTGGCCGTGGGGCAATCAGCCCGATCATCAGGTTGTACGTTTCACGCGCTGTCAGCTTTTCCAGTTCGAAATCCATGCAGTCCTTTCGACTTACCGTGACCCGAAGCTTGAGCGATCAGCGGGTCACCTCTTTCGATGCGCATGCGAGATGCATATCTTCTACAGAAGCAACATGGCCCGCACTGTATGACGGATAACCGGCCAAACCGCGCTTTGTGGGTCGACAACATCGAAGTGGCCTGCGGATGGGACCATGTGAATCGTGACCTCGTCGCCTTGTCTTCGCGCCAACTGTGCCCACCGCGCGGGTAGCTCCGCTGGGATCTGACCGTCGTCGGTACCCTGAATGAGCACCTGTTGTGTCGAAAGGGGAAGCAGGTCCCCCGGATTGCCCGCGCGGTAACGATCGTCGGCGTAACGCGGACCTTCTCCCATAAGGCTGAAGACCTCCTGCTTATCGTGAGCGAAGCTGAAGTAGCCAGCAAGGTCGATCGTGAGTCGCAGATCGACTGCTCCTGCAAGCGAGATGAGACCATGGAGCCCGACGCGAGGTTGAGGATTGTAGATCGGGCTGTGCGGTTCAATGTGGTGCCGGCCTGCGAGCCAGAAGGCCAGGTGCGCCCCAGCGGAATGGCCCATTGCTATGACGCGAGACAGGTCCAGGGGATAGCTTTCGGCGAGGGCAGCGAGGTGGTCGAAGCCCGCGGCGGCGTCCTGAAAGGTTGTCGGCCATCCGCCTCCGCTTGAGCCGACCCTCCGATATTCGACGGACCAGACCGAAATTCCTTCCGCCTTGAGCGCGGCGCAGAGATGTCCACCGTAGTTGAGATCATAGGTGGACTGCCACCATCCGCCGTGAAAGAAGACGACTACCGGAGATCGACCTTGCGACCCCTGATTCGACATTGAAGGCAACCACAGATCGCCAAACTGAGATTCTGACGTGCCGTACGTTATTCGATGATCGGCCAAAGGCGGAGTGCGCGTCAGAATATTCATACAGGCATAGCGCGTGAGCTTCCTGTCTGGATGTTCTAAATGCTAATTCAGGTAAACTTAACTCCGTGACTCTAGCTATTTCCCGCTCTCTGTTTCTCTCGGCCGCACTGGCCGCTTCGCTGCTTTTCGCCTCAGGGCTCTCGGCACAGGAGTCAGCCCGGCTTACGCTTCCTATCCTGCCGGATGCACCACGTCCGCAGTTGGACCCTCTCCTCTCAGCGAACACATTCGATCAGGATTCATCCTCGCAGGCCGTTCCCCAGCAGCCTCCATCTCCAGATACGCAGAAACCGTTGACAGACGAAGAGCGCCGTAAGGAATCCGAAGAGCAGCTACAGCAGCAGTTACACCAGCGAATGGCGGGTGTCGTACCGAACTTCAATGCTGTTCTAAACGGGACGGCTCTGCCTCTCAGCGGACGTCAGAAGATTCGTGCTTCCTTTCGCGGGGCGATTGATCCCTACCAGTTCGGTCTGGCGCTATTTACGTCAGGCTACGGTCAGGCAACCGATTCTCACAGCACGATCGATCCTGACGGATTCCGCCATGGCTATGGGCAGGGTGCGGAGGGCTATGGGAAGCGGTTTGGATCGAGTTACGCGGACCAATTTACAGGGGCTATTCTTGGCAATGGCGTCTTTCCCGCCATCCTGCATCAGGATGCGCGATATTACCGTATGGGGACTGGAAGCTTTAAGAAGCGATTCCTCTATTCGCTAAGCACCTCAGTCGTTTGCAGGGGCGATAACGGCAAGAAACAGCCGAATTACTCCAATCTGCTTGGGAACCTGGCATCAGGTGGAATTTCAAATCTTTACTACCCGGCAGCGGATCGCGGCTTTGGTCTAACGATTGAGCAGGGACTTGTGGTCACGGCAGAGGGATCGTTTGGCGCCCTGCTCATCGAGTTCTACCCGGATATTCGCAAGCACATCCATAAAAATCATGCCGCTGACGCACCGGCCAGCGCGACCCCATAGACGATTGCTAATTGCTGGGTGGTGGAGAAACAGGTGCTGATCCTGCCTGGGCAGGTGTGGTTGGAAGCGTGTAGATAACTTCGCCAGGCCGCGCGTAGTGCAACTCTTCGCGGGCCTGATGTTCAATCGCACTCGGATCGGTCTGCAAGCGATCTACGTGGCCTTTGAGGAGATCGTTCTCCTGGCGCAGGGAGCCGAGCTCTTTATCCAGTCGGACTGCGTTCTGACGCTTCTGCTCATAAGCGGTCAGGCCATTCTGGCCGAAGATCACGTGGTATCCCAAGGCAACAGCAAGCACTGCGGCGGCGCCTGTAGCGACCCTGCGACGCCCTGTGTAGATCTGTTCGCATACACGGACGAGACGTGCGGACATTCCGCGGTGAGTGTGAGTTTTGATTACCTGAGCCATCAAGGATGAGTACAGCGTGATCCTTCACCCGCGTCAAGCGTAAAGCTGGACAAAAACGTAAAGGAATCAACCTGTGTATGCTCTTTCGAATTTGGCCTCAGCTTCAAAGCTGCGGCCTTGTTTCGGTGCGATCCCGATTCCTCCGCACGGCACAGCGCGAAGTTGTTATCCTTGAGATAGCGCTATGCGAATCATGATTGCTATTTCGGTACTCTGCTTTACGACCCTGCTATGGGCTGCGCTGTCCATCCGCAGAGCCCTCCAGTCTTCCGGACCTTCAAACAAGCCGTTTCGCCAGACTCCTTCCACAGGAAACTTCGGGTCTGCACGTCATGCGTCATCTCGTGAAACGCAAACTGCAGCGCGTTCCTGAGCACACAGAAAGGGCGTTCCCATGCAATCCACGCTTAGCACTAATCTCGATTCAGTTGTCAGCGCAAACTCCTTCGCAGACTCACTCGCTGGCAAGGCAGCCTTCGCCGTCGCAGCCACCGGGCTGATGGCGCTCGCAGCACACATCTCGCTGCCACTTCCCTTCTCTCCAGTACCGCTGACTCTTACGCCCTTCGCCGTTCTGATCATCGGCATGACACTCGGTCCAGTCACCGCCTTTGCTGCGATGGTCCTCTACCTTGCTGAGGGTGCAATGGGCCTGCCGGTCTTTACACCGCAAGGTCCGGGAGGCATCGCCCAGTTGCTCGGACCGACGGCTGGTTACCTGTTCTCCTATCCGCTGGCTGCCCTTGCTGCTGGATGGCTCGTACGGAACTTGAAACTCGTTTCATCCCCCCTGGTACGAGGATTGGCTGCCGGCATTATTGCAATTGCGATTGTCTTCACCTGTGGCGCGGGATGGCTTGCAACACTACTGCACCTCAATCTCAGCGCCGCCTGGCACCTTGCAGTAGCTCCCTTCCTGCCAGGAGAGATCGTAAAGATCGCGGCAGCCGCCACCTTGTACAGCACGATGCGCCGCTGGCAGCGATCGTAGCTTGCTCGTTCTCGACTGCACTAATCGCACAATCTCTCAACCGCGCCACCGAAGGATATTAGAACAATGACAGCCTCAAGCACCGCTATTCAAGAGATCAGCATCGCCCATAGCCCCGATTCTGATGACGCATTCATGTTCTACGGACTTGCCACCAATAAGGTCAGGGTTCCCGGCTATAAGTTCACTCATGTTCTAACCGACATTGAGACTCTGAACCATAAAGCTATCGATGAGCAGTTCTATGATGTAACGGCCATCTCGTTCCATGCTTATCCATACCTGCAGGACAACTACACTCTGATGGCGTGTGGAGGCAGTGTCGGCGAGGACTACGGTCCGATGATTGTGGCGCCACGCAAGATCAGTCTTGATGATGTGAAGAAGCTCCGCATCGCGGTTCCAGGCACACTTACAACGGCGTATCTGACGCTCAAGCTTTTTGCACCCGGCATCGAGACCGTGACTGTTCCCTTCGACCAGATCATTCCCGCCGTTGTTGCAGGAGAGTTCGACGCTGGCTTGATCATTCACGAGGGGCAGCTTACGTACGCCAGCGATGGGCTCGTTAAGATCCTCGACCTGGGTGTTTGGTGGAAAGAGCAGACCGGTTTGCCGCTCCCACTTGGAGGCAATGCCATACGTCGCTCGCTGGGCAATGAAGTGATGACGATTACCACAAATGCCTTGCGCGACAGCATTCAGCACGCGCTGGATAATCGTGAGGCGGCACTCGAGTATGCGATGCAATTTGCGCGTGACCTCGACCCTGCACTTGCGAACCGCTTTGTGGGCATGTATGTCAACGAGCGGACATTGAACTACGGTGAAGATGGAAAAGAAGCCATTCGTAAGTTGCTCGACATGGGCTATGAGCGCGGAGTTATTCCGCATCGCGCCAAGGTTGACTTCGTAGGATAGAGAGAACGTTCAGACCTGCTCATGGCCGGCGAACTATGCTATTCTTAGGGGGTGGATGGATGCACGATTCGTCGCTAATCGCGACCGATATTGTCTTTATCGACCCCTTAAATTGCAGGGTGCGTAACTCAAATGGACGCGTAGCTCAGTTGGTAGAGCATTCGACTCTTAATCGACTGGTCGTAGGTTCGATCCCTACCGCGTCCACCAATAACTAACGTAGAATAAATAAGTTGCGGCATCGCGTCGTCACAACCTAGAGCGCGCATTAGGCCAATGGCTGTTGTGGTGGCTGTTCCGTCTTTCTGGCCATCGTTGACTAGGTCTCTCGCCTACAGTGTTGACACGATTCTCGGCGCCTCGCATTGCAATCAGGCAGAAGGCGCAAATGCTTCGTTCGACGAAGTCATCAGTTCCGCGGACGGGGGCAAAGAACGTTCTCACTGATTGCCAAATTGAGTCTCGAAGGTACGCAGAGCTGTTCATCGCAAGGGACAAGTCCGATAATAGAACTTATGTGTAGTCAAGGTATTAGCGCCGGATAGAAATGTCCTACCGTAGCCCGATAGAAATGTCCCAAGTACTCCCCTAGGTCTGGCCTGGGAGACGGATGTTTATGGAATGGGTGCTGATGAGTGAACGGGACGTACGGCGCATCGAGGTTTTGAAGGAAGTGCTGTCTGGCCGGCGGACGGTAGCTTCGGCTGCGGTCGTGCTGGCCATCACCGCTCGCCAGGTCAACCGGCTGCTGATCCGGTTTCTAGAGGACGGTGGCGGCGGGCTGATCCATAAGGGTCGAGGTCAGTCCTCGAACCACAGCATGAGCGCTGGCGTTCGTGAGTACGTGCTCGATCTCGTCAAGTCGAAGTACACTGACTTCGGGCCGACGTTGGCGACTGAAGTTCTGCTTGCGAAGCATGAGATCCAGGTTGTGCGCGAGACCCTCTGATCGTGGATGTTGGAGGAAGGCCTCTGGCAGTCCCGCAAGGAGCGCAAAAGCTTCCACCTGCCCCGCCCGCGACGCGAGAGCTATGGCGAGTTGATCCAGATCGACGGCAGTGACCACAGCAAGTGCAGCGATTTCACACATGCCCACCGCACCGACTACTACGACTTATCAGAAGGACCTATACTGACATTTCTATCCGGCGCCCACAGAGACATTACTATCGGGTGCCAACACGATGCAATTCGGCATGGCCACTCAAGAACAACTCAGCGAACTCCTAACAACGTGGACTGCAGACAGCGACAGGTTCCGCGCGGAAGCTCGTCGACTCGAACTCTCTGACCTCAGCCGTCATGCCACATCGATCGCGATGCTTGAGGCACAGGCGCAAGCCATTGAGCGGTGCATCACCCAAATCGGTCTACTAAGCAGCATCTAAATCTCTGAGAGCGCGGTGCTTCCCTTGTCATCGTTCTTGCTTAAAACCCCGTTTAGCGGGAATGTACTGATCACTGGCGATAAGCCGACATATCGGTAGTAAGGTCGATCATTTCAAGCGCTTCTCATGTCAGCAAGGCGCTTTTTTTCTCAGAACGGGGTTGTTGTGACCTGAGTACCACGGCGGGCTTATCCTTCATTCGATGCATCCAATTGTTTGAATCATTGCAATCACCCGATCGTTCACGTGGAGGTCAGTCGTGGTTCATCAATTCATTGAGGGAAGCTACCGTGAGACGAACCTCACGAATGAGCCAAAAGAATATCTGGCTCGACGTGAGGAACTGCGTCTGGCCGAAATTGCGTTGATGGAACAGCAGGAGCGAGTGGCTGCGATGCGGAGGGCGTTAAGAAAGGAGGAACGTCCACTCGTGATTTACCACATGATGTATGGCAAGAAGCAGAAGACACCTTGCCCCATGTGCACCCTGTGGGTCGATGGATTCAATGGAGTGGCCCGTCACCTGGCCCAGAGCATCGATTTTGCGGTCGTGATGGCTGCGGACCTGAAGGAGATTCGCGAGTTTGCGCGCACACGCGGATCGAATCATCTGCGCCTGCTGAGCGCGGCGTCGAGTATTTTCAAATTCGATTTAGGCAGCGAGGACGTGGAGGGAACTCAGGACTCTACTATCTCCGTGTTTACGAAAGAGAAAGGAGGCGTGATGCGACACTTCTACACGGCGCACCCCCGGATGTCGCCTGAGATCAAGGAACGTGGGATCGATTTGCTGACTCCAGTGTGGGACACGATGGATCTGACACCCCAGGGACGGGGGAAATGGTACCCCGCAGTTGCATACGGAAACGAATAAACCCGCTTAGGAGAGCAATTATTCGTCCTGAGAAATGCCGCTCTCGCCCGTTGAGTAATCACTTCGACAGGCCGACATCACGGTACTAATGTTTCATGCTACTGCACGAACGCCCTTGCGGATCAACCACACCCCAAGAGGGACCTCGTACAGCAGGATCGGGAACCAAAGCCAGTTCACGACTCTTCCCGGCAGGAGAGTGGCTACGTACATAGGCACACAAACCAACTGCAGCCCTATCGCGATGACACCGGTCCAAGCCATCCAACGAGGAATCAGCCGTCCCGCGAGTAGAAGGTAGGCGAAAAGGAAGCCACCTATAACAAAGCAGAACTGACCAAAAAGGTCATCCGGTCGGTTGAAGATCTCACCCGCGACTGCGAGACACACGGCGCTACTCACGCACAGGGGGGTCGAGGCAGTTGCCAGCTTCATCAGCGCCAGTTTGCCCAAGAGCGGCACAAAGCCGGCGAGCCCTTCGCCGAAACGGAATGCCATGGCAAGCAAGGCGAGGGTGGCGTCGACCGTCCGGGAGAGCCGGTACAAGGTCACAGCCAGCACGACGGCACAGATAATCTGCAGCAGGTCGAGAAGGACGGTGACCTGCGCGAGAGCAATCGTGCTGCGCAGGGTGGACAGCATCTGTGAGGTGTCCCCCCGGCTGTGGTCTTTCTAGAAAGGATCGCTGCGGACATTGCGAAGACGATGTAAGCGAGATATGCATAGCCCGCCAATTTACCCTCGGTACGTTGCGTCATTGCCGCTCCTTTGCCACGATTGATGGCTCCGTAATGCGCCATCCCCACCCGAGCAGCCAAACCATAAAGATCAGTTCCGCAGCGAAGATAACCTTGAGGAAGGAAAGATGTGGTTCCGGTACAAAGTAGAGGGCGACGCTGTCGACAACCCACGCCCAACCGGCCAGGAAGAGGAGCCAGCCAATCCATCGCGGAAGATAAAACGATTGAGCAATTAGCCATCCGGTCACCACGAGATGCAAGCCGAAGAGGACTAACGACAGACCCCATCCGGAGTGGTAGGCTCCGAGAAGTTCGGCAATCTGCGTTGGAAGTCCGCCTGTAGAGGTATGCCGCGCATAGGCGGGAACGGCCACCAGACGGTAAATCAGGCCGAGGTTTGAAAGCGCGGACAGCCACGCCGCCGCATACACAAGTTGCAGTACGGACCCGAGCATCGCCAGAGCACGATCGATGGGCCGCAGCAATACGTAGAGAGCCCACGCCATCACAACGTCGCCAACCGCGCTGACGACGTACGAAAGCACAGCTGCAGAAAAGAGGTGTGGGTGAGCCGTTAGGTTCCTTAGGGTCTCTACCGGGTCTGCGGATATCAACCGCGGCATGACATAGGCTTCAGCGAAGGTCACCGGATTCAGCAGGTAGGTGATCCCCGCGACCAGAGCAGCTTGCCTCGGGCTCAGACCACTCGTCCCATTCTCATCGTTGCAGGATGGCATTGTTGCCTCTCAGAAGAGTTCTACGGAGCAAATGAGTAGGGATTGCTGCAAGCGTATACGGAATGGAGAGCGCACGGGTTCCGCGAAGTTCATGCCCAAGTCCCTATAAACGCCATTGTGTTTACTGACCCTGGCGGAGTTCCTGCAAAGTCGGTGTTTTCAGAAAGCTCGACCGGAATAGACTCCGCGAATGCGACGCCTCTCGACTAAAGTAGCCTCGTATAATCTCCTGCATGATAATCGTGTCTGTTCTCTATCCTAAGAGCGCCTCCTCTCATTTTGACCATGAGTACTACACCCGGAAACACATATCGCTGGTTCAATCATCGTGGGGTGGCTTGGGCCTCGAACGCATCGAGCTCATGCAGGGAATGGCCGCTCTAGACGGCTCCCCACCCGCCTATGAACTCATCGGAACACTAACCTTCCTCTCACCCGCGCACCTGCAGATGCAATCGGGAAAGGTGCCGCAGTGTTTGCCGACATCCCGAACTTCACCAACGTCCAGCCGCTCATTCAGACGAACGAGGTCGTGACCATATAAAGCGCGGTAAGGAACCTCTCTAATAATCTTTATCGGTTGACGACATTTCGGCGGTCCCACCCGGACCAAGTTCCGAAAACCCCGTTTTTCAGCGATAAGAATAAACGGGCCACCGTTGCAGTCAGTTCTTCGGCGACGGATGTGATTGTGGTCGACTTGGAACGCGTAGGACTAGTGGTGGTCGTAGCTGATGACGCGTACCAGCTTCCAGTACCCGCTCTCTTTGCTCCAAATAGTAGTGAAGCTTGCTGTTGCATCCAGGTGCTCTTGTCCGTCCTGAGTTCGGGAATAGAACCGTTGGATGCCCGCCTGTATCGCGCCAAATCCAGGTGCCGAGTTCACTACCAGCGAGTTCGGATCAAGTTCTCTACGCAGGCGGATGCCCTCAGCACAGCGATCCTTGAGAGCCTTCAAGTTCTGCTCATATCCGGTCTCCCCCGTACGGTCCTGATAGAACTCGAGATTGTTGCTGAGGAAGCTGGCATAGCCAGCGACATCACAGTTACCAAATGACTCGTAGAGTTGCCGGTCAACCGACATAATCTCCTGTTCGAGACGTTGGTGCGGCATAAGCCCAGGCGCCGGTCTAAGGTCGACTTGTGCTTTGATTCCTGAGCCGGCTGCGGTACCCGCTAGGTGTTCCCCGGCTAGAGCCAGACTGACATTCAGGCCGCCCGCAGCATCGAGATGAAACTTGAGATGGCTGTTCTCAAGAGCTCCCTCAGTCCATGGCGTCAACTGATCGATCGTCCTCCCCATGCCGCCGATAATCTGAGAGCCAGATTTCTCGATGATAAGCACTGCAGTGTCGTGGCTGATCTTACCGTTGATACTGGTGATGACAATGCTTCCGAACCAAGTCCCGACAATCATCGGGGCCGTCTGGGTGTAGGCAGGTTGCATGAGGAAGCTGGACGCACCTAGCAATCCAGTCAGAACTAGGAGGATCTTTTTGCACATAATTCAGCAATACGCTTTAGAGCGACGACGCGTTCCCAAGTTCCTCGAAAGTCGGTGTTTTCGGCAACTCCGGCCGTTATTGCCGAAAACGCCGTTTTGAGGGAGCACGCCGCATCAGTGGGAGCCGTCATAACGCCTCACATCGTCCCAGGAAGAAGCCATTCCGCAGAGCGCGAACGCGATAAAAGGAGCGATTCTCCAAAAAGAACGATCTGCCCAATCGGCAGATTGAAAACTCAGGAAGAAGGCATAGCACCAGAAAAGCAAGCTCAAGCAATGAGTTCTAAGGGATGCTGGAGCGCCAGTCCGCTTCATGCCTCGTAGTCGATACAAATCCCCGGAGATCACGTCGCGCCATTTTCGACTGGTGGAGCCGCACAAACAGGCGCATACCGCCGCGCCAGCCGCCAGACGAAAAACCAAAAGAACCGGGCCAGTGAGCGGGGCGATCAAAGCGAATGTCATCAAGATGCTGGCCTCCTCATCATGATCTTGATCTTCAATATCGTTGCGAGTCTAGCGCAATCAACTAGGCACCGCTGGACTTCCTCGAAAGTCGGTGTAATCGGCAAGAACGATCCGCTATTGTCATGGCATGGCTTTCTCTGACCTCACTCGTTCGGACCTCGAAGTCGTTCAGCAGTGCATCGGGTTGATTGTTGTTGGTCCATACCTAACAGCCACTGAGGTGCAAACACGCACTGGTCTATCGAAAGCAGAACTTGAGGCCGCTCGACGCGCTTTGTCCGGATTGACGCGGGTTGAACCTGGAGATTGCCCCAGCCTAGCAACTAACAACTTCTCAATGAGGTTGTGAATGGGATTTGGATTGAAGCGTCTGATGGGTCTCGGTGGTTCAACGTGAGCCTATCCGAGGTCACTGACGTTCTGCTCCGATGGCAGCGCTGAGGCAAGCTCCAGCAAAGTCGGTATTTTCTGCAACTTCGCCTATGGCCCTCCCGAATCTGGTTCCAAGCCAATCTTGTGGTTGACGGCCGAGGCGCTGGCGTGAGCCGAGATAACGTTCCGTCGTTTCTGCCGACCGATGGCCGGGCAGGAACTGGATCTGCTACAGCTCGCCGCCGGCAGCATGGCACAGGCGGCCACAGGTGCGACGAAGGTAGTGAGGAGCCAATCTCTCAATTCCTGCAGCCTCAGCTCACCGATATCTTGTGCCATCGTGAACAACGATACGTGGGTAACCAGCTCACGTTGCCCTACCGCCTTCTACTCCGACAAGCACGACGGGTTGAGTCTTATCTCACCTGCAGATCTCGCGTCAAGAATGAGATTCGTTTCGGAAACGAGCTCTTCGACACGGTCGTCGCAGCATGGTTGAAATAGTAGCGGGAAACACCGCGGCCAAGGAGTTGATGCAGAAAGCCCCTACTGGGTAGTGGCTAGCCAAGTCGAAGGAAAGCCGCTAAACGACTTCGTACTGGCTTCCGTCTTAATCGGTATGCGACTGAAGCCGGAATCCGCAACTCTATTTCGGTTCCAAGTCCTGTCCTACTCCAAATTTCCAGCCTGCCGCCGATCTTTGCAGCCCGCTCCCTCATTCCAGGCAAACCCCAATGCCCTTCGCGGAAGCCATCGCCCAGGATCGTTCTGTCCAGGCCGATCCCGTTATCACGTATCCGAAGTCGGAACTCACTCCTATCAAAATTGATCTCGGTCTCCATCTCGCTGGCCTCCGCATGCCGAAATCCGTTGGTGAGCGCTTCCTTACCTATGCGGTACGCCTCTTCAAAAATAATTGGATGGAGGGCCTGTATCGAACCATTGCATATTGAACGGAAGGTGACGTTGCCGAGCTTGCGCAACGAAAGTGCCACTTCGGCGAGCGCCTCGGAGAGATCATTCGTATCTCGCGTAGGACTTCGCAGATCGAGCACGAGTTCTCGTCCCTCCAGCATCACGCCATCCGATTGCTGCAAAGCCTCCTCAAAAATGGCCCGCGCGGGTTCGTCTTGCCTGAGCTGTGTGGTCCCAGTGTTGAAGCGAAGTAAAAGGCCTTGTATTCCTTGGAAGAACGTGTCGTGAAGATCTCGGGCAATTCTCTCCCGTTCCCGCATTCGTTCCTCAAGTACCAATCGTGCCTGGTTTACAAGGACGTTTACGCGGAATAGATACAGAGCAGTTATTGCAAAAAGTGCCATGCCTGCCAAGAGCAGGCGAAACCACAAACGTTCATAGAGGAATGCTTGTTGCTGGACGTCATAGGCAAAGTCAGATTTGCCCCAGACGCCATCACTGTTCGTCGAACGCACCAAGAATCGATGTGTACCTGGTGGAATCGTTGTGTAGACCGCGGTCCGAGAAGCGGTTGTATTTTGCCATCTTGAGTCGACTCCTTCGAGACGGTACTGCATGCGAATAGTATCCGGTGCATCAAGGTCCACAGCCGCCATTGTGATCTCAGTGCGGTGTGCTCCCGGCGACAGCGTGAGACTTTGACCCACAGGAACGTCAATGCCCTCGACAGTGATTTCTGGAATAAAGATGATGGGTTTTTGTGTTGCCCTAGGCCATTTGGTCACATCAAGCTCGGCTAGGCCTTTCACGGTGGCTACCCAGACCTTACCGTCCGTAGTCCGAACGATGTTCGGAGATCCCGCACTTGTTTGGCTTGAAAGAAGGCCATCACTGGTATTTATCCAACGATAATCAAGCGGCGACTCAGGGCTAGTCAATCGTTTCGTTATCGATTCAACAGGCAGCCTGTAGATGCCGTACCGGCTACTACACCAGAGCTGAGAGTCAGGCAGTTCGATCATCCCGTTCACATTCAGACTGTCGAAGATCGTTTTGAGCTGACCATTTTCCAGCCTGCTCAATCCGTATCGAGAGCCAGCAATATAAAGGTTGCTCCTTCCGTCCTCGACGAATCGAGAGGGAGGTCCATCGCCTGCGGTCAGGGTTAGGTCAAGGCGCTGAAAACGCTCTTTGACCAAGTGATCGATGCCCTGTGGCGAAGCGACCCAGATTGTATCTGCCTTATCCTCGTGGATGTCGAGCACGTGATCACTGGATAAGCCTTCCGCACGTCCGTAGTTGTGAAATTTCTTACCTTGCATGTGGCTAACGCCGTTAGGAGTCGCAATCCATAACGAATCATCGTGCGCAACAAGAATCTTCGTGACCACCGTATCAGGGAGTCCGTCGGTCTTGGAGAATTGAGTGAAGTGCCCGTTCGTGAATTTGAACAGCCCACCTCCATACGTCCCGATCCACACATTGTCTTTAGAGTCTTGTGCAAGAGACCAGACACAGGTATTGGTGAGACCGTCCTTCTCGAAGTACTTGTGAAAACGCTTCCCGTCGAAGATGGAAAAGCCGCAGTTGCTCCCGACAAATAGCTGTCCATCAGGACGCGCAAGAAGGGCCATCGGCTGATCGTTCGGCAACCCATCCTTCTTGGTATAAACGCGGATTGCTCGTGGTTTGTAGTGCCAAAGTCCGTTCCCATTCGTTCCCAACCACACATCGCCAGATTCGGTGACATAGATTGATCGGGGAAGGTCTAGAGTATCCAGATTCTCTAACCGAGTTCCACTAACCAGGTACAAACCGATGCCGGTGCCGACCCATATGTGGCCTTGGGAATCCTCATAGATGTGGTTCGTCGCCGTATTTCCCACATGACTTGGCGTCAGCGACGAGACAAGACCATTACACTGACGCCTAATGCCGGCATGCGTGCCGTACCAAACGGTACCATCACTCCCTTGGTGAACTTCAAAGACCTGGTCAGGTTGAACCCCAAGTTGCTCGGCCGTCACGGTAGCCGGGATCCTCGTCTTTCCCGCAACTTCAATTAATCCGTCGCTTGTCACAATGTAAAGGTGTCCGTCAGCCGCTTGGCTGATCCTGTTGACGTATACGTTCTCCAGAAGTGGAACCAGCACCTTCCCGGAATAAAGATAGAGTCCGTGCTTGCCTCCAACAAAAATATCTCTATTCCGAGTTTCAAAGATGACTTGGACGTCCTCTGAGACCCCTGCTGCCGTACGAAGCAACTTCAACGTGCCTGGATCGATGTGGTCTTGAGCAGCCTTCGGAAGAACTGTCGCACCGGCGTCAGTGCCAACCCATAGATCTCCGTTAGAAGCCCGGAGAAGAGCGTTAACAGCGCCAGCGGATGCAGACCCCTCGACCTTCAATCGAAGCGGGTGAAACGCAACACCATCAAAGCTTGCAAGGCCGGTACCCGTTCCGATCCACAGCAACCCATTTTCGGTCTGTGCGATCGCATTCACGACGTTGTCGGGTAAACCTTGCTCAACGGTCAATTCAGAGCGAATGTACTTGTTCCGGAGGGGATACTCACTTGAATCTGGATATTCCGCCCGCACAACCTGCGCGCAAAGCAGCACAACGATAAAGCAAAGACAGCTTCCTATGCTTCGGCCCTTTATTTGCCGGAGATGCGAAATGATCTTCATACATTATCTAGCAGGCAAGAAGTTTCTTATCGCCATCTATCGTCCTCGAACCCTCTGCTGAACAGGCAGTAATGGATAAATGATCACAAGAGACAGATGAAGCAATTTGACGGAGGGTGAGGATTGCGCGTTAGGGTTGGCACATTTCGGCGATTAGCCTTTCTCCACCGACTATACAGAATGGTTCTGGTGCAGACCGCGCGATTCGGTCAGCTACAGCGGTCAAAAGGAAGCCCGAGCGGAGGCTGGAAAGCTGAGCAGCATGAATCGCTATTTCCAGGGCGGCAGTCTTTGGAAGCCGGAGTATGGCGGTTCCCACATTACGCACCGCCCTGGACTACGACCCGCTGTGATAACAGGATCACTTTACAGATCCAGCGAAGCTTTAGCTTTGCGGCCTATTGACCCAGCTCAGAAAAGCATCGCGGGAGAGGGTTGATCGCAGGAGTTCATTCTTCACCAACAACTCACAGATGCATTGCTCCAAGGTGCAAATCCTCGATTGCAGATAAACGATTTCAGCTTCAATCGGATCTGTACCAATTAGCATTGCCATGCTCCCGGTTCGAGTGATTAACTTGGAGGTGATTCGAAGGGTGCGCCTCTGTCTGAGGCATAAGGCGCTCCCCCTCCTGTTTGAAAGCAGGACTTCCTACAGGGTACCTGGAGGAGTCGGACTGGACTTCGCTGATGCCGCGTTAGTGATGAAGTCGGCTACTTCATGTGGCTTTGAAATCATCGGAACGTGACTTGTCGAGAGAGTCAAAGTTTTAGCATTCATTCTCTTAGCCGTCACTCGTTCTTGCTCCGGTGCGATCATTCGATCATTTGCAGCCACGACAAACCAAGATGGCTTTGTACGCCAGGCAGCAGTTGTGATGGGGGCTCCCAAGGCAGCACCTTGCGTTGGAACTTGGGTCGCAATCATCAATGTACGGTCTGCGAGAGCAACATCGGGCGCAAAATCTTCCAGGATGCCTTTGTCTGTGAGCACGAGAAACCCATCCGCCAACGGGCGAAGCTCGCCTACGCCCGGCGTTGCTCCGTAGGGTTTCCCGAGGCTACCGGCTGATTCTCCCTGATCTGGAGCGAAGGCGGCGACATAGACGAGTCCAGCCACCTTGGGGTCGTTGCCAGCTTCTGTGATAACCGCTCCTCCGTAGGAGTGGCCGACAAGTAGCACAGGACCCTCCTGCGCATCAATGATCCGCTTTGTGGCTGCAACATCATCTGCAAAGGAGGTGAGTGGGATCTGAGCACAGACGACGTGCAAACCCTCTGCCTCAAGAAGCGGGAGGATCTTCAGCCAGCTTGAGCCATCTGCCCATGCTCCATGCACTAGAACCACGTTCTTGATTGGCTCTTTGGATGGCACCTGCGACAGGCCGGTGACGGGGACGGTGAGAGAAACGAGAGGAGCGCACAGGAATGCCGCAAGGAGATTACGTCGTAAGTTCATGAGGGTGTCCCTTTCACTGTGGAGGACCTGCATCACGGCGTGTTCTCGTGTGCTGCATCCCATCCTGTGCTGAAGGTAAGGCAGGTCCGTCCATTTCGACAGTCTCAATCCGACCATAAGCAGATGGCTCAATAGAGCCACCAAGTCTTACATCTCGATGTAACCACGGCGAATTGCAATGATCGCGGCATCGGTGCGATCGTTGGCGTCCAACTTCGAAAGAATGCTCTTCACGTGGTTTTTGACTGTGTTCTCAGAGATACCAAGCTCCGATGCGATGATCTTGTTAGCTTGGCCTTGAGAAATAGAACGGAGCACATCGATTTCTCTCGACGACAAGGAGTCATCTGCAGCGTGTTCTGCCATCTCCCGAGCAACGTCTGGCGGGATTCTTCGACGTCCTGAGTGAACTACGCGAATCGTATCGACTAGTTCGGTGCGCAACAGGTTCTTCAGCAGGTAGCCCACGGCACCCGCCTTGAATGCTCGAAGCGCAACAACATCTCCGGCTGCCGTCGTAAGAATTACAAATCGCGCATTCGGGAAATCCTTTCGCAAGATCTCAATAGCGTCGATCCCGCCTAGCCCCGGCATACGCACATCCATAAGCGTGACATCAGGACGATGTATATGGAAGAGTTCAATCGCTTCCCTGCCGTCTGATGCCTCGGCAACAACATGCATATCTATTTGAGCGTCAATTTCGCCGCGCAGCCCGGCTCTCATCATCGGATGATCGTCAACAACGAGAACCCGGATTGGCTGTGGGTCAGACATTGGGCTGAGCCCCGATAGACAGTTTTTTACCAACCACGCGATGCATCCAGCTCGGACGGCGTAACGCATGAGAAGCTGCGCCCAAGACAACGAAGGTCGAGGCAATCAGCGCGACCGCGCCTCTGTCGACAAACCGCAAACTTCAGGCTAACGGAGGATGAACGCAATTCGATCCTTTAGAGACGGAGATGCAAGAACAATACTCTCTATTTGGCGCTGTCGATAGGGGCTCAAAATGGCTACAGTTGTCCCTTCATTTAGGGTCTTCAAGCCGTAGGCAAAACCTGCTGAACTCTGAAAGTGCAAAGACTATTCACGATGTTTCCGGCTGGACCGCCGGGTGCCGGATTGATTCTCTTGCGTCTTTGCGCAACAGCGATGGTAGTAGGTTACGCTCTCTGCGTTGGAGGAACGGTCCCGAACTGGGTCTTTTTCGTCCTTTGGCCGGTCGCAGGCTTCCTAGTCGCGGGGCTGATGACACCGTTTGCTTGTGCAGCGGCATTAGCTTTGCAAATGACCGTCGCGTGGGAGACAGGGTTCGGTGGCCTTCCCTGCTGTGTTCTCGGAGTGCTGCTTATCATAGCCGTTCTGTTGCTGGGACCCGGTGCCTATTCGCTTGACGCACTGTGGTTCGGGCGTCGAAGAGTGACTGTCTCGCGCGGTTAGATAGTCCGCAAAGCTTCAGACATGGATTTGTACTGAGACCGCAGCTAAGCGAACATTAGCCCAAAAGGGCCCACGTTCAGCGGCCCAATCTGGTCTTTGCCACATAGATATTTGCACCTAGGCTTGCAACTGAAAGCACACCTTTCCAAGCAGCGACTTTTAGAACGCAAAGAGGAGACAGACTGATGAAGGCTAGCAACGCTCTTTTCACACCGACGGCACTTGGGGCTCTGCGATTGAAGCACCGCGTCATCATGGCGCCTCTTACCCGTTCGCGTTCAGTTCAGCCTGATTCCGTTCCAGGTGATCTGATGCGTGAGTATTACGAACAACGTGCATCGGACGGCGGACTCATTATCACGGAGGCGACGAACATTTCGTTGACCAGCCGTGGTTGGCTCGGTGCCCCGGGGCTTTACTCCGATACCCAAGTTGAGGGGTGGAAGAAGGTGGTGGGTGCCGTCCATGCCAAAGGCGGCCTTATGGTCGCGCAATTGTGGCACAGCGGTCGCTCCTCCCATACGTCCATGACTGGCGGAGCCACCCCAGTGTCGGCTTCTGTCGACTCTAAGTATTGGGAAAACCCCAACCATCTTGTATCTATCCCTGGAGGCTGGGTTCAGCCATCCCCCCATCGTGCCCTAGCGGTGGATGAAATAGCCGGAATCGTTGAGGACTACCGTGAAGCGGCTGAGCATGCGATGTCCGTCGGATTTGACGGGGTTGAACTACATGCCGCCAATGGATACTTGGTGGATCAGTTCTTGCAGGACGGAAGCAATAAGAGAACCGATGAATACGGCGGTTCGCTTGAGAATCGCACGCGGATGCTGTCGGAGATCGTACGTGCGTTGATTTCGGTATGGGGAGCAGATCGAGTTGCCGTTCGTATCGGACCCTGGGGAACTTGGAACGGTATGTCCGACAGCAATCCAGACGCTCTCTTCGCACACGTCGCTAAAGATCTGAATGAGTTTGGTCTTGCCTACCTGCATCTGATTGAGCCCCGGGTCTCCGGGAGTGACGACGTACAGACGGCCGGTGGTCTTGCGGCAGAGCGTCTTCGTCCGTTGTTCAAAGGCAAGATGATTGCTGCCGGGGGCTTCGAGCCAGACACGGCCGAGCGAGTCGTCTCTGATGGAATCCTCGACGCAGTAGCGTTCGGACGCCATTTCGTGTCGAATCCCGATCTCCCTAAGCGTGTTGCCGAGCACCTGGAGCTAACGCCTTACGATCGCTCAACCTTTTACACATTCGACGAAGTTGGCTACACCGATTATCCGGTCTATGCCGCTGTTGCTGCAGCTGTCTGAGCGGCATTTCGCGAGAGACGTTTCCTCATTCACAAGCAAACCTTGGAGATTTTTATGACTAAGAAAGCAAATATCATGCTAGTACACGGAGCTTGGGCAGACGGTTCGTGCTGGAGCAAGGTCATCCTCTTGCTGCAGGCGAAAGGGTACACCGTGAACGCCGCACAAATCCCGCTCACATCGCTTGAGAACGACATCGAAGTGACCCGACGCCTGCTTTCTGACCATTCCGAACCTACCATCCTGGTGGGGCACTCCTACGGAGGCGCCGTGATCACAGGTGCGGCCACGACCACTCCGCAGGTGAAAGCACTCGTATACATTACTGCGTTCGGCCTTGATGAAGGCGAGAGCCTTGAGTCGCTCGCCAACCAAGGTCCTCCGTCGCCGGGTTCTACTTCCATTCAGCCAGATGCTCATGGGTTCCTCTGGATCGACCGTGAGACCTTTCACAAGTCGTTCGCCGGGGACGCAACTGCCGACGAAGCTGCTGTCATGGCGGCAGTTCAGAAACCGCTGGCGCTCGCTGCTTTCGGAGGGAAGGAAGGGATTCCCGCCTGGAAGACGATTCCTTCCTGGTACCTCGTCTGCACTGAGGATCAGATGATTCCGCCGCCAGCCCAGGAATTCCTGGCCAAACGCATGAACGCTACCATTCGGTCCGTTTCTTCGAGCCATTGTCCCTTCATGTCCAAGCCAGAAGCCGTGGCGGACATCATCGCTCTGGCCGCCGAAACGATCAACAACTAGCAGCTCCCCTAGCCGTCGCAGATGCCGCCTCCTTGCGGGGATGGCGGCTTCTTGCCTCCTTTCGATATCTCCGAGGTCCTATGAAGACAAAAGCAAGAGTGCTGGTATTAGGAGCTACAGGTCAGGTCGGTGGTGCTCTCGTGCCGCTGCTCGTAGCGGATCAGAGCGTCGAGGTCATCGCGGCAGCTCGGACACCAGCGAAGGCAAAACACCTGGGAGTCGAGGTTGTTGAGTTCGATCTCGACAGGATTGAAACATTCGCCCCGGCGTTAGAAGGCATCGATCGCATTTTCATGGCAACTGGCTACACGATCGATATGTTGCGCCAGAGTAAGGACTTGGTAAACAGTGCGAAGCGGGCAGGGGTTCAACAGATCGTTCACCTGGGTGCTTGCGGCGATGACGACACGCGTGTCGCTCATTACGGCTGGCACCAGTTCATCGAGCGATATATCGAATGGTCCGGCATTGCGTTCACGCACCTTCGGCCTGAAATCTTTATGCAAAACCTGCTTGGCTATGGTGGCGAGAGTTACGTGCGGCAGGGAGTGATCAAACATTATGTTGGAGCCGCACGGTTGAGTTGGGTTGATTGTGAAGACGTTGCTGCCGTCGCAGCAGTGTGTCTCTCCCATCCGAAGAAACATGCTGGCAAGACCTACCGCATGGGCTATGAGGCGACGACCTACTACGAACTTGCAGAGATCTTTACAAGTGTCCTTGGACAGCCGTTCTCGTATGAACCGCAGCCGCCGTCCGAGTTCCTTCAGAACGTGCTTGCCGCAGGGGCGGAGCCGGCTTATATGAAGTGCGTCTTCGACAGCTACACCGATTTTACAAACGGCAAGGACATCGGTGCCGATGCGACCTTCGATAACTTTCCTGAGCTAACGGGCCGCGCGCCCCGGAGCCTGGCGGACTTTGCCAGAACCTATGCTGACCGCTTTCGTTACTGAACACGCACAACCGAATGAGGTGTGAAATGGCGGTACAAAGCAAAATCCGGGTAGGTCTGGTCGGGGTTGGCAATTGGGCGCGATACGGCCACATCCCCGCGCTCAAACTGTTCCCAGAATACGAAATTGTTGCTGTGTCGAGCAGAAGCCTGGAGAAAGCCAGGGAGATCGGAAAAACCTTCGAGATTCCGTATGTCTACGGCGATATGCAACAACTCGTAGAAGACCCTGCGGTGGACCTGGTTGTTGTGCTTCCCCCCGCTCCAGAACATGCAGCAATCGTGAAGGCAGCGATCCTGGCGGGAAAGGATGTCTACTGCGAATGGCCACTTACCACGAACACGCAGGACTCCAGAGAGCTTCTCCGGCTAGCAGAAGAACGCGGAGTCAGGCACCTTGTGGGACTTCAGCGAACGCTTGGAGCCAGTGCCCTCCATCTCCGCGGACTCCTCTCGGAAGGTTATGTCGGCCGGCTTCGGTCCGTTCGGATGCATGTCAGCATGGCGGGCTTTGGCCCGGTTCGATCGGCGTCACTCGACTGGACAATCCCAGCAAGCAACTTCTCCCATGTGCTTTCAATCTATGGGGGCCACTTCATGGACATGCTTTTCCATGCGACCGGCCAGCCCGCCGCAATCACCTCTCTCGTCCGTACACAGTTCCCTGAGCTCACGAGCAGTACAGGAGAGTCTTTCCCTAACGAGACGCCTGATGGCGTGATGCTCATGGGTACGCTCAAGAACGGTGCCATGTTTCAGATTCAACTCGAAGGGGGCAAGTGCAATCAGACCGGCCTTCAGATCGACATTACCGGCACCGACGGCGACCTCCAGATCACAAACGAAAAAGCTTTTGTCACGAAACATGACGACATTATCCGTGGGGCACAGGGGGACGGCGGCTCCTGGAAGGAACTACCCACGCCGCATCACTTTCACACGATCCCCTTATCGGGACTCGACGCCAGCGTGCAGGATCTAGCTCAGCTCTATGCAGCGTTTGCAAGTGATCGCGTGAATGGAGGTAAGACGACCCGTGACTTCTCGGACGCAGTCGCCATGCACAAGATGATCGACATGATCTACGAGGCATCTTCCACAGAAAGAACAATCGTTTTCAAGGAGCAATCATGACTCTCCCCACTCACGCAAACAACAAAGCAATCGTTCTCGAAGCCTTTGACGCTCTGTTCAACAAGAGAGATTACCAGGCAGCCGAGCGCTTCTGGTCGCCTGACTACATCCAGCACAGCGCACACATTGGCCCCGGACGCGAGGGACTACTCGCTCTGACTAAGGCACTCCCAGAAACTTTGAGGTATGAGAACCATTTCGCCGTAGCAGAGGGCGACCTTGTGATTCTGCATGGCCGCTTTTCTGGCCACGGACTGCCCAGGAACTGGATTGTGGCCGACGTCGTACGCCTTGACAACGGAGTTTTGGCCGAGCACTGGGATGTGATCCAGGACGAGGCCACGGAAGCTGAATCCGAGAGCGGGCTACCGATGTTCGGTGCCTCTTTCGCTTAGGCACCACCAGCCAGACCAAATCACAGAGAACAAAGGAGAACCATGAAAACTAACGGGAACGTAATCTTCATCACTGGAGGCGGCTCTGGCATCGGGCGGGGACTTGCCGAGGCTCTTCACCGTCTAGGCAATAAGGTCATCATCTCAGGCCGCCGCAAGGGACATCTCGAAAAGACTCTCGAAGCCAACTCGGGAATGGATTCGGTCGAGCTAGACGTGACCGATCCGGAGAGCATACGTCGAGCTGCCGAAGAACTGATTGCCAAATATCCGACTTTGAATGTCCTCATCAACAATGCAGGAATCATGCTGATCGATGACGCTTCTACGCTCGTGGACGATGAGTTGGTCGCGTCAACGATTGGAACCAATCTCATGGGTCCTATAAGGATGACAGGAGCCCTCATCGAGCACCTCAAGAAGCAGGAATCCGCTGCGGTGCTGATCGTCTCGTCGGTCCTTGGGTTCACCCCCATGGCGATGACTGCCGTATATTCGTCGACCAAGGCCGCTCTTCACTCCTACGCTCAGTCCCTCCGATTCAAGCTCAGGCATACCCCGGTCCGTGTCCTCGAAGTCATTCCTCCCTGGGTCCGCACGGAGTTGCTCAACAGTAGCGAGGAGCCTCGCGCGATGCCTCTTGATGAGTTTCTCAAAGGAACGATGGTGGCGCTTGCGACCGATGCGGACGAGATCATGGTCCCGCATGCCAAGTTCCTTCGTGACCAGGCCGGCCCCAACGAGGCAGCTTTTGTGTCTTCCTTCAATGAGCAGCTTGAAGCACCCCATCCCTCAGCCGTCTAACGCCGGCTCTAAACATTCGCGTAGCACGCAACGGCACCACGGCAACCCAGGAGCTGACAATGAATGATCTATTGCAGAAAGCAGTTGATGCACACGGCGGTCTGAAACGTTGGAACGAGATCAGCAGCGTTAAGGTTGCTGCTTCGCTCACCGGCGCTATCTGGTTTGTGAAAAGCCAGGGCGATTATCTAAAGAACGTGGTGATGACTATGGATACCAAAACGGAACGGATCACCACAGACTTCCCAGGACAGGACAAACGCTTCCTCTTCACACCAGCGCGACTTGTGATGGAGAAGCGGGACGGCACCGTCCTTCTTGAGCGGAACGATCCCGAGAAGTCATTCGAGGGGCAGACCCGCGAGACTCCATGGGATGATCTTCATGTCGCGTACTTCCAGGGCGAGGCGCTTTGGACTTACCTGAATACGCCCTTTCTCTACACGCAACCCGGATTTGAAACCGAAGAAATTGCGTCCATTGAAGTGAGCGGAGAGACGTGGCGGCGATTGAAAGTCACCTTCCCGGATCGCATCAAGAGCCACACGCGAGAGCAGATCTCATGCTTTGGACCGGATGGCCTGATAAGGCGCCATGACTACACGGTGGACATTCTCGGCGGAGCGACCGGGCTCAACTATGCGTCAGATTACCGGGATGTGGACGGGATCATCTTTCCAACCAAACGCCGGATCTACGCCTATGAAGGCGACTATCAGCTCGTGCCCGAGCCGCTTCTAGTCAAGATTGACATGGGTGAGATCACCCTTCAGTGAGTTTTTGCAACCTTCACCTTCATCAGCTTTTTCCATAAGAGAGGAATTCCATGCCATATCCCTCGCTTTTTGAGCCTCTGCGGTTGGGAAGCATCACGCTTCCCAACCGCATCATCATGGCTCCTCTCACCAGAATGCGCGCAGGCGATGGCAATGCTCCAACAGCTTTGAATGCGGAGTATTATGCGCAGCGAGCAACGGCCGGGCTCATCATCGCTGAGGGCACCGCAGTGAGCCAACAGGGGCAGGGCTATCCGAATGCGCCCGGTATCTACACGCAAGCGCAAGTGGATGGATGGAAGGCCGTGACCGACGCCGTTCACTCCAAAGGCGGACGGATCTTTCTACAAATTGCTCATAACGGTCGAAACTCACACTCTTCGTTCATGCCAGACGGCACCGCACCAGTAGCACCGTCCGCCATTCCACCCACGTTGCCCGGCTTTACTAGCGACGGTCGGCAAGTACCAATTGAGACGCCCCGGCCGTTGCGGTTGGAAGAAATTGCCCCAATCGTCGCCAGCTTTGTACTGGCCAGCCGTAAAGCTATTCAGGCAGGCTTCGACGGAGTAGAGCTACAGGCCTCCAACAGCCACTTAATCGATCAGTTCCTGGAAGACGGATCAAACACCCGGTCGGACACCTACGGCGGGTCCATTGTCAATCGGATGCGCTTCCTTCTTGAGATCACAGAGGGCGTCACAGCCGCAATCGGGTCCGAACGGCTGGGGGTGCGCCTGTCGCCCTTCGGTCAGTATGGCGGTATCTGTGACAGCAACCCAATGCGGTTGTTCCTCTCCATCGTCGAGGAGCTAAATAAACGAACGCTGGCATATCTACACCTCATCGAGGGACGCGGTTCAGAGATCGGGTTGGGCGACGCCCTCCACGAAGACGCACTGAACAACGCAAAGATCTTTCGCCCTCACTTTGAAGGCCCTCTTATCTCAGCCGCAGCCTACACATCAAGTTCCGCGAGCGATACCGTTCGTGCGGAAACAGCAGATGCAATCGCATTCGGCCGGCTCTTCATTTCCAATCCAGACTTGGTGAAACGTATCGCGGCCGATCGCCCGCTGAGTCCGTATGACAGGTCTACCTTTTACGGAGGCCAGGAAAAGGGCTACACAGACTATCCGCCCTCCGGGAGCAGATATGACCCCCGCTAGCGTACTGCGAACGCACCAGGAAGTTTTCTATCAGTCTCTCCTTCATCAAGATTGGGATGCTCTCGCTTCGTTGTATGCCGACGATTACAACCTGGTTCGCTCAAATGGCACTTCCCTGTCAAAGGAAGAAGTTCTGAATGACCTGCAGGTCGGTGCTCTAGTTTTTCGATCCATCAGGCTCATGAATGAGCGTGTTCGAGTGGTCGGGTCGGTTGCAATGCTCACCGGCGAGAGTCAAACGATCACTGAGCGTCGAGGGGTTGTGTTCGAGTCCCATTTTCGCTTGATTGCGGTCTACGTGGAAGCCGAGGGAAGCGCACGCCTTCTATATTTCCAGAGTACTGACATACCAAAAACTCCACAAATCCTGGTATAGGGAATGGCTAAAGCAAGCTGGAGGAGTTCTCATGTCGACGGACAGTGTACTAGCCGCACGAAAACCTTTCGTGGGTGTTTGGACCTTAGAAAGCTTTACTGAGACAACGGGTTCATCGGAAGAGGTAAGTCCCCTGGGGAACGCGCCTTTGGGATTTCTGATCTACACAGCGGAAGGCTTTGTCTCCGCTCAGCTCATGAGGCGAGATAGAGAAGCAGTTGGATCTGATCCATGGGCTGGTGAAAAATCAGATGAGGGCGCAGACCTCACCACAGGCTACATCGCATACTGCGGGCGGTACGAAGTGGACGAGAGCAATTCAGAGGTCCTTCACATCCCCATAGTCGCCCTCCTTCCGAACCTAGTCGATCGGGAACAGCACCGAAGTTTCAAGTTCGAAGGCCGTACGCTTACGCTTGTGATCATGCAAGCAACCTCTACCGGCGTAATGATTAAATCGAGGCTTGTTTGGAACCGCCCTCCGCAGAATGCTAGCGGGTCCGATAGCCTGCCTTATGTATAGTGCAATTGTTATCAGACACTGATGTCCCTATCGCCGAGTTACCGAACGCCTGTTCACAATCCTCTTCTCTAAGTTCGATAGATCTGATGAAGCGGTTGGTGATGGCTGCGCTGGGAGGTCGGGGTTTCATATCTAGTGTCGATGAATGTAGACGAGCCATAGCATCAAGCCGGGAACGAGGACAAGTAGGCTCAGAAGCCCGCAAATGAAGAGCGTAGCGCGATGTTTGCTTTTATCGTCTGGCTGCGTGATGCCGAAAGAGTTAATGAAGGCTTGCGAAAGAAATTCCAATAGTCCCATTTATCCCTTTTTCTGGAAGCAGCACTGTAACGCTGTGTCTGCAACAAAGATCTTCAGTGTCGGCCAGTGACCTGTTTACATATCGTTGGCTTGCAGCTGCCAAGTAGAGATGTCAGGTCTCGTTTAAAGACTTTGGATAGCTGGAAAAGGCAAATGCCAGTAGGGCGATTACGGAGAACGCTAGTGCCGCCTCCAGACTGTAGAACGACAAAGCTTGGCTTCGACTCGATGGAGTTCCTTGGTACCCGGCCCACACACCAATGCACAAACAGAGAAGGCCTAGAACCAAAGCAAACCATTGCTCTTTCTTATACTGCTCAGGCGCTACGATGCAGCGCAGACGTGCAAATAGGCTGTCCATACATACGATTCCTTGACCCTATATGGCGCAAGACCTCGCAAGCGAGGATTCGCGGGTAGTTGCTCCATCGATTGCGATGGCGTGCCTGCCGCCTTCGTCACGAAGGACTTTACCGCTGACCAACCTTGGCTTAGCTTCAGGTTATGCCTGATGCCACAGATCCGTAGTCGCATCGTCGCGGTTGGTCCAAGTGCGAAAAGCGTCCATAGAAAGAGCTGAGCGCAGCCGTTCATTCTTTGCTAAGAGGCCACAGATACAAGCCTGCAGACCAGAGACCTGGAAACGTAAGTATTTCATCTCGGCTGACTCAATCTCGTCTGTCTCGACAGGCATCGTCATTCTCCAGTAAACAAAAAGAAATCCCAGGGGACGGTCACGTTCCTCTTCAAACAAGAACCCGTTAACAGCAAATCTACCCCCCGGTGGCGATTTGCTGAAAGTCCCATTCGGCTCACGCATGACGGGCTCTTTTGAGGGGGCTCTGCTGGTGCTTTCTACTCATAGCGTTGTGCACGGTGCGAACGAGGAGGCAAGCGGCGTTGGACGGATTGTTCCTCTCCACCCATGCCGCTTGCTTCAGGCTACAGAGAAGAAGGAGCGTAAAGCTTTGCAAGATCGGTTTCATATGGTGTCGGCTTGCGGCCAATGAGCCGCTCCAGGTCTTTCGTCACCTCTGTGAACTCTCCAGCTGCTACCGCCTGCCCCCATTCCGCGAGAAATGAAGCCACGGGAACTGGAAAGCCAAGCTTAACCTTTGCATCGATGTACTCCTGAACAGGGGTATCAACGTATGCAATGTTCTTGCTGCAGATGTCGCTCAAAGCGGCTGCGATCTCGGCAAACGAGAAAGCTTCACTTGCACCAAGGGTATAGGTTTTGTTCTCGTGACCACTTTCAGTGAGCACTTTGGCCGCAGCCTCTGCCAGGTCATGTCGCGAGATCATTGTTGCCTTCCCTGTTCCTGCGGGAAGGCGAACACCCTCTTGGCATGCATCCTGACCGACCATGAAGGTGACGGCATCCAAGTAGAGCGAATTGCGCAGAATGGTGTACGTAACGCCAGAGGCTTTGAGAAAGTTCTCCGTCACCACTTCAGTCTGAGTTGTCTCGGTAAGGACAAATGATGATCCCTCAGGGCGTTGCAGGCCGGTGTATACGATCCGTTTGACCCCAGCCTCTTTTGCGGCGAGGATGACGTTTTTATGTTGTGTTTCTCTATCCGTGAAGGAGACGGCAGCTACCATGAACAACGTGTCGACGCCTGCAAAAGCCTGAACCAGAGAGTCAGAGTCGGTGTAATCACCCTGACGCACCTCGACCCCAGGAAGATCCGAGGCAGAGACCTTAGAAGGATCGCGGGCAAGCGCGATGAGGTGATTTGTGGGATCAGTTTTCAAGAGAAACTGTAGAGTCTGCCGACCAAGATGACCTGTGGAACCTGTGACCAGAATTGTTGCCATGACGATTACTCCGTGACTTCTCTGCAGAACGATAGATTGAATAAGGTGCGTAATGGGGCCAAGACCCTCACCAGTTGGGGTGGGGACCGAATATAGATTTGCGTGTCAGCTTGTTAGATCGCCAGGAGTTTAGACCTGTGCCATGCCACCGTCGACAAAGAGTTCCGTTCCAGTGACGTAGCTGCCATCTTCGGACGCAAGAAAGAGAACAGCTTTTGCAATCTCCTCAGCATGTCCGAGGCGGCCGAGTGGGACCACCTGCGAGAAGCTCTCCTTCCGTTGCTTCCCTGCTGCCGAATCTCCCAGAAGCTCGCGTAGACCTTCTGTATCGATGGGTCCGGGACTGACTACGTTAACGCGGATCTTTCTTTCCTTGAGATCGGTTGTCCAGGTGCGTGCAAAGGACCGTATGGCCGCCTTTGTGGCTGCGTACACGGTGTTGGCTGGCAAGCCCTTGCTCCCAACAATCGAGCCGGTCATTACGATGGATCCCCCGTCAGGCATCAATGGCAATGCCTTTTGAACGCTGAACAGTAGACCCTTGACGTTGCCGTCGAACATGCGGTCGAAGTGCGATTCTTCCACAGTCCCGAATGGAGCAAATTCGGCTGCGCCCGCATTGGCAAACACAATGTCCAACTTCCCTTTTTCTTGCTTGATCTGTTCAAAGAGTCTGTCGAGGTCCTCCATATTCGCCACGTCACCCTGTACGCCGGTTACGCCGGCACCGATCTCCTTCACAGCTTCGTCCACCTTCGCCTGACGGCGGCCAGTGACATAGACACGAGCCCCTTCGGCGACGAAGAGCTTTGCTGTTGCGAAGCCGATTCCGCTTGTTCCACCTGTAACCAACGCTACCTTACCATTTAGCTTTCCCATCTCTCATTCTCCTGTGTGTTGGTCCGCTCGTTACTAATCAGCGGCACATTGTTGACTGCTTCATCGATGCCTTGACGGCATCGAGAACTTGTTTTGAGAGGTCCGGTTCATCCACCATGCGCGAAAGGATGAGCCCTCCGACGAGACTGGCCAAGGTCGCTATGGCTAAGTCGTGCCTCTGCTTCCCGGTCCGGCCCGGAAGGTGCTGTGCCGTCTCATCGAAAAGTGTTCGGAGCTGCTCGGTTGCTGCGTGACGAACAGCGCCTGACTGGTGGGTCACCTCGCTGCCCAGGGCCGCGAGAACGCAACCTTTCGGTAGATTGTCCCGATGGCCGGGTGAAAGATATTGATTGACCATCTTCATGTAGGCGTTCTCGTCTGTCTGACTCAGAAAACCAACCATCAGATCCTTCGTGGCACCGACTGCCCTTGCGAAGGTCTCTGCGACGAGTTGGTCTTTGGACTCGAAGTATCCGTAGAACGATCCAAGGGACATACCTGCAGCTTTCATCAGGTCGGCTACTCCCACACCGTCGATGCCGTGTTCCCGGAACTGATCTGTGGCAGTCTGGAGAAGATGCTCACGATTCTCAACTACCTTTTGCCGAGTGATTCTCATCTAAGCTCCTCTACTCTTTATTACGTATGATCATACTGAATAGATGAACTTGTTCAGGTAAGGATTCACAGAGCTACAAGAAATCGTTGGTTCATCAGCCCTCGTTCAGGCTGAAAACTGTTTGAAGTGATAGTCAATGTGACTGAACATGAGCTTGCCCCATTTCTTTGTCGTCGTCTTTCCCGATATGCAATGGGGTTCCATGCCTCAGCGGTTCGCGCATGCCAGGCCGTATCGAGAATCGTAATCAGTAGATCCTTCTCAACCGAAACGTCATACTGCATTTGCAGTGGAATTTTGAAGTTCGCTGGGAGCCGAGCCCAACTGGCTGCTCAGAGAACCATTCAACCAGAATCCATCGAAATATGGTGCGCGAGACGAGGTAGCTCTCATCTGGAAGATTTGAAAATCCGAGTGAACTTTCGCATGCCGGGTTGAGATGATGGAGCATCTGGCAGACGCTCATGGCTCCCCATTGCCGCGGTTGATTTGCGTTGATCCCTGCAATGCGAGTTCGAAAGCTTTGCAGTGTCGACTCTAAGAAACAGTTTGCTCCATCGACCGGCTTGATCTGGAATGACCGAGGGATGTACCGGGCGATTGCCCATCCGGAGATTCAGAAATTACTTGTGAAGATTGCTTCAGCAAAGCTGGCCATGTGTTGACCCCGATGTTGAGTCACGGGTGCAAACGCGCGGCGAAAAGCTATATGCCATTTGCGAGTGAAATGCCATTACCGAAGGACCAGTTTTCGAGCACAGGATTGACGTCAAGAGTGACGAGCACGTCCTGAGGGGAGATCCCGGGGGAATCTGCGAGATTCTTGACCAAGGCTTTATAAAGGGCTTCTTTTCCCGCAGCGTCCCCGCTCCGGTCTTGATGTGCACGATCATAAAGTTGTCTGACCGAGGCGTCCGGGTCATATAGCCACGATCGAACAGGAACTCAGGGGGGTCAAACTGGTCGATGGTTTGAAATAGATCGTCAGGATGCATTCCAACCGAATCGACGAGCGCTAAATGGATACTCGCAGAGATGGCCTTGATGCGTTCAGGTGACTTCCCTCTCAGCATCGAAAATACGGATCAGCGGCATTGGAACTCCTTCATACGTGTTGTTGCGTCCAGAGAGCGGCAGAATTCGAGTGGTCGTTTATCCATGCACTCTTTGGAGGTAGGACGATGCAGAATCTGCCATGGTGACAAGCGCAGCGCCAAACATAATCGTGTCTTTGATAATGAGTCTTCCAACACCGGAGAGGTAAGGAAAGCCGTGCGCACCATCTCCAAGCGCGGGGACCCAGGCTTCAGGGGTGGTCACCAGGAACGACAGCGTCGTGCAGGCCATCAGAACCAGGAGGAGACTTCCGACCGGAGGGAAGAGGGGGTGCATTGCAATCAAAAGAGCAATGAAGATAATTGCGATTCCCAAACCATAAGAAAAACGGTAGGTTCCATTCGTCCCGTGCCATTGTCGGTGAGCTTGATTCAGCTCCCCCCTTGTTCATGTATGCGTGATATTCAGGAGGCGGATGACGGTAGAAGAAGCTCATGGCAGGGCTGTTTGCTACGAGTGGAACGATGCTGTCAGCTTCATACTTTACAGACTTCAGTCCTCCGATCCAGAGCAAGACGATGATTAGCGCCAGGCGGAGAAGGCTCATAGCAATTTTGTTCGTGCTTGCTGCTGCCTTGTAAGAGCTTCTACGTCGTGTGCTTGCGGGGTTATCATCTGTTCCTCTTCAAGGCAACTGGCTAGCCGTGTTACTGGTCGTTGTTGCTAGGGAGCGAGCGTCGCGGCTGCCTTCTCAATGAAGGAAGTAACGGCCGCTGGCTGAGCCAGCATCGCGACGTGGCTCGAATCCACACTGAGGACGGTAGCTTTCATGCGTGTCGCCATCGTCTTTTCGAGTGTCGGCCCGATCACTCGGTCGTTATTGGCGATGACATACCAGGATGGGAGGGTCTTCCAGGCCGGGGTCGCGGTGATGACACCTGCAAGCGCATTCGGGGCGTTTGTTGGTCCCTGTGTCACAGCAAGACCAGCTTGCTCAGCCGGGGTAAGATCCTGCGCAAAGTCGCTTGCGATTCCAGCAGTCGTCAACTTCAGGAAGCCGGTTGCATCCTTCGTGAAGTCATTCATGATGGGCGTCGCAGGGACGGTTGCTCCCAGGGACAGGACGGACTCACCCTGATCCGGACCATATGCCGCAACGTACACGAGTCCCTCTACTTTGGGATCACTGCCGGCCTGCGTAATGACGGCTCCACCATATGAGTGGCCGACAAGAAGCACATGCCCGGTCTGGATCGCCAAAGCTCGCTGCACCACGGCGGCGTCATCCGCAAGCGAGGTCAGTGGAAGCTGAACAGCCACGACGTTGTAGCCGTCGGCCTGCAACAAAGGGATCACCTTCGACCAGCTCGAACCGTCACTCCACGCTCCATGGACCAGCAGGATGTTCGCAACGCCTGTCGGGCCAGCAGCGTGGACTGGAACAACTCCAGAGCTGCAACCCAACAGCGTCGCCGTGCTTACAAGAGCTCCGAGTGACGTGCAGAATGATGGAAATTTCATTGTTGGTCCTCCATTGAACATGGGTCAACGCTGCTTGGATTAGGATGACGACTCAGCTCAGGGGTTGAGTCGCCATCGCCCTAGCCGCGTAAGAAGAGGTTGGTGTGCTCGACGAACAACGCCGGATACTGGAACAAGGACCCATGGGCGGCATCCGGGTAGAGGATCAACTGGGCATTGGGCAGATTCTGCTCAAGATAGAAGGAGTTGATGGTGTAGAAGATGATGTCTGACTTGCCGCCTGCAACGAGAACGGGAATCCTGATGTTCTTCAGATAGGCAAAGCGTTCTCCGACCGGATTGCCCCACTCTGTGAGTGCCGCAAATTGAGCTGGCTGGACCTTCTCGTTGATCGGCGTATCGCGATTTTCAACTCGTGCATCCCTGCGCTTCAGGAAGGTTCGGCCAGCCGCCTGACTTTCGGGTGACGCTGTAAAGAAACCGTCGATCCAGAAATCATCCAGGTTGCCGTACTTGTTCGTGAAGATTGCCTGCGATTGAGGATTCAACGGAATACCGTCTCCATTACGTGGTCCACTCCCTACGATCACGAGCTTGCGAACCAGATCCGGCCGCTCCAGTGCGACATTCTGCGCGATCATGGAACCGATCGAGAAGCCAAGCACATCCACCTTGGTCAGGCCAAGCGCATCGATGAAGACGCCTGCACCCTTTGCCATCTCCGCGAACGTAGTCGGCACCTCACCGCTGGAGCTGGCGATTCCGGCATTGTTGAAAAGGATGACCTCACGCCCCTGCGCGAGACCATCCGTGACGGAAGGATCCCAGCTATCCATGTTGCCAAGAATGTGAGGAATAAAGACAAGAGGCAGGCCTTCTTTCTTCCCAAAACGACGGTAAGCAAAACGAACGCCGTACGCTTCTACGAACTGTGTTGGGGCTGTGTGGTGGGTATAGATTTCCATGTCTGTCTTCCTTGCGTGCCTGTCATTATGGGAGCCTAAGGGGAGCTGAGCGTAGGTAAAAGAACTCAGCAGGGGTGTTGTGACGGCGAAAGCACTGGCCGTTTTTAAGAAGTGCCGTCGAAACATGTCGCGCTCTCTTTCTTGTGCACTCTGCAGGGCAGGGTCAGTCCCCTGTTATCCCTTCCAGTCAGATCTTCGGATCATGCTGCAGAAATTGATCCGTTCGAACTTTTGATCTTTCTCCGCGAGAACATCTGCCTTTACATTGCCAAAGGTGGTCTGAGGCTTATGCTTAATGCCCTCAAAGAAAGCCTGAATGATGTCTTCCTTGAAGTTGTCCGGGCGAGGAAATCTGCGAACGATCTCACCGAGGCTTAGCTCGTTCAAGGCTGCAAGACCGATCCCGAGTACGTCCAGCTCGACTCCAGCGGTGACTAAAGCGATGAGGGGATGCATGTACTGGGGGATGCCCGGAGTCGTATGCAATGCGATGGCAGTCCACACTGTGTCGATATCCTGCTGGGCGATGCCGTGGCTCTTGAGGAAGTCTCGTGCAGCGTTCGCGCCGTCAACTTCAAACCGATCTTCAGGACTGCTGTACTTCGGTATCAGACCAACATCGTGAAACATGGCACCGACATAGAGCAACTCAGGATCAAAGGTCAGACCCTGATCCCGACCGGCCAAGGACGCAAAACAGAAGACACGGCTGGAGTGATTGAAAAGAAGAGGTGGTTCGGTGTCACGGACGAACTCGGTGGCCTCTCGAACAAGTGTGCTATCCGGAGGAGCAACGCCGGTGATCCACTGCGGTTCTGCAAGTGAATTCGTCATAAAGGGACCTCTTCCGTGTAAGTAGCGGTTTGGCAGCTTGGGTAGGTGAGCCGATCAGGATGGTTGATTTTGCTACGAGCGATGCCCTTACAAACGCGAGCAAGCGAACACCGCTAAACCGATGGCCGCAACATCCTCGATGAGCGCGGCGGGTAGATCCCGACCGAATAACGTTGCCCCGAACGCCCTTGCCTTTGATCCACCGAAAGTGCCGACAACGCTTCCCAGCGCCCCGGCGAGTAGACCAGCAAGCAGGTGATCTGTGGACAGCCCCAGAGCTACTCCACAGATCGTGCCCATTACAACCCTTGTGATGAACTGAGAAGGGATGAGGCGGCTCGGAGTCTTCGGGAGCTTGTCGTTCACGAGTTCGCCAAGTGCCATCAGGCTCAAGATGTAAGGTGTGAAGGCAAAACCTAGAAAAGCCAGCCAGGTGTTGGTCAGGGGAAGAACTCCCAGGCGGGCAGCCCAACTCACGATGGCAAGTCCAGTCAGAGCGCGGAATCCAGAGGTAATCCCAATCAGGAATGCGATAAAAGGGACAAGCATTGGTGTTTCTCCTTGTCCCAAAAGTATGCTTTGCCAGCCATCCTCGAAAGTCCCGTTTCACTCACGGGGCAATGGCTCTTTCGGGGGGAGGGTAGGCGTAAGCGTCTTGTGAGTCAAGAGAACCAGCAGGCCAAGACCTGTTGAACAGACCTTAAAGGAGCTTTAGAGATCGAAAAAGCCACGCTTTAAGGCGATGGTGACTGCATGGGTTCGATCGCTTGCGTGCAATTTGGAGAGTATGTTTTTAAGGTGATTCTTTACGGTGTGTTCCGAAATGACAAGGTTGTCGGCGATGAGCTTGTTGGAGCGGCCCTGCGATACCCCAGTCAACACTTCCAGCTCCCTTGCGGTCATGAGATCGTCAGTGGCGTGCTCCGCCATCTCCGATGCTATAGCGGGCGGGATGCGACGCCGCCCTGCGTGTACCAACCGGATCGTGTCCAGTAATTCATTCCGAAGTAAATCTTTCTGCAGGTAACCCACCGCTCCAGCCTTAAAGGCTCGCAACGCCTGAACGTCGCCTCCATAAGTTGTTAGAACGACGATGCGGGCGCGAGGAAACTCTTTCCGAATCGCGGAGATGGCGTCGATTCCTCCGGTTCCAGGCATTCTGAGATCCATCAGTGTGACATCGGGGCGGTGCAATCGGAACATAGAGATGGCTTCTTCTCCATCGACGGCTTGGCCGACTACAGTCATGTCGACCTCTCCGTTGACTTCGCCTGCAATGCCGGCGCGCATGAGTTGGTGGTCATCGACAATCAAGATCTTGATGGTGGCTTTTTCAGTCATGGTGATCTCCACGGTTGTTCAGAAAAGCGGAAAGCAACGCTTGGTTATCGTTTCTGTGGAGGGGGACGGGCCACGTTCATTGGCATTCTCAGTTCCCATTCCGTCCCTGCCTTGAGTTGGCTCCAGAGGTCCAGTTCGGCGCCGATGGTCTTCGCCCGCTCGCGCATTCCGGGTAAGCCCCAATGCTTTTCGCGGAACCCAGCCCGCAGAATCTTCGGATCGATGCCGACACCATTGTCGCGAACACGGAGTACAAATTGCTGGTCCCCATAGATCATCTCGACTTCGACCTTCGCAGCTGCTGCATGGTGAAAGGCGTTTGCAATCGCCTCTCTTGTAATCCGGTAGAGTTCATCTCGGACGATCGGATGCAGATCACAAATATGACCAGTGACTACCAGACTAAAGCTTGTCGTATGCGCTTTCGAAAACTCGTTGCCAACGACGGAGAGCGAACGGGGAAGATTGTCTGTCTCGGTTCCCTCTCCCCGTAAATTAAGGATGAGGCCCCGCCCATCCAGCATGACCTGATCGGATTTGCGGAACGCTTCTTTAAGTAGTTGACGCGATTGCTCATTTCCGTCGATGTGCTTGGTCGCCGTATGAAAGCTCAGGAGGACTCCTTGCACTCCTTGCAGGAAGGTGTCATGAAGATCCCTGGCGATGCGTTCTCTCTCGCTGACACGTGCATAAAGATGCTCCTTAAGCCGCTGGGTCATCTGGTGGAGTCTGACCCAGTACAGTAGCCATAAGAAGACGACGAAAACAACTCCGCAGAGGAGACGAAACAACATGCTCTGCAGAAATGTTGGGGGAATATCGAAGCCAAGGCTCGCTCCCGCCTCGTTCCACACATCGTCGTTGTTACTGGCGATCACCTGAAAACGATAGTGGCCGGGCGGCAGACGGGAGTAGACAGCCTCCCGTCGTGTTCCTGGTTCCTGCCATCCCTGGTCGATGCCATCCAGTCTGTATTTAAAACGGACTCGCTGGGGGATGAGAAGGCTGGGCGCTGCGTAGTCGATGATGAGACTTCGGGTGTTTTTTGGCAGTGTGATCAAGGATGGATGACGGTACACCTGTCCATCGGCCGTGGCGGATTGAATCCACACCGGAGGGGGAAGAAGATTCCTCTTCAACTCAGAGGGATTCAGCCAGGTCACGCTGCCTTGCAACGCGAAATAAAGCCGGCCATTTTGAGCGCTTATGACAGTTGGAAGATGATGCAGTTGTTCCGGAGTGCCGGTGAGTCCATCGAGGTAGGTAAAGCGGTCTGCGTGGACCCGATAGGTTGGGTTCGCCAGAGCCAGCTCAATTTCGTGGGACGGAATGTGGAATACACCGAGGGCAGTATTGAGCCAGAAATCGCCGTCCTGACTCGTTGCAACCCCGGAGACACCACTCAATTGATCCTCTCCTGCTACGAGGAGATGGCGAAAGTTTCCGCCATCATCAAACTCTAGTCCCTGCGCACCTCCAGCCCAGATCCGTTTCGCAATCTCGACCAGAGAGGTGACCACGCTCAAACTAAGTCCTTGCGCTGCCCCAATATGCGTGAGTTCTTTGCCCCTAATCGTAATGATCTGGTTATCGATGTACCCAAACCATAAACGCTGTTCCGAGTCCGTGAACATGCTGACGGCAGGGTTCTTTGGGAGTGTAGCAAGCCCTCCTGAACGGTCCCAGGTGCTTCCCACCAGGCGGAATACCCCATCGTGGAGATAGGAGACCCAGAGCGCACCGTCTTTGTCCATAGTCATCGCCTGGACAACATGAGGATTGTCATCGAGGCCGCTCGGCAATGGGTACGAGATGAAGCGTGACCCGCTTAGCTGGTAAAGATGTTCGGAGTTGGCAAGCCAAAGATGACTGGAGGGATCGCGATAGACGCACTCAACACCTTTGGGCGCATCGCGTACTGGTATTGCCACGTTGTCATGCACCTGTGCGAGCTGATCGGAAGCGATGATCAGACCCCCGTTCGCATCAGCAGCCATTGCGAGATAGGTGGAGCCGGCCAAGAGTTTGACGGGAGAGAACGGGATGCTCCTAAATTGATCCAAACCCTTGGCTGTGACGACCCAGATGCCTCTCTCCCGACTTTCAATGACGTCGAATGCATAATCGCTTGTCAGTCCGTCTTGCGCTGCGAAGTGCTCTGCATTCGTTCCGTTCGACCTGATCTTGCTCTTTGCCTCCGGATCAGCAATCAGGAAAACACCGTGATCGACGGTCGTAATCCATAGAGCACCCTCAGAATCGATGTGAATGCCCTCAGATCGAAACGGGTAGGCGATGCCGGTTGCTGTGTAGTTTCCATCATGAGTCGTGATTGCGCGGATTGATCCTACCGCGCTTGCCAACCACACGGTTCCGTCAGGGGATTCTGAGAAATCAACGTTCTGAAGTCTCTTTGAAGCAACAAGGTGGAACTGCACCTCTCCTTCACGAAGAAAGCTGAGCCCGTCTCTCGTGCTGGTCCATAGCGTTCCCCGACTGTCGACAAAGACATTATCGGGGTACTCACTTGGATAGCCCCAATGCACTCCGACGTTTTGCCAGCGCGAACCAATGAGGCGGACCAGGCCATACTGTGTCGCGGCCCATATCGTGCCTTTACGATCTCTCGCGAAGGCACGCACCGTTCCCTGAGCCAGCCCATCGGCTGCGGAGTACGTTACAAGATGATCATTCAGAAGAAAACTCGCACCGCCCTGCTCGTAGCCGACCCACAGACCTCCGTCAGGTAGAGATTTCACTACAGAGATGTCCCTGGACAGCGCCTCACCATCGTGATTTACCTGATAGGCCTTGAAGCTGATCCCATCGAAGAAATAGAGGCCATGGCTTGTTCCCAGCCAGAGATAACCATCCTTGCCCTGCGCAATGGAAGTGATACTCGGTGCCCCATCAGGGACGGTCCAATGACTGTGATAGGCATCGTGGATTGATGAGGCCGGAACAAGCGCAAATGCGCTTGGGCATACGATCCCTAGCACCAGGAATAGGCCTGCCACAGCGAGCTGGTTAACGAAATGCTTCCAAGCCGCTCGCACCGAGCCCGGGCGGGTCATCTGTCAGCGTTCCATTCTTCACCACATCCCTATGATACCTCTCCGACATAAAGGCCCTTCCCCCCGAAAGGGCTACTCATCTGTGAGTGGATCAAGGTTGGCGCCCTCTTCAGGCTGAGAGTAGATCTAAAAGAGTGCAGCGACTTTTCTCAATGTTTCCAGCAGGCGCGGTAGGTGCAGCACTTTTACTCATGCGAATCTCTGTAGCCGCGCTGCTGCTCTTGTTGCTCTTTTCTGGCGATTACGCCAGGTTCTGCTGGTGGGAACTCACTTTAGTGGTTGCGGTTGTGAGTTCCTTATGCCTTGGTATTTACACTCCGCTTTCCAGCACAATCTGCGCTTTCGTCGAGATCGTTCACCTTTTCACTCTCAGGGGCACTGATGCTCTTCACCTGCTTGTTTCCATTCTCGTGACATGTTGTTTGGCAGTTCTTGGCCCCGGAGCGTTCTCGATCGATGCCAAGCTGTTCGGGCGACGCCTTATTGAACTTGGCGAATTACCAGAATAGTTATTCGGTGTTCAGGCTTGTCGCACGCCGATTTCTCATCATCTAGGAGCGCACCATGAAGAAGTTGACAACAGCATTCGGCGCACCGGTCGTCGATAACAACAACATCCAGACCGCTGGCCCACGCGGGCCCGCCCTTCTTCAGGATGTTTGGTTTTTAGAGAAACTGGCTCACTTTGACCGTGAGGTGATCCCGGAGCGCCGAATGCACGCCAAAGGTGCAGGCGCACACGGGACCTTCACCGTCACGCACGACATTACGAAGTACACACGCGCCAGGCTTTTCTCAGAGATCGGGAAATCGACGCCGATGTTTGCGCGGTTTTCGACAGTCGCCGGTGAGCGAGGAGCTGCTGACGCCGAGCGCGACATTCGAGGGTTCGCCTTGAAGTTCTACACCGAGGAAGGCAATTGGGATCTCGTCGGCAACAATACACCCGTGTTCTTCCATCGCGATCCCGTCAAGTTTCCAGACCTTAATCATGCAATTAAGCGCGACCCCAGAACCGGCATGCGCAGTGCACAAAACAACTGGGACTTCTGGACACTGTTGCCCGAGTCCCTTCATCAGGTCACGGTAGTGATGAGCGATCGCGGCATACCCCGCTCCTTCCGGCATATGCACGGGTTCGGCAGCCACACCTACAGCTTCATCAGCTCTGACAGCACCAGATATTGGGTAAAGTTCACGTTCAAGACCATGCAGGGTATCGAGAACCTGACCGACGCCGAAGCGGTCGAGATCGTCGGACGCGATCGAGAGAGCAACCAGCGGGATCTTTACGAGAGCATCGAACGAAAAGACTTTCCGCAATGGAAGCTTTTCATCCAGATCATGGAAGAGAAGGATGCCGGCTCCTATCACCTCAATCCATTCGATCTCACTAAAGTCTGGCCTCACGTGGACTATCCGCTCATCGAAGTAGGGGTTCTGGAACTCAACAAGAATCCGGAAAACTACTTCGCAGAAACAGAGCAGGTAGCCTTCTCCCCAGCAAACATCGTTCCGGGGATCAGCTTTTCTCCAGACAAGATGCTGCAGGGTCGCCTCTTTGCGTACGGTGATGCGCAGCGCTACCGTCTCGGCGTAAACCACAGTCACATCCCAGTAAACGCTCCGCAGTGTCCCTACCATAGCTACCATCGAGATGGCCAGATGCGAGTGGATGGCAACGCCGGAGGCACCACTAGCTATGACCCCAACAGCAACGGAGAATGGCTGGAGCAACCCGATTTCGCTGAACCGCCATTGGCAATCGAAGGGGCGGCGGCACATTGGGACCACCGTTTGGATGAAGACAACTACTCGCAGCCTGGCAATCTATATCGCATGCTGAAAGCGGACGAGCAAACGCGTCTTTTCTGGAATACCGCCCGTGCTCTTGGTGATGCAAGCGAAGAGGTGAAGCAGCGGCATGTGACCAATTGCTCGAAAGCGGACGCGGCATATGGCACGGGCGTCGCGACCGCACTCAAGATGCTCGCATCGGGTGCAAGTCAACCGGCCTAGTCAACCACGTCTCCTCAGCTAGCCAGTTGTGCATCCCGGCCCCAGGATCGTTGCACAACTGGCCGGATCGAAAGGGTATGGAGGTCAATCTGGCCTGGACCATAGCTTCCATCGTTGCACTCATAAGTCTTGGATGGGTACTCGTGGCTCTTCGCCGCCGCCATCGTCGCCAAGAAGCCAAAGACCATAGCATCACGCCGGAAGCACTCTATCAACTGCTGAAAGAGGATAAGAACCTGCTTCTTTTCGACGTGCGTGTGCCTCTCGACCTGCTTGCGCACTCCGAGATCATTAGAGGAGCCATGAGACTGCCTCCAAAAGAGATTAGCGACAGAGCGAACTCTATCCCAAAAGACGTAGATATCGTGATCTACAGGACCTCCCTGGACAACAACACACTTCATCTGGTGCTCCAGATCACTCAGAAGCTGAAGTTCTGCAGACTCAAGATGCTGTAGGGCGGCTTTGAAGGATGGAAGAACAGGGGTCTGCCTGTCGAGGTCTACTCTGTTCCGTTCCACCTCGATACACCAACCTTCTAGCTGGCCGATTGCCCTACTGTGCTGTCGAGCAACATCTACCGGCACCAAAGGTCCATGCATCCTCACTGGGAACGCACATCGATGATGTCGAAAGTCGCTACAACTCAGAAGGAACACCTCCTGCGCATCGGGCAATTCGTGCCAGAACGCCGGTCCTGGCTAAGCAGTCGGCCAAGCGCGCAGAGAGGTCTGTGCCAAATCGAGAAGCTCCTCTCGGGTAGCCCCGTTAATACCCTGAATGGTCATGCTCTGATCGATGGCCGTTATAAACCTTGCAAGACTCTCGACATTCGCACTCCTCGGAAGGTCTCCCTCTCGTTTCGCTCGTGCGAAGCGTTGCTGCAAGGCTTTTTGAGAACCAACTCTCACCCTGATCAGTTCTTCGCGAATCTCCGATCCTTCTTCGGTCGCTGGAAGCGCACTCTGCACGGTCATGCAACCATGAGGGTAGCCGGGGCGCGTGAGGAAGACTGCAGTCTGCGAGAGATAACGCTCTGCAACTTTGTAAGCAGTCGGTTCCTTCATCGCATCTTTGTGAGGGGTTACTCTGAGCGAAATGTATCGTTTCAGGGCCTTGAAGAACAAAAGCTGCTTGTTTCCAAAGACACCATACATCGTGGCCCGGTTGATGCCCATGGCCTTCGTGAGATCGATAAGCGAAGACCCTTCGTACCCTTTTTCCCAAAAAACATACATGGCCTGATCCAGCACCAGGGTTTCGTCGAACATCCTTGGTCGGCCCACAGACTTAGCCACATCTTTGACTTTCATGGGCATGCACCTTTCCTGGTTTTCGTTCAGAAACTCGGCAGCTACGTAACCGAAATGAAGATTTAGTTTGCCCGCGTGAGGTAGGCGCCGCTCTACTTAAGCGGCCCTTTCTCTAATATATAACCAATCGGTCTAAAATAGTGAAGCACATTTGGATGTCGTCACATCTTTATAGAAGCGAACGATTGCTGGGACTGAACCGAACGTTCAACCGGCCAATATTCACCTTCGCCGATCTCCGATTCATCTTGCACGGCAGCACCTGATACAGCTGCCCTAACGAATTAGTAGAAGCCGAAAGAGGACGAACATGGGTAAGCTTACGAACAAAGTGGCAGTGGTTACGGGAGCTTCAAAAGGAATTGGCGCAGCAATCTCAAAGCAGCTCGCGTTGGAAGGCGCTTCTGTCGTCGTGAACTACGCCTCCAGCAAGGAAGGTGCGGACAAAGTTGTAGCCGAGATCATCGCGGCTGGAGGCAACGCAATCGCCGTTGGAGCCAGCGTTGCCAAGGAAAGTGAGATCGGATTCCTCTTCGAGGAGACAAAGAAGGCTTATGGCAAGGTCGATATCCTTGTGAATAATGCTGGTATATATTCCTTCGCTCCAGTCGAAGGCGTGACCTCAGAGGACTTCAACCGCCACTACGCGACCAATGTATTGGGGCCACTGCTGGCCACGAAGGCCGCGCTGCCTCTCTTTCCTTCGACCGGAGGTAGCATCATCAACATCAGTTCCGTCGTGAGCACGATGGCTCCTCCCACCTCCTCGATCTATTCCGGCTCTAAAGGTGCCCTGGACACACTCACCAAGGTACTGGCCAAGGAACTTGGACCGAAACACATCCGTGTGAACGCGATCAATCCTGGTCTGGTCATCACGGAAGGCCTTCATGCGGCCGGTATGGCAGGCAACGCCTTCGAGGATCAGATGGTCGCGATGACGCCACTCGGTCGCGCAGGACAGCCGGATGATATCGCTCTGCCCGTTGTGTTCCTTGCGTCGGATGATGCCCGCTGGATCACCGGCGAAACGATTCTGGTTTCGGGTGGCGCTGGTATCTAAATGAATGGTTCAGCAGGGAGTGCCTCACGCATCTCCCTGCTGGCATTTGCACTTCACTTATAAGCACACACGGGAAATGTACGAGGGAGTCCAATGTCATTACTAAACGGCAAGACAGCCATCATCACTGGCGGCAGCAGCGGGATTGGTCTCGCGACAGCCAAGCGGTTCGTCGCTGAAGGCGCTTTTGTGTTTATTACGGGCCGTCGCCAGACGGAACTCGATAAAGCAGTCAACGAGATTGGCAAGAACGTGTCCGCCATCGCAGGCGACATCTCCAAGCTTGAGGATCTTGACCGGATCTATAAGACCGTGGCGGAGACAAAGCGCAAGCTTGACATCGTGGTTGCCAGCGCTGGCTTTGTCGGCTTGGCTTCCACGATGGAGATCACCCCAGAGCACTTCGACCAAACCTTCGACATCAATGCACGCGGAACGTTCTTCACGATCCAAAAAGCGCTTCCCTTGATGAACGATGGCGGTTCCATTGTTCTGATTGGCTCTGGAGTTTACGTGAAGGGCTTTCCAAACTATCTGACCTACGCCGCAACCAAGGCAGCCTTACGTTCCTATGTGCGAACTTGGACCACAGAGCTCAAAGATCGCAAGATTCGAGCGAACATCGTTACCCCGGGCATGATTGAGACGCCGATCATCGACGCTCAGTTCCCAGAGGCAGAGGGTGTCGGTGCCCGTGCCTATTTCTCCTCAATTACTCCACTTGGCCGACTCGGATTACCTGAAGAAGTGGCTGCGGCTGTTCTATTTTTAGCATCCAGCGAGAGCAGCTACATCGCCGGCATTGACCTTCCGATCGACGGTGGTATCACTGCGGTGTGAAGGGTTCTATTCTGATAGGCCGGGACGGAAGATGGTCCGGGCCTCTCTTCAAGGGAGCTACTTGCGATCGAGAGCCTTGAGGTTATCTTTATTTATTTTCAAGACCACGCCCGCATCTCGATCCGCGATCTCCGCGATGACGTATTCGGCCGAGCTGCCAAGCACCTGAGCAATTTCGGAAGGTGTTAGCGCATAGTCTTGCTCTAACCACTGCGCCATTCCAGACGTGGCACGGCGAGTTGCTTCATCAATGGACCCGGCAAAGCCCAATGCCGCAATATGATTAGCCGTTTAAACACGCGGCGTTGCGATAGCTTTCTGATGAATGATCTCAACCTCGAATTCGACATCCATGGACGTTTCGAGCCCCCACTCTGTGGTTTCTCCATCTCCCATGGCAGCATGGGCGTCCCCAAGATAAAGAAGCGCCCCTGGCTGAGTGACAGTCACGTATACCGTGGCGCCTCCCCTCACACCGTTGTAGTCCATGTTGCCGCCATATCTACCTTCTTCCCCACTTGAGAAAGGTGCGAATCCGAAGGCTGGCGCCACACCGACACAGCCCAGCATAGGATGAAGCGGGACAGAGTAGTTCTTGAGATGGCCTGTTGCGTCAGCGGGTCTGGCGACACCGTTTTTTCTGTCCAGCACCCATCGAACCGGCTTACCAGGTTATTTGCCTTAAGCGCCAGTCGTGAAGTTTTGGCGCGCTCCGTGATTGCGTCGAGGCTATCGGCATAGTCCCGGTTGAGTCGCAGACTTCTAAAGTGCACAGCGAGTACATCCCCTGCCTGCGCTCCTCCTACAAAGAATGGTCCTGTCTGAGGATTGCCATACAAGGCTCGCGTGAGACCATGTTCGTCGACACCACCGGAGTCGATCGTCTTGGTGCGGATCGTGTCTCCTGGCCAGATGGTGAGCACAGGAGCGATGTCCGCCGAAAATTGGTTGGAGAAGGTTGTAGGTACAAATTCGATGACTTTCGGTGGCCTCGCAGGCCTTTCTTCTAAAGCCTTGGCAGAAAATGCATGCTCCACATGCACGTTTGGGGTGGCGGCCTCAGTCACCATGAGAGATGCGGTGATCTGATTCAACTTCATGGATCCGCTGAAGACATACGTTGTGCTTTGCGAATCCCTAACCACGAAGTGAACCTTGCTGCCCTCAAGCGTTCCAGTAAGAGCATTTCCATCGAGGCTCCCACTTAACGCTGAACCCACAAGCCCAAGCGAAAGCGTCTGGTAGAGGTGATTGCCATACATATCGGTGACGGCTAACCAGCTTTTCGGCACATTCGCCTGACCTAAAACTGATCCCTGTGCGCCAAGGGCGAGAGTAAGGAAGGCGCAGTAAAGAAGGGCGAGGGGTTTGTGGATTCTTGGCATCTGGTGACGTTTACGCTCCACCGTTCTACTTTGTTCCGCGAGCAGTGGCCTGCTGCTCGCTTAGGTTCTTCTCGAAGGAGCGCTGACCTGCGTCAATGACTAGCGGTTAGCCACACCTTCCATGGTCCTCTTGTAGAGAAAGGTGTCCATCGTCTCGTCTTCCGGGATCGGGTAGAGCGGGAACTGGTAGCCCATGTCCTTCATGACGAACTGAAGCCGCGACGAAAGTTCCCCAGTCTCAGCGATCGCGCATGGCAGATCACGGAACAGGACCGACATCTCCCTGGCACCCAGCATCTGGCGATTCGCATTCTGCTGGAGCAGGAGCCCAGCTTCATCGAGCGTGCATCGATGGCGGATCGCGCTCATAAGGTCCAGTACCTCCCGCTCGAAGGCTATCGCCATATTCGGCCCGTTGGTCGCAAGCAGTGGGAGATGGAGTTCGCGAGCAAGTGCCATCGCCGCCTGGTTGCGGGCCTCCTGTTCGCGGAGGCGATGCCGCTGCAGTTCCACGTAGACGCCGTTCTGCCCGAAGGTCTGGACCAGCGTCCTTAAGGTCCGCCGCCCTTCCTCCAACCCTCCGCGGGCGAGAGCAGCCGCCAGCGGTCCTTCGTCGCCACCGGTGAGACAGACCAGGCCCTCTGCCCGCTCCTCGATCATGCGGTAGGGCGCGATGCCTTCGCCCTTCGTCATCTGCTGGAGCTTGTAGCCAGTGATCAACTGCGACAGGTTCCTGTAACCGGTCTGCGACTCACAAAGGAGCGAGAGCCGTACCGGCTGTTCCGGGATCGTGTGCGGCTGCCAGCTCTCCGGAAGCACCTGGTCTCCAAACTCCCCGGTCGAGACCTCGGCTCCGATGTGACTGCAAAGACCAAGCTTCTGTGCCGTCATGTAGAGCCGCGGCGCTCCGTACAAACCGTCCCGATCGAGGATGCCCAGAGCAGGCATGCCCAGGTTGGCGGCCTGTTGTGCCATCGCCTCCGGCATGGAGGCTCCTTCCAGAAACGAGAAGGCAGAATGGCTATGCAGTTCGACATAGCCGTCAGTCATACTGACCTGCCACATACCAGGTTCCCGGCTCCGGTTCGTGTCGCAGGCGAAGAGCCTGCGGCGGGTGTGCGATGACCGCATCCCACTCGTTCGCGTCCCATCGCCGTCCATCCCACCAGTAGCCGCTCGATTGCCACGGGCCGCTTACGTTTTTAAGCTCCAGCCGTTCGCCTCGCCAAAACAAAAGTGCTGGAACCATATCGTGAGCCACGACTCTGGCCTGCTGCGCGGGCCGAAAGCGGCGCAGTGCAGATCGGACAACCACCGGTTGCGCTGGCGACTTGCCTCCCGCACTCGGCTGGAACGGCACCATCACGAATGCGTCATCGCAGAAGCTGTTCGCAAAAGCCGGCGATCCCATGTTCTCTTCGCCCACGATTGCCTTGAGCCTTGCAATTAGCAGGTCGAGCTTGTCTGGCTCCGGGAACTGCGCCTGGAACAAGCCGCGTTGCGACACTTGTGGAATCGCTGGCTCTGCATTTAGGCTCACGCCAAGAATGCCGGCCTGCGGAGGCTCAGCCCGTAACTTCAGATGGAGCGGCTTGAGAAGAAGATCTTTGCTCTGCACGGGAACGGCAGGCCGCACCTCCAGTCGATGCGGAGCAAGCTTCTCGAGGTCGAGCGTGATCGCCACACTTCGCAGTGCATAGGCGTGGTTCATGGCCTGCCGGAGCATGGTCTCGAGCATCGGCGACACGATGAACAGCAACGATTCGAGCGAGTACGCACGATGGCTCACTGGAGATCGAGTGCCGATCGACCTCCTAAGGCCATTCAACCCTGAACGCATGACGGCAACCTGTGTTGATCCAGGGACCGCGGTCACAGCAAAAGAAGCCACTCTTTTCGACAGCCTCTAACCGCATGAGGATCGAGCATTAGAGGAAAGAGGCTCTTTGCTTCTGCTCCCGGAGGAATGATGCGACCTTTTCGTTATGAGTCGTTGCGTAGATGGCGCGCCTGCGCGAGTGCAAACGATGCGTCAATGAGTGAAATTGGCGATTATGCACTCGCGGCGAAGGCGACCCAATAACTACCCAGCTGCCGCAATTCTGGTTGCGAAAGAGAGGACACGACGATATCGCAAGACACCATCGCTCCTCTTTGAGAGACTCGCAAAGCTGCTTTATACTCATCGCGAGTATCGTGCTATGACGCAAGATTCCCAGATTCGCCGCTATAAGGGTATGTCGCGCCGCATGACGTGGCTGCTCGTGGGGGCGTTGCTGGTGCTGTTATGGCTGCAGCTCTTTGCGCTCAGTCGACGCACGTCGATGAGCTGGGATGAGGGTCACCATCTGTTTGATGGGTACACGGTGCTCAAACATGCTGATTTTGATCTGAATCCTGAAGTTCCGCCGATCGCGAAGATCGTTGCAGCACTGTCCCTGCTCCCGTTGCAACTCGTCGAGCCAGTGCAACAGGGTCGCCCATCACAACTCGAGGCTTTTCTTGATGGTAAAGACTTTCTATTTCACAATGATGCTGATCGGTTACTTCTGCGAGGACGTCTTACGGTAGCGCTCTTTACGGTTCTTCTGGCTTTGATTGTGTTCGTGATGGCTGAGGCCATGTTCGACACATTGACCGGCCTTCTTGCTCTGGCATTCTTCGTCTTCGATCCGAACCTGCTCGCGCATGGAGCTCTCGTTACCACAGACGCGGCCATCACGTGTTTCGTTTTGGCCAGTGTTTTCAGCTGGTGGCGTTACACGCGTGAGCCTTCAGCGGGACGCCTGCTGCTGGCCGGCCTGCTTGTAGGCCTGGGGTTCGCGACAAAGTTTACCGGCCTGTTTCTCATTCCGACTATCGCTCTCCTCGTCTTATGGGAAGCTGCAGTGAATCGAAGCGTAGCTCTGCTCCGCCGCCGGGCACTTGCATTAGGCGTCACTCTCACTGTTGCGTACCTCGTTCTTTGGACGAGCTATGGTTTCCGCTATGCCGCTCGTCCGGACCATCGTCAACTGAATCCGACGCTAGATGTTTACCTTGGCGACTATGCTCGCGTTGCTAATCCAAGACCTCTGGCGCTGTTGGCCCGCACGCATCTCTTACCGGAGGCGTATCTCTGGGGTCTAGCTAATACGAAACTGACGGAAGATCGCAATGTGAGCTACCTCTTCGGCACGATTCGCCGTCATGGCACGCCTCTATATTTTCCTGCCGCGTTCCTGATCAAATCCACCTTGCCGCTGCTTCTTCTAGTGACGATTGCTGCGTGGGTGTTTTTTCGCTTTCCTGTGCTTCGACAACGATGGATCGTAGCTATGGTGCCGGTGGGAGTATTCTTCGCGCTTGCAATGCGTTCCAGCATGAACATCGGTGTGCGACATCTACTTCCGATCTATCCGTTCCTCTACATCATTGCTGCGTCCACTTTGACCACGCTGATAGATAGGGACCGGAGGTGGATTATCAGCGCCGCTGTCCTGATTTGCTTCCAGGCTTTCACCTCGCTTCGTTGCTTTCCTGCGGATATCGCCTATGCCAACGAGGCGTGGGGTGGCCCGAATAATGTTCACCGATTTCTCTCAGATTCGAACTCTGACTGGGGTCAGCAACTGAAGACGGTTGCGGGATATCTCCGTGACCATCATGTTGACTCTTGCTGGTTGGCTTACACGGCGAGTGGCGTGGTTGATGATCGCTACTATGGTGTTTCCTGTCGGCCACTGCCGACGACTGTCAATTTATGGTGGATCCCTATAACCATGTCTGTGTCTGATGAAATCAATGGCACGGTGCTAATCAGCGACGATGAATTGGAAGGAACTGACCTACCATTTGGCGCTCCGAATCCGTATGCTGCTTTTCGAACTATCAAGCCTGTTGCAATTCTGGATGGAGGGTTGTTCGTATACCAAGGCCGCTTCGACATGAGTCAGGCCTCGCGCAGCGTCGCAGAGGCTCGTCGCATCGTTCCCGCCAAGTACTAAGTGTCATTTACCGATGTTCTAGACCATCAACCGCTTCGAATCGACGCGTGCCAGCGATGTGCTGCTCGTTAGCGTTTGCTTCTGGGAACTAGCCAAGGATGGAATCGCTTATCGGCAGTGATCCGCCTAATCCATCCTCAACTGGCGAGTGCAGGTCGAGTCACTCATCCACGTCTCCTTAATGAGTGCATTGGCGGTTACGCTCTTCGAGATCACGACTGACGACAACGGCGTCTACCGTTACTTGCGCCGGACGGTCAGATCCATCAGCTTTCTTGGAGGTTAGGAACCGATCATGAGTTCGGCGATCTCGGTCCACTGGCCCTCCTTATCAATCTGCAACAAAGAACTGCTGCGAATCTCTCCAACGCCGAATCCCCACCGCAAGCTTCTTCCGTCACCGAGCAACTGGACGTCGCTCTCCAGGTAGCGACCATCATTCCACGTCCGTATACGGTAGCTTCCAGTCGCGTCGTCGTAGGAGATGATGCCGAGCGCCTGGAGGACAGGTGTTTGGTCTTCCTGTGTTCGTCCCATTCCCCCAATCACCAATAGAAGCCCGTCGAGCTTGTATCGGACCTCTTCGGTTTGCGCTAGAGTAGTCGGGTCGCCAGCGCCGCGCTGCACGTGCGACTCTCCGAACCAAGTTCCGATGAGGAAATCCAGCTTCTCCATAGCGGCGCGCTGCTTTTCGAGATCCGGTTGATGTAGCGGCTGTTGCGTCATTCTGGATGCGACCCTTCCGAGTAAGAGGATCAGGGCTCTTGCTTTATGCGGATGATTGTACTGATCCACTCCCTCCAAGCGTCCAGAACTCAGGGGGTGTGCACCTTCCCGTCCAATTCGATCTTTGAGCACCAGAAACAAAAGCAAACATCCCTATCTGGAGCAAACTCGAACAGATCTAAGCGACGCCAGTAATGAATGCCTACGCGGCACAACAGTCCGGCTACTGCGATGGCTTCCTGCTCCCTGTTGGGCCACAAACGGGCCATTGAGGCGACCAATTCTTCGTCGGAGGGAGCGCTTGTCATGGAATCACCCCCTCATTTAGACACCGCGATCTACGCGCAAGTTCCAATGCGCTGACATTGGTCCCTGGAAGTTGCATTGTCGGAAGTGATCGGCCCGGAAAGGGCCTGCCAGCCCAGACGTGCCGGCTCAAAATCTTGCAGGCGCGTTTCTGGACACAACTTATAACGTTCCATGCAGCTCGGGGCTACACTAAATTCGGCGCCGCTAGATAGCAGCGAGAGGATCGCGCAGATGTTGCGCAATCCCCACGGAGTTACCTTCTGGATCAGATATGACGACGAATCGCATAAAGCCTGCGGCTTCAACGGGCTGCCCCTCAACGGTGACGCCCCGTGCCCTTAGCTGAGCAATGGTCGAGTCGATGTCCTGGGTCCCAAGCGTGAGTTGGGAAAGCGGTTTGCCAAATGTATCGGACCGGTCTCCAAAGATCGAGAGCCGCGAAGTCCCTGCCAACACCGCAAGAAGGTTAATTGCCGAAGTCTCCTGTAAGACAGGCAGTCCGAGCTGATCTACATAGAAGTGACGAGCCGCAGCAAGATCACGAACGTGCAGTTCGAAGCTTGTCGATGTGAAGAGCATGAAGAATCCTCCAGAGGCGAATCTAGTACAGCATGCCGCATGCCGGTCACTCAATGCGAAATGTAGAAATGTAACCCGTACGCGCGACGCAGGCTGAGGATTCGGAATGGGAAGTCGGCTTATCGCCAGCGACCGTCAAATGAAGAAAGTGGATTTCTCGAGAAATAAGATTTAACCCTGGCACATGGGAAGAGACAGGGACAGGAGACTGGAATGAACCCTGTCATCGGTCCCTACCTAACACCGCAGGGGATCTTCCGCGTCTTAGCCAGAAATTGATCATCAGGGAGTCTTCGTGGTTCTCCACGAAATGACTCCATCCCGCAGGTACATAGAGCAGATCGCCCGCACGCTGCGTGATGGAGATCGGTGTAGCCTTCGAGAACTCCGGGAAGCGCGTAGCATCCGGAGACTTCGCGTTAACCATGCTGACTCCGAAGTCTGGGAGCGCATTCGGTTTCGGATGAATCATATATAGATAAGGAAAATCGGCTGGCGGATAGAGGAGCCATTCTTTGGTCCCGAAGTATGCGAACGAGAAGTTGTCCGGGATGTCCTTGTGCAGGGCAGTCACCGTTCCCTTCCTACCCATCCACATCCGCGGCTCATTGAAAAAATAATCAGGGTAGAAAATCGGAAAAGGGACACCGAGATCGCGCGCCATCTCGACGGGTATCACGGTGCCGGCGGCATAGGCCGTCCCGGCATCGCTTACCTGCATGAATTGTTCCCCAATGAAATTTCTTAGGGGCATCGCTTCTTCGCGGCGATTCAGGTAGCTACCTGGATCTGCCATATTGCCGAAACGGACGTTCACGGCCTGATCACCGTAGGCCCCTTGCAGCAGACCTAAGATCTCCGCTTCAGAGAACTTTAACGCACCCAGCCGCAGTAGAAAAGGCATGGAGCGCGCTGCATATTCTTCCGAAAACGCCTCGTCACTCAGAGAATCAAGAACGTCCAGGGCGGCGAGGCGAGGCATCTCACAGGTAGCCTCAAATATCCGGGGAAACCAAACAACAGGACTGTCCATTTATCGACTCCTACACATTTTGAGAATAAATCCTGGACGACTCCAGCCCGGTCTAAAGTAGAACAATCAGTACCAGAATATCGTTGACTTTGGCGTCTTCTATGCAGTCCCGACCGGTTCACGGAACGGGCTCGAATATCGCTTTGCCGTCTTCTAAAATCCTCACGCGCTGCCGGCGACCAAGCTGCCGCCTTCCATGCTGAGGTTCAAAGAGACGCTTACCTATTTTGTGCGAGGGACGGAACGGTGCGGGCCGTAGCTGGCGTCACCCGAAGTTCCTCGTCGAGTACGGCGGTGTGCGACGGTGCAGCATGGCATGCCAACCGCCGCACTATCACTTCCGCCGGATTTCTTCTTACACTCATAGTCACCATCCGTTCTTCAACTCGCGATAACAGGCCGAGTCACTCATCGAGCAAAGACCGACATACTTCGAGCATTAGTCCTGAGGAACATCCTTACCTCAACTGGGTGCTAGGTCGAATCTCGGGCGGGTCGCGCGGCATTGACAATCGCTGCAGAACTAACAGACGGCGTGGGACAACTGTGGAGGACTGTCCATCAATGCCGGGATGGACACGAGCCTGTGGTCTGCTGTGCCCTGCTGAGAAGAACGCTCTCTATAAAGTTGCTTCGCAGTAAAGCTCAGATGGCGGTGACGTAAGTGGAATAGGGTCGGTCGCCTACTTCAACAAAGGGGACCATGCGGCGAGGCCCACTATTACTTTTGACGGTCCATTCCATGCGCCCGGTACGTTCGGCGGCAAGGAGCGCGTCGCGTGAAAGCGAAAGCGAGCCCAACTCCGAGGACTCGCGGAGGGCTAAGAGCACGAGCGGACCGTAAAGCAAGGCGACAGTGTTGGGGTGTTCAGGTCCGCCGTTCGAGGGTATGGCTTCGAGGTTCAGGGATATGGGGAGACGGAGTTCTACGATGTCGCCGTTGCGCCATGTGCGTTCGATTGTGGTAAAGCTTTTTTCCGCGGCGATGGTTGCCGGGTGGTTGTTGATGAGCAGCATGTTTTTGTTACCTGCCCATGCGGGGATGCGAAGGCGGAGCGCAAACGTTGCCGGTGACGAGGAAGCGATGTGCAGGCGAACGGTGCCGTCTGCGAGGAATTCGCCTGTCTGTTCGAGGGTGATGGGATTGTCACCTTCCATCCAGCGCACTTTTGATGGCTGATATAGGTTGACCCAGACGGCGCCAGGCTCGCGAAAATAAGTGTTGATGCCATAATCTGCCACCACCTGCGGCAACGTTCCAGCGCAACAGGGCCAGATTGTGCTCGAGTAAATGCGCTTGCCAATGTAGTTGTAGTCCTGGTGATAGAAAGCGTGGCCATCGGACTGTAGAGGAAGCGCCCCAAGGATTGTGTTCAGCATCACTCGCTCCATGCTGTCGCCGTACTTGCCGTCGCGGGTAGCGCGCAGGAGATATCGCGTCAGCTTCATGTGTGCATAGCTGCCGCACGGCGTCTCAAAACTGTTGTGCGAGGAGGTGAGGCTGCTGGCGAGTTCGTCGTAACCGGGCTTTTTCAGCAGTTCGTTCGAGCCCCAGCCACCGGTCGCAAAGCTCTGTTGCTGAAGCATAGCGAAGCCGTTACGCGCCGCCTCGAGATGCATGGCGCTCTTACCCACGAAATATGCCTGCATGGCGGAACTGAGGGCATTTATATAGCTGTATGCATGCCGATCAGACAGGACATTTACATTGCGTGAGAGCGGCTCGAAGTAGGTGGAGTTTTCGAGATATTGCTCTGCGATGCCGCGATAGCGCGGACCTGCTCCCAGGGCGGAGACGAGATAGAGGTTCTCGGGTATGGTGTAGCTTTCGTCCCACATCCATTCAGGGCCCGCACCGAGCTTCCAGGCGGTCTCACGTTTTACTGCTCGGCCGGGGAGCGAGGGCGCGGCATAGTCGGTGATTTGATCGAGGATCGCGAAGGCAGTCTTATCGTCAGCGAGGCAGTGCGCGTCCTTTAGGCCACAGACAAGCTTGTCGTAGCTGTAGGCTGGGAAGACGGTCTTGACGAAGTAGCCAGGGCCGATGCATTCGGCCATGAGCTGGTTCAGGCGCCTGGCCTGTTCAGCGAGTTGCGTGTTGCCGGTGGCGTCGTCGAACTTCGACTGAGCGTAGAAACGAGACAGCGCAGAGACCCACTGGCCAAAGCTGTGGCCGGGGGCGAGACCACCGACATCGTGGTGGAAGTCGTAGTTGGGATACCACTGATACCATCCCGGGAGACTCGTGCCGGGAACCGGCCTCCCGACCGTGTCGCTCATTGCACGGAAGGGATAAAGCAGCGAATCTTCATTGAGGCCGGTGAGAATGTTAAGGACGTTTTCACGCTGCTGGATCTGGCGAGTGCCGAGAATTGACACCTGATCATAGCGAAACTCTTCAAGCGGAGCTTCGGGTCTTAGTTGAGTGACAAAGTATGAGTGGTCGAATGCAGGAAGGGATAAGGCAGCGGCGATACCTTCCAGGGCGGTGCGGCGAGTGACGCGAGGGCTCATTGAATAAGGTCCAGTTAGCGTTTTTGCTAACGCAATCACTTTACTCGCTTGCGGTGTTCGCTTGGCGACCCGCCAACCCTTGGTACCGATACAGTCTCGCTGAGCGCATCGGCGATTTGGCACTAATCCTCAGGGAAGCGCGTTTCTGTAGACGACTCGGAAGCCTAGGTACTAAGCAGGCCCCGCGCCGGTCTGTTGAACATAACAAGTGGGTAAACAGCGCTGTCCCGCTTACGAAATTAGCCGATCAATTGACGGTCAACACAAGACCTTGAGTGATGACTGTTGAGCCTGCGGATCCACTGATTGTGAGATTGTATGTGCCGGCGGGCGTGCTGTAGACCTTTGTGGATCCGTTGTTGCCGGCGCTTCCGGAAGAGCAACCGGAAAGAGCAAACGGTGATATGCACACGAGCACGCCGATGCATCCAAGGATCGCGACGCGCAATTTCCTGCGCGTGAGTAGTCCTAGACCGAAAAGCGGAGCGAACCATAATCCTGCGAAGGTTACGTCCCGAGCAGAAATGCTCGCAGCCATAGTCTGCGCGGTGGAGACGGTCACGGTGTAGTTTGTGACGCTTCCTGATGTGATCGTCACCGTGGACGGATCTATATTGCAGGTCGCATACTGCGGAGCTCCCGTGCAGGTAAGTTTAACCGTACCTGAAAAGCCCGTGCCTCCGGTGATAGCAAGGGCGTATGTAGCTTTGTCTCCACTACTCACGCTGCTCGTCGTTGATCCACCTGGCGAGGTGCCCATAGTCAGAACAGGTACGCCGGTTCCTCCCAGTGTCGCTGTCTGTGTGGTAGTGGAAGCGTTGTCCCTAGCGGCAAGTGTGCCCGTCCGCGAACCTGTGGCGGAGGGAGTAAAGAGGACCGTAATCGTGCAGGGAGTTCCAGCCGCAAGACTTGCTCCGCAGGTATTCGTTTCTGAGAAATCGCCCGTGGCTACGATCCCGCTTATGGCAAGCGGCGCGTTTCCTGTATTTGTAAGCTGAACCGTCTGTGCATTGCTTGAGAGCGTCACGGCTACGTTGGCGAAGTCCAATGAGGATGCAGATAACGATGCACCCGGCAACGCAATGTTGATCGTGAACGCCGCGGAACCAGAGCTTCCTCCCCCTGGTCCAGGGGTGTAGACGGCGACCTGCGCAGTACCCGGCTGAGACAAGTTTGAGGCAAGAACCAGGGCTGTAAGCTGCTGGCCGCTGACGAAAGTTGTCGGGAGAGGCGTTCCATTCCAATCGATGACAGAATTCGAAAGGAAACTGCTGCCGGTCACCGTGAGTGTAACGCTTGACCCACCTGCGCTCACCGAAGCCGGTGAGATCGAGTTCAGCACCGGCATTGGATTTTGCCTAGATCCGGAAACCGCGCTCGTTTTCACCAGGTAGATACCAGCATCGGAGATGAAGGCAAAGCCATTCGTTCCCCAACGGACAAGGTTGGTTTGCTCTGCCGAGGTGATCTGAAAAAAGTTTAGCGTGGCATCTATGGTATGGGATTTCAGGCCATACGCAGAGATGACTGCAGCGCTGCTCGACCCGACTTGCTGTTCACCGATGGTGTAGAACTCGCCCAGCGAAGTGTCGAGGGTGATGTTATGGGTGTTGGGATACGAGGTCGAGTTGAATGTCGTTACGGGGAAAGAGCCGATTTCAGTCTCCGTAGCCGGATCCCAGATCTGACCTGCGCTCGTGTAGAGCAACGCGCCATCGGAAATGACTTGAGCTCCCGTCGTGGCGTTGCCGCCGTAGTTGGTCTCTGAGAGGCGCGTGTAAGAAAGGCCGGAGGGTGTCAAGTTCGCCGTCTGGAAGAACTTTCCTGTGATGAGGAAAGGTAAGCCATATACGGTAAGCGGGCTTCCGGCCAGGGCAATGCTTGCGAAATCAGGATCGGCCGTGCAGCAAATTCCGTCGTTAGGAACGTGATTAACTGCCCCGTAGTCGTTGTAGAGCGTAAGCCAATCACCCTGAGCCAGCAGCACCTGCTGCGGGTTTCCAGGTACCGTCGCCAGGTCGGTCGCCGGCACATTGGTGCAGGTCGTGCAGTATAGGTTTGGCGTGTACGCAAACGTGCGCTCTACAGCGTTCGTACTCAAGTTGATGCGTTGAACAGTCAGATCGGTCTGATTGGCGACGTACAGGTATGATCCATCACCCGACGCGGCCAGGATGCCCGGCTTGTTCCCAACGGCGATCGGCGTCTTCGTCGCACTGGTCGTCGGGTCTATGGGAATCACTGTATTGGGATTGCTGGCTGCCGTCGAAGAAGTTGATGCATAGAGAAGGCCTTTAGCTGGAACGGATACAAGGAACGATGGGGTGATCGCGATCGTCTGGTAGGGAGTGACGATCAGGCCCGCGCTTGTGCCGCCCGCCGGTTGCGGGTTCACCACGGTAAAGATCTGTTCTCCCAGGGCAGTAATCGCCCCAGCTGGAATGGTGGCTTGCAAGGCCGTGTTGCTCACGAACTGGGTGGATAATGCGGTGCCGTTCAGCTCAGCAACTGACTGCGGAGAGAAGTTCGAGCCTGTCAACGTTTCCGTGGTTGCGGTGTTCAGCAGCACCGTTGGCGCGGAGAGTGAGGACAACGTCGGGACTGGGTAAATCGCGTCTCCCGTGCCACTTAGAGTGACCATGAGCTGTGGCGTTTGCGGGTCATTGGAGAGCACCGTTACGGTTCCGGTTATTGTACCCGTGGAGGGAGGCGTGAACGAGATAGTGACGACGCAGAGAGAGTTCGCGGGGATGCTCCGGGTCGTACACGACTGGTTGACCAGCGCGAAACCGGATCCGGAGACAGTCACGCTGCTGATCGTCAGAGCCACTTGTCCCCTGTTGTAGAGAGCAAGCGTAGCGTTTGGCGCAGCCGTGCCTATAAGGAAGTGACCGAAAGGAGCAGGATTTGCACCCGCGGAGATACTGGGAGCAACCCCTTGCCCCCCGAAGCCAACGGTTTGCGGAAGAGTCGCGGCGTTGGTTGAAAAGGACAGGGAACCCGAGGTGCTGGCGCTGCTCACCGGCGTGAACGTGAGTTGAATGGGGCACGCGGTTCCCGGAGTGATAGAGCCGCAGCTCTGGTTGGCCACCACGGTCGACGCAGACGAAGTGATCGCATTGATGGTCAGCGCCGCGTTGCCGCAGTTTATCAGTTGAATGGTCTTGCTGCTGGAGGTGTTAGCGTTCACGTTTCCGAACGCAACGCTGCGGCTGCTGAAGCAGAGCGCTGGAGCAGCCACAGACATATCCATCTTCGCCACGAAACTGTGCAGATAAGAACTGTAAGGACTGGCAGCCGGTGGAGGAGTCGGCTGAAAGCTGCCTGCCGTCGTTGGAAAATCCGTTGCAAAGGTCGTTCCCACGGCAACTAGATGATCTTGCGCATCCACTGTCATGCCGCCGAAGTTTGAGCCCTCGTAGCTGGCGTTCCCCACGGCATCGAGGAACGAGCCGAACTTGACAGTGCTCAGGTCATGGCTCATCTCTGCCAGCACCATGCCCCATATGGTGCCCGTGCTGTTCAGTACGGTCACGAACGGATTCTGCAGCGGAAAGTCCGGAGAGCTCGTGGTGCCACCCACAAACACATTCAGATCGCTATCCAGCTTGATAGCAGAAAAGGAGCTGGACTCATAGTTCTGGCCCACGCCTGTTCCATCCAGGTACGTCGCCGCGAGTACGCTGGTTGCTCCAGGCGTTAGTTCCATGATGTATCCGGAACCGGATGCCGTAGAAGAGATGCTGCCGGTACTGGGCGCCTTTTGGTAGGCATTTGTGCTCACCGGAAGTGTTGTCTCGCCCGTCTCACCGGCGATCCATAAGTTTCCGCTGGGATCAATGGCCAGGCCACCAGCGTTGTCTGTACCCGGAAGATAGCTGGAAAAGTCCAGCGCAGTAGCTGTTGCGTTCAGGCGCAGCACGACGCCTGCGGAGGGATTTGAAGCGTTCACATAAGTGTTGGGGAACTGCGGCGCAATCACGCCGGGGGTGGTCGGCAGACCTAGGCCGCCCCAGCCAAGAACGGTCGCCCTTCCACTGCTGTCCACCGCAATACCGGTCGGAAGAAACGCATTGGTGTACGGCTGGCTGGGAGAGTTCGATGCGTTGCCCGGAACGATTGTGGAATATACCAGGTTGCCGATCGTATCTACTTTGAGGACGAACATCTGATCGTAGGGATATCCGAGCGGACTGCCTCCGAAGCTACCGGGCGTGACGTTGAAGCTTTTGTCGTCTGTCAGCCCGGCAAGATACGCATTGTCCGAAGTATCTACGGCCACACGGCCGTTCACACCGTTCGTGTAGTTTCCCTGCGTGCCGCCAATTCGACCCGCATAATTCAGACCCGAGCCATCAGGCTTGATCGAGGCGATGAAGTAGCAGGAACTGGTGTATTGGCAACTCACCGCGGACGGAACGGAACCCGCGTGAGGAAAGTCGCTGGAGGAGGCAATGCCGCCGACGATTGCGTTCCCGGCTGAATCCACAGTGATCGCTCCGCCGAAATCGCCGAAGCTTGAGGACGAACCGCCAAGATAGGTTGAATAAATCAGTGTCTTCCCGCTAGCGTCCAGCTTCGTGATGAAGACGTTCGTCGCACCGGAGCCTCCGAGCCCTGATTGGAACGGGTTCTCTGTCGGGAAGTTCGTTGAAGTGGTGTAACCGGTGACGAAAATATCGCCGCTTGCGTCTGTGGATACGGCCGTCACCTGGTCGGCTCCGGTCCCGGCCAGATAAGTAGCAAAGGTGATGACAGGGTCGATCACAAGCACTCGGGAGTGGTCATACTCGCCGAGATCGAACTTGATTTCTTGATCCTGCGAAAGACGGAACTTCGCGGGAACAATCGTTTTGCCTTCAGCCGTCATCTGGTAAGCGACGGGTCTATGGAACTCGATCGTGCCGCTAGGAGACGCAATGGCCAAGTCTCCATTATGTCGCACACTGACCGAAGAAGCGCCTCGAACGTGAAGCCTGATCTGTGACGGATCCGCGCCCGGAGATACATGAAAATCGTGCTCGAGTTCGCGATCGTTTCCATAGAAGTCGAGAGAAATGCCTTGATAAAGCTCTTTGTACTCCACTTCCGAATAGAGAGAAACGTTTCTGATCCATCGCGACTCGTCACTTCCGACGAAATAGTTGGTGTGCCCGGCAAGAGGCTGCGCGCCTCGGGGTGTGGCGCTGGCGCCACGAAAGTCCACATGGAGTGGCTGCGCGGCGTTGCCACCCAGTACGATATCCAGGCCGTTGTTCAAGAACAATGTATCGGCTCCATCGCGATGAAACCTGTACGCGTAGGGCTCAGCAATTTGGCCGCGGTTAACTTCAAAGGCTATTGGCAGGGTCTGAGGTGCCTTCTGTGCTGCTTGTGCCTGACCCGAAAGAGAGGGAAGGACGGACAGCATAGAGGCGAAGCAGAAACGTGCAGTGAGCCGAAACATAAAAAACTCCAGCAGAACTCAGACTTTATCCCGCAGTGATACTAATGAACGAAATATGCGCTGACGGCAACATGTTCAAAAAGTTCGTCGATCACGGTGAGATTCTAGGGAATTGTAATTGATAGGCGGGAACCTCTGAGTGAACCGGATTTCCAGACCGGGACGTCGTTTCTGTGAGTTTTCAGGAGATTAGTGGCGACAATGGTTAGCAACGCGAAGTTGCCTTCTCGCGAGCAATCGCCCGGGCGCTCTCAATTGAGAGAGAACAGGCCAATGCACTCATTTAGGTTTCGCGAAGGTATCGACGAGGTTGACCGTGCTGAGTGTCAGCTTCTTGTATGCACTCCGCGATTGTTAGCTAATATGAAGTCTAGGGCGCGGCTGATGCTGAAGTTGCATTCGACGCTCGATTCCACATGGACTTAAACTGCCCTGCGAGGGCTGAGTCGACTTCATAGTGCACATCGTTGTCTTGTCGCTTGAGTCCAGTCGGTGACCAGTTGGCCGATCCTGTACGCAGAAGCGCTCCATCAATTACATAGCTTTTGAAATGCATCAGGTCGCGAGAGTCTCTAACTCGAACCGCAACACCGCCTGCCAGCAGCATCGCAGTCGTCGACAAGCCGCGTTGATTCTCGTCGTTGAATTCACGCGAGTCTCGGTAAACCCTTACCTTCACTCCAGACTGCGCCAGCTTCTCTAATTCCTCAGCAAGCTCACGATCCGTGAAGCTGTACATGGCCACGTCGACCGAAACCTTTGCTGTCCTCAACATCTCAAGCTCACTGCGCTCCAGGTTCGATTCCGGCGCGTACAGGATACGAGCGTGCGTTGGATCCAAGCAGGCAGGGGAGGACTCGCAACGCGTCGACGTGCACCCGTACGAAGAGGCACAGGGCGTCCAGCGCTTGCTCGACATGCCCGGGTACGACGTGGCCACGCTGGTCGACAAGTCCGGTAAGAGCTCCGCACACGTCTATACGCGTCTGTCTCTTCTCCAACTCGTCCCGTCCATCGCCGAGGCCTTCAGCGCGGAACGTATTACCGCCAGCCATGCCAACCTGCTTGCTCGACTCCCGCAGGAGACCCAGGCCGAAGCCTTCGAGCAGTGCTGGCGCAAGGACTGGCAGGACAAGGAGCCGCACCTGCTCCCCGCCAAGCACCTTTCGGCATGGATACAGGACAACCTCTACCTTGCTCTTGCCGATGCACCATTCGACAAGGAAGACCCTACCCTCATCCCGCCGCAGGAGCTTGCATCACTTGCCCCCGCCGCAGCGGATACAACACGTCTCTGTTTGCTGACGTAACCAATGGGGATCAGTGTCTTGACGGTCCCTACTATCAGACGAAAATCACCGCTTATCTCGACCGCGAGATTGCGGCCCGTCCCGAGCTTGTCCAGATCGAGAACGGATACCGCAGCCCGAGAGAGAAGAGGCCCGGAGCCGTCCAGCGCGGCCACTTCCGCGAGATTGAGCAGACCGTAAACCCGGACGCCGAGCCGGTCGCGGCCTGCGTAGCCGCCAAGGCAGCCATCATCGTCTACGGCAAGCGCATAGGCACCACCCTTACTGTCTGCACCGACAATAACTGCCCCATCCACGATCCACGCGCAGCCGCGCGCTTAGCCCAACAGGAGCAGGAGAACCCCACTCCCGTCATGACTCCCGCAGCCCCGGAGGAGACCGAAGAAGAAGCCACACAGCGCGAAGCCGCATACGAGCAGCGCAGAAGGAGCATCAAGCCGAGGAGGACCGCCGAGCCGAGGAACGCCGCCAGCAGTTCGAGCGGGAAGAGCAGGAGCGCGAGGCCGAGCACGAACGCAGAGACCAACTACGCAAGCAGCGGGAGGCGACCTTCGAGCGAATTCTTGAGAACGCACCCGAGAGCTTTACCGCAGCGCAGCTTCGTTTCCTACTTCGCGCCATCGTCAATCTTGACCCCTACACCTTCGCCGACGACCTGGCCGAAGACATCGCGGACGAGAACGACAACCGCAGCGCCGAAGAGGTTCTGCTTTCCACCATCGATAACACCACGGATGAGAAGCTGACGCGCTTTGCGCTTCGCCTCGCCCTTGCCGGGCACGTCGGTATCCCGCGCGAAAACGAACTCGACTTCCTTAGCGAAGCCGAGGCCGTCTTCATAGCGCCGAAGCCAAAAGCAGCCAAGGCTCCGAAGAAGCAAGAGCAGCCCACGCTCATCAAGCAGGATGCACCCACCACGAGACCCAAGAAACCAGCCGCACCCAGGAAGAAGGTTGCGGCCTAGCCTCGCTGGGGCTGGCGACAGCCCCCGCATTTCCAACCACACCAGAAAGGAGCCTTTAGCCATGAATGATGCAGCTGCCATATCCGCCGTCTACCGCGCCCTTGCAAATTATCGACGCCGCCAGGCGCACTCCCCCACAGACAACTCGGCCAGAGAGATTGCTCAAATGTCCATGCTTGGCGAGTACCTGCATGAAACCATTATCCGCAGTTCACTTGGTTCTGAGATGAGCGGACCCAATCTCAGCCGCCTACCCGCAGGTCACTACCTACCTATCAAAGGCCCGCTATCGCGCCTCTTCGAGGTGTGGACTCCTCCCCCCAGGCAAGCTGGGGTCCCCTTCCGCAGATCCCGTCCAGTCGCCGAGGGAGTGGGTCGCGCGGCACACCCTCCGGGCAAGCATGTACCGCAGACAGCGGCACAAACCAGAAGAAAACGGAGACTCGAACCATGTTCAACAAGATCACGCTCATCGGACGCCTCGGACAGAACGCAGAAGCCAAGACCGCTCAGAACAGCAAAGAGTACGCCGTCCTCAGCATCGCCACCCAGGAGAGCTGGAAGAACGACAAAGGCAACTACGAGAACCGCACCGAATGGCATCGCGTCTATGCCTGGAGCCATCTCTCGAAGTTCGCTAGAACGCTCCAAAATGGGCAGCTCGTAACCCTCGAAGGCAAGCTCAAGTATCGCGAGGTCGAGGAAGACGTCGAGGGGGTCACGTTCAAGCACCGAATCGCGGAGATCCATGCCCTCAGCATGAAGCAGCTCTCGAAGATTGAAGCCGCCCATGATCCTTCGGACGGGGACGGCGACGAGTAGTCGCCAGCCTGGGTGGATGAGCCGAGAGGCTCACCACCCAGGTTGCTTTAAGAAATACGCTCTCATCGTCCTTTGTACTCAGAGAGCCATTGAGAGGGGCATACCCAGCTCTCTTTTGTAAAAGACCTAGCTTCAACGATAAGGAACGAGTGCTTTCAAGACCAGACTGACTTTGATCTCTTCAGACGAAGATGAGCCAGCCTTGCTCCTAGCGAAGCTCGGAGTGTTGCTCGGTCGGCTTCGCCTCTACCGTCGCCGAACCGTCGGTCAGTCCTGAGACACTTGCCTTCACCGTAATGCGACCGCTCTTTGTCGACGTCCTTACCACCACAATCGCACGCCCCTGGTACAGCTTGCGGCTCATGCTGTGATACGAAGCGCCATCCTGCCCATCGCCGTTGCCCACGGCCTGGATCACAACAGGTCCACTGAGTGCGAACTGGACCCCATTGGTAGCCGTCTGCTCCAGATGTCCATCGGCATCCACGGCCTCGACGACGAGGTAGGACAAATCCTGTCCGTCCGCATCGATCACTTGTCGGTCCGCCGTCACCTTCAGCGCAATGGCCTTCTTCGCGGTCGTGATAATGCTCTCCGCGACGGAACGATCGCCACGCACGCCTACGGCCTTCAACACCCCGGGAGTATATGGCACGCTAAATACAGTCTTGAACTCCTGCTCCCGGCCGGTTGGCTTCTCGCCAATTAACTTGTCATTGAGATACAAGCGAACCTTCTCCGCACCGGAGTAGACCTCAACCTGCATCTCCTTACCCTCCTGCCCAGCCCAGTTCCAGCTCGGAAGCGTGGGGTAGACTGCCCATCCGGTTGCGATGATCTTCTTGCCCTCGGGCTCTGGAAAACGTACCGTGGCGTACACGCGATCACCGCCGTTCCAGAGGATGTCGCGATAGTATGACTGCGGCTTGCGGAAGCCAGTCAAATCCAAATCGCCGCATGCAGAAGCATGCCACGGATATCCCGGGAAGACGGCTGCCATCGCTTCTTTCATTGCAGGGTCTCCGCCGGAAATAGCCGCAGTCATGTCGACGCCATTGGCCATGCCGACGAACATTTTGTCCACGGTCTCGGTCGTCATCATGCCTCCCATGATTGCGGTCGCCATCTTCTCCTGCTCGGGCGTGCCGTAGCTCCAGGCTCCGATGCCGGATTCTCCGAGGTAATCCATTGAGGTCCACACGAGATCGCCGAGCACGTAGGGGTTATCCTGCGAGATCGCCCAAAGCGGGAAGACTTTGTTGGGGAACGACTCAGTCGTTAGCATCAGCCGTTGCGGCAGCATCTGGTGATCCGCCTCGTAGGTCGGGAGAATGCTGTAGTTGTAGCCCGTGATGTCGAGTTGCGAGAAGACATCCTTCGCGACCGGTTTGGTCGTTGTGCCGGGGAACGCGAGCGTGAGAGGCCGCGTCTTGTCGAGAGACCGTACCTGGTTTGCGAGCTGTTTACCCATTTCACGGCCCTGTTCCACTTCAAGCTCAGGGATCTCGTTGCCGATGCCCCAGATCACCACCGAAGGATGGTTCCGGTCGCGCAAAATCAGCGCCGACAGGTCGCTCTTCCACCACTCGTTGAAGTCCGTGCCGTAGTCGAACTTCACCTTGTGCGCCTTCCAGGTGTCGAACGGCTCATCCAGCACGAGAAGTCCGAGCCGGTCGCAGGCATCTAGGAACGCAGCCGAAGGCTGGTTGTGGGACGTCCGCACGGCGTTGTTGCCAGCCGCCTTCAGCAACTCGACCTTGCGCTCCTCGGCGCGATCAAACGAAGCAGCACCCAAAGGGCCGTGGTCATGATGCACACTTCCGCCCGTGAACTTGATGGACTTCCCGTTGAGCAGGAACCCCTTCGCGGCTGACCATTCCAACGAGCGGATGCCGAACGGTGTCGTTACTTCGTCCACGATCTTGCCGCGCTGACTTATCTGTGACACCGCGCGGTACATATTTGGTGAAGCCGGCGACCACAACGCGGGGTGCACTACGGAAATATCCTGCGCCATCTCGAAGTCTTTGCCGGCAGGGACCGTAATCGACGATTCCTTTTTGCCCGCTTCATGCCCGTCGCGATCGAAGAGCGTTGTTCTCACTGCTACTTCGGAGGGGGCTGCCGAGTCATTAGCGACCTTCGTCTTGATGGCAACCGTTGCCGATGTTTCCGAAATCTGTGGAGTCGTAATAAAGACACCAAAATTCGCCACATGGATGGGATTCAGCACAAGTACCCGCACATGCCGATAGATGCCCGATCCGCTGTACCAACGGCTATTCGGTTGTGCTGAGTTATCTACCCGCACCGCGAGCACGTTCTTCCCCTGCCATGCCAGGCCGTCGGTCAGGTCGTAGGTGAACCCCGTGTATCCGTACGGATGCGTTCCGAGCTTGTGACCGTTGAGATAGACGGTCGAGTCGCGATAGACACCATCGAACTCGACGACGACCCGCTTACCCTTCCACGCTGATGGCGCACCGAAGCTCTTGCGATACCAGCCTACGCCTGCGGGGAAGAACCCGCCGCCGCCTGCGGTCGGGTTGTCTTTCTCTGGTTTGCCCTCAATGCTCCAGTCATGGGGGAGATCCACCGTGCGCCATGTGCTGTCAGAGAACGCACTAGCGTCTGCGCCGCTTGGGTCGCCGAGCGTGAACTTCCATCCTGCATCGGCCGTGAGCACCTGCCGCAGTACGCCCGATGCGGCTTCAAGGCGATTGGAAGTAACAAACAACAGGCCAAGGGAAAGGGATGTGAGAAGGCGTGCAAGGTAGGTCATTTGAGCTTCTTCCTTGATGCTTGTTTGGACCTTGTCTCGGGCCGTTTGCTTGAGGTTGTCGCGTGGATAGGTTTGGGTAGGTCCCGTCGCAGACCAAGGAGGATGATGCGGATCGTCTCCTGGAAGAGCCGGTCGATCGGCTGTCCAAACTCCCGTTCTACCTTTACTCCCAGCGAGGCGAAGCGTCGCTGAACTCCGATGACTGCGTTGAAGACCGCATGCAGCGTCAGGTCGGGATCAAGATCGGAGCGGAGTGAGCCGTCCTCGATCCCCTCGCGGATCAACACCCGGAAGACCTCGAACCTGTCGCCCGAAAACCGCCCTTCAACCGTTAGTAGTCGCTCCACGGGCCAGTCCCGCGCGTACATGGCATCGAACTGCGCCATGAAGCGGATCTTAGGCTGACGATGGGTGAGCTCGTCGGCCATGAACTGGAGCAAAGCGGTGATCTTTCCCAGCCCGTTCCCTGCGCTTTCAACGCTGTCTTTTGCCCGTGCCGTATCCTCTTCCAGCACATGGCTAAATATCGCCCAAACGATCTCGTCTTTATTGGAGAAATACTCATAGACGGTGGAGGCCCTCAGTTCGCTTGCACCTATGATCTCGGACATAGTGGTGCGGTCAATTCCGCTGTCGCTGAAGAGCTCAAACGCCGCGTCAAGAATGCGCTTCTGTTGCCGCTCACGATGACCACGGTAGGTCCCCTGCTTCTTGATTCCAGTTTTGGCGATAGTGGATTTAGCCATAAAATCAGACATAGTAACCGAATTTGAACTAGATGTTCGGAATCACTGTACACGGAACTTATTTTAGCGGTCAACTGAGCGCCTGAACGAAGGGCGCTAATCTGATCTGACGAAACCCTTCGTGCCCAAGCGGATTCAGCTTGTCGGCACGAGTTCCCTGCCAAAACGTACTCTCGTTGAGCTGCAGGTGCTCGTCCTGTGGGCGTGCCTTACTTCCGTCCGCAATATTGATGTTGGAGCGCTTGTTCTGCTGATCGCGATTGTTCGTCGTGGTGTCTGCGCCGCCGAAGATCGTTGCGCCGAGCCTTCCGTTGCCAATTGGCAGAGCTTCGTCCCAGATGGCTGCTGGCCTCGCATACCAAAAGGTCTCGCTCCCGCCAGTTGTAGAAGGATGCGCATGGGTGTCCAAACCTGCTTGAGCGAAACATAGTTGCCGTCACCTAAATCTTGATCATGATTTTCGTAACACTTGCGGGATTAGCGGCCCACCGGGCCAGGGCCTCCGGGGTCTCTTCGAGGGAGACTACCGAAGTGATAACGCGATCCACAGGAAAGCTGCCGGCAGCAAGAAGATTGATGACTTCACGAAAATCTTCCGGCAGGGCGTTCCGCGCACCCATGATGTCGAGTTCTTTCTGGACAAAGAGCCGCGTTTCGTAACTGACCGGTTCTTTTGCGTAACCGATATAAACAACCCGGCCGGTGAAGGCGACCTCTTCCACTGCACTGCGAAAGGTTTGTGGCAGGCCGACAGCTTCGATCACTACATCCGGACCAAATCCTGCTGTCAGCATCTGAAGCCGATCATGCACGGCTTCCCGATCCGAATTAATGAGATGAGCGGCCCCGCATGCTCTGGCAGTCTCGAGCTTCTCGTCGTCTACATCGACGGCAATCGTAATGGCTCCCCTGAAGGCAGCTCCGGCGATCGCTCCCAACCCCACCCCGCCACATCCATAAACGACTACTACATCGTCCCTCGTGATACGTGCACGCGACACGGCGTGCATGCCGACTGTGAGGGGCTCGACCAGGCAAAGCTCTTTGAGCGAGAGCGAGGACGCGTAAATTTTTTCAGCAGGCACGCTTAGCAGTTGCGTTATGGCGCCATCGCGTTGCACCCCAAAAGTCTGGTTGAATTGACAGGCATTTGGTCTGCCTCGGCAGCACGACGAGCACCTGCCGCAGCTGGTATACGGCGAAACCGTGACGCGAGTTCCAGCAGAAAACTCAGCGTTGCCATGCAGCACCGTGGCGGCGATCTCATGTCCGATCACACGCGGATAGGTGACTAGTGGATTTATACCGCGATAGCTATTCAAATCCGAGCCGCAAAGACCCACAAATTCGACTTGAATCATTATCTCTCCAGCCTGAGGTTCAGGTTCGGGTAATTGGATCACTTCAGCGATACCGGGGGCGGTCAATGCTACTGCCTTCATGGGTTAACTCCAATGGTGAGTTGTCAAGCGAAAGAGGACCGGCGCTACTTGAGAAAGAAAGAGACGCCAGCTCTTCCATTCGTGGCCGTCACCGGTTTCTTCGGTTTCAAGGTGTACGCCTGCTTGCTGGAATCGGGTGATGCAGGCGAGAGCGTTATCGCGCGCAATATCGGTCTGTCCCCACCCCACCAGAAGACTTTGAGTTGGGCGTTGTACTGGGAGATGCGTATGGCGTCGGGGCCGTTGAAGAAGGCATCCCGGTGGGCTGGGAACCAACCTGAGCTCATCACCACGAGGGAGCGGAAGGTGCCTAGATTATGTAGACCGATGTTGAGCGTCTGAATTCCACCCATCGGTAGGCCGCCGAGGGCGCGATGTTCGGGGTCAGCGAGAGGTCGGTAGTGCGACTCGATGTAGGGGATGATGTCGTGGATCGGCTCATCGTTGAAAGGATCCTTGGTGGCGTCGCCGGTCATGACCTGTGGGCCAAACGGGGTCCAACCAGCGGGCATCACGATGATCATGGGTTGCACTTTGCCTGAAGCGATCAGGTTGTCGAGAATATCCCCGGCGCGGCCAACAGTTGACCATGAGGAGTTGGTCTCGCCGCCACCATGGAGAAGATAAAAGACGGGGTAGGAACCTGCGATGAGGTACAGCCTGACAAAGAATTGTGCATGTTGTTGTCCCATCGCTTCAATGATACGGCTGTAAAGCGAGACCGAGGCTTCCGTGGGGATGGTGGATCTGCCACTCCATGGAGCGTTATTTCGGTCTGCTTTTCACAAAAGCAAGCAGCTGCGTGTCTTGAGACAGTGAAGGCTGGCCACAGTACTGCCCGTTGCAACTACTGAGATTGACCGGGGCGCTTGAAGATGAACTGAGAAAAACATCCGTCCATTCGATCGTTCCTGACATTGCATCTTTTGTTTGCCGCTGGATATACACATATTCTTTGCCGTAGGTGCGTGACCACCCCTCCAGACTCTCCAGCATCTGCAAATCCTGTGGCGACTTCGGGTCGTAGGGAATCGCCTGAAGGTAGCCGGTGGACAGCGAGAGAGAACCCACGCGAGGATGTTCCTCTGCACTTCCGCGAATCAGTACGAGCACCTTGCCGGGATCCTCGAGACCGACACCGATCAGTTTGACTATATCTTTATGCGAGGAAAGCACAGTGTTCGGCTGTCCTCCAAGCGTGATCCTGACCACTTTGTCTTCCTGCATAGCCAGAAGGGCGTTCTGCCCTGGAATGAATACCGGTGAGCGATAGCTATCGTCTCGAGTGACCGCGCGCGTAGTTCCTGAAGTGCGATCCGCTATCCATACCTCACCACGCACAACCTCGTCCCCGGGGCCTTTCAACGTGCTTGGGCTGTCGGAAATGCCGAGAAACTGCAGAACTTTTTCGGTGAAGCTCGACGAAACATGAGGCTTGCCGGTGGGCTTAGCTGCGGGTTGGGTGGCGGGCTTGTTCGTGGTGACCGGCTTGGACTGCCCGTGGCTGACATTCACCATCAGCGCCAACAATAGCGCTACAGGCGGTCTCATCCCAATCAATCTGAGGAACATGGGCGTACCTCGCTATGATTTCTGCTGAAGAGAATGCAAAATATGTCGTCGTATGCGGCGATTTCCAATTTGAACTCCTTTTTGGGAAGCGTCAGTAGGCTTCTGTTATCCCTAGAATCTCGAACGAAGTAGGTAGCATCATCTTTGGTATCTGAGACAAGCCAATAGCTGGCCCCTTCACGCTGCTGGCTGTCGCCCGCGATGTGCGCTACTCGTGGAAGCTGCTGGGTAGAAATCAGAACACCGTAATTGACTGGAAGAAGGAGCACTTGCACGGCGAAGAGGAAGATCAGTAGACCGACGATGATCTTCGGCTCAGATGCCGTCACACGGGGCCATATCCATAAGAGGATGCCTCCTGTAAGCATAGTGATCGCAACCAGACCGCTGAAATAGGAGGAAAGTTTCGCCGGGCTTGTGAGAAGTACAGAAGAGATCCATTCATCCGGCAAGTGCTTTGCAAAGAGTATGTTGCCGACTGCGAAGCATCTTCGCATGAAAAACTGTATGGCCAATACGCTCAGGATCACGCCAAGGAGAGACAACCTGTACGGCCGTGCGCACCAAGCTGCCACGTAGGCATTGACGCGACATGCCACTGCAACGGAGAGGAGATTGTAAGGCAAAGTGCCAATTGCGACAAACAATAAAACGACGATTAGGACGTTAGGGACTGATGTGACGGCGAAGACCAGAAAGCGACAGCCTGCAAATAGATACTTCTCGTCAAAAACATCGAGGTTGGTGGCGAGACCGTAAGTGCTGAGCTGAAATCGCAGTGTGAGATAGCCGAAAAGATACAGAAGGAACGAGCCAAAAGCGGTGTACGCAGTCCACTTACCGATGAAAGCGCCGAATTTTCCAGTATTGCCCGCTATGGTCTCGTCCATCGTTATTTGCCTGTCTACTTGCCTGTCATCATAAACGGCGCCCAGAAAAACGGATGGCTATATTCTGGACGGGCCTTTACCGCGAGGAGAGCCAGCTTCGCCGCGGTAGCGGGAGGCTTCGTCTGTGCCTCCCTGTAAAAGGTTTCCATCCAAATACGTGTCGATCCCGCGTCCACTTGCCAAAGTGAAAGCACCAAGCTGCCGGCCCCAGCGTATAAGAGCGACCGCTCCATTCCCAGTACTTCGCTGGAGTGAGTTTCTTCGACGACTCCTGATTCGCAAGCGCTGAGGACCACGAGGCTATCTCTCTGCAGGGGTAAACCAAACATTTCTGCAGCGCTTAGGTGACCATCGTCTGAAGCTGTCGGAGAGAACTGCAGGAAGGACAACAAGGGATCTTTGTCGTTGAAGCGGCCGTGCACTGAAAGGTGAATCAGATCGTAGTTGTTTATCCAAGGCATCAGTTCAGCTTTTGTAACGGGCTGAAGGGCGACAACCCTGCTTCGGCCTGGATACAGCGCTCCGATAGAACGGACCTCCTCGGCAGCGTTGTGCTGCTCCGGGTCGGCAACTGCGAGGAGGCGACCACTCTTTATATTCGCTCGGCTCTTTAGGGTAGAAAGAATCGTGGCGCTTGGAGCCGACGATACTTCGAAGGTCTCTCCGAGGTACTTTCCAGTCTCGGGGTTATGCAAGGCCTGAAATGGAAGGGTCGCCAGTTCCTCCTGCGGAATGATGAGGAGATGCTCGCTCTTGAGGTAAGGGAGCGCGGGCTGAATCAGGAATAGGTAAAGTTCATTAGCTGCCTTCTCGTCAAAGGGCGCTGGTCGGTTGTCGCCGGAAGGTTTAACGCTTTCGCGCAACGCTTTTACTTTTCGCGCCAGCTGGGCATGCGGCAGAAACACATTTAATACCTGCGTCTCTGATCCGTTGATGTGCCACAGAAGGAGTGACGTGTCTTCGACAACGTAGTAAAGAACGTCATAGTGTCCTGCGGCAGCAGCTTGTCGAACCATATCCAGCGTCACCGGCGTAGAGGATGCAAGCTCTTGCAAATTCGGCGTCTCCACGCTGATACGGTGCGTCAAAGCTTGATACTGCTGCTGGTCGCGCGAGATGCTTGATTCAAGGCGAACGATCTGGTCGGCGTGCTGCTCCCGATCCCCAGCGCTGGTCAGATCAAAAAGTGTCTTCTGCTGAGCAGCAATGGTCGCTCTTTGCGTCTGGAGTTTTGCAAAGAGGACTCGTTCGTTCGGCGTCCTCAGACGCAGGGGTCGGCTGGCGAGCATGTCGGCTAGGACGCGCGTGCGTGACTGCTCAAACAGCGCGAACGCCTCCGCGTACTGCTTCCGTTGAAGATAGAGGAAGGCGGGATATTCGTAGTACTTCACCTTGTCTTCCAGGAAGCTGCCCCGCTCGCCTTCATCGCGGAGCGTGCGGCGGTCCTGTTCCAGGAGATCAACTGCTTTCAGGTAGGCTGTGAGGGCCGCTTCGTTGTTACCACCCGACTCCTGAATGAGCCCCCGCATGTAAGAATCGACCGGGTTCAGATCTTGCACAAGCAGGCCCTGCTGCTGCAGGCGAGTCATAGACGCACGGAGTTCGCGGTCTGTCTGCTCGATAAGGGCGAGATCGGTAGCGTTGAGGCGGGATGAATTGAAGGTTTGACTGACCAGCACATCGTTTGCCTTCTGTGGATTGAAAAGGTTCACCGTCTCCGCGAGCCGATCCCCACTTTGGCGTTGTTGCAGGATCGCCCTGCGGTCGTCGATGCCCTTCACTATCTGTCGGAAGAGCTGCGAGATGAAGTCATATCCCAACTCTGTGGTAATGGCGATGGCCGTTGTATAGTCGGATTCTGCCTTGGCAAGAGCATCGGAGCACACCTGGTAGGTTCTCTTGTAGTCACATCTTGTCGCGATCTCGTTGTAGATATCGCCACGATCCGCAAAGCCAAGATACAGTTGTTGCTTGTCTGAAACCTGATCCTTCAAAGCGATAGCCCGATCCAGATCGGCCGCCGCCGCTACCAGGTTTTGCTGTTGCAGCTCCGCTTCGGCAGCCACATCCAACGCCTCAAAGTAGAATGCAGCATTGCCGCAATGTTCCCCGAGACGAACAGCTTCGCGAGCATGATCCAACGCTGAACTGGAGCTAGCCGCCTTCAACTCGGCATAGGCTAGACGAGCCAAAGCCTTCGTTTCGTAATCCGAACGATTAGCTGTCTTAGCGTAACCAATCGCCGCCTGATACCCGGATACCGCTTTAACCCATTGGTTCGTCAAGCGATGGATGTCCGCGATCTTCATCGCACTCCACGCCGCATCCGAGAGGTCCTGCTTCTGCAGGAATAGGGCCAGGCTGCCCTGCAGGTCGGAGTCGGCCGAAGACAAATCCGACAACGTGCTCGTCGCGTCGCCTGTCCTACGGACGTAGGCGGTCCATTGATCGATCTTCGCAATCCCGCTTGCCTGCAGTTGGTGGGGAGTGCGTTGTTCAAGAGCGGCATCCTGAGCCAGGAGCAGTGGACAGAAGAGCAGCAACGGCCCATACAGGATGCTGTTCAGAAGTCGACGCAGGTTCACGTTCCCTCCGTTCAAGGTCTCGGAATCAGAGCAGTTCCACCAGAGTTTACAGCCGCCGCGCACAGCGGTGCATTAATTCCGTGACCCCGTCAGCTATTCGACACTACGGAAGTTGGTCAGGTTCGTGGTTGAGAACTCGACGAATATGTCACGCCTGGCAAGATTACACTCCTGCACACGTCTCTGGATGTCTCACAAATCAGCTTGTGTTTACTCATCATCATGCCGCTAAATCTCGACTAACGACAACAGGCCGATGCGCGTTTCCAGTAATAAGCATCGGCGGAAACGCGCATTGGCGATTTGACATCAACTGAGAACTAAGCGGGTCACTGATGTCCGCGCGTTGAGCAACGCTGATCATAGGCTCTTGCCCCAAACGATAACCGTTGACAGTGAAGCACACTAGAGCGAGTCTTGTAGTGTCGCGTAGGGCGCATCGGTAGACCGAAAGGGCAATGCGTACCTACGGTCTTGAGCACAATTGCGCCTATGCCGAACATCGAAAACCTCAAGAAGCAAGCCAAACAGTACCTCCGCTTGCAGCGTGAACGGTATTATCCGGTCGCGGAGCAGATCAGGACGCTTTCGTGGGCTGGGAGACGTGGGAGTACTAAACTCAGGCTTTAGTCTCCCGGATGCCCAAGAGCTTGTTGCGCGGCAGGAGGGGTTCGACAGTTGGCAGGCGCTGATCTCAGGAGCGGACATCGTGAAAGAGACACCCAAGCAAGCGACGTTATGTGCAGTTCTCAATTCAATCGAGGCGCAACTGTTTGTTGCGAGCGTCCAGAATTCCTGTGACTTCTATACAAGCAAGCTTGGGTTCGCGGTCGCATTCACCTATGGCAATCCGCCGTTCTACGGCCAAGTAGTGCGAGACTCTGCGAAACTCAATTTACGGCTGATTTGCGAGCCAGTTTTCGCCAGCGACATTCGCAAGCGCGAAGGCTTGCTTTCCGCCTCCATAACCATTGCCACTATGAGCGAGTTGAAACATCTGTTCCTGGATTATCAGGCTGCGGGGGTTTCGTTCCATCAGATACTAAAGAGAGAACCTTGGGGCGCGAGAACCTTTGTTATTGCGGATCCTGACGACAATCTCATTCTCTTCGCGGGACCGGCTGCGTGAATTGTTCTGCTCCACGATCGCGTCGCAACAGTCCAAGTCCCACTCCAGGGAGGTGAATGTCGTGCAGCACCGATCTATTCATCGTGATCACTTGTCGAGGAAGGCTGGTTGAGCAAGCTGCCAAACCCAAGTGGTGACCCGTTAGGCAGAACGTGCAGCAAACGACGCTTGCTTTGATTCCACCGACCCACTGGTGGAGGATTCAATGCGAGGGCAAACACAACCTCAGCGCTGAGCAAGTGCCGGAAGGCCAGCTCAGATTAGGTTCATCGGTGGTCACACCGTAGGAGCCGCGCCATGTCCGAATGAGGAGCATTAAAGACTCAACGATTGCAACACTATTGCAATCGCACAGGCGGTCGCATGACCATCGAAGCTTCAAGGATCACAGCGGAATGGCTCTATGGATGGGATTGGAGTTGGTGGGTCACGCTGACGTTTTCACAAGATGTTGGACGTGACCGAGCAAACAGCATCCTTACCGACTACCTAAACGAGTGCAAACTCACTCTCCACGATTCCCTGACCTGCGTGATCGCGCAGGAGCAGAAAGCGATCTCAGGATCGGGAAAGCCGTCAGGACGGCCCACTTCCACTTGCTGGTGGCCTCTTCAGTCGACTGCGATCCCAAGATCCTCCAAAACCTCTGGCAGCAGCCCAGATTCGGTGGCAATCGTACCTCTGGAGCAGGAGCCGACGTGCGACCCCACGACCGGCAACGAGGCGCGATCACATATCTGTCGAAGGCGCAGAGCGAGAGCCTAACTGGACTGCGGTTTCACAACTTAGAACTGCTCAGCCCCGTCCTGCCCAAGAGCGCTACCACCTCCAGAAAGATGCGGAGGAAGCTAAAACGATCCGAGGACCGGAAGTGTGCACATAGACCATCCGACGGTGCCGGACGGGTTGCGGCACGACCATGAAGATCGGGAAGCCTGCGACATCCTCTGGCACACGCGAGCCATCGTATTCCCGCGCGTCGCCGGCCATACTTCCCCATGTTCGCTGACGCAGTCCAAGCGAGGTCGAATCCCATGGCTCCAAGAAGATTCCGACCGGAATTTAGTTGGAACCTCTGCTGTAGAAGGCAATGCTTCACTACATTCCCGAAGGAATATACATGTCGTCGCATGGCACAGAAGCATTCCTCGCAATGCTTCTCTGGTTCCGCATGCCAAGCTTGTCCAGGCGAGCTTGCCAACTACATTCTCGCTGGAATGTATGGTGCGCTTCAGCCTCGTCCTGATGTTCCATGATGCTCCCGCCATGGCCAGATGAACACGATCGCCGGCATCGAAGAGTCCTGCCGACACTTGGTGACGACGCGGGGTGACCGACACGCTGCCTATGGCTTCCGTGCACCCTCTGCAGCGCGCGGCGAACTAGCTGTCTATCTTGCGTCCAAACTTTGGCAAATGATCTTACCTGTGAATTTGATTGATCGCGGGCTGCAACACCATGTCGACATCGGAGGGACCGACTGCGTGCGAGCCGAAGGGTGGATCAGAGTTTCTCAACAACAGCATGCAAACTGACAATCCTTCCCTGACACTGGCAACCCGAGTCTCTGTTTGCCACGGACGAGCGGGGAGGCGCGCCATATCAGCCGTCCGGGAATGCTCGGCTCGTAACAGGCAGCTTCGGCGTACCGGTCCAAGACGAACCCTAGCGACTAGGGTAGAACGAAGATCTTGGTCTCACGCCTATATGCTCTATCAACGATGGTTGTCGGCGTAGAGACACGCTCCAGGCCGACAACCAACAACATGGCTCAGAAGCGCGCCACGGACGGAGTCTTCTTCAGGAAGGCGTTGAACTTGTCGGCTCGGTTCATCATCGCTCGCCACGGCTCGATCTTCGCACCTTCCAGTGCGACCATCGCGACCCTCTTCTCAACAAAAGCGAAGAGCAGATCCCGGCCGGCGCGGCCAACTGCAAGCAACTCCCTCAAGGTCATCGTCAGGCGTCCCCGACGGATGGCCTCCTTCGCCAGTCTGGCCATATGGGTCATTTCCGCCATAGGGAGAGCTGCATACTGGCGCTCGGCCAGTGCCTGACCGATCATCATGACAAGACCAGCGCGTTGTTCACTCCAGAGGCGTTTAGACTCATAGCCTGAACACCTGGGTGAGTGAACCTGGAGGAGTTGTACCGCATCCACGCAAGGTGGTTGGTCCAGTTCTGCTTCAAGGTCGCGTAGCCAGATTCACCCGTCTCCGTGACCGCCCGACGCTGCGCTCGCTTACGATAGGTCTCAAGCTTTCTGGAAAGCGCGTCGTAGGCGACTGTCGGCAGAGGCTTTCCGGCCTGGCGGGCAATTTTGGCCGACACCCTCAACGCAACTGCCACGATGGACAGCTCGAAGACATGAAGCCGCACCTTCCGCCGCGGCTCGGTAAATGCCCAAAGCTCTGTACCTACGCGTAACGTGCATGCGGCCATGTCAGCGTCACAGACCTGATTGGCATAGAGAGCAGAGGCCGCCAGATCAATACGATCAAACGCATGACGGTAGGGGAACACTCCTGCTTTGGCATTCTGAAGACCATTCAACATCAAGGCGAAGCCTGACTTCAGGAGTTCATGTTCCGGTTTCGTGATTGTGATCCGGCTTGTGGGTAGGCTCATAAAGCAACCCTAAGCGAGACGGGCTCGATAGCGACTATTAGCAGGTGCCGGAGCAGTGCCTCCCTACGAGGACGAGTCCACCTGGTGTGCGACGACTTCTTCATGATCGAAGCTCGATCCCTGAGAGCACCCGCAAGAATGACCAGAACCTTATCGTCATCCGGACGCGGAAGATCGTTTTCGTCGATCGTATCGAGGATAAACGGCATTTGCCTTATTAGGCGGGCATACTGAGGTGAACACTTTGGACGGCTAACGACGTCCGCAGAGTCGGAAGCAGACGATGACTGATGGTGAAGCGGTACGTTGTTCATAAGACTCCTATATGTAACGGCGAAGGTACTTGTTGAATGGTCCTGGAGGTGCTGATCTAAGCCTATCGGGAGCTTGATTTGTACCAAAGCATGTCTAATTTTGGGTTCAGGGTGATGCCTAAGTCTTCACTCAACCGTGTTTTGACTAGGTGAATCGCCTCGGGATCACAGATTGAACGGCTACCAAAATCACGAGCCGGTTGTCGCGCGAATGGCTGTCTCTTTGCACAGGGCTGAAGCAAGGATCCGGACGGGGACGATGATCGCGGAGGATCGCATGCAGCAGGTCGGCGCGCGTTATGGATACCATGCTGTCAACCCAGGCAGTCATCTGGGGTACAGCGCGTCTGTAACGGCTGAGCGAACGGGGACATCCGGCCGGAAGCTGGGTTCAGATCAGGAGTTCGACTACGTTGAGCGTCAGGACGCTTGGTTGCGCTTGCCTGCCCCAGATCACTTCAACTGGGCTGAGTTCGTTCCTAAGCTGACTTCATCTCTGCATGTTTGAGCCGCACCTGAGGAAGCTGAGACGTAGCCTGTGTCACCAAACAACCGCGTCTCCGCATAACCTGATTGAGTCTCGCTCCCCGCCCCTTTCAAAGTGACTAGGATGGCGGTGTAGATTTGAATGGCTCTCCGACAAGCCAGCGTGCCCGCTAGCTGTCTCCTGGAAGCTGACGAGAGCTGACTTCCGGCTGCCGTCGGCCTATTGAGCTGATTACCGCCGTCGCTTGCCTAGGCAGCGCGAAGGCCAGCTTCGTACATGATGATGATCCTGCCCACCTCTGTAGGGCCGGTCACCCGTCTTGGGGCATATTGCCGAATAGCTGAGATTGTTGCTGGCTACACGGAGATCTCCCCGGGTTACCTCAAGCGAGTAGCGTTCCCACGAGGTCAGCGACACCTGAGCTCGCGCAAGACTCGGTCAATCCTCAGGAACTTCAACCCTGAGGTCCTAAGAGCCACGATCAAGCAGCTAGATCGCATGCCCATATCCAACTCTGCCTGCGTAGGGAGTCACCGTGGGTCGCGACAGTCCTCTGCGTGCTCGCCGACTCGCTTGACGATCAGCAACCAGGTGGGGCTCTACAGCTTCACCAAGGGCATCCCGAGAGGCAAATGAACCGTGAAGCCCACGCCGCGAGGCTCGGCCCCACCCGAGGGCATGTTGCTCTCTGATAGAAATCAGACATATGGTGAACGAAATCGTCCTTCAGAGTTCGCTCGCCGCGTCTGGCTGGCGCGGAGCGTAGCTCCAGTGTCAACCTTCGGGCCCCGGCGACCCTTGCGTCACTGCTGCCTGCGTGCGAGCCTCACGATCCACCGAGTCTTTCCTGGCTTGTAATCGGTCGCGTTGGGTGCTGACCGCTCTGTGGCCGGCATCAGCATCTGTGGTTTCGACCTCCTTGGTCTGGGCGGCGGAGAAGGGGGGCGGCGGAACAGGGGGATGTGGCTCCGTCTGGAAGCTACAAATGTTCAATACCCCTAAGTACATGCACGTATCTCCCCCTTGCTAAGATGCTGTGCCAACAGCATCTCTGGCCATCTACCCGCTTCTCCCTGCTGTACATAGGTCCAATAAGTTGATGAACCCTTGGTATGCTTTGGCACTGCTCAAACGCATGCTACCCTCAAAACAGAGTCTTAGGCGCAACCGGCACACAAGCAAAACGGAACTCGAAGCGTTGTCGGTTGGGAGTTGCTGGCGCACTCCTTCCTCAGGATTAGTAAGAACAAAGGCCACAGCGGCCGAGGGAGCCGAGGTCCATCTTCCGATAAGTTGACATTAGCTTTGTCCAAGATCGGCTGTACACCGTCATAGTTGGAGGTTCTGCTTTGATGACAGAGCTTCAACAGCAGTCAGGGCATGTAGTTCGATCGGATCCGCTGCGAACCGCGGTGAGCTGAGTGTAAGAACAGCGAAGCATAAGGCGATGAGGTCATGGATCTGACTCCTGGGAGCGATCTCATTGGACCTGCGGCCAAATTCCCAATAGATGAATCGGCAGCACGGGCCCTTGACTGAACCAGCTACTCGCCCAACCAGCTTGTGGTAAGCCCCGTAGCTTAGTTTCAAGACCCGCCGGCACAGTTGCTTGGAGAAGATCATTATGCCCGCGCTCCTAACACTCCGACCGAGCATTCGTTCGACACGATCCGAATCCAGAACTTAGTGCCGTGCATACGTTGATTGCTCACAGCCAGACCAACTCTGAAGACCCCCGTTCAGTCCTGGGGAAGGTGCAGCACGTTCTGCTTTATTCGATAACATCTATCATGCTTGGATCCGCTTACAAAGAGGACGTTCATTGCCTCGAGCTTCGAGGTCAGATCCTGCTCAGGACTCCAATCCTTTCAATGCTAGGGATACCGAGCGGTGATCGCTCACGGCGCAAAGGTTCTTACGACGCCTATGAGACCCCCATCGTGATTTCTCAATGCAGGACAGGCGGCGACTAGCCGCCTGTTTACATGCTGATGGCTGAGTCCGCCAAGTGGACTGTGGTCATCTTGAAGTCTGATCACCTCAACTCTCACGTTCATCTGGGGTGGCCTTCGACGGTAAATGTGAGACGGCAAGCCACTCCGTCGATCGGGGACGGCTCGTCGTGATCTTGGACGGAACTGGGAACTCCAAGAGGTTGGAATCCAGGTCCGTGAGCATCGCCGTGACTTCCATCAGAATCACAACGGAAGTCCGTCGCAGTTCGAGTCGCTCGATCTCGTCATCAAGTTCTGTTAGTTCTCTAGCCAGATCTCGCTTGCGCATTTGTGTATCTCCGTGTTGTTGTGGGCCGCGTCACTGTACTAGCGGGCGTGGAAAAGAGTCACAGCTTGGCCTGGGCAGGCAGCTGCGAAAGATGACGATAAGGCAGCATACTGACGGTTAGGCCCTTACGATGTAGACAGGTCAGGGCACGGACCTGTTGATTTGCGAACGGGTACATTGCGGTACAGAACGCAGTCGTTCAGTTGCCGCGGTTTTCTTGAGGGCCGACCTCGGTACCCGATTCAATTTGAGGTACTTGAATGATTTCCTTTGGGTCAGGAGCGATCGAGACGGGCGCGCGAAGAGAGAGATACGTGCCGGCAAGGACGCTATCAGGACGCTCGGTACGACTAACGGGACGTGATGTTCCCGTCACTTCCCTATTGAGTACATAGTGGAACGCAGGTGTACCTCCATTGTTCCTTCGCGACCCTTAGCTGTTCATCAGGGGGAAGATCGAGTCGAGCGACGTACTCAATCAGTTGCATTGAGGCTATATCTCGAAGAACTTCTTGGGCGCCGGCCAGTGACTACCAACCGTGTATCCCACGACTTTCTTCTTGTCAGTAACTGAGGCCAGAAAGCCTTTACGACTAAGAGAAGACTGAGATCCGGCCGCAATCAAAGCCGACTCGAGCTTCCAGCTCGGCGACCGTAAACTGCTTGGATAATTCAGGAATCACCTCACATATCTCTTTAACTTTCTCTGCATAATGAGGATCGAAGTGACGGGCAGCTCTCACGAAACAGAACACCAACGTATCGTAGATGTCTTCCGTGATGTCCCCCTTGAACGCCAGATGCAGCATCTTGCAGGTAGAGTCAATAGCTGCCTTGTCGAAATCGACACCAGGAACCTTCAACGTGTAAAGGAATTTCTTGACATCTCCGCCGGCGCGCGATCACAGAGGAGGAATCGTACCCCGAACGATCATGCAGAGATACTTCATCAAGTAGCCATGAAACTTCTCGAGGATCTCAAGCAGCTTGGCTTCCTTCTCAGATGAGTCCAGAAGAACGGCATACGCGCGAGCGAGTTCATTGACATCCGCAAGATCAAACCGCTGATCTTCCGATGGAACGACCCACTTGCCTGCATAGTGAGATGAAGCGAGAAACGTACTTCGATACGATGAGGACGACTTGTGCAGCTCCAGTCCCCACTGGAGCCTGACCGGTCCCTGCAGTACCTGCATAAAATTTTCGAAGCGTAACCTGTCCATCCTTTGACGTCCCGTGTAAGTGGGTTCGCATCTATGGGAAAGCCCGGCAACACTTGGGGTGAACAGAGTCCGAAGGTACCATGTACCAACGAGCCCTACCGACGCTTCGGAAGATGGCGCATGCTTTGGTTGCGAGCCATTGCAGTTCGAAGACGGCCGTAGAGGAAACACCACCATGAAACAAAAATGAAGAAGTGCCGAAGTCTTACCGGCGGCGTTGTAAGTTTACAGCCAGTCACACCGTTCCTTTTGGATCGAAAGAGAGCAGCCGGCATGCTGTCGATCAGCCTACGAAGCACTGATTACCTGATCGCTAAAGGTCGGCTACGAGCAAGACGAATTGGGGGACGTGTACTCGTGCCAATCGAGGAGTTGCGCCGGTTCGCCAGTTCAGATCGAACGGATTCTATTGTTCCGGTCGCAACAGCGGCTTGACGCTGGGGAGGACGATTGGGAAGCCGATCCTTGATCGGTCGGCTTCACCACGCGTGTGAAGGCCCGGCATCCGCTCAGTTCTTGGTATTCCCGCCCTGGGCTTTCCGATGGGCTGACAGTTGATCCACCGCCTTCAGTTTGTGATCTGGGCTCAGGTGAGCATAACGCATGGTCATTGAGATGCTTTTATGACCAGCAAGTTCCTGGACAGTACGAATATCCACTCCTGACATTATTAGCCGGCTGATGTAGGTGTGTCGGAAGATGTGCCAAGTGACATCAGACAGCCCACGATCTTGCGCAATAGCTTCCTTCATGACTAAGTCGAACCAAGAACGAGGTGAGGCCATTGCTTCACCGTGCCGCGTCAGAAACACGCGCGGAGTTTTTGAGCTGCGTCTCAAACTACAAAGCTCAAGAGCAGCAACTGCCTCTTCAGTCAGGATGATAGTGCGGCTTGATCCGTTCTTTGTTTTGTCGAGTTGAATCTGGCGTCGGTCAAGAAATACATCCGTCCATTCGATCGAATGCTGTTCACTAAGCCGCACGCCGGTTTCTAAAGCAATTGTGAAATCAGGCACATGTACGAGGCATCTCTGGACAATGATCTTACGGATCAGGTCTTCCTCTTCATAGGAAAGAAATCTGATACGAGCGTTGTCCTCTTTTCGGAGCCGCACCAATCTAGCAGGATTTACGCTGACATGGCCATTGCGTATGCCCTCCGCGAAGATCATGCTCATTGTCGACCGATACCTGTTTAATGTGGCAGGTTTGAGGTCGGTCCGGCTATTTAGATAATCGCCGATACTTTGGTGCGTGATCTCCTGCGCTCTAATCATGCCGAACACAGGCAGCAAGCTTGCGAGATTGGAAAGATCACCCCGATGGCTCTTCTTATGTGCCTTGCTGTACACCATTGCGTCGGTCGCAAGATCCGAGAACAGAACAACCTTCTTCAACCGAAACGTTTCTGGTAGCTTTATATCCGCCCGCGCATCCGACTTTCGCTTTTGATATAGGGTAATCGCGTCGCTCCTACGGCCGATCTTTTCTCGATGGCGTTGCCCCTCAACGTAGTAGAGCACCCACCACACTCCGCTTCCAACGGGCCGCTCGTAAACTCCACGGACGGGTTAGGGCTGGCTTAACGTTGCTCGGCAGATGCTGCGCGCTGTGTCAGTGGCTGTTCTGGTGGCTGTCCGGATTGTAAGCCTATGCTGGATATTGCCTCTTATTGCAATGCTTATAGTCCACAACACACTCATTATAAGCAAGTTATTCGTTCGTTTGCATCTTATTGCAAACCCATACAGAACGTTGATATTCGACTCTTAATCGACTGGTCGTAGGTTCGATCCCTACCGCGTCCACCAATCAACTCACAATCTAAAGTCAACAAATATAACAAGATGCTGGCGTACGGTTGCTGCTCCGCTTCACCGTTTTTCCACCGTACCCGTCGCTGGCAACGTTGCCCATATTTGCAACGTCGGACACGTTACAGGGAGTGTAGACGATGCATGGAAGACATCCTAAATGCGATGCGAGTGTGGTAAGCGTCGACCTGCAAGAAATCTAAGTTCTTCTGGGCGTGAACCGCGCAAGCAGCGATCTGCGTAATCCGTCTTGCTCGTCCCGAATAGCATGCGCAGACAGGCACGCGAGTGTCGTTGAGCGGCACTGTAGCTTCATCTCCTCAACTTATTCTTGAGAAGCACTGCTGTATATCTCTCTAGAGTATTCATGATCTACGAATTCGATCCGAATTAAAACACGAGCTTGGCTGCGAGCTGAACGAGACGGGGGGAAGCTGCACTCACAATCCTTCCAAAGGCCGGATCTTCCACTTGTCCGTCAACCGCAGCTGGGCCGAAGAACTGCGAGTGATTGAAGACATTGAAGCCTTCAAACCGAAGGTCGATCGATTTCGAGTCGTGCATACGAATGCTCTTCTGGAGACTGGCGTCAAAGTTATTGATTCCAGGACCATAGAACATCCGTCGTTTGGAATTCCCCTGCACGCCGAGGATCTCCTCAGGTAAGCTGGCCGTGCTGAACGCTGGTCTTCCATTGCGACCATTCTTGTTAATCTGAAGATTGCCCGGGATGTACTGCGGCGTGTCGATGAGGAAGTTGTTCGCACCATTGCCCAGCGTTCCAAGCAACGAGTTGTCCGAATTGTCCGAGAGGGTGACAGGGAGGCCGCTGGCAAATCGTGCAGTCCCGGAGAGGGTCCAGTCGCTGGTCAAGCAATTGCTGCGATGAAACAGCGTTTCAAATGGAAGAGCTACACCGTAGGTGGCTACAAAGTCTTGCTTGATATCGTAAGCCGAGATCGCCCGGGAGTGACGCGCATCGACAGGATCGAGTTGCTCGCCCAGATTCGAACCCTGGTCGATCGATTTTCCATAGGTATAGCTGAGCAGGAGAGAGGAACCCGCATGTTGATACCTCAGCGTCGTCTGCAGGGCGTTGTAGTTCGAGTTGGCAATCGACTTGTCGGCAGTATTCTCTCCATAAGCTGACCCCTGTCCGACCCGAGTTCCCTGCACGATCTGTCCGGCCGCATTCGTGTAGGTCCCATCTTCGCCAAAAGGGACGCATCCCGGTAGAGACAGGCAGAGGGCGGGGTTCCCAACATTGGCAGAAACAAGCGTCAGCAGATGATGTCCTTGGTTGCCGACGTAGCTCGCCGTGAGCACGATGTTGCGCGTGATCTCCCGCTGCAGCGACAGCATGTAGTTGTTGATGTACGGAACGCGATTCCGGTAGTAGAAGAAGGGATCGGCAGCAATCGGGGTAAAGTTCGACCAGTCGACGTTGTTATCCGGATTTGAAGTCGACACGGTATGCGACGGAAACGGGAATGGGAAGCGCTGCCCGTTGTCGAAGCCTGTGGCGGCCGTGATGAAAGGCGTCTGCAGTAACGGTGGCGCAGGGCTTAGATAGTTGAACCCAAAGGGCGGTACGGCATACATAATTCCTGCAGACAATCCGGGAAAGGATGTGTAAAAGAGTCCATAGCTGGCCCGAATGCTGCTCTTGCCGGAATCTCCAAAGAGAAGACGAGCAAAGGCGTTCTCTGCATGGGGAGCGTACGCGAGACCGACTCGAGGGGCAGGGTTCTTGAAGCTGGTCGGCGCAATCGTCTGAGGCACACCCGGATCTCCTGCCACGACAAAGCCCAGGGGTGCTCCAGGGAAAAGTATGGACTTCTGCCCAGCGATGTACGTCTGGAGTTGATGGTTCTTCTCAGACCACGGCTCGATAATGTCCCAGCGCAGACCGGCGTTCAGGGTGACATCCCTGCTGATTCGCCAGCTGTCCTGCCCATATACGCCGAGGTAGTGATTGCGAAGGTAGAACGGCTGGCCGGAGGACTGGGTATAGTTGCTTGGCGTGCCAAGGAGCAGATCAGCATAGGCAGATCCGGTCTCAGTACCGTTGATGTTGAAGGTTCCATTGAAGGTGGCGTTCGGATGCTCGTTGACCTGGTCTTCGTGGAATTGGATACCGACCTTCAGGGTGTGCGCCCCAAGAACGCGAGAGAATCCATCGCTCAGATAAAAGGTGTTGTTGACCTGCGTCTCATTCGTGATGGGAACACCCATCACAAACGTTGGGAACGTGACGTTCTCGACTCCCTCAAATTGTGGAGCCTGTACGAAAATTCCTGATGTTCCTGCACCTGTCGTGAATCCCTGCGAAGCAAGCGAGACGCCGACACCGCCTTTCGGCTGGCCGATAATGTTCGCGTAACGAAGATAGCCCGCGTTGAACTCGTTCACCGCATTCGCTCCCACAACCTTGGTATCGGAGAAGGAGAACAGTTGTGCACGACCGATGGTAAGGGCGTCAAAGCCAGGAATGGACGCGCCGCCCTGCGCCCCAGGGTAGGGGTTATCCAGGGTGTAGTCGTCCACGAAGTAGTACCCCGAGACTCGCCCTAAGTGTGTGTCTGCGTCCAGGCGAATCGATCCCTTATCGTCCCGGTTCGTCTGCGCAGAGGCAACGCTTGAGAATTGAGCGTCATTGACGTTGGGCTTTGGAATGTACTGAAGCAGCGAGGTCCCGGGTGCGGACCATGCCGCGGTAGGAATAACTCCGTTCGAGAAGACACTGCTGTAGGCCTCTCCGGAGGTGATTGCATAGCCGAGCTTCTGCGAGAGAAGCGATGCTAAGTAGGGGCCACTGACCGTCTTGGTTAGCTCGCCAGCAAAGTTGCCCGAGCGTTCTGCGAGAGTCGGGACAGAGATATTGCCCGTAGAAATACCCTGATTCTTGCGTGTTCCCTGGTAATCGATGAAGAAGAAGAGATTGAGGCGCTCGAGCGGCCCTCCGATGGGTCCTCCTAACGCCATACCGAACTGATTCTGCTTGAACTCAGGCCGGGTGAGATCGAAGTATCCTCGCGCATCGAGCGAGGTATTTCGGAAGAACTCGAACGCTTTTCCGTGAAGCCGGTTGCTGCCTGATTTGGTCACAACGGTCACCATGCCGCCGTTGTAGTTGCCGTACTCCGGGTCGAAGTTGTTCGTGAGCACGCGAAACTGTTCAATCGAATCGAGATCAGGAACAACCGATGTTCCGCCGTTCATGTGTTCCTGAACGTCAACACCGTTCACCATGAAACCATTCGAGGACTCGCGCTGACCATTGATCGAGATATTCCCCGGATTCTCGTCGCCGGAAGGCGAGATCCCACCAGTGACGCCTGCCATGATGACGGCATTCGGAAGCAACGTTGACACAGGAGAGACACCGGGTTGAATCGACAGCAGATCGGTATAGCTCCGACCGTTCAGAGGCAGAGCCACCATTTGGTCGCCGGAGACAACTTCTCCGAGATGGGTGGACGAGGTCTCGACCCGAACGCCTGTCTCCGTCGTCACGGTGACCGTATCGGATCGATCGCCGATCGCAAGCGTGGTATCGACTCGCACCGCAGCGTCAGTGTCCACGTCCAGATTGGTTCGGCGCTGTGAGGTGAAGCCGTTAGCGGCGACCGCCAGATCGTAGTGGGCGACTGGGAGGTTTGGAAAAGAATAGAGTCCCTGAGCATTTGAGACGGCTTTGTAGATGATCATTTGAGCGGTGTTCACCAAGGTGAGGGTCGCTCCAGCAACGACTGCACCACTTGGATCGAGAACGGTGCCTGAAATACTTCCACCGGTCGCGGCAGACAGACTTGCTGTGAATGCAATGCAAACGAAGAGAGCGATGGTGACAGGAATTTGCCGAAGGATAAAACGTGACAGAGCTGAATTCGAAAAAAGCACGTACACCTCAAACCGCAGAGAGCGACAAGGCAGAAAAGCTCAGGGCAGATGAGCGATCGGCCCCGTTTCCTCGCGGGGTAGAATCAAAAAGCTCATCGTGGGTAGGTCTCCTGATTGACGGGTGAAGCTGATATTCCAGCTTCTAACCTCTCGCCTTCCCCGGCTAAAACCGAGTGGCACATGAGAGGTCTTTTCCTGATCACAGTGGCGGGACCATGCCGGACTTGCACCGGCTTCCCTGTTATGCCCTCGCGGGCACCCAAGATGTTGTATGACTTCAAAGTAGCACAAGGCGGATTGAGCGTATGTCATTTCTTCAGAACTCAATATCCACTTGGTCGCTCCACAAGAGAATCAAGAGCGGCTTCCAGGAAGGTCGAGATGGTTGCTGACGTATATCCCATAAAAAGACGATCGCCAAATCACCTGGCCAATATGTAGCGTCTCTTGGACATCGAGGCCGTCGTTGACAGAACAAATGCGACTACCACGAGTAGCTAGCTTGACCGCGTAAGCGCGTTCTAAAATAAGCGTGCCTGGCAATCTCATCCATCAAAAATTGAAAATAAGACCATCAACAAGTGTCAAGGACAACTCTGATTTATGGCCTGCAAGATTCCATGTTTCTTTGAGCTTTCCCCGCTTGACAACCTCCGCATGGAAGCGCGAAGCCATATCGCAAGCATTCGCCAATACCGCTTTTACCGTCGCCGTCTGCTCCCTACAATCGGCTCCCTGCTGGATCGACTTCCTCCGCGACGAATCATCCTGCCTTCCACTCTCGATTTCGCTTGTGACATGGCCTCCTCTCCTCACTCGGTGGTCACATCGCGCAGTTTATGGAACCTATCTACTTATATTTACAGGCGTTGTCGGTAACGGCACAGCTTGCCTATTCCCGGGCGGTGCTTACATGGTTTGAACATCGCCGTGGCCGCGCACTTGCCATCATTCTCGCAATAGTCGAAGAGTATCCGACTGTCGTGAACGCTTCAACCGCATAGCTCTGAGGAGATTCCGGCATAGATACAACCTTTACCTCTAGTCCGGAGGTCACACAGCCCTGTGCAGACTCGGCCACAGCCTACCCCTCGAACCCTTGCGCAAAGCGAGTCCTAGCTCCGAGACCTCATTGCAGCTAAGTCTTCTCGTGTAACATCTACTATTTCTTTCAGAAAAGCCATGGGACTGTAGCAACGAAAAAACAAACTCGCAGCTTTCGTCCTCGTCTCATCTAAAAAGTAATGCGTGCAGAGAATTCAAGCTCTCTCGGATCGAGCGAAGAAGTGATCTGGCCGTAGGTGCCAGAACCTACACTTGTATCTACATTGCCAAAGTTCGGATGATTGAGGAAGTTGAAAGCCTCTGCGCGGAACTGAACATTGAGCCTCTCTCGAATCGGAAAGGTCTTATACCCGGCCACGTTGAACGAGATCTCGCGTGGTCCTTTTATAGTACCCGGTCGAGCGTTGCCATAAAAACCATTTGCTGGAGCAACGAACGACCTTGTATCGAACCACTCCGCCTTTGTTTTAAGCAGCGTGATCGGACCGACTTGATTCGGACGTATGGCTAAGCCTTGCACACCGGTAGCCAGTCCTGGAGTCAGGGCGAACCCACTCTCGAGGACACCCAGACCTGCGAGACTCCAGCCTCCCAGTATCTGCCGTTCGAGCAGGTTGCCAGTGCGGCGGAACGCCTGAATGTCGTACACCCCAGACATGGTAAGCGCGTGCGTACGATTGAAGTCAGACAAGCCGTATTCGGGAGCCAGATTAGTCCAGTCTTGGACTCCTGTGCCTCCGCCGCCAGCGATGCTACCGCCGCCGGTGTTGCTTGCATGACCAAATTGCGAGAGTGATTTGCTATAAGCATAGGCGACGGTTAAGTTCACAGAGTTCTTGCGATAAACGAAACCCGCTTGCAGCGCGTTGTAGTTGCCGGAGCCGATGCCAGCTTCGGTATAAATGTTGGAATATCCTTTGTACGGACGAGTGTAGTTCGCACTGGTGAGATTTTGATTGATGCACGGATCAAAGTCATACTGCGTCGAAGCCTGCTGACCGGCAGTGCAATTCACGGTCGCGGTTTGCTGTGAAGGAGCAGTTACTCGAGACGGTTGATTCTGGTCGTAGCCGAACGTATCCTGGTGCCGAAAAAGTGTTCCCGCATACGCTACACTGAGCACCGCACTGGGGAACAACTGCCGCTCTAACGTAGCGCTAAAAGACTGCAACTGAGTTGCGGTAAACTTCGGACCAACAGCATCGAGAGATTGTGGAGTCGCTCCACTGGCAGTACCGGAAGTAGGATTCTCCAGTGTTCCTGAGTTGATATTAGAGCTCTGCGTGTAAGGCGGGTTCTGTCCGAAGGCGTTGTAGATAGCTTCGACTGCAAGGCGAGAGTAGCCAACTCCGTAGCCTGCACGAATTGAAGTTTTACCGTCACCAGTCAGGTCAAAGGCAAAGCCAACACGGGGAGCGAAGTTCTTTCGGCCTGCATTGAAGAAGCCGTCCGGAACCCCATTCTGTCCAGCAAAGACAATTCCGGTAGCAAGATTAGCCACTGCACCCGTAGTTGTAACAGGAACGCCACCAGCGTTGTTCTGAAAACCTCCACCAAGGGTTACCACCGGTGCTTGAGCAGCCGTGTATTGAGAGGCATAGAAAGAAGATACCTGATCGCCCGAATTGGTATTCGGCGAGAAATACACCCAGCGCAAACCAGCATTGATCGTCAGCCTGCGAGTCGCACGCCAATCATCCTGCGCATATGCTTCACCCTGACGATAGTGGAAGGAACCACTACGTTGGCCGCTATCTTGGTGATACGTCGAGTCGAGACCGAGGAGATAGTCTGCCACCGGATCTCCGGTGCGTACGCCGTTGAAGGAGAATGATCCACCGGGAACGGTGAACACATTCTGATTCTTAATTCCGGCAATGTAGAGCGCGCCGAACTGAAGTACATGCGAACCTTTTGTCCAGCTGACGTCATCCTGCAGAATGCCTTCACCATCCGAGGCGTGAATAGCGGGGGTGCCTGCCCCGAAGCCCGCGTAACCGCCACTGAAGTTAATGGATGGAGCCTTATTGGCAATGTTGGCCGTTGGAAACGCTTGATTAATCGTTACACCCGCAGGCAGTTGAAAGTTCGTCGTGTTAATGCGCGGCTTGTCATACGTCTCAGCAATTGTCGCTGTATTGATGAAATGCGGTGTTAGCGTGGAGCTAAGCCGGACCATCATGTTCATCCCCGTCGTGTAGTAAGTGGTCGGCGTTGCTGCAAAGATATTTCCGTTGAAGGAGTTATAAGGAATACCATTCTTTACCTGCTCGTACGACACACGGCCGGTCAGAATTTCATTATCGGTGACGTAATGATCAAGTCGATAGTTGTAGCTATCCTGACTCAGTGTCTGCGGCTCCTGGTTGATGTAGTTGAGTGAGCTGCTCGGATTGTTCGGACCATTGCTAAGAGCGTTTAGAAGGGCTATCGCATTAGGGTCGATGCAGGTCGGGTTGATGATGTTCTGGTTTGCGCCTGTGACGCAGTTAGTTGCACCGCGAGCCGCAAGCTGCTGCACACCCAGCGGATCAATCTTCAAAGAATTGGCGAGGGTTCCTGCTCTCTGTGCAGCGGTGAAGACGAGGCCCTGTGCCGTCGAGCCAGTTTCAATTCGCCGCCATTCGTTGGAGGCAAAGAAGAAGGTCTTGCGCTTGCCGTCAGTGTTGAAGAGATGGGGAATACGGACTGGTCCACCAAACGAGTACCCGAAGATATTCTGGCGAAGCTTTGATTTTACTGTAGCGAAGTACGGATTGGCATCGAGTGCATCGTTTCTGAAGTAGTCCCAAACGCTGCCGTGGAAAGTATCGGAGCCTGATTTCGTCTGCACAACAACCTGACCTGAACCGGCCAACCCATAGCGGGCGCTGTAGTTGTCCTTGAGGATACGGAATTCGTCTATCGAATCAACGATCGGCAATACATTGATGTTTGCTAGGTTTCCTGTATTCATGTTGTAGACACCATCTAACGTATAGACGGAGTACTCGATCGACGCACCGTTAACAATGAGTGTTGTGCCGCCAGTCAACCCGCCCGCGCTCTGTTGATTGTTGCCTGCTGTACTGCTGACCCCTGGAATAAGTTGGCCCATAGACTGAAAGTTTCGACCATTCAGCATTAGATTTTCGACTTGTTTGGCAGTGATCGTCCCACCGGAACCTGAGTCCTGTGTTTCAACAGCGAGCGCATCGGCTGTAACACTGATCGATTCGCCCGCATTACCAACCTTCAGCGTGACACTCGTCTCTCTAGTTTGGCCAGGATCGACCTGTACGTGTTGCACGGTAACCTGACTGAAGCCGTCACGGGCAATCTTAACGCTATAGAGTCCGGGCGTAAGAGCATCGACAGAGTAGAACCCGCCATCTGAGGTGCTAAGTGTCCTCACTGCTCCGGTGCTCTCACTCGTAATAACAATATTTGCGGCTCCAATCGCAGCCCCTGTCGAATCTAAAATTGTTCCGCGAATCGCGCCTAGGTTCCCTTGAGCAAGAATTCCTAAGACGGGTAAAGCCATGAACAGTGTTGCTAAAACCATATAGCTCAGGAACCGGAGATGCTTCATGGAGGGAGGCCTCGTTTCAATGAAAAACTTATTCAATAGAAGATGCACGCGGATAATAGGCTTGCCCGTCAGCAGGTGTCAAGCGAAACTTGGCCGTTGGAATTGGTCCATTCTGATTGATCAAACCGGCTTTCGAATCCATGCTCCCGTCACCCTCGGTAGCGAAAGTAGCCAGCAAGCATGTCGGATCGTGGAGTGAAGACTCATCGCGTGGGGATGGCATACCCAGGTGTCCAGGTGTGTGCGCCGCGGAGCACCTTCTCTAGAGATTTACAAAGCAACAATCGACTCTGTAATTTGCTGTTTCTGTTGGAGAACATCTTGCGTATTGACAGCACTGTCATCGCGGGGGTAAAAACCAGTGTCTACGGAATACAGAAATTGCCGGGTTCTGCTGATCGCATCTTGCAGCACCAGAGGCACCTTTCATATTCTTTTGCGAACTCAGAGGTCGTCGATGTCACGCACTAGTCTGAAATATGCTCGTCGTAATTCAGCTGCCCTTGCGCTCGCAGCCTGCCTCGTCTCGCCGGCTCTCGCACAGCAGCCTGCCGTCGCACCGAATGACGCTCTTGCGCAAGGCTTCCTTGCCCCGCCCGCTGCGGCTCGACCACGGGTCTGGTGGCATTGGATGAACGGCAATATCACCAAAGAAGGTATCGGGCAGGATCTCGACTGGATGCATCGCGTCGGTATCGCGGGTTTTCAAAACTTCGATGCCGCGTTGAACACGCCTAAGGTCGTCGACAATCGGCTGATCTACATGACACCCGGATGGAAAGACGCCTTTAAATTTGCTATCGACAAAGGCGATTCCTATGGCTTCGAGATGGCTGTTGCCGGTTCGCCCGGCTGGAGCGAAACTGGCGGCCCTTGGGTAAAACCCGATCAGGCCATGAAGAAGGTAACTTGGAGCGAGACCACGATTGAGGGCGGTAAACCCTTCCATGGCGTCCTGCCTCCACCGCCGAGCCAGACCGGTCCCTTTGGCAATCTGGCGCAGAACGATCTGATGGGTGCGATGGGTGGGGGCGACGCTCCACCCACGTCTAAGGACTTCGGAGCCGACATTGCCACGATCGCGATACGCGAACCTGCGATCGAACAGCCGATGTCGGTTCTAAACCCGAAACTCTCGACCTCCAGCAATACGTCGGTCGACGGTAGAAAGCTTTGGGATAACGACCTGAATAACAGTGTCAGCTTCCCTGCTGCCGCACCTGGCCAGACTGGATGGTTGCTCTATGAATTTCCGCAGCCAGTTGCGATCCAGGCGGTCACCTACGTTCCAGGCGGCCCCGGTGATCCAATGCAGCAGTTCCGCGGCGAGACCAGTGAAGGCCCGATGCTGCAAAGCAGTACAGACGGCGTGAACTTCACCGACATAGTCCGGATGCCACTTGCCGGTGCCGCCGAGCATACCCTCAGCTTTGCGCCAATCACCGCTCGTTTCTTCCGGCTCTCCTATGCTGAAAGACCGCCGCGATCGAACATGCAAGGTGATATCGACCTCAGCGAGTTTGGTGGAGGTGCATCGAAGGGCCCACCGATGCACAGCGTCGCCGAGTTCCAGTTACACACTGGTCCGCGCATTCATCGCTTCGAGGAGAAAGCAGCCTTCGCAGCCCTGCCCGATCTTTACGCTTTCGCTACTCCGCAGGCCGCGCCCAACACTGCCATCGCAAAGAGCGACATCGTCGATCTCACCGCAAAGATGGCTGCGGACGGCACCCTTGACTGGACACCTCCTGCCGGGCGCTGGACTGTGCTCCGCATGGGCTATTCAATAACGGGCATCACAAATCATCCTGCACCGCCTGAAGCTACGGGACCTGAAGTCGACAAGCTGAACCGTGCTGATGTGCAGGCCTATTTCGCTCACTATCTTGATAACTACAAAGATGCTACCGGCGGAAACATGGGCACCGAGGGCCACGGCAAGGGACTGCGTTTTGTGATCACCGACTCCTGGGAGGCAGGCACCCAGAACTGGACCAACGATATGCTCGCAGAGTTCCGCAAGCGTCGAGGCTATGACGCGACACCATGGCTCCCTGCCTTGGCCGGCCGTGTGATCGGCAGCTCAGCCGATAGTGACCATTTCCTGTGGGACTACCGCCGCACCATCGAGGAACTCCTTGCCGAGAATCACTACGCGGTCATCGCGGATTTGCTCCATGCCCGAGGAATGGGGCAGTATGGCGAATCCCACGAGTCCGGCAGGGCAACCATCGGCGATGGAATGGAGATGAAGCGAGCTGATGATGTGCCCATGTCCGCCATGTGGGTGCAGCGTCCAGGCGTCAACGAGAATAACTTTGGCTACAACGCCGACATTCGCGAATCTGCTTCCGTAGCACATATCTATGGCCGCCCTTTTGTTGCTGCTGAATCTATGACCGCGGCAGCAAATCCTTGGGGCTGGTCGCCGGCCACGCTCAAGCCCACTGCAGACAAAGAACTAGCCATGGGTCTCAATAGATTCGTGATTCATTCCTCCGTTCATCAGCCACTCACCGGACCCGGCGGGTCAAATACCGGCAGCCCTGCCCCGGGTCTCACCCTTGGACCTTTCGGTCAGTGGTTCAACCGCAACGAAAACTGGGCCGAACAAGCGACCCCATGGATCACTTATCTTTCGCGCGCCTCCTACATGCTTCAGCAGGGCAGCTTCGTCGCGGATATCGCCTACTACTATGGTGAAGACAGCAATGTCACTGCTATCTTTGGCGACCACGCACCCGACGTTCCTTCCGGCTATAACTACGATTACGTGAACGCCGACATACTCGAGCACAAGCTTCGTGTGGACAAAGAGTCACTCGTCACCGACAGCGGCATGCGGTACCGTGTCCTTGTTCTCGACAAGTATGCCGGACATATGTCGCTGCCCGTCCTCCACCGCATCCAGGAACTTGTGAAGCAAGGTGCCATTGTTATTGGTAAAGCACCGACCGACGATCCTTCCCTCGCCGACGACACGGCCGCCTTCTCTGCAGCCGTTCGTGAACTATGGGGATCGGGCAGCGAGTCGGACCGCAAAGTTGGTAAGGGTCGTGTTCTCTCCAGCGATACTGTGGATGCCGCGCTCAAGTCTCTCGATGTCGCCGCTGACACGACGTACACGAAGGCCGCTCCGAATAGCGAGATCCTTTTTGTGCATCGCCGCACTGCAGGCGCCGATATCTACTTTGTTGATAACCGTTCCGCTCAGGCGATTGATACCAACGCCAGCTTTCGAATCACAGGCAAGGCTCCCGAACTATTCCATCCCGATACCGGCGTCATCGCACCGGTTGGTTTTGTAGCCAGTAACGGGCGAACCTCATTGCCCTTGTCTCTCGAGCCGTGGGGCACCGTCTTCGTCGTCTTTCGGCATGGGACGAAGGAAAGCTTACGACCTGAGCCGAAGCGAACCGAGACCGAACTCGCCACGATGTCTGGACCCTGGCAGGTTCACTTTGATGAAAAGCGAGGCGAACCAGAGACACTTCAACTCACCAGTCTCGGCTCATGGAGCGACCAGACCGACCCGGGCATCCGCTACTTCACCGGACACGGCACCTATAGCAGGCACATCATGGCGCCTCCAGAGTGGTTCCAAGGCCACAGCGCGATTCATCTTGATCTTGGCGATGTAGCAAATCTGGCCGAGGTTTCGGTGAACGGCAAGGCACTTGGAACGGTGTGGAAACCGCCATATCGTATCGATGTTACTGCTGCTCTGCATTCAGGAGACAACCTGCTGGAGATCCGTGTCGCAAACCTTTGGGTCAATCGCCTCATAGGAGATGCCCAGCCGAATGCTACGAAGAAGTACACCTTCACCGCTCGCAATCCATATAAGGCTGATACACCATTGGTTCCTGCTGGCTTGCTCGGACCTGTACGCTTACTTCGTGAGGAGTCTACAGCTACCTCGCTGGATGCTGCTCAGCTCGGCAAAGTTCAAGGAGGCGCGAGAGGCCAGTAAGTAGTTCGCCTTGGTCTAACGGGAGTCGTCGGAGCCTGATCAACGCAGCCTAAGATGACCCAATGACTAACATGTCACGTCGTCGCTTCGTCCATCATGGTGCAGCGATGGCCAGTACTCAAGCTCTGCCGTCGCTCGTCACTCGGTTTGGCTTCAATGGCGATCTTTCGATTGTCGACGCACATATTCATCTATTTGACCCTACCCGGCCGGGTGGAGTGCCATGGCCTAGCCCCACGGATACCGTGCTCTACCGTCCTGCTCTACCCGCACGCTATAGTGCCTTGGCACGGCCAGAGGGTGTCATAGCCGCCGTTGCAGTAGAGTGCAGTCCCCTCCTCTCAGACAATGACTGGCTTCTACGTACGGCAGCAGACAACGAGATCGTCGTTGGTGTAATTGGTGACCTTGATCCTGCAGATAAGGGCTTCCCTGCCCAATTGGATCGGCTGGCAGACAATCCTCTTTTTCGAGGCATCCGCTACGGCAATCTCTGGAATCGCGACTTAGGTGCTCAGATCACCAATCCTATGTTCCTAGCCAATCTACGTAAGCTCGCTCACCACAGCCTTGTTCTGGAGAGCGCAAATCCGACACCTCAGCTTGTCTCAGACCTGCTGCGCATTACCCGGACGATCCCTGAACTTCGCATCGTCATCGACCACCTCCCCCAGGCGCTTCCTCCAGAAGATCGCGCTATACGTTCGCAGTATCTCTCTACACTCAAACAGCTAAGCGAGTCTCCGCGAGTATTTATCAAGGGATCAGAGATCCTTAGGAAGGTCGGTGATTCGGTCCCACTCGTACTCTCCGGCTATAAGGGTTGGCTCGATACTCTATGGGAGCTCTTCGGTGAAGACCGTCTCTTTTTCGGGAGCGACTGGCCAAATAGTGATCAACTTACTCCGCTCAACGATGTGTTTGCGGTCGCCAGAAGCTACCTGGCCACCCACAGCGTCATTGCCGCACGTAAATTCTTTCTGAACAACTCCGTGTCGATCTATGGCTGGAAGCCGCGCAACGATAAACAGAAGATAACGGCAACCTGAGAATGTGAGGAAGGTATCCAGACCATCTACATCTAGTCGTGATGCGACATCGACGGCTCAATGGACCGAATGTGCGCACGGACAATAAAGCGTTGCGGGGCGGAGCCAATGTAGTCAAAAGGAAAGCACGTAATGAGAGTCAACTCAGGAACATCGTGGATTGCCAGAACCTCTACCTCATCAGGCACGACGACCTGTGTTGAATCAACCTGGTAGTCGTAGCGACCATTCCGCGTAAACACAGACATAATCATCCCATTCCTGATGTTCCGAAGCGGCCGAAAAAACGTATCGCGATGCCCTGCGAGAGCCATGTTCCCGAGGCCTCCGGGCATAGCCGTGCCATGAATATGCCCGACACCCTTTCGCAAAGACGCAGGATCGAAATCATCAAGTACAGGTACAGTAAGGCCGATTGAAGCTATCTCCAATCGGCCCATCACCGTACTTGTCGCAGGCGTGTCGCTGTTCTCGACGGGAATTGTATCGATTCTCCGAACCGGGTCGCCTGAAATCTGGGAGTTCTCCTCCCGCGATGACCCGATCTGTGCAGCAGACCTTTGTGACACATCGGCCTGCAGCCTCACGGAAAGCCAGCACAGCCCGCATAGAAGCGCCGAGCCCCACAGTATCGCTTCCAACACGCTGTTGAAGTGCTTCTTCAAGATCAGCTCACCGCGCTGCGCACGCGAACGAAGGTCATAAGCATCGCTGCCCCGAATGCACAGAATCCGAAAACACACAGAAGTGGATAGTCGCTCGCAGTCTTAGGTAGTCGAGCCAGGACTGCAGGCTTTACCTCCGCCAACCTGCCGCTATCAGATGGAGCCTGGTACTTAGCCGCTTTGATTGCCGCCTGCGAATCGTTAGAGCCGACGGGCGTCGGGGTCAACATCCAAAGCGTTACAATTCGGCGATCTTCTGCACTTAGTCCCTCAGCCGAAGTCATACCTTCCGATGCCGGATCGATAGCCAGAACTGTGGATCCGCTCGCCTTCGCCAAGGCGACCGCATCGTTCTTCGGATATACAAATTCGATGACACTATTTTTCGCAAATGCGAATCCACGAAGTGCTGGCTTCCCCTCACTACCGGCCACTACAACCGGCCCGGCTGGCGATGAGTTCGATATGTTCTTTGCAGGCACACCAAGAAACTTCTGGCTGACGCCACCCTCCTTGCTCTGAACTTCAATAACGACCCGGTCGGCCAGATGGTCGCTGATGCGGATGGAGTAGCCTCCCGCCTGTAGTATCCCGGTCGGAGTCGTTGTTTCATCTTGTAGCTGGAAGCTCGCCGCAGATGTCCCTAACTTATCCAAACCATTGGAAGCGAATGCGACTTGTGTGACTAGTAGCGCTGCTGCAAAAATTGTGCCTTTCATAGAGAACCTCGTTGTGAGAGTCAAAACAACCTACTGTCACTATCTCCGATTAGCCACCTGCAGAGCGTCGGCCATCGCCGATATTTCCCAAACGAGCAACATCCCTGATCGACCGACCTACTGTTAAGTAATCTGTAGCTAGCTAATCAACGCGCATGCTAGTAATCACACCGTTGTTACTTTGTAGGGGATAACCCGAATGAGGCTTGTTGCCGACACGGTCTTGAACTCCATACGGCATAGTTGATTCAGTAAAGAAGAAAGAGCCTTCCGCTGGCAACCTGCACAAGCTAGCTGTAGCTCAACAGCAGCATCGGTCTCAATAGTTCCCTTTGGAGCAATGGCGATCTAGCCACTGCATGTATCACTTCACCTTTCCTGCTGATATCTACTAGTCCCAGCAACACCGGGATTGACGAGGTACCTAGTTGCTCTCAACAACACTCAACAATCCCCTGCCACACGTAAGGGAATCCGGAAGCCGGCAGGCATACGGAGACACCCTTAAAGCGTTGCCATATATGCACGCTCTTGAGATAGCGATTGATCTTGTTACGGCTTGTCTATCTTTCGCCACCATCTACTATATATTTCATCGCATATCTCACCCCAGTTTTATGGCTCAGCCGATGCGCCACGTAGTTGCTGTTGGACTACTGGTGTCTTGCGTCGCCGTTCTCTTGTTGGATCGCGCCGGAGCTTACAAGGCTAGCGGCGGACTGCTCCAAGTTCGAGAGACCGCATCGATCTTAGAAGCAGCCACCCTCAGCGCCTTCGTCCTTCTCCCGTGCCTGTTTCTCTTCGGAAATCACAGCTGGGCAGCGCTCTGCGGCGCTGAGATTCCAACTCTCGCGATCTGTCTCATTGTGCAAAGACACCTAATGCATTCAGCCCTGGGTTCTTTTCGTAAAAAAGTCTATGGCATGAGTCGCGTCCTGATATATGGCGCAGGATGGAATGGCAGAATGCTCTACTCTGCACTCTCCCGTTCCCCCAAATTGGGCCTGCTTCCCGTTGCAATCATCGACGATGGCAGTGGCAACGAAGGTCTGCATATTCACGAAAGCTCATATCGTCGCAGACGCTTTCTTGTAAGTACGGGTGCGGCTTTCCGCGAATCCCTGATTCGTAATCACAGGGCAGACCTTGTGATCGTAGCTTCAAGACCCAACTCTGAAGAAGAAATACAGTTCATTCTCCAGGAGAGTGAGAGTGCCGGTGCGGCCGTGGCCTTCGCAGCCGATCCGAAAGCAATGGAGTTTGGAGAGGTCGACTACGTTGATCTGGATGGACAACTGCTTTACAACGTTCACAGGCCAAGACGAAAACACCTTCACGAAGCTGCATCGAGAATCTTTGACCTCATTGTGAGTTGCATTGCAATCACGGCCTTCACACCCCTCTTTGCACTGATCTCCGTACTTATTAAGATCGACTCTCCTGGTCCAATATTTTTCCGGCAGGTACGCATCGGGAAGCATGGGCATCCCTTCCGTATATTCAAGTTCCGCACAATGCATGCTGCCCAATGTGGTGATGGCGTCAGTCCCAGGAACACCCTTGATCCCCGTATTACAAGGGTCGGCAGATGGCTTCGCAAATCTAGCATTGATGAACTGCCACAACTTCTTAATATTCTTCATGGGTCCATGGGCTTCGTCGGCCCGCGGCCAGAAATGCCGTTCATAGTCGACCAGTACACTGTCGAACAAAGTCAGCGGCTTACAGTCAAGCCTGGCCTTACAGGCATATGGCAGATCAGCGCTGATCGCTGCCGGCCTATTCATGACAATCTCCACTACGACCTTTATTACATCAAGCACAGATCCGTATTCATGGATATTGCGATTATCTTCCACACACTACTGTTTGCAATGCACGGAACCTAACACGCTTCCTAAAGCACTCAGTACCACACTTAGCCCAGCATAGAGGAGACGAGATGAGTATAGGAATAGTAACTGGTTCTGCAGGCCTTATAGGATCCGAAGCTTGCAAGCATTTTGCGGCTAAGGGTATGGACATCATCGGGATTGATAATGATATGAGATCCGTCTTCTTTGGGGAGGAGGCATCCACATCGCGGATGAGCGATGCGTTGAAAGCAACACTACAAAACTATCGCCACTGTCCAACCGACATTCGTGATCGAGAGTCAATCTTCAGGATTTTCCGAGAGCATGGCGAGGAGATTAAACTAGTCATCCATACAGCTGCTCAGCCTTCTCATGATTGGGCCGCCCGCGACCCATTTACGGACTTCGGAGTCAACGCACTTGGAACACTTACGATGCTTGAGGCCACTCGTCAGTACTGCCCAAACGCTGTCTTCATCTTCACGTCCACAAACAAGGTCTATGGAGATTCTCCCAACCGTCTTCCGCTGGTAGAGCACGAAACCCGTTGGGAGATAGACCCAAAGCATCCTTATGCAATAGGCATTGACGAACAAATGTCGATTGACAACACGATGCACTCTGTTTTCGGGGCCTCCAAAGTGGCAGCCGACATCATGGTTCAGGAGTATGGACGCTATTTCGACATGAAAACCGCATGTTTTCGCGGGGGTTGTCTCACGGGACCAGCGCACTCTGGTACCCAGCTTCATGGATTTTTAGCCTATCTAATGAAGTGCTGTGTTACCCGGACTTCTTACAATATCTTTGGATACAAGGGCAAACAGGTTCGGGATAATATCCACAGCTACGATCTCATCCAAGCCTTCGATGCCTTCTTCAGCGCGCCGCGCTCAGGTGAAATCTACAATATCGGCGGCGGACGCTTCAGCAACTGCTCAATGCTCGAGGCTATTGAGATCTGCGAGCAAATCTCAGGAACCACGATGAGTACAAGCTACAAAGAGGGTAATCGCATGGGCGACCACATGTGGTGGGTCGGAGATCTGTCCAAATTTCAGTCACACTACCCGAACTGGAGGCTCACCTATAACATCGCCGACATTCTAAGGGAAAGCTACGAATATAACTCTGCGCGCTGGCTTCAGGAAATTCGGGAAGGGGTAGCAGCTTGATCAACAAGGGCAGGAATAATGTTGTTGGCATCATGATTAGCGCCGTAGATTATGACGCGGCGACGACCTCTATTATAGAAGCCGCGAAGCAAGGCCGGCCTTTCGCAGTGTCAGCGTTGGCCGTACATGGGGTCATGACCGGAGTTCAAGATGCTGCCCATAAATATCGACTGAACTCTTTTGATCTTGTTGTACCTGATGGCCAGCCAGTGCGCTGGGCTCTAAACCTCCTTTACAGGACTAAACTTGCGGACAGGGTCTACGGACCCTCACTCACCTTACGCCTACTGCGAGCTGCAGCAGACGAAAGTGTGCCAGTCTATTTCTACGGAACAAATCCGGAGATCCTTCACGGCCTCTTAGATAAAGTAAAATCACTCTTCCCGCGCCTGGTGGTAGCTGGATATGAGCCATCGCGCTTTCGACCACTGGACAATAACGAACGTTTAGAACTTTCGATGCGTATCAGAGAATCAGGAGCGAAGCTGCTGTTTGTGGGGTTAGGTTGTCCTCGACAGGAGATCTTCGCCTACGAGATGCGTGAACTCATCTCCATGCCGCTTATCGCTGTTGGTGCGGCATTTGCATTTATTGCGGATCAACTTCCCCAGTCCCCTCCCTTGCTGCAAAAATACGGATTAGAGTGGCTGTATCGACTCAAGCAGGAACCAAAACGGTTATGGCGAAGATACCTCTACCTGAATCCTCACTATCTGCTGCTACTTTTGCTTCAACTTCTCGGTAAGAGTTTTCCTACAGATGGAGTAAGGCCGTCCGCCGTGATAGGGCCTGGGTAGCGTCTCTGAGTAGCGCGTGCGGCGCATACAGGATTAGTTGAAGGCAAGATCGTCTGGCAGCAGTATTGGACAGCACCCACTTTGTTTATGATCTAAAAATCGGAGAAGTTTAGGAAATGGCGGATGAATTATTCAAAGCGTCACGATCCCCGAAACTAGCATATAAGGGTTCAGAAGCGAGATACCAAACTCCAATGGATGTGAGTGGTCGGTTTGGTGTTCGACTCAGGCAGCTACGATTAGAACGAAGCCTTACTCAGTTGCGTATGGCAATCGAATTTGGAATAGATCGCAGCTATATCAGCGATGTGGAGAGAGGTCGCAAAGCAATCTCATTACCCATGTTAGAAGTATTGGCACTCGGGCTTAAGGTTTCGCTCTCAGATTTACTAAAGGAAATATAAGCGTTGCACGTAAATCCCTTTACGAGTAAGCAATCCCCTGCAATCTTTTAGATCTACTAGCCTTGGAGATCATTTATGAAAATATCGGTTGTTGGTGCTGGGTACGTTGGCTTGGTCTCCGCGGCTTGCTTCGCGGAGATCGGACATGATGTTATCTGTGTGGATAATGATTCTGACAAGATTCGAAGGCTAAGCGCAGGTGAGATACCGATTCACGAGGAGCACCTTCCTTTGCTGCTTGAACGTCACCTGGGCCAACGTCTAAATTTCTCCAGTGATCTTGGCGAAGCCGTTCGGTTCTGCGAGGCAATTTTTATCTGTGTTGGAACGCCACCTTCTCCTAATGGAGAAGCAGACCTTTCCTATGTTGAAGGGGTAGCACGAGAGATTGCACATCTACTGAACGGCCCCAAAGTGATTGTCGAGAAAAGCACGGTGCCTGTCGGCACGTGTGAGGCCGTTTCGCGCACACTCCTACTAAGTGGGGTCAGTCCGATGGATTTCAGTGTCGCGTCTAATCCAGAGTTTCTTCGTGAAGGAACTGCCGTCAGTGATTTCCTTTTTCCTGATCGCATCCTGCTCGGCGTTCCGGATCAGCGGAGCCATTCAATCATGACGCAGATTTATGCTCCCATCTTGAACGGAAGCTATTACCTATCTCCGGATGCGATCAAAGGTTCGACGTGTACATCTACAAAGCTGATTATCTCGAGCGTCAAGAGTGCAGAGTTAATTAAGCACGCCTCGAATGCCTTTCTTGCCCTGAAGATTTCCTTCATCAATGCCGTTTCGATCGTATGTGAGCGGGTCGGAGCGGACGTACGGCAGGTTTCGGAAGGCCTCGGGGCGGACTCCCGAATTGGTCCTCGGTTCCTCAATCCAGGCATAGGTTACGGAGGATCCTGCTTCCCGAAAGATGTCTTGGCATTTCGCTCAGTGGCACGAAGCGTTGGTTACGACTTTAACCTGCTAACGGAAGTCATTGCTATCAACGAAACACAGAAATCACTGTTCATAGCTAAAATTCGAAACGCACTATGGACGTTACGCGGCAAGAAACTTGCAGTCCTCGGCATGGCATTCAAGGGAGGCACGGACGATGTCCGAGACTCCCCGGCTTTGGATATCATCCTGAGCCTTAGAGCTCAAGGAGCGGAGGTCCGCGCTTTCGATCCTGCCGCAATGAAACGCGCAGCAGCATTGCTCCCTGAAGGGACCGCCACCTTCACCCCGGATGCTTATTCGGCCTGCACAGGGGCAGACGCCCTGATTGTTCTTACTGAGTGGCCAGAGTTCGCAAATCTAGATTTCGCTCGCGTTCGTAAACTTCTAAGATTTCCAATCGTTCTGGACGGGCGCAATCTTCTGAATGCGCAGGCAGTGCGCGACGCCGGCCTCACATACTTCGGCATCGGAGGTGACATCGAGCAGCCATTGTCACCGCTGAACCAGTTCGAAGACATCTTTGACCCTGTCCATGTGCTCTATGAGCAGGCACCCCCACAAGTCGTCAATACAGAAACACAACTTGCATAGACAGGATACTTAAGCTTCATAAGTATCTTGGCTCCAACGGAGGACCGCATGTTAGACAATCACAGTCTTGCCACCCGCTCCAGTAGAACAGGAATGCAAGAACCACTGCTCGACCTACCAATGGCTCCTAAGGAGTTCAGCGTTGTAGATCTGTGGAAGGTAGTTCGACGGAGAAGAACCGTAGTACTGGCGGGAATATGTGGTTCCATTCTGCTAGGTGCTGTCGTGTCGCTGGCAACGCCACGTCTTTATCGTGCAGAAGCGAAGTTACAGATTCTCAAGCAGGATGCGGCGGCAGGTCTGTCAGATCCGGCTCAGGCGTCTGCATCGGCTGCAGCGGACGCTCTTGATTTCAACCTTGCTGTTCAAACCCAGGTAGACGTCCTTAAATCTAGAAACATGGCACTGCGTATTATTCGCGAACTCGGGATAGATAAGGAGGCAGACTATCAGCTCAGAGGCGGTAAATATTTCGATGAGAATCGAAAATCGCTCGAGCAATCCCCCAAGCATCTTGCCTATGTGCTGTCTAAGTACGACAAAAGACTCCATGTTGATTCTGTTTCTGGATCTCGCTTGATTTCAGTTAGTTTCCTTGATGCCAGTCCCGCGCGCTCAGCACAGGTGGTCAATCAACTACTTGCGGATTTCATTGAATACAACTACCAGGTTCGTCTTACGGCGAGTTCTCAGGCCAACTCTGTGCTTGCGAATGAGCTTCAATCCATGAAAGCTCAGGTAGACAGTTCGCAAGCAAACGTGGCGAAACTACAGCAACAGTCCGGGATCTACGGAGTCGATGAAGCTAATAACTCGACCAATGCGAAGCTTGATCAGCTGAATGCTCAGCTGACTGCCGCGCAGGCAAATCTGGCCGTAAAACAATCCATCTATAAACTGGCAACCACTCGCAGCCCAGAGGTTCTTGCTGGCATGCTCGGGGCGCAGGCAACTGGGGCAAACACTACCAACGCTCCACTGCAACTTCTGCGTCAGCAGCAAGCTGATGCCGCAGCCAACTACTCAGAACTAAACGCTCACTACGGGTCTCAATATCCGCGTGTCCTACAGGCAGGACAACGTCTGCAGTCTATCCAAACATCGATCAATGCCGAGATTGACCGTCTCGTCGGCCAAGCAGCCGCGGAGTACAAAGTTGCGGTAGATACTGAGGCCTCCGCAACACGAGCTCTGCAAATGCAGAAGAATGTAGCAGCGCAAATGAATCGCGATGCAACTCTCTATACCTCTGCCAAGCATGAAGCTGATGCGAGTCGCGATCTGTACGAGCAGTTGCTCCGACGCTTGAAGGAAGCTGGTGTGCTGGCTGGATTACGTTCCACAAACCTCAGTGTCCTTGACCCTGCGATCCTTCCAGACAAACCCTCACAGCCAATTGTGCTGCTCTATTTGTTGATCGCGGCTCTAATCGGCTTGGTCGTTGGTGTAATTGGTGCATTTCTGATTGACGCCATCGATGAAACCATCAGAGATCCCCAGAAGATTGAAGACCTCCTAGGCTATCCTGTTCTCGCGCTGATCCCGCCTGTCGAAAAATCGCTCTCTCACGCAGCTGTCCAGTCCCTCCAGCGGAGTTCTCATGGGTCGATTTGGCAATATCAAGTTACAGCGAAGGCACCGCGCTCCGCCGTAGCGGAAGCCTTCCGCGTACTCCGTACCGCTGTCCTTTCTACTCTCCGAAAGGACAAAGACACGGTGATGGCGATCTCAAGCACCTCCGAGTCAGAAGGGAAAAGCTTCATCACCTTCAATCTCGCTGCGGCGTTGGCGCAATCAGGTCGCACGGTTCTCGTAATTGATGCAGATCTTCGTAAACGCACCTTGACCCACGCTCTGGCGCTCGAGAATCGGGACGGCTTGGACGAAGCCGTAGGGGAACAGAATTGGCAGAAATACATCACAACTTACGAAGAGGTTCCTGGACTCTTCGTCTTGCCGGCAGGCCACCAGATTCACTTCCCTTCCGATGTATTGGGTTCCCCGGCAATGAAAGAGCTGGTCGATCATCTCCGATCGGCTTTCGATTTCATCTTGATTGACACTCCATCTATCCTTGACGTCACCGACACGGTGTCGCTTTCGCAGTCTGTGGACGGGATCGTATTGGTTGCAAAGTGCGGAAAGACTCCGCAGCATTCTTTAGCCCGAACCCTTTCAGTGCTTCAAAGGGCAAACGCTCGGGTTCTTGGTGTCGTCATGAACAACATGGACTTCCGGTCTGCTGACTTTTATTACTATTGGGGTAAACAGAGTTCCGGCTACGCCCCTACCAGCGCTCAGATCTTCTCTCCGGCCGCAAGGATTGTTTCAAGTCGAACAACTATCGCCTTGCTAGCCCTTTCCACCCTGTTCGGCACAGCGTTTGGCCAGGGAGTTTCCGCCCATCCTATATCTGTTTCGTCGCAAAATGATGCTCCTTTCAGCCAGCCCGGTTCAATGGCCAATATTGCACCGCAAAAGACGATCATCGGCACAGGGGATCTTCTGAGCATTGGGGTTTACGACGCTCCTGAACTAACACAGGAAGTTCGCGTAAATTCAGAAGGGTCGATCCATCTAACTTTGCTTGGCGATATCACTGCGGTTGGTCTTCAGCCAGACAAGTTGGCACATTCAATTGAGGCGGACTTAAAGGATCGAAATTTTATCCGAGATCCTCATGTCTCCGTCAGCGTCAAGGAGTTCACAACCCAGGGAGTGACGGTCGAAGGTGAAGTAAAAAAGCCAGGCCTCTACCCGGTATTTTCCTCGAGGTCGCTCGTAGACGTGATCGCCCTGGCCGATGGCGTAACTAGCACCGCCGATACGCACATTACGATTCGCCGCCAAGGCGGTAGCAAAATTGATCGCGTCACGCTTTCTCAAGACAACGGCCGTGAGGTTGCGGATAACGATGTCCGCGTCTTCCCCGGTGATACCGTCATCGTTCCACGAACAGGACTCACCTACGTCTTGGGTGACGTACAACGTCCAGGGGGCTACATGATGCGGGATAACGGCTCGATGACGATCCTGCAAGCAATCTCCGAGGCGCAGGGCACCACTCGCAACGCCTCTCTCAAACACGTGATGCTCCTTCGCAAGGAAGACGGGGTCACACACACGATTCCGATCGAATTAAAGGCAATTCAACGTGGCCAGCAGCCGGATCAAGCGCTATTGGCAGGAGATATCCTTTTCGTGCCTACAAGTGGTTTGAAGAGTTTTGCTAATAGTACTGCGGGCATTGCCGCCTCTGTGTCTGGTGCTGCACTCTACGCAGTGGCACGGTAGGCGACTCCTAGGACTACTACTCACAAGATCACCCAAGTGGGAACCCAATTGAACAGAAACTTTTACAAAATGGTCGTTGTCGCACTCCTACTCACGCAAATGGGGATAGTGATGGGTCTGGTCTCTCCCGGTCTTGCAGATACCGATCTTGGTGTTGTCTCAAATCAGGTTCATCTGCCAGTAGTAATCAGTACCGCTATCCTGTACTTACTTGTCCTCACTCGCCTTGTCTCGATGCCCGCTCGCATGATCTTGGCCGTTCGAAGCATTGCTGTCTTCCTTCCGCTTATTGGCATGGTGATCCTGTCTGCGGCCTGGAGCACTGACCCATCGGTAACCCTCCGCCGAGCTGGGTTTCTGTTGTTGACCACCATCATCGCTCTTATCCTCGGGACAGATTTTGAGGTAACTGAGCTAGTACGATTACTGGCTGCAGCGAGCTTCATTCACATCCTACTGTGTGCCGCTTTTTTTGCCGTAGCCCCGCACACCCTCTACTCTCCTTCAGATGCCCATGCACTTAAAGGCCTCACCACACACAAGAATATCTTTGGATTTGAACAGGGCCTGGCGTTTCTAGCCTTTCTTTTTGTCCCGTTTCAGAGGTTTACCAAGTTTCGCCTACCCTTGGCCGCAGCAGCCTTCGTGCTTCTATTGCTCTCTCACTCGTCCGGCTCCCTGGTAGCCACAGTTAGCGCTCTTGCGTGCATACCCTTTCTCTTTGTCCTAAAGTTTAGTCATGCGCAACGCCTTCCACTTTTGCTTATCGCGGCGACGATCTGGATCTGTTTGTTCTATCTATTGCTGACAAACGCTTCTATCATCCCGACACTTTTATCGAAAGACGCCACGCTAACAGGGCGCACCCAACTCTGGAGCCTGGTGCTCATCGCGATCAGCAACCATCCACTATTGGGCTATGGCTTCGATTCGTTCTGGCAGGGTCTTCAAGGAGACTCGCTCGTCATTATTCGTGGCGTAGGCTGGCTAGTGCCGACAGCCCATAACGGTTATCTTGATCTGCTTCTCAGTATCGGATATGTCGGAGCATCGCTGTTTTGCGCAACTCTCTCCGTAGCAGCCATCCGCGCTGTAAACTACGTGAAAAGCGGGGTCATGCCCACCTCAGCACGTTTTTTCCCATGTGCATTTCTTGTATTCCTGCTTGTCTATAATCTTAACGAGAGCGCACTCTTGACTCGAAGCGGTATTCCTTTTCTACTCTTTGTCGCGATGAGCGCGTCGCTTAAGCTTCATCAAACAGTTGGCCAATCTTTACCAGTCGCCCAAGGATTATCTAAGAACTATAGAGTCCCTGTTCATCTTGCAAGCACTCCATAAGACCACGGCAATGCAGCCACAAAGCTGCTAAGCATAGCGCTTCATCCCATCACGACACGGCACATCACAGGTTCTCATTGCTTAAGAAGCTCATCCATAGCGAGACAGTTGCTTCAATCCTCGATCAAGCGGTAGTGAGCGGCGGCAACTTCCTGACTACACTTGTTCTTGCTCGGGTACTTATCCCGGCCGACTACGGTATATTCTCGCTTCTTTTCCTGTCACTTTTTGCAATCAACACCTGCCACTCATCACTTGTTGTTTATCCTCTCACGCTCAAGGGTGCTGCTGACCCCGCAGACTTGAGCCGTCTCACCTGCGCCGCGCTCCTCCACACGCTCCTACTTGCAGCACCGCTATCCCTCATCCTTTTAGTCATTACAATATTCCTGCATCACGTCTATCTCTGGCCCGTATTAGTGGTGGCGATGATCGCTTGGCAACTTCAGGAAACGGTGCGTCGCGCACTACTTAGCGTCTTGCGCTTTCGTAGTGCGATCATGCCCGACATCCTCTGCTACGTGGGCCAGGGCCTCGTATTTGCCATCTTGCGGCCCCACAATCTCTCAACGATCTTCTCGATCGTTGCTGGCACCTCATTTATTGCTGCACTTTGGCAATTCATCTTGACCGACGCGTGGAGCGCCAGACATTCGCCCGCACTCCTCACTTTCGTTAAAAGTCATGGAGTCTACTCGTGGTGGATGGGCCGCTTTGTCCTTGCAGGAAACGCGCTAAACATGATTGCATTACAAATTCCCGCCTGGACGCTGGCTTTCGCCTTCGATGCCACCAGGGTTGCCAATTATCAATCACTACTCAACCTTGTAGGAATTTCGAACCCGGTCATCTTCTCTATTAATTCTCTTCTAATTCCCACTGTTGCAAGAGAAGCAGTACATGGATATCGGCGAGCCCGCAAGATAGCTTTAGACTATGGCTTTCGCTACGGAGTCCTCCTGCTTCCAGCCTTCACAGCGATGATGTTGGTACCTCACGCTATTATGAAGTTGGTTTACGGCGGCGCATCACCTTACACGCTTTTGTCACCGCTTTTGCGAATCTTCGTAGCTGCTTTCGCGCTTCAATACATCGCAACTGTTGTAGGAGCGTATGAGGGAGGCATGTCGCGCCCGAAGACTTACATGTGGGTGCAGGTCATGGGCACAGGACTTCTTCTCACCGTGGGTGTAGCAATGATATTTAGATTCGGCGTAACAGGGGCAGTCAGCGCGATGTTTGTTGCCAGTGCCGCACGACTGGTTACTTTTCTTGTCTTGGCACATCAGGCTGACAAGCAAGCTACCGTTGCCGATATCTATATAACAGACACGCACCTGGGAGAATACCAATGAGTGCCTGTGCTCCAACTACTATGCGGGCAGCATCACCCGGCGATATTACGGTTCAGATCTGTGTTCTAACTTACAAACGTCCAGACCTGCTCCGCTCTACTCTTGAATCCTTGATGCAGCAGGCGACTTGTCTATCCCAGAGCCGCAGAACACTCCAGTTGCATTTGCTTGTCGTAGATAATGATTCCGCTCAAAGTGGTCACCACGTAGTGGACGAGTTCTCGCTGAATTCTCCACATCCGCTCCGTTACATCTCTGAACCTGCTCGAGGACTGTCAACTGCCAGAAATCGTGCTCTTGATGAATCCACGTGGGCAGACTTTGTCGCCTTTATCGACGATGATGAGACAGCGAATCCCGATTGGCTCGTGACTCTTGTCGCCGGGGCGTTATGTTTCGAAGCTGATGTCGTAACCGGACCAGTTCATCCTCGGTATAGTGACGCCCCTCACTGGATCAAGCAGGGTGGCTTCTTCAGCCCGGTCCAGCGTAAGACGGGCTCGGAAGTTCCTTTCGTCGCCACAAACAATGTGCTTCTAAGCAGTTCTATAGTTCAAATCTTTCGATTCGATAGTCGCTTCGATCAGACGGGTGGAGAAGACACCGAATATTTTATGCGTGTTGCACACAACGGGCATCGAATCGTCTGGGTTCAGGAAGCTGTTGTCACTGAGGCGATTCCGCAAGAGCGAACAAACCTGCGTTGGCTTCTAAGTAGAGCTCGCTCTGACGCAAACAGGTATACCCGGAGTTGTCTATCATTCGATAGAGGTCCGCGGACAATTGCACTTCGCCTTTTCACTGCCTCCGGCGGCTTTCTAAAGGGAGCGCTACTCTTGCCATGCGTAGTCTTCGGGAGACACTGTGCTGCTCGTGGCCTTCAGCTTATCAGTCGTTCCATCGGGACACTAGCTGCCCTGCGCGGACAAGCCCACGTTTACTACCGGCCTGCCAATGACTGACCGATCGCATCCCCCATCCGAGTCGTCACGGCCTCACGCAAGTAAATCTGCTCCCGGCAAGAAGGGACCAGTGACTGTACTTGTTATCGGGCAGATACCTCCGCCGGTCAACGGACAATCGCTGATGATTAAAGCTTTTCTGGATGGACACTATGATTCTCTAAAGCTCGTGCACGTTCCCATGCGTTTTTCGCGCTCTACCTCGGAGATCGGCTCATTTAGTCTTAGGAAGCTCCTGGTATTAATGGCGATTCTGTTGGAGATCATAGCTAAGCGTTTTTCCTCGGGAGCGACGATCTTGTACTACCCGCCGGCAGGAGCAAACCTGACTCCCGTGCTGCGCGATCTTTTCCTCTTGATTCCTACGCGATTTCTCTTTGGCTATACGGTCTTCCATTTCCACGCTGCTGGACTCTCCGGAATCTACTCGCGCCTACCAAGGGTTCTTCGCCCGTTGTATCGGCTCGCCTATAACGATCCCGACCTTGCGATCTTCACGACTGCAGCGACATCGGCAGAGTCACAGAGCCTCCGAGCGAAGAGGTCGGCCATCATTCCCTGTGGCATACCCGACAATGCTCTGGAGACTACAGTCCGATCCGATCCCGCGACGAAGGTGCCGTCTATTCTCTTCGCTGGCATTCTGTGCGAAGAGAAGGGTGTCCTGGTTCTTCTCGAAGCATGTCGCCAGCTTACGTCAGACGGACTGCGCTTCCACCTCACCTGCATAGGCGCCTTCCAATCCGCTGACTTTAAAATAAAAGTTGAAGCCCTGTTAAAGCAGGAAGGTCTGGAGGAATTTGTGCATTTCCCTGGTGTAATTACAGGAAAGCCAAAAGATGAACTCTTCAGCCGGTCCGACATCTTCTGCTTCCCGAGCCACTACCCAGCCGAGAGCTTTGGTGTTGTCTTGATTGAAGCGATGAGTTTCTCCCTTCCTATCGTCGCGACCGATTGGCAGGGCATTCCAGAGGTAGTTGGTCAGTCCTCGGACAAAGCCAACCCCCCAGGAGCACTCCTCGTGCCACCTCGAGACGCACCTGCGGTGGCAGCAGCCCTAGGACAGCTTATCCGGTCACCACAGCTACGATCCTCGATGGGCAAGCACAATCGAGCACGCTACCTGGAGCACTTCACGCTGGCGAAATATCGAAGCAACCTAGAAACCGCTCTCACCGATATCAGCGCAGACACCTGTCAGACTGCATCCCGCACAAGCTCCACCTATGCACAAGAACCTATGAAGAAGATGAGTTAGAACAATCATCCCTTTGCAACTTTGAACTGCACTCTATCTCTATCAAGCACTTATTCATCTATCTGAAACCAGATCGCATGCAAAGTAGAACTCACATCATCGTACCCCGGTGTCTCCGCCACAAGCATAAGCTTGCTGCTATCTCCTTTCTAGTAGTCACGGTCATCCTATTTGGTGCTCTCTCGAGTTCGCAGACATTCTTCGCTGCGTATAGTCGAAAAATCTACGAAAAACAAGCGGAGCTCGGCAAAGGCGAGCTAGCCAGTGCACCTAACCACACTGACGTAGAGCCTTCTAGCAGAGCCGTTCCCGAGCGCCAAAATCCTTCAAGGGAGGAACTGGAGCTCAGAAAATTGCTGCTTCAAAGAATTCACGATATCGGGAGACAAAGGGATAGGTTTGAAGAGAGCCGGCAACACCTCTTACACTTGGCTGGACCCGTTGCGACACGTCCGGCCGGGTCGCGGTCTGCCCCTTCGCCATCCGATGTGCGGGGGCAACTTCGTGAAGCCCTCATACGCCTGCTGCTTCTCGAAAAGGATCACACTGACAGCGCTCCGGAAATTATCGAGATCCGTAAACGTATCACCTCACTTCAGGCGCAGCTAGCCCGCAACCCGCAGACGTCGCGCATACCCCTTCCAGTTGCTTCATCTGGTCCGACCTCCAACTCGAGGGCACAACTTGAGCTGCTCAACAGTCAGATCTTTCATTGCGATGAAGAGGTCGAGGGGTACCTACAGCAATTGTCTCAGGTGCTCAATCCTGATTCGACGAGCTTGCGGCCGCAGGCTAGTCAAAACCGCGTAGGTGACACTTCTGAACCAGAGCTCCAGCCAAGGGTCACTTCAACCGGAGCGTTAGCCAGATTTAAATCAGCTGGTGCGAGCACTTTGCTGAAAGCGTCAAACTTGTCCCTATTTCAAAGAGCAGCGATGAGCATCGTTCTTGGCCTGCTTTCCACTTGCGTCATCGTCATGATTGCTGTAGCTCGCGACACGACGATCCATGACGCCGAATCACTTGTGAGCCATCTGAATGGAACAGCAGAATATATCGGCAGTATTCCAAGGATGAAGCTGTCATGAACGTCCTATCGGCTCCGAAATTAGGTATACCCATTGAAGGAGATCTAACCCATTCGAGTGCAGGAGAACGTTACGCTCAGGTCGTTGACCGCCTGCTACAGCGAGAGCCTTCCTCTCACCAGATCTTAGTCACGAGTCCCAACGCTGGTGATGGGAAAACTGTGACAGCAGTCAATCTCGCATTCGCCTTTCATGCGCGCCGAATTTCCGTGTTGCTGGCCGAATTATCCTTCAAGCGCCCGTCATTTTCCGGGATCTTCACAAGATCGCCTCTGTCGAAAGGGATTGAATCTGTCCTCACGGAAGGCATTCCGCTTGAGAGCACGGTATGTGTTCGCAATGACAACAATCTCCGGATGGCAATGGTGAACAACTGCCAGCCGAACGATGATCTTTTAGCTCCGAATGAACGATTGGGAAAACTTCTCGAAGATGCACGTACAAGTAACGATTGGACGATCTTTGATGGGCCATCTACTGACGCGATCCACATAAGAACCTTAGCCTCAAGCGTCGGACTGGTACTTCTAGTAGTACGGGCAGGACGCACTCGAACAGACGACTTGCACCGCGCGCTGGATCGGATCGCATCACGAAATACCTTAGTGCTGTTTAATGATGACTAATGACCCATGCAGTTTAGTCGAATCATAGCTATCTTTACAGTACACTTGGGCATCAACTAAGAAGAAACCCAAGAAGAGAACGAAAACATGTATGTATTTCGCTACGCTGATCGAGGAGATCCGCGTTTCCTGAGCACCTTCGCATGCTCAACCTTTTCTCTTAGGCTGAACAGGCAATTTTGCCATAGTACACAAGGAGGGATCATGGCTAATAAAGGTTTGAACTGCAAGTTCCTCCTTGCGGTCAAACAACATCCCTGCTTCGTAATAGCAGATGGACCTGTCGTCGAACACCACGACAATGCCATCACTTGCAATGCTCACATCTCTTATCGTTCTCATGTCTTTTATATCCTTAGTAATTAGAAAAGTAACTACCCGTAACATACGCGAATTAATCAATAGATTGGCTCATTGTCGTCTACAGACAACATAAATAGTAGGGTCGATTCGGGTATTCACGTCTATGTTGTAGAGAGGGGAGGCCAATGTCACCCATCAGCCAATCCGGTTCTCACTCTCCTACGTAGTCTATAAACGATACTTCTGCACGATGAGGTACGTAGCCGGAATGCTCTTCGCTCGCAAGGTGTATGCGGGGAGAGAGATGACAAACTCCGGTTTACCTTGAAAGTAAGCCTGGGCCATTTCGAGAGATAGAACCTGCGGAGTTGTGAGCAGGCAAGCTCGAAAGGTTAGAAGACTTCACATCGGGAGAACACATCGTCTTGAACACTCATCAGATTACACCCAGTTCGCCTCCGCCAAACCCTCATCAACTACCTGACTATTTTCTACCTCGCGATGTAAGTAGCAGATTCGGTCGGCGGCTTCGACAACTCCGTCGGGAGCGGAATTTGACACAGCTTCGCATGGCAGTCGACTTTGGCATAGATCGTAGTTTCATCAGCGACGTGGAGCGAGGTCGCAAGTCTATTTCCCTGCCCTTGCTCGAAGTAATAGCTTTGGGAATGAAGGTATCTCTTTCAGATTTGCTGAGGGACCTTTAGCCGATATCACACCAATTCTGCAGCGATATCAACTATAGGCACGTTGGCTGTGGCCGACAGCGTGGATTTACTGCTTGATTTTATTACTAAGGTTTATTACCTTAAAGTTGTTAGATAGCACTGGCAAGTCTCAAGCAGTGTTGTTGCCACTTGTCCCAGTCACATCCATTTGCCAATTGAGCTTTCATCGCTCCTCAGGAAGGTTTCGTTCCTGTAGGGGGAAGACGCTCCTCATTACCACTGCAAGTTTTGGAGAGGTCCGTCAATGAAACGCCAACTCTTTCTCTTGTTGCTGACCTGTGCTTCATCGCATGCACAGGTAACGAATGTGAGCTCTACGTCACAGACGGGTGTGGATGTCACCCATTATGCAGCAGCTTCTAACTACACGCTTTACTCAGGCAACCCGTCAGAATGGGGAAACCTTGGGCAAGGCGGTTACGTCGACTTTCCGATCTCCAGCGCAGGTGGAAGCTACGCGCTTCAGTTGTACTATTCAAACGGCGGTAGCAGTGGTGCGGCGAATGTCTACGTCAACGGCGTTCAGCAACCAGCAGCGCTTACATCCGGAACTGGTGGATGGGGCACGTTTAGCCTGAGTGCTGCCACGTCCGTAACTCTGCCAGTCGGCACATCGACCCTGCGGCTTGCCGCCACAAATCCGGTGCAAGCCTTCAATCTTGCGGGGGTTCTTTTCGGTCCATCGAACCCCCTGAGTAAGACCTCCTTCTATGTCAGTCCGTCAAGCCAGGCGGCAGAAAACATAAGCCAGTCATGCTCAAACGGCGCTTCCCTTAGCACGATCGCATCTCAGCCGCAGGGTGTGTGGTTCGGCGACTGGAACAGCAATCCCCAGGCCGACGCCGCCTATGTGGTCAAGCTGGCTCAGAATCAGGGCACGGTCCCGATCGTCGTTGCCTACGACATCGTCAACCGGGATTGTGGTGGAGGGTCAAGTGGCGGCGCGGCGAATGCAGCGGCGTATCAAGCCTGGATACAGGGGCTTGCTCTTGGCCTCGGGAACTCTAAGGCCGTCGTTATTCTGGAGCCCGACGCACTCTCTCAGTTGAACGTCCAGGGATGTCTTAGCTCGGCTCAACAGAATGAGAGATTGTCTCTTTTCCAGTACGCCATCTCCATGTTCACGCAGCACGCTCCTAACGCTCTCGTCTATCTGGACGCCGGGCACTCTGGAGCGATCGATGTGAACACGATGGCTGCAAACCTTCAATATGCGGGCATCTCCAACGCGACCGGCTTTGCCCTCAATGTCAGCAACTATGAAACGACCGGCGACAACACGACCTATGGCCAGCAGATCTCGTCGTTGGTGAACAATAAACACTTCATCATCGATACCAGCCGAAATGGCCAGGGTCCTACGGCGGACCACCAGTTCTGCAATCCTCCGAATCGGGGTCTGGGCTCTGTCTCTACCGGCTTCGCCAGCGGGGTCGTGGACGCCGACCTCTGGGTTCAGAATCCGGGAACGTCCGATGGAACCTGTAACGGCGGGCCTCCAGCTGGTACGTTCTCGTTGCCGATCGCCTGTACGCTCATCCAGAATGCAAAATTCTGAGACTTCGGTGTTTGGGGCGAAGAATAAATTGTTGATTATCCGGTGAAAATGCGGTGGAGATGCTAGCCATAACCCCATTTAGATTGATAGAGTTACGCAAAACATGTGCCGCTAAGTATAGCAATCTAAATGGGTTAGGGAAAAATATAAGATAACAGACAACTGACATCCGTTTTAGATGCCTAACTGTCGCGCAGCCATCTCCGTACCGTCTACTCGCGCTCGAATCTTCGAGAACGCAATCTCGCGGGCGGTTGAAATATCGTCACCAAACGGTGAGAAGCCGCAGTCATCGGTCGTGCCGATCTGGTCGTGCGGCAGGTATTCGGCGACTTCCATCACCCGCTCACACACCTCCGCTGGAGTTTCAACGGTCGGGTTAATCGGATCAATGACTCCGATGAAGACCTTGTGCTGAGGCTGTAGTATCGTTGCGATCAAGTCCAATACGAGTTTGCGGTCCGGCTCACTGGCCATCTGTAGATAGAACCTCCCGGCGTTCATCTGGAACAGGTCGGGGAGCAATCCTGCATAGTCGATGTCGGCGCTGTGGGTAGAATCGCGATCTCCGCCGGGACACACGTGGACGCCGATCCGGCTGCGATCTGCCGCCGTGAACCGCGCCAGCACTTCGTTGTTGATTGCAATGAAGTTTCTCAGCAGGTTTCCGGATGGATCGAGTTTGAGCGAGAGCCGTGCCTCGGTAAAGTCGATCTGCACCGTTGCCGCCCCTGCTTCAAGAGCTCCCCGGATATCGGACTCAGCTTCATCGATCAGATCTGCAAGGAATTCCTCTCGCGAGTAGCTGGCGATTCCGGTTGCCGGATAAAGGAGACTGAGCGCGGATGCAGAGATGACGGCCTGTTTGATCGGCAGGCTCGTGTACTCCTGCGCCGCCTTTACATAGCTGGCAGCGTGGAGACCATATCGGAACGGGCCGGAGGTCAATCGAGGAAGCTGGCGCTGGTGACCGTCCGCAAAGGGAATCGCTACGCCATCGGGAGCGAGATTTGTGGCGCCGGCAAGTGGATAGCCGACAAAGCTTGGCTTCGTCTGCTCCCCGTCACTGAGAATGGGCGATCCCGTGGCCTCGAGCCGAGAGATCGTGTCCCGAAGAGCGTTCTGCTGCTCCGCCTGCACGTGCTCAATCGTAGTGTCGTTTGCCTGAAAGGACGCTACCGCTGCAATGAGGGAATGAGGTCGCGGAATGCTGCCAATCAATTCTGTAGGAATCGCCATCCCACGACCCTACCAATACCCTTCTAGAGACACATCCATCGAAGGGATGAACTCCTTGTGTCCATCCGCGCTTCATGAACCTGCTTAGCGCTTCCGCATCGAGACACACTTGACTACAGTAAGAAGATGCTCCGCAGAACCCTCTTCACTTCCGTCTTCTGTCTGCTCGCGTTCCATCAGGCCCTTCACGCTCAAGGATCGATCGACGAAGCCCGCGCAGTCCTCCAGCGAGAGATGCCGGCTCTCACAACCCAGATTCACCTCTCACTTGCGGCTGGCGACTACGCAGGAAAGCCAGATGGGTTTCGCGTGTCAGGGCAGAAGGGGAATATCCGGGTTGAGGCAGCCACCGTGCCAACGCTGCTCTACGGAGTCAACTGGTATTTGAAGTATGTGGCCCATCTTAATATCTCGACCAACGGAGGCCAGTTGGGCGCGCCCGGTCTGCGCCTGCCGGAGATACCGGTCGCCATTGTTAAACCAGCTCTTTATCCATTTCGGTATGCCCTGAACGAGAACACCGACGGCTACACCACGCCGTATTGGGATCTCCCTCGCTGGCAACATGAGATCGACATACTTGCCTTGTCGGGGTTCAATGCAATTCTCATCCAGCGCGGAAACGACCTTGCGGTCTACCAGGCTTTTCTGGATGTCGGCTATAAGGACGAGGACATTCGCAAGTGGATCACCTACCCCGCCCACCAGAACTGGGAGTGGATGGGGAATATGTGCTGTTTCATCGAGCCCATCTCGCTCGACCTGATGAAGAAGCGAGCCGCATCCGCACGGCAGATTATGGACGAGCTTCGGAAGTTAGGCATGATGCCCGTTCTGCCCGGCTTCTACGGAGTGGTGCCCGCGGACTTCAGCAAGCATGTTGCGGGAGCGCACGTTGTCATCCAGACAGACCCGTGGAACGGCTTCGAGCGACCCGGCTGGCTCGACCCGCGAGACCCCGCGTTCACTCGGCTGGCGGCGGCTTTCTACCGACGTCAGCACGAACTCTTCGGCGACAGCACCCTCTACGATATGGAGACCTTCCAGGAGGGTGGCATGTCTGGTGATGTGCCCATCGGCGATGGTGCTAAGGCTATCCAGAAGGCGCTGAACACGGCGCATCCTGACGCACTCTGGTTCATGATGGCGTGGCAGGACAACCCCCGTAAGGAGTTGGTCGATGCTGTGGATCGGAGTCGCATCCTGATTGCAGATATCGAACAGGGGCGTATCCCGCGCGAGAGCCGCGAGGCTGACTTTGAAGGCGCACGCTGGCTCTATGGCGGGCTCTGGGAGTTTGGCGGCCGGACGACCATGGGTGCTCCCCTCTATGACTATGCGCAGCGGATGCCGCCAATGGCGAAGCAGCCGGGTAGTCACATCTCCGGCACGGCGCTGTTTACCGAGGGACTCGACACCAATCCATACGCCTTCGATCTATATACAGAGATGGCGTGGCGCAGCGATGTCGTCGATCTCGCCGAGTGGACGAAGGCATACAGCCTGCGCCGCTATGGCAAGAACGATATACATGCGCAGAATGCGTGGCAGATTGTCGGGAAGACAGTCTATGGATATCGGGCCGATGGTGTGAAGGACCACGGCGAACGCGACGCCGCCCATGAATCCATCTTCAACGCGCAACCTTCGCTCACCGCAACCCGCACCGGGCATTGGGCACCAGATGTGCTTCGCTATGACGCCGAAGCTTTGAAGCCTGCGCTGACTGAGTTGTTGCAGGTAGCACCGGCGCTGCGTACGACGGCCAGCTACCACTATGACCTTGTGGATGTGACGCGCCAGGTGCTGACAAACGATGCGCGCCGCCTGTTGCCTCTGATCAAAGCAGCCTATGAAGCGAAGGATCGTGGTGCGCTGCGCCTTCTGACTGCCGAGTGGCTGCACGATATGGCGATGGAAGATCGCTTGCTCGCCACGAACCAATACTTCCTTCTGGGAAAATGGCTTGAGTATGTGCCAGCATGGGCCTCCACCCCAAAGGATCTTGAACGGACTGAGTACGATGCCCATTCCATTCTGACGACGTGGGGGGATCGTACCGCCAGTGAGAGTCTTCACGAGTACGGCAACAAGGATTGGGCTGGCCTGGTCAGCGGCTACTATGCTCCACGGTGGAAGCTGTACTTCGCTTCGTTAGAAGCTTCCCTGAATACAGGGACGCCGTCGAAGCCGATCGACTGGTACGCTTTTGGAGATACGTGGAATCGATCGACGAAACACTACGATTCCACACCAATCGGTGACCCCTACGCCGTCAGCATGGAGATTGCACGATCGCTACAGTTACAGCCAAAGGATGGACGATGACCCAGGACCCAGACTTCTCGAGGACGGTCGATAGCGACGTCGTCCGCACGTCGACCATAAAGAAACCGGAGCGGTTGCTATCACTCGACGTGCTGCGCGGCCTCACGATCGCCTTTATGATCATCGTCAATAGCCAGATGGGGCCTGCTCCCTTCTTTGAACTCTCGCACGCTGCATGGAATGGGTTCACCGCCACGGATCTGGTCTTTCCGACCTTCCTGCTGCTCGTTGGACTGTCGACGGTGCTCTCGACTGCAGCTCGACTGGCGAAGGGCGCCACGCGTCGCGAGCTCTTCCTTCACACGCTACGCCGTGCCGTTGTGCTGTTTGTTGCGGGCTTCGTGGTAAACAACTTTCCGTTCTTTCACCTGCACACGGTTCGCTACTATGGCGTGCTGCCGCGCATCGCGATCTGCTACCTCGTGGTCGCAACCATTTACCTGATCTCGCCATCGTGGAAAAACAAGGTTGCGATTGCCGTTGCATGCTTGGCTGGCTATTGGATTCTTCTTCGATTCGTAGCTGTACCCGGCTTCGGTATGCCGACGCATGACCTTCCGATCAACGATCCGACCGGCAACCTGACCGCCTACATCGACCGCAAACTCTTCAGCCCGTCGCATCTCTACGAGCGTGTGCGCGACCCGGAAGGTCTTCTCTCGACGATCCCGGCGATTGCCACCGCCCTCTTCGGCCTGCTCGCAGGGCTTTGGCTGCGAAGCACGCGCTCGACGGGGCGCAAGGCAGCAATGCTGGCGGTCACTGGCATCCTGTTTCTGGCTGCGGGCTTGGCTTGGCATCCCTTCTTTCCCATGAACAAGAAGCTGTGGACGAGTTCCTTCGCGCTCTTTGCAGGGGGTTGGAGCCTGCTGCTGCTTGCGGCAGCCATCTACTTTATCGATTTAGTACGCGTGGGCCGCGCTGCTGCTGAGTCGAACGATCCAGCATCGCCGCTGCACCCCGCGCTCTATCGACCGCTGCTGGTGTTCGGGACAAACGCCATCCTGGCCTACCTTGTTTCCGAGCTGGGAGACAGCGTCATCTCGCAGATTCATCTTCCGTCCGGCCTCAGCATCAAGGCTGTCTGGATGCGCGAAATTGTGCATCTCGTGCCGAACCTGCAATGGTCGTCTCTGCTGTACTCGCTATCGTTCATGCTTCTCTGCTGGCTGATCGTGCTGCCGTTCTACCGGAAACGCATCTTCCTGCGAATCTGACCGCCCTTACGGATTTGCCCGGATCACGTCTGCCGCATGCTTCTCCTGCCCGGCATGCTCGGCCTGCAGGAGTTGTTTGAACTTTGCGTCCGCTGCAGCTGCCTCGGTTGGATTGCCCAAAGCCCGGTAGACCTTTGCTAAGAGGATCTGGATCGATGGTTCATCCGGTGCGGTCTTCTCTGCGGTAAGCAGGTCGGGTAGCGCATCTGCAGGTTTGCCGAGGCGCAGGAGAATGCGTGCGCGTTCCACGCGCGCCTGCCCCAGGGTTGGACACGTGGCGAGTGCCACATCCGCATACTTCAGAGCCTCCGGTGCCGACTCGTTAAGCTCATCCATCGAATTTGCCAGCTTCCACTGGACGAGGCAGTTCGATCCGCCCTGCTTGAGGATCGCCTGAAAGCTATCCCGTGCTTCGTTCCACTCCCCATCGTGCCAGTACACATCGGCAAGATGTTCCATTGCAGAGGGGTCGTTCGGCGCAAGTTCAAGAGCCCTCTTGTACTCGGCTATCGAGCCGGCCGTATTCTTCATGCTGTCCATGATCTCGCCGGAAAGCACGTGCGAAAGCGGCGAGTCCGGGTCGATCGAATGGACACGTGCGAAGGCATCCTGCGAGAGCTGGAGCTGCAACTTACCGAGTAGATACCAGGCTTCCTGATCCTTCGGGTCGATCGCCGTAAGCTTGTGAAGCTGCTGAATCGCCGCGTCATTGCTGTTCTGCTGAATCAGGCTATGGACGAGCGTGATTCTGGCGAAGCGGTCGTCCGGCAACGCTCGTAACGCGGCCTCAAGCGATGACACGGCCTTATCGTAGACACCCGTTTGAAAGTAGCTGGCTCCCAGGATAATCTCTGCCGGGTGCATCGACGGGTCGATCTTCAAGCCGCGTACAAGCACCGGAATCGCATCGGAGTAACGCCCTTCGTTGTAATAAAGACGGCCTAGATTGTTGTAGGCTGCTCCGAGCTTTGGATCGAGACGAAGAATCTTCAGGTAGTCCGCGATTGCCGCGTCGGTTTGATCCGCTGCCTGTGCTCCCCGAGCGTGCTCGTACAGCGTCTGCACCTCCGGCGAGATCGCCTGCTGCGCTGCCAGCGGGCCGGTGCTGTAGATGGAAAAGCCGCAGAGGAGAATCTTCGCTAAAAGCTTCATCGTGACCCAGTATAGGAGTGAGCAGCCGCAAAAAGAAACCGGACTGCGAGAGTATCGCAGTCCGGCAGGTTCAACCATGGAACAGCCTAGAAGGTGAGACGACCGCTGATCTGACCCTGACGCGGATTGTTCTGTTGACCGGAAGGAACCAAGCCGTAGTTCGACGTGTTGTCGATGTTCGAGTTTGGATTCTCAAAGTAGGTGCGGTTGAGGATATTGAAGTAGTCCATCTGGAGAACGAAGGTGACCTTCTCTCCGAGAGCGAACTTCTTGCGAGCATTGACATCTTCGTCGTAGATGCCGGGGTTGCGCAATTCGCTGTAGTTGCGAACCGCGTTACCAAGCGTGTACGACTGGCTGGTGCTGGCAAATGCGCCGGTGGAAAAGACAGTCTGTGCGCTCTGGCCATTGACGAAGACCAGGTTGCCGTAGCCCTTGGTGGAGCGAGCCGTACCTGATACTTCGTTTGGACGATTGAAGCAACCTGCGCAGCCGAGTGGGTTGTCGTTCTCAGAGATACCAAACGGCGTTCCTGTCTGGTAGGACAGAATGAAGCCGATCTGGAGGCCACCAATGATCTGCCCGGCAACTCCCTTGTTGTTGACAAACTTCTTCCCTGGGCCGAGCGGGAGTTCGTAGGTTCCAGCAAGCTTTGTGTTGTTGCGGATGTCGTTGCCGGCAACCGTCCACTCAGCCTTCTGGTTGTACTTGTTCTCTGGCAGCGCAGCGAAGGTTGTGAAACCACTGTCGACGTTCGACATGCTCTTCGACAGGGTGTACGAGGTGAGGAACGAAAGACCGTTCGAGAAGCGCTTCTCAAGGCTGGCCTGGAGACCGCTGTAGCTAGCCGCTCCGCTCAGATCGAAGTTGTTATAGACATTCGAGTATTGCGGGAAGGGTGAGAGGGTGTGAGCGACAGTGGCCGAACCGCCAAGATCATTGTTGTAGTTGGCGTAAGGAGCACTGACCCCTGCAGCGATCGCGGTCGGCGAACCTACCAGCGACTTCAGCACGGTGCCACCCAAAGCCAGGATGGACGGGTTAGGCTGGCTGAGCGGATTGAGTTGCCCGTTCAGGTGAACCGCCTTGTTTCCAAGATAGGCAACCTGCAGAAAGGTGTTCCATGGCAACTGGTGCTGAACGTTGATGTTCCACTGCTGCACATAGGGAGCAAGTCCGCTCTGCTTCGGATCGAAGGCGCGGATCGTTGTACCGAGACCAAGAGCCGGGCTCAGCACACCATTTGCCGGCGCGGGAATAGGATGATTGTCCCACTCGCCATACGACGGTGTATTGGTACCGGTGCTGTTGCTGTTGAATGACCCCTGGAGCAGGTTGCCGTAGCTGGTAGCAACCTTGCTGGTTCCATACTCGTACGCGCCACCATTCAGGAATGCAAGGCTGTAGCCGGCCTGAATGACCGTCTTGTCGCTGACGGCATATGCAAAGCCGAAACGAGGACCAAAGTGCTTGTAGTGGATATCCGCGTGAGTGATACCGGCGCATGCTGGGCAGCTACCGAACTGGGTAGCCACACCTGGCAGATTTCCTGCCGCTGCGTTCAGGCCAGTCTGGTTGAGGAAGACAATCTGGTTCTTATCCTCGGTGAAGGGCCGCATGATGTCCCAGCGAAGACCGACGTTCACCGTCAACTTCGGCGTGACCTTGATGTCGTCCTGGATGTACGGCGAGATCGACAGATTGCGCAGCTTCAGTTCGTTCGCGAAGATGCGGTCTGCGCTATCAACTTGGCCAAGGAGGAAGCTGGCGAATGAACTTCCGGTGGAAGCAAAGGCGTCTGAGCCGTCTGGGTTCTTGACTTTGCCAACAGGTGAAGCCGTTGTGGCATGGCTGAAGTTGATCTGTGCCGAGCAAGCCTGGCACTCGTTGTCATCCTGGTAGGTGCGTCGGAATTCGCCGCCGATGTTGATCGTGTGACGGCCCTTCGACCAAAGCCAGTTGTTTACGATCGCAACGCCCAACTTGCGGTTGATCGACTGGACCCATCCGCTTGAGGTGCCATAGTTTGTCGGCTGATACTGACCATCAAATGTAATGTTCGGAAACACATCACTGATCGGGCTGGCAACAACACCAGCAAAAGGGTTGTTACGTTTTACGTTGAACTGGTTGCCGATTTCGCCGATCCAACCGAAACCTGCAGTCGCCACCAGCTTGGGGGTAACCGCATTGGTGTAGTTGAGCAGGAAAACAGAACCGAGAGCAGGGTTGTTCTTCACACTCTGGAGAATGTTTGTAATCGGCACAATCGGGTCATTGTCGAAACCCTGTGAGACATACGAATTGCGCCACTGAGTGTAGTGGATCGACTGCGTAGGTGTGATGTTGTGATCCACAACGAAGCCGAACACATGCGCGACTTCTGGAAACGCATTCGGTACCGCGGTCTTATTGCTTGAGAGACCAGGACGATCCGGGTCCGGAATTGAGGGAAGAATGGAGGTAGACAGCGTGCTGAAGCGAGACGCGGGAATCTTATTATTCGGGAACGGATTGCCCGTCAGGGGATCGTAGATGGGAATCAACTTACCGCTGGCATCGACGAAGTCAGAGAAATCACCGGTCTTCTCAAGTGCGGTCGGAACACTACCAATGTTGTTGTTCGACGTCGCAGTCTTTCCATAATCAAGTGAGAAGTGGAAGAACGTACGGTTCTTACCGTTGTAGATACCGGGGATGATCACTGGACCGGCAATGGTAAAGCCGTAGTTGTTCTCTCGGCTGACAGGGGTGGTTGAGTTGAAGTAACCCTTGGCATCGAAGAACTCATTGCGGTTGATGTAGAAAGCATCGCCATGAAAAGCGTTGGTCCCGGATGCCATCTGGTACGTCGTAGCGCCCTGTGCCAAGCCATATTGCGCGGAGAAGGTCGAACGCTCAACGCGGAACTGGTTGACCAACTCAAACGGAGGATTGATGCCCGTCTGGTAGCCCTCGGTCTCTGCCTGGGGGGCAGGAATACCGTTGAAGACAATCTCGTTTTGGAAGTCGACGCCACCGTTAATACGGTGAGAGAAGGTGCTTCCCTGTACGCCCGGTGCGAGGAAGATGAAGCTGTCGATCTGACGTCCGCGACCACCGCTCACCTGGGTCGGAAGCGCGCTTACGACCTCTGGTTCAATCGTCGTTCCAAGCTCCGGCTGGGTCGTGTTCAGAGCGATCAGCGGCGAGGTCACCTCGATCGTCGTGTCGGAACCGCCAGCGGCAAGTGTGATGTCGATCGTCGCGTCTGTACTGACTTCAACGTTGACCTGATCGCGTACAGCCTTGCTGAACCCGGCGGAGACCACCGTAATGGTGTAGCGGCCAGGCAGAAGACCACGCGTGGCGTAAGTTCCAGCGGAGCTGGTAACGGTGGTGGCGGTCTGTCCGGTGCTGATGTTCTTAACGCTGACGCTCGCCCCGGGAATGATCGAGCCGCTCGAGTCTGTGACCGTGCCGGTGACTCCGCTCGACGCCTGCCCGAAGGAGGGCAGAGCCGCAACAAAAAGAAGACAAAATGCGAAAAGAACACCGTAAATCGTGTGCCTGCATCCTGCGGTCAAGGTCGTTTTCACACCTGGGCGGGTGCGGGTAATAGGTTGTTGCATGACGTGCCTCCAAAGAAATAAATAAACCGATCTCTACGGATCGTTCCGTGTTTTCAGTGACGATAATTGGAAACGATTCCAGCGGGACCTAATGTAATTGTCCCCACTAACGAATGTCAACCTAAAGTTGCAGATGCCCATGCAACCTTGTTGTCAGAAGACCGATATCGTCAGAAATAAACATAAATTTGGAGGTTTCACCAACGAATCTTCAACTTTGCGCTCGGAGTCATGCGTTTCTAACATAGCCCCATTCGTTGTGCGTCAGCGTGTAAAGGCTAGCTGCGCTCAGCCTGTAGGAGGGTTCGCGTCTATCATCCATTCCATGGGCTTGAAGACAGGAGTGACGCTCGGCGATATCGCATCGAAACTCGGGCTCTCCATCTCTACGGTCAGCCGAGCATTACAGGATCACTCTGGCCTGAGCGCCGAGACGAAGGCTCGTGTTCTTGCCGCGTCCGCGGACCTCGGCTACCGCCCAAATCTGGCAGCCCGCTCCCTCGTCTCGGGTAGGACCCTGCGAATTGCGGTCAATACGCCGCAGGAGATCCTCTCGGTCTACGATCTCGTACGGAAGGGTATCCGTGATGAGGCTGAACCCTTCCTGGCGATGGGCGTGGAGCTGGTCGACTTTACGTTTCCGCGTCTGGGCGAAGGAGAGGCAGAGGCCTTCGAAGGGGCTCTCGATGCCGGTGTGGATGGAGTCATTCTCGTTCCTGGTGCGCCCGCGTCCCTGAAAAACAGCTTTGCGCGGGCCGCCAGCATGAAGGTACCAGTCGTTTGTCTCCTGACCGACGCCCCAAGCGAACAGAAGCTCTCCACCGTCTGCGTCAACGCTGTCTCCTGCGGAGCGCTGGCAGGGGAACTCATGAGCAGATTGCTTCCCGCCCACGGCTCGCTTGCGGTCACCACGGGAGACCTGAAGGTGACCGACCATCAAGAGAAGTTCAGCTCCTTCGAGCGTTGCGTTCAGCGCAACCGAGCCGACACGCTGCTCTACGACCCGATTGAGAACCATGAATCGGAGAGTGAGGCTTACGAGAGGACTTTGGCGTTCCTCAACCAACACCGGGATCTAGGTGGGCTTTACATCAGTACCGGAAACGGTGCTCCAGCGTTGCGCGCAGTCGAAGACGCTGGATTGCTCGGGAAGCTCACTATCTTCAGCACGAACCTCTTTCGGGAGGTCGTCCCACAGATCCGTCTTGGCACAGTCGCGGGAACCTTTTACGAGCGTCCTTACAGTCATGGACGCATTGCCTTCAGCCTTCTTTATAAGTACCTTTCAACCGGCATCGTCCCGCCACCCAGGGTTTCGTTGGAGCCATTTCTGATCATGCGCGGAAATCTGGATTGCTTTGTACATCAGCAAAATCATCCGGAGGCAAACGAGACGGATCGCGGCTCCATCGAAAGCATCCTGCTCGGCGAGACGCTTGCCAGCATGCAGTAAGGTATTTTCGATCCGATTGCGGGGAACTTGACGATCACTGCTCAAAGAGCGTAAACATTATCCTGTTTATGCAAACGTTTGCGAAGCCCGGCAAGTTTGCGAAGGAGATGTGTGAGACGCCGAGACCTACTCAAGAATCTGACGATGGCTGCAGGGGGCGCATTTTGCTCGAATGGTGCCTGGCAATCGGCGAACGCTGCCGTAGTGCCAGAGACCAAAGCGGCGCTCGCAACCCCCATACGCGGCCTCGCGCGCCGGAATGGCAGGTCCGTGCAGCCCATAGAGCTTGTGTTTGAGCACTCCGGAGCGAACGCAACTGCTGTGATCAACGTGGATGGCGTGGAGCTGGAGCGACGCCCGGTACAGAGCGGAAGCAATCGCTTCGACATCTTCGTCGCAGCGGTCACCGCCAATCGGCAGTCTGTCGTCACCCTCGACATAGGCGGCAAGGTCCAGACGGACACGGTTGAACTGAAACCCGTCCGGAAGATGCAGGTATACCTCCTGCCGCACTCTCATCACGACCTCGGCTACACCGATCTGCAGGCGGATGTCGAAGAGAAGCAGATGCAGAACATCACGCGCGGCATCGCGCTGGCCCGCAAGACCGCCGACTACCCGGAGGGCTCGCGCTTCGTATGGAACCTCGAGGTACTGTGGGGCGCCGACCTCTACATGAAGCGGCGTTCCCCAAAAGAAAAGGCAGAGCTGATCGAAGCGGTACGCAAGGGATGGATCGGCCTGAACGGCTCTTACGCCAACGAACTGACAGGCCTCTGCCGTCCCGAAGAACTTGCACAGCTCTTCCGCTACGGAACAGAGTTGGGCGCAGAGTGCGGAACCAAGGTCAACTCCGCCATGATGAGCGACGTACCCGGCTTCTCCTGGGGAACCACCACGGCGATGGCCCAGGCCGGCATCCGCTACTTCTCCGCCGCGCCGAACTACTTCGACCGCATCGGCACCTTCATGGTCACATGGCAGGACAAGCCCTTCTGGTGGGTCTCCCCCTCGGGCAAAGATAAGGTCCTCGTATGGGTTCCATGGACCGGCTATGCCATGTCGCACGTCATGAAGCTTGGAACAGATTGGGTCGGCAGCTATCAGCAGCGCATGGACGATGTGAACTATCCCTACGACATCTCCTGCGCCCGCTGGTCAGGCCACGGAGACAACGCCGAACCCGACCCGGAGCTAAGCGAGTTCGTAAAATCCTGGAACGAAAAGTATGAGTGGCCGCACTTCGTCATCGCCTCCACAACCACCGCCTTTGCCGCCTTCGAGGAGCGCTATGGCAATCAGCTCCCCCAATACAAGGGCGACCTGACCCCGTATTGGGAGGACGGTGCCGGTTCATCCGCGCTCGAGACCAGCATGAGTCGTGTCGCCGCCGACCGCCTCACACAAGCAGCCGCACTCACCGCGATGACCTCCCCCGCAGCCTACGTTCCAGCGACCTACAACGATGCCTGGCGGGACGTGCTGCTCTACTCCGAACACACCTGGGGCGCATGGTGCAGCGTCTCCGACTCCGAGAATCCGTTCACCACGAAGCAGTGGGACTACAAGCGCGCATTCGCCGTGCAGGCCGAGAAGAAGTCACTTGAGCTCTTGAGGCTAGCGCTTCCCCCGACACCATCGACCGCCTCAATCGACATCCACAACGCGACATCGTGGAATCGATCTGAAGTAGTCCTCCTCTCCAAAGAGCAATCGTCCCTGGGCGATCACGTCGCCGACCATACCGGCCATCCAATTCCCTCGCAGCGACTGTCGACCGGAGAGCTAGCCATTCTGGTAGCCGACGTACCCGCCTTCGGCTCATCCCGCTACACCCTCTCCGCAAAGAAACCCCACACCGCAGAGTCTGCCGTAACGATCCACGACAACACCCTCCAAAACAAACTCCTCCGCGCCAGGATCGACCCCAAAACCGGCAACATCATTGACCTCCACCTGCACGGCAGTTCGCAAAACCTCATCGACCGCAGCAACAACAGCGCCGCCAACGAATACCTCTTCCTCGCCGGTAAGGACCTCGCCAACATCGAGCGCAGCGCCACCCCCACCATCACCATCGAAGATCACGGCCCTCTCGTCGCCACCCTGCGCATCGAGTCCGCCGCCCCCGGTTGCAACAAGCTCACCCGGCGCGTTCGCCTCGCGGCAGGCTCCAGCCACCTCGAACTCAGCAACATCGTCGACAAGAAGCGTGCCGCGCTCAACCCGCACCCGGGCAAGGGTGATCAGGGCAGCGAGTTTGCCCAGCATGGCTCCAAGGAGAGCGTTCAATTCGCCTTCCCCTTCTCCGTTCCCGACGGCAAGATGACGATGGACATCGCCCTCGCGGACATGCGGCCTGAGCTTGACCAGCTTCCCGGCTCCTGCAAGAACTGGCTCCCCGTCGGCCGCTGGGTCGACGTCTCGAGCCCAACCCAGGGCGTCACCTGGGCCACCCTCGATGCGCCGTTGGTCGAGATCGGCGGCATCACTGCAACCATGCTCGGCTCGCAGAAAGACCCGAGCATCTGGCGCAAGCACATCGAGCCAACCCAGAGCTTCTACTCCTGGGTCATGAACAATCACTGGGGCACCAACTATCGCGCCTACCAGGAAGGTCCGGTCGAGTTCCGCTACGCCCTTTGTCCGCACGGTGAGTGGAGCGCCGATGCCTCCAGCCGCTTCGCCATTGGCCTCTCGCAGCCGCTGATCGCAGCACCATCATCCAACGAAGCTCTCGCAAAGCCCTCGCTGTTGAAGGTAGAACCCGCAGACATCCTCGTCCTTGCGCTCAAACCAAGCAACGACGGCAAAGCATGGATCGTCCGCCTCTTCGGTGCATCCGGCGAATCACGACGAGCCAAACTCACCTGGTCCTCCCCTGCCATCGGCAAAACATGGGAGAGCAATCTAGCCGAGGAGCCGCTCCACCCCCTCGAAGGCGATATCCCCATAGCCGGTTGGGAGCTAACCACCCTCCGCGTCGAGCGGGCATGAGCAGCCTCGCCACAGGAGGCTTGCTCATCCTCCTAGCCGCAGTGATGAACGCAAGCTTCACCCTCCCCATGAAGCGCATGCCCCACTGGCAGTGGGAGAACATCTGGCTCGTCTGGTCGGGCACGGCCCTCATCGCCCTTCCCTTCCTCGCAGCTATATATACAGTCCCGCATTTATTCGCTGGATACAAAACCGTCGACCCCGCAACCCTCCTTCGCGTCGTCCTCTTCGGTGCAGCATGGGGAGTAGCCCAGGTCCTCTTCGGCCTCAGCGTCTCCGCCATCGGCATAGCCCTAACCTTCTCACTCGTCCTCGGCATCTCTGCCGCGGTCGGCACCGTCGTCCCCTTCGTTCGGCTGCACCCCGACCTCCTGCTCACCCGCATCGGCCTCTACGTCTGGTGCGGCGTTGCCGTCGTCTCGCTCGGCATGGTCCTCTGCGCCATCGCAGGCAGGCTGCGCGAGAAGGAGGCGGGCCAACTCGTAGCTGGTTCAACAACACCATCATTCGCCCGAGGACTCCTGCTCGCCTGCATCAGCGGCCTCTGTGCGAGCTTCATGAATCTCGGCATCTCCTTCGCCAGCCCGTTGATCGCCATGGCCGCGGCGCACGGCAGCCAACCCTACTGGCAGTTGAACGCCGTCTGGTTGCCACTCCTCATCGGCGGCGCAGTCCCCAATATTCTTTACTGCATCTTCCTGCTCCAACGCCGCAGCACTGCTCGCAAATTTGCAGAGACCAGCACCTCCTCCTACTGGCTTCTATGCGTCCTCATGGCGATCCTCTGGTTCGGAAGTTCCTTACTCTTCGGCATGGCGAACTTCTATCTCGGCAGCCTCGGCCCCGTCCTTGGATGGCCCATCTTCATGTCTCTGATCGTCATCCTCGCAAGCCTTCTCGGATGGGTCACCGGTGAGTGGCGCACCACGAGCGCGCGTCCCTTCCGCTTCCAGATCGCAGGCATCACCCTGTTGACCCTGGCAGTCTTCCTCTTCGCACGAGCAGGCAGCTAGCCATGACCAAAGCCATCGCCATCGACCTCGGCGGCACGCATGCGTCTATAGCAATCGTCGCCAACGACACGCTGCTCGCGACCACCCACATCGAGATCAAGGCCACCCACGGTCTAGCCTCCCTCCTGCCCCAACTTCAGACTGCCGTCACCGATCTACTAGCCTCCTGTTCCACGCGAACTACGGACTGCATCGGCCTCTCACTCAGTCTTCCAAGCCTCGTAGACTTTCGTCGCGGCAAGATCGTCTCCTGCAACGACAAGTATCCCGACGCCACCGAACTCGATCTGCAGGCATGGTCCCGCACCACCTTCGATCTCCTACTCGCCGTAGAAAACGACGCCCGTGCCGCCCTCATCGGCGAGCATTACTGCGGAGCCGCCCAAGGCATCGCCGACGTCCTCATGCTCACCTTCGGCACCGGCATCGGGTCCGCCCTGCTCGTCGGCGGCAAGCCCTTCCGCACACGTCAGGCGCAGGGTGGCAACCTCGGCGGCCACATCCCCGTTTCCCTCCACGGCAGGCCCTGCACCTGCGGAGCCATCGGCTGCATGGAGGCCGAAGCCTCCTCGTGGGCGCTGCCCCTCATCATCCGCGACTGGCCCGGCATCGAGGCCAGTTCCCTCTTCGATCATCCTCACCTCAACTTCGAACTCCTCTTCGACTTGGCGAGCGAGGGTGACACGATCGCGCAGAGCATCGCCGCACACTGCATCCATGTCTGGTCCGTCGGCACCGTAGGCCTCATCCATGCCTACGGGCCCGAGCTTGTAATCTTCGGAGGAGGCGTCATGAAAAGCGCCACCCAGATCCTTCCCCCACTCAGGCAGTACGTGCATCAACACGCCTGGGCACCCTCCGGTCCAGTAACTCTTTCCCCGGCATCGCTAGGCAACGATGCAGCCCTGTATGCGGCAGTCCCACTCCTGCAAGAGTTCCTCAAAGGAAACGCGTGACGTCAAACTACGATAAGCATCCCTACTTCGACTCCGGTCTCAGCTCGAACGAATGTGCCTCTTGCTGGAATGAGGTAACATCGCGCCTCACACTCCAACAGACTGCTGGGCGCTACATCCTCTGCATCGAGTGCTATCCCGGCGCCTTCGAAGATGAGATCGAGCGCGAGATCGTCAGTCGCCTGAAACCGGCAATCGTCATCCGGGCCAGCGAAGCATACAGAAGCCCCGCAGCACTACAGGCCCTCTTCGCACGCGATCTCACCACCGACCCGGTCTTCGGCAGGATGAGCGGTGCCGTCATCGCCGACTTCTTCGACGAGGCTCTGTTCCAGTCCCATCAAGCCCTCATCGCCCAAAGCGAAGGCGTCATACTCGTCATCGGCACAGGTGCAACACTCCTCGCACCCAACCGCGACTGCTTCATCTACGCAGACATGGCACGATGGGAGTTACAACTAAGACAGCGCAAGAATCTGATCGGCAACCTCGGCTTGGGCAACTTAAGCGACCGCGCAGGCGACAAGTACAAACGAGCCTTCTTCCTCGACTGGCGAGCCGCCGACCGTCTCAAACTGCAGCTTCTACCGCGCGCAGACTGGGTCCTCGACACCAACTCTCCAGATCAGCCCGCCATGATCTCAGGCATTACCTTCCGTGCCACACTCGCTCGTGCCGTCCACTCCCCACTACGCCTGGTTCCCTTCTTCGACCCCGGCCCATGGGGCGGCCAGTGGATGAAAGAAAAATTCGACCTGCCCCCCGAAGCCCCGAACTACGCATGGTGCTTCGACTGCGTCCCCGAGGAGAACAGCCTGATCCTCAGCTTCGGCGACCGCCGCTTTCAACTCCCCGCAATCGACCTCGTTTTCTTCCAGCCCGACGCCCTCATGGGTCCTGCCGTCCACGCTCGCTTCGGCCTCGACTTCCCCATTCGCTTCGACCTGCTCGACACCATGGGCGGAGGCAATCTCTCCTTCCAGGTGCATCCGCTCACGGAGTACATCCAATCGAACTTCGGCATGGCCTACACCCAGGATGAGAGCTACTATCTCCTCGATGCCGGCGACGATGCAGTCGTTTATCTAGGCTTGCGACCCAACATCGACCCGATCCAGATGGCCTCAGACCTCGCACACGCGCAAGACACCGGAACCTCGTTTCCGGTGGATCAATACGCCAACAGGATCGAAGCAAAGAAGCACGACCATTTCCTCATTCCCGCAGGCACCCCCCACTGCTCCGGCGCGAATAGCATGGTCCTCGAGATCAGCGCCACCCCCTACATCTTCACCTTCAAGCTCTTCGACTGGGAGCGCCTCGGCCTCGACGGCCGCCCCCGGCCAGTCCACCTCGATCACGGCCTCAAGAATATCCAGTGGGATCGAGACGAAGCGTACGTGCACTGCGAACTCGTCAACGTCATCGAACCGATAACGTCCGGCCCGGGTTGGCAGGAGGAGCGCACCGGCCTGCACGAGCGCGAGTTCATCGAGACGCGCCGCCACTGGTTTACGGAGCCCGCAGAGCACGACACCTGGGGAAACGTAAATGTCCTCAACCTGGTCGAGGGTTCCGAAGCTGTGGTCGAAAGTCCTTCTAATGCATTTCAGCCATTCACAGTCCATTACGCAGAAACCTTCATCATCCCCGCCGCAGTGGGCCGTTACACTATTCGCCCGGTTCACCCCAACGAACGCTGTGCAACCCTCAAAGCCTTCGTGAGAATTGGCGTATCGTCGCAGCGCTGAGACAAAGTCCAACAACTTGACAATCCTCGATCTCCCAGAGGGTAGCCTTGCGAACGCCCAGCCCTGACCGCCTGGACTCGAGAGCGATAGGTCCAGACCTAAGTGGCCTGTTTTGTTAGACCTTGGACTTCAGAAAAATAAAATAAGTCAACGCACTTAGATCTATTCGGAATATTTGTAGCCGAAACAGGTCCAAACCTCAGCGCTCACAGTCTTCGCCTCGCCCTCCAAAACCTCAGGCAATCCAGCACACTTTGACCCTGCCCCCAACCTTTGCTATAAAGGATGAGGAGCACATGCGCGCCAGCGCAATCCACAAACACTCCTGAGTAGCTCAATGGCAGAGCATTCGGCTGTTAACCGAAGGGTTGTAGGTTCGAGTCCTACCTCAGGAGCCATAAACACTGTAAGAAACTAAAGTTACAGAGACGACCCAAGAGGTGGTCTTCTTCGTTCTGGTCCAATGCCTGTTGGGCTGTGCGGTGCCCAAAAAACAACTCCTGCGATGCTCGACAGAGGCCGCTTCTCTATCAGAGTTCAGGAGAAGACACTCGCATCGAAACCACTCTTTGCTTCCTCAAGCCAACGTAGTGATGCTGGCCCGTGCTCAGTCCCATGTCTTCATGAATAGGGGGAGCCTTCCACGGCGGCGTTCAAACCTCGGGTGCCCTGGTCAACAATTGCGAGAAAGGCCTTATTCGCCTTCTTGATATCCCGGCTCTGATGGAAGACTCGATGTGCTTCGAGGAAGGCTACCTCCCAAGTGGCCACGAGCAGCGTAGCCGCCAGGTTGGCGGCAGGATCGGGTTGCCGACGATCTGCAGCTTTCGCCAACGCGATAGTTAGCATACCCGTCAGTTCGTCGCGTATGGCTCTGGCGCGAGCCTTGAGCGCTTCGCTGGATCGGATTGTCTCCATGAATCGTTCGCTCCCGCCTTCGAAGAAGCAGATGTAAGGGCGCTGTTCGGCAATAGCCCAGTGGGCGAACAGGCGCAAGGCTTCGATGGGAGAAGTTTCAGCGTCTCTTTTCTGCAACGCCGCGAGCAAATCTTCGCGGCCTTCCTCGTCGAGATCGAAGAACATGTCTTCTTTGCGGGAAAAGTGATTGAAGACTGTCATCCTCGCTACGTCCGCCGCATCGGCGATCTGGTCTACGGTCACTTGATCAAATCCGCGCTCGACGAAAAGACGTGAAGCAACATCCGAAATCCTCTGCCGCGTGGCGAGGCGCTTACGAGTGCGGCGATCTGGAGGCGTTGTCACCATCGTTTGGTGTTCTTATTGTACAAGGTATATAAATAGACTCAGTCTAAAAACAAGAGGTGATCATGATGGAAATTAACACCGCACTAGAAACTGACATCACCGGAGAAAACGAACGTCGGCATTTGAGTGTCCTCGTGTCTGGAGCAAGTTTCGCTGGGCTTGCTACAGCTTTTTGGATGAATCGACTCGGGTATAAGGTGACGGTCGTCGAGATTGCAAAAGGCCTGAAGATGGGAGGAACGCCTGTCGATATCAAGGAAGTTACGGTGGACGTCGTGAAGCGCATGGGGCTACTGGAGCGAATTCAACGCAGTAGTCTGAAGGCGAAGACGGTAGATTTCCTGGATATCGAAGGACAGTGCATCGCGAGGATGACAGCTCAGGCCAGCGATGCGCAAGAATCGAATCCAGAATATGAAATTGAAAGAGACACCCTTCTCCAAATGATGTTTGACGAGGTGAACGCTGATGTCGAGTTCCTTTTCAATGACAGTATCGCGCGTGTCGATGAATCCGCACACGAGGTCGCCATTACCTTCAAGAGCGGAAAACAACAATCCTTCTCTCTCTTGTTTGGCTGCGATGGCAATCACTCCAGCGTCAGACGGATGTGCTTCGGTGAAGAGTCTGCCTACTCCTATTTTCTTCAGAACTACTCTTCAATTAGCATCGTCAACAAACTTCTGATCGAAGAAGACACAGCACAGATGTACAACGTCCCGGGCAAGGTCGTAATGCTGAATGCCTATAACAACAAGACGGATATCATCTTCTGCTTCCACTCTGAAAAGGAAATTCCATACAGTTATCGCGATGAGGACGAACAGAGACGCATCATCCTCCAGCACTTCAGCGGCGAAGGCTGGCGCACACGCGAGCTGCTGGAGGAAGTGAGCCGCTGTAGAGGGTTCTACTTCGACAAGATGTGCCAGATCCGGATGCCCTCCTGGACCAAAGGACGAGTTGCCCTGGTAGGCGATGCTGGTTATTGCGCTTCACCTGCAGCGGGGATGGGAGGGTCGCTGGCGATTGTCGGAGCAACCGCGCTGGCTGACGCGTTCCAGAAATATCCTGAGGATTTTGAGGAGGCCTTTCAGGAGTACAACGACAGCTTGCGTCCCTTCGTTGAAGACGTTCAGGCGAATGCTGTCAACTTTGGGCTGAAAATGTTTGTGCCGAGTACGGAAGAGGCGCTTCGGGAGAGAAATGTAAACTTCGGCAAAAATTGATCCAAGGCGTGCCAGAAGCAATCGGTTGTGCCAATCCGCTTGCTTAGCTTCAGCGACGGATCTGGTCGCGTAGCAACTGCCAGTTTGTCGAAGCAATTTTTGCGCGGTCTATATCATCAAGCTGCGCAGCTTCCAAGAATTTACGAGCGGCGCCTTACAGCGCCTGCCCGAACGGACAATCTGTCGCAAACAGAATGCGACCGGGACCGAGAACCTCCAGCGCCCATTGCAGATATCGCTGGCTGAAGATGCCGCTGGCCGTTACGTAGACGTTCTGCTGGACGTACCCAGAGATTTTGCGAGGCAGCTTTGCGGCGCTACTCAACATGTCGATGCGGTCGAGATAGAACAGCACCACCTCGCCCCAATGACCTCTAATGATTTACAGATCGGGAAATCGATCGAAGACACCAGCAAGAACCAACCGGATGATCTGGATGCCCGTCTCAAAATGCCATCCGATGCCCGCGTGAGCAAAGAGTGACTCCCTGTCATCTCAGAAGCTTTGAGCGCAAGATCACGCCAGCGAGGATCGACATTCTTCCATGCATCCATGATCTCGGATATCGCGAAGTGCTCCTCAAGTCCGATGATCTTCATCGATTACCTCCTCCTAAGATTTCATTCGCGGATAGGTATGGAACAGCTTAGGTTGTCAGGAACTCTGGTAGAAAGATGTCCTCGATTTTGAAGAGGCGATCTGTGATCCCTTGTTCATGGTGATAGCGGAGCACCGCGTCGATGGACTTCCGGTTTGCCTCGATACCGTACGGCCACCAGTCCTCGCCCAGGACAGCCAAATCCTCTTCGACCAACTGACTGAACCACGGGAACATCGTTCCCATGCTGTTGAAGATCAACCCATGCTTGTACTTCTCTTGGGCGGTCTTCTTTGCATCGCAAAAACCTTTGTAGATGAACTGCGACAGCTCAGGGTGCTTCGCCAACAGGTCGCGGCGGACCACCACCGTGTGCATGATCGGGAAGATGCCAGTGTGCTTGTAGTAGTCGCTCTCCACCTCCCTGAAGTTGGGAAACAGCCTGCCGACCTTTGGCGAATGTTCGAGCATGCATTTAGGCACATCTGCCGAGATCAGTGCATCGATCTCGCCTGCTTCCAGCATTGCGCCCAATTCTTTGCCTTTCGCAATATCAGTGACCTGAACGTTGGCGGAATGAGTGTGTGGAACGAAGTCGATGGGCTTGAGCGGCCAGTCCAAACCGCCGATGACCCATTTGCAGGTCTCTGGCTTGAACCCGAACTCGTGCATCAACATGCCCTTAGGCATGATGCCGGCATCGTGGCCATACAGCGCAAGTTCACCAATCGTCTTGCCGTTTAAGTCTTGAGGCGTCTCAATACCACTGGCTTTATTGATGAAGATGGCAGAGTGCCGAAAAGCACGATTCGGAAAGACGGGAATCGCAACGAAAGGTGATTCTCCGTTCTTGAACGTGCGCAGAAAGTAAGTGAATCCAAGCTCCGAGACATCAAAAGAGCCGTCGGCAATCATGCCTCGGAAGATCTCTGTGACGATCGGCGCGCTGTGAAACTTCCCATCAACGCCATCGATCTTGACTGTGCCATCAACCAACGGGCGGGTCCGATCGTAATCCCAAAATGCAATGTCGAGCTTGGTGTCTGCCATCTGTTGTGCCTCCTTTAGGCTGCTGTTCATCTATCGTTCCGCAGGCTAGGGCATTCCCCCTGTCTTCGGCCACGGTAAATAAGATAAACATGTTTATTAAAAGGATGCATGAAAATGATATTTCGCTCTAACATAAAGGAGTGAAAGACGATGCGAAAGCTATCCGGAAGATGTTCAAAGAGGTATCTCTTGGTGCGCCTGAGAATGCCGTTGGATTCGTCCTGTGGCGAATCGGTGCGCGCTATCAACGCGAAGTTGACCGCGGTCTTACTCTCATCAACCTCACTAATCTGCAGTTCATCACACTAGCTCTGGTTGCGTGGTTCGGTCGTGAAGACCAGCCCGTCACTCAGGTCGAACTGGCCCGTTCCGCGGGCATACATCCTATGCAAGTTTCTCAGACACTGAAAGCTTTAGAGGCGAAGAAGATGGTGTTTAGGAAGACAAGCAAGTCGGATACACGCGCAAAGCGAGTGGAAGTCACGAGCAGCGGATTGCAAGCCCTACAGGAGGCGTTTCCGAAGGTGATCGAGGTACAAAACCGCCTCTTTGGCAAAGCTGGACTGCCTGGCGGAATCCTACTCAGAGAACTTCTTCGAATCGACGAGTCGCTGGACAAGACAGTTTGCGAAGAAGAAAGCCGTCACTGATCAGAAGCTCGCTTGTATCACTTACGGATTACTGACGACTCAACCTCGCAAGAAAATAATTTTTGTGTCGACGGAGACAGGCATTGAGCGCACAACAGCAATTGACACTGGTCGTAACGCAAGGCTGAAGCCCTCGGTCGGCTTACATCATCTCTACGAAGGCGAAGTACAAAGTCGTCTGATGGGTTCACACTCGCCAAAGTCAAAACACATTCCTAAGAGATCGTTACGCCTTCCCGTAGATCTTCAGAAAGGCATCCACGGCTGATGTCGCCCTTGCGTCGAGGAGCTTTTGAGATCGAGGGACGGCAATTCCGAGCATAGCTCGGTGTATCAAGTCGCCTATTAGGAGACCAGCGAATTGTTGCGCGGCCAAGAGAGCGTCCCCCGCAACGAGAGTGCCACTGCTCATCTGCTTCTTGAGGTGCGCGGCAAGATTCACAATGCCGCGATCCGGACCTCGTTCCGTCAAGTATTGAGCAGCCTTTGGAAATTGAAGGGCCTGCGTGTACACCAGGCGCATGAGAGCGACATGTTCATCGCTCAGAAGTACGCCAAGAAGCTCTGTGGCGATTTGTGAGAGCAATGGTCGAATGGATTGGCCATTCTGGAACAGCACGGTCACCTTGTCCGCAATCTTCGATGTTCGATAGTCGATGACCGCCAAGAACAGATCTTCCTTGCTCGGGAACCGTGAGTACAAAGCTCGTTTGGAGGAGTGCGAACGAGCTGCTATCACGGCAGTGCTGGCTGCTTCGTAGCCCAGCTCTAAGAACACCTCTGAAGCTACATCCAGTAGTCGCGTGTGAAGCAGCCGTTCTACTTCTTCCTTCGGGAGTCCGGTCGATTTTGGTCTCGGCATATATCCATTCAACGATAGGTGCGACGTGCACCCTTTTTCAGAAACTCTCATCCAATGATACGGTACCAACTAGTACCGTTATTGCTGGTTGGTACAAACGGTGCTGCCAGGCTTCCCTTAGAGCACTATAAATTTTCTCAGGAGCTGCACTCATGCGCTTACCACTCATCAGTCGTGTCGTTTTTTATTTCGTCAGTGTCTACCTCGTGGTTGGTGCTCACGTAGCCGACTACAGCCGGACCCATCTTCTTGATCCCCGATGGCCGCCACATGCAAAGTTTCACGACGGTCAGACCCTAATGTTCTCAATTTTCCTCGGCGCTCTGACGATTTATTTCGCAAGCGTTAGGACACAGGATAAAGCTTTGACCTTGACTGCCACGACCTCGTTTGCCGCACTCTATTGGGTGACCCAGGCATTGGCCATTGTGTACCCAGGCACGGCATTTATGGATCCAGAGTTCGACGGTCCTAGCGCGTATCTATTGGGGATCCCGGCTCAAGTCGTCGTCGACGTACTTGCCTTAAGCCTTATTGCCTTTGCCACAATCTATGCTGCACGCAAACAATCAAGTTAGATCGATCCTCGACTGGAAACGGCTGGAGCAGCTTCAGCGCTGCGAAAGGAGCACACATGAACATGTCAAAGCGAACTAAGGTTCTCTATTGGGTGATTACCCTTATTGTCCTCTTGCCAACGGCACTTTCGGGCCTTCCGGAACTATTCACGAATGGTCCTCAGAGTACGGTAGATGCGTATCAAACGCTCGGCTACCCTCTTTACCTGATGAAGATTCTTGGAGCAGCAAAGCTCGCCGGAGCCGTTGTCCTTCTCCTAGAGCGCTCACAACGACTCGGGGAGTGGGCCTACGCCGGATTCACCATTCTATTTCTTGGAGCAACAGCGTCCCACTTGTTCGTGGGTGACTTGGCCCATGCTCCGATACCGTTCGCATTTTTCCTTCTGCTCCTCGCATCCTATGCACTTCACAACAAACTACGCACCCAACTTTCGGAATCGGTCGCTGTAGAACAATAAGCCGATCGAATTGAATCCATCCAGCATTTCCAAAGCGCGGGCAATCGATAAGGAGACAACAATGATAAAGCCGATCGCGATTGAAGAGCATTTCCTAACTACGGAAATCCGGGCGGCCAGGGCAACATCTGTAATCGGACAAGAGGGCACAGGCGGGCTCGATCGTAGGGAGATCGACGAGCGAGTCAACGACCTGGGAGAGCAGCGACTAGCGTTGAAGGATAAGAGCGGTGTCGACATCCACGTGCTGTCCGTGACCACGCCAGCGCTGCACAACCTTGAGCCGGAGGAGAGCGTGGCTCTGCCCCGGCGTACCAACGATCTCTTCGCCGTTATGATAGCGAAGTACTCCACACGCTTTTCAGGATTTGCGAGCTCGAGCGAGGAGTGACCCGACTCGGTCTGATGGGGTCCGTGCTCTGTGGCCGGACAGGTGACAAGAACCTCGATCACTCAAACTTCTTCCCAATATTCGAGACCGCCGAGAGACTTGTTGTTCCGCTTTTTATTCAACCGCAGGTACCGCAATGCGCGGTGAGGGATGTCTACTACTCGGGCTTTGGCGATCCAATTGATACTGCCCTCGCGGCCCTCGGACTCGGGTGATGCCATATTGTTTGGTCCGGTTCCCCGGTTAAGCCGTAGTTTCGGACGGCACTCAAACGCGCTTCTCAGCCAACTTACTGACGACAAGCCAATTTCTCGTTTGTGATCGAGACAAGGCTTCAGATACAAGGCATCCACTGATTCTCGATACCTTTGTCGCACCGCAAAGGAGAACGAGCCGGCCAGAGCCAGGCTCGTTCGCTGTTACTCAGCGCTGCCATTCTTAGAGCTTCCAGAACCCACCCAGGTAGGTAAGGCGTTCCTCGTCATTGAAGCAGGCATAGCTATGTGCTGTCAGAAACTCAGAACCATCCTTGTTGAACATCGTCCACTCCGAGAGCAGTTGGCCATGCTGTTCCAGCAGCCGATTGCTTCGAAAGTAGGCGCCCGGGAACTGTGTTTGAAACTCCCCGATGTTTGTCAGTAGATTCTGGAGGCCTTGTCCCTTGGTGCTTGGATTGGTGAAGACGACATCCTCGGCCACGCTCGCGCGAATCAGACGCTGCCGCTCGGCGAGAGAGATATCGGCCCAGGCGTCCTGATAATTTTTCCAAAGTTGCTGCATGTTTTCTTCTGTCATTGCAATCTCCTGGTACTTCCCTGTTGAGTGTGGGAAACCACTCACTTAGGCGACGATAGGCTGCTGCAGGCCAAACGTCGATAATGAGGAAGCCAGATTGCTTTATCAATAGTCCAATTCAACATGGATCCTTTTCTTGACCTCATTCAGCTGTTGCGGCCGCAGGCCGCCCTTTGGTCTCGCATTGATGCGGGAGGCCGCTGGGGCGTTTCGTTCCGCCAGAGAGATGACGTGCTCTTCTGCTGGGTGCAAAGTGGGGAGTGTCACCTTGTGAGTCCGGCGATGCAACCGCTCCGGCTGAGTACGGACGATTTCGCGCTGGTGCGAACATCCACACCATTCGTGCTGGCTTCTGACCTGGCTGTGGAACCCGAGGATAGCGAAAATATTGTGGCGGCCACGGGAAACACAGCCATGAAGCTGGGTGATGATACGAATTTTCCTGTGATTCTCCGTGGAGGGCGGTTTGTTTTCGATAGCGCTAATCAGGAGTTGCTGCTTGGGCTGCTGCCGCAGGTGGTGCATATCGCTTCGAGCGATCCGACCTCGAGACAGTTGCGTGCTCTGCTCTCGATGAACGAAGTGGAGTCCAGATTGCCGGGGCTGGGCAGTGAGTTCGTTACAGCGCGTCTCATGGAACTGATCTTTGTAGAGATTTTACGCAGCGAGGCACTGCGACTGAACCCCATGCAGACGGGGTTGCTTGCAGGCATGGCTGACCCGGTGGTGGGCCTTGCGCTGAGGGCCATGCACGCCAAGGTAGCGCAGCCCTGGACCGTAGCCTCGCTGGCGCGATACTGCGGTATATCGCGCTCCGGTTTCAGCCAACGCTTCAATCAGGTGGTAGGTATTTCACCAATCGAGTACCTGCAGCGGTGGCGCATCGCGCTTGCCAAGGACCGACTTCTTCGGACTACCCGCAGCGTGGGCGAGATCGCACTATCCATTGGGTTTCAGTCGGCTAGCGCATTCAGCACCGCATTCACTCGCGCCGCTGGCTGCTCGCCTAAACGCTTCGCCGAAGAGGCCCTGAGGGCCGGGCTGGCCGCAAAGTAGCTAGAGCGTCTGGGACAACGAAATACTTCGTCTTGATAAATGTGCTTTTCGTCAGCGATAGATTAATGACGAAAAGCCGACTTATCGCGACTAGAAGTTCGCATCAGCGGTCCTGTGGTTACTTCCTTCACTTACTTGTAAGGTCGTTGTGGAATCTCCGCCACGCCCGTCCTAACGGTTGTAGCGCGGCGGCACTGGCCTCAAATATCGCTTTTTCCGCTGGCTACGGGAGCGCATACGCATGGAGTGCCCCTCATGATGAGCCAAATCCCCAAGGGAATTTCATATAGGAGGATGGGCATCCAGAGCATGTCAACAACGGATCCCGGAATGATCATGGCAATGTGAAGGGGAACGCAGATCAACTGCGCCCCGATCGTCACCACTCCAATCCAACCAAGCCACCGAGGGATCAACCTTCCACGCAGGAACAGATAGGCGAACATAAAGCCGCCAACAACAAAGCAGAATTGACTGAACCCGTCGTCGGGTCGGTGCAGGTTTTCGTTGGCAAGCAATAGAACGCTTGATGCATTTGCAAACGCCACAGAAGGATCCGTTGCGAGCCGCATCAGTTCAAGCTTGCTAAGTAGCGGCAGAAAGCCAAGTAAACCTTCCCCAAGCCGGAAGAACATGGCTAGCAAGGCGATGGTGGGATTTACGCTACTCACCAGCCTATACAAGGTAACGGCGAGTACCACTGCACAGACAATTTGTAAGAGGTCTAGCAGGACGGTGACGCGCGCTTGCGAGATCGTGCGTGAGAGATTCGCTAGCGCTTGCGAATCACTTTCCCCCGCAGTCGCTCTCCCGTAGAGGATAGAGCTCGCCATGGTGAAGACGACATAGCTGAGATAAGCGCAGCCGGCAAGCCTAGAGTCAAAACGGTGCGTCATCGTATATCCCTTCTACGCTCCTGAAAGATCCCTAGGGGCAGCGTTTCCCGTGCGACATCATCCTGCTGCTTCCATCTAACGTTATTGACACCCATGATGAGGAGCCAAAGGGTCAGAGATGCTTCACCGACAACAGCAGGCACCACGATCCACGGGATAAATAAGCGACCTCCTAGCCTAGGCCACAGGAAAATGAGGTAAGCGGCACCGGCCGAAACCATCAACACACCCAGTACACGTGGCAAAAATGTTGATTTAAAAATTAGACATCCGATCAGGATGCAACTCATCCCGAAAGGCACCAGAGCCATACCATAAGCGGCATCGAACGCCGCCGCAGAGTGATTGTGCTGAACCCATTCCGTCACACCGAAATAATTGAGCGAATTTACGGCCATCACGAGGACAAAGATGAGTCTGAACAGCGCCGCCAGGAGAGATACCGTTTTACTTACCGGTCTGAGTAGGTCATAAAGAAGGATAGCAACGCCCAGGTCGCAGGCCAGGTTGATCACCATCCTAACAGGGGTTGCGCCTGCAGCACCGCTGGGCGCCGAGAGGAAGACCATCAGGTATATGAGTCCAGCGATTCTCGCCTTGACATGCGGATGAATTTCTTGCACAGCATCACTCCTGCCCTTGGCTCATGCTTATCGCTTGTGTTCAGAGGTTGCAAGTGCCGGCTGCGTTGCATCCCATTGCGCGCGATCGATTCCCTTGATTAGCATCCAGAGCGACATGGAAATCAAACTAAAGAACATAGGAATGATTATGAATGGAGAGTCGTGCCGCGGCGCGGCCACAATGAAGAAGTTTTTGGCGATGAAGCTGGCCCCGCCGAGTATGACAATCGCGCCTAGCGCGCGCGGCAGATAGCCAGACCGCATAATCAAATACCCGCGGACCGCCGCCGCGACGCCATAGAACATCGCGAAAATGCCAAATCCGTATCCGTAGACTGTGAGGCAAAGATAGGTGAGCGTCGCTTGGGCCTCCGGAGATATCACTCGGGCAACATCGGTATCCACCGCCGGTAGAGCGGCGGCGAAGTAAAGCATCTCTCCTGCGGCAAAACTGGCCGTTCCCATCAGACCGAAGCACACCGCAAGTAAAGCCAAGTTGCGGTTGATGGGTCGAAGCAAAGCATAAAGCAGCACATTGAGAGTGATGTCGCAGGCAGCTTCGGTAAGGTACGCCGCGAAACTGGTCCGAAACAATCCCACGGAACTCGCCATTTTGTGGGCGGTCCCGGCCAAGTCGTTAGCGAGGAGAAGCGTATCTGGCACGTGTGACTCGCCCCATCCGCCAGCCACGATCGTAATCAGATAAAGAACCCCGATCCATCGCGCGTACTGCTGTGCTGTGCGTGCATTCATCGCGTCCCTCAAGGTGTCTTATACGCTCCCCTTGGCAGACAGTTCCGTGAATCAACGCGAATACTCCGCAATCCGCAAGGCTGGACCCGTGTCTAAGAACTTAGCGCGAGATCGCTGCGGCTCCGCACACCGAACGGATGACGGCTGGCCAGCGGCACTGATCGCTTACGATAAAGGCTCTTGTCTTCATTAATACAGGATCAGACCTTTGGCGGCTTCTGAATCGTGTCTCTGAGCCGACTCTGAAGGTCAGAAGCGTGGATCTCAAGCTAATGACCATTAGGGTCCAAGAAGTAAAATGACCTTCCGTGACTATGGTTCTCCCGCCAGGAAACCACCTCGGCGACCTGTAGCAGTTCGCGTATGTCATCGAACTTTGTGGATCGAATTGCGAACGCGACGTGAGTGAACTCAGGCAGGGGACCCAGAGAGAGTTTCAGGGTCGCGTGTGATGCACATCCAGTCAGTTCCAGACAAGAAGTATGCTCCTTTACACCAACGCGCGACAGGCATCAGCCCAAGCATCCCCGTATTAAGCAGAAAGTGTTCAAGCTGCGCTATGACTTAGCAAAGCAGCCAGTTCCGAATGTAGGGTGCGGTAATGCTGATTTTCTCGCGTCATCAAGCCGTGGAGGGAAGCCGATGCCCTCAGCGCCCACGTCAATCTATACGGATTCTGGAACGAAACTGCTTTTCTCGCCAGGAGCGGCGATCTCGGCATGGTGTTGAGACTTGCGTGCATTGGCTATGAAAACCTCGACAACGAGGAACAGAAATACGCGGTGAAGCACCTCGAATCGGCCCTGAAAGCTTTCACGTCTATCAGTATTCTTCAAAACGAATCGTCCCGAGATCCCATTGGCCACCTACGATAACGAACTGATCGACGAAGCCATAGACCAGCGGCGGCAATACTTCGAGTCAAAGCGAGAGGACTATTTGAGGGTGGAAGTTTCTATGTGATTTGAACTGAGCAACCGTCCAACTGCGAGATGCAGGGATTCCGGCGAATACTTTGCAGGAATTCCTCGCTCGCTGAGGCCAAGAGGCGCGTATGCGGTCTTCGATACTGAATTGCCATGACGCAGTCTAGAGAATCTGCGCTGGAGTACCTTCCGCATTCGGGTTTGCAGGCATAGGAACCACGGCTGTTTGCCGAAACGAAAGATGCTTGTGTCCGAAGAAACTGCTCACGACGGTGAAGACGGCGACGATCGCTGCGGCGATGTACGGGGCTTGCGTCTGGTATCGGGTGCTATGTCGAATCAAGCCAACCAGCGGCCCCAGGGCGAGCGCCGAAAAGAGGATGGTTCCGCTATAGACAATCAGGCTGCGAAGCCATTCTTTGACGTAGTTTCCCTTCGTTTGGAAGACAAACCACTTATAGCCCAGAAAAGCCACGGTAATGCTGATCAGGTTTGACGCCACACTCGCCACAATGTAGGAGTAGGCATGCATCACATGCGACAGCCACCGATTCATCAGGAAGAAGCAGGTGTATCCGAAGAGTGTATTCCAGCCTCCAACTATCAGGTAGCGCAGAAGTTGGGCCGGAGGAATGTGCTTGGCCAGTCCGTTACGTTCAGGTGCCGCTATGATCGGGTCGCTCATCCCTGGAGGGTTTCCTGGAAGTTGATTCGTTCCTTCTCAATAACCAGCGGACGGTTTTGAACCATCGTGTGGATGGATCCGATGTACTCTCCGATGACCCCAAGAGCCACGAGTTGCACGGAGCCGAAGAAGAAGAGGCCGACCACAACGGGAGCGATCCCGATATCGAAGTGGTTCCAGAAAAGTATCTTTGCGATGAGGTAACCGACGCCAATCAATGCGCTCAAGAAGGCAAGGATAAAGCCGGTGAAGGTCACGATGCGAAGGGGCACCTTCGATAGATTCGTGATGCCAAGCATGGCCAGATCGTAGAGCGTGTAAAAGTTGTTCTTTGTGATCCCACGTTCGCGCCGCTTCTGGTTGTAGTACACAGCTTTGTGTGGCAACCCGATTTCAGCAATCATGCCACGGAAGTACGGGTACGGGTCGCGAAAGCGGGTGCGAAGGATGTCGATCACCTTGCGGTCGTACAGACCGAACCCGGTAAAGTGCTCGAAGACCCGAACATTAGTGAGGCTGGCAACCGTGCGATAGTACAAGGTTCGAATCTTGTACATCAAGCCGCTCTCGTCACTGGTGTTCTTGATCCCTACGATGACGGGCGTCCCACGCTCCCACTCCTCGATCATCTCGCCGATCAACTCGGGCGGGTCTTGAAGATCCGAGAGCAGCATGGCCACTGCATCGCCTTCTGCGTTCATAATGGCGTGCTGTGGAGAACGAAGATGCCCGAAGTTCCGCGCATTAACGATGACCTTAACGTTTGCATCGTTCGCCGCAAGACCGCGAAGTATCTCGACCGTGTTGTCCGTCGAAGCATTATCGATAAAGATGTGTTCGTAGCGATACTGGGGAAAGTTCGCAAGTGTCTGCCGGGTTCGCAGGTACAGTTGCTCGACGTTATCCTGCTCGTTATAGCAAGGACTGACAATGCTGATCAGCTTCATAGATGATGCTCCTGGTCTCTCGCCCACCCGTGCCACGCTGCAGTGCGCTGAATCGCATCTCTCAATTCTACCGTCTGCCGCAGGCCAAGTTCATCGAATGCTCGTTGGGTGGATGGAACATATCGCGATGGCAAGACATCGGGTAGAGGCCGGCCAACAACTTCAATCGTCAGTTCGGGATTTAGCGCGGCTTGGACCTCTCGTGCAAGGTCGCCGATGCTCAGCGCTTGATGGGAGCCAATATTGATCGGCTGTAGCGCCGGCGCTTTGAACAAGATGGTCCACAGCCATACAGCAAGATCTGTTGCGTAAAGGTAAGATCGCAACGGCGTCCCGTCCCCGCTGATGCGGATAGTCTGCGAGGCAATTGCACTTCGAATAAAATTGCCGATCGCATAACTGCCCTGAAGAGGGAGATGCGGACCGACAAAGGCGAAGCAACGGGCTATCTTCGGGACTAGGCTGGAAGATCCGGCATAGGCCGCGCACAGTGCTTCTGCAGCACGTTTTGCCTCGCCGTAGGCGCTTGCTGCCTGGCACGGATCAGGAGCGCCGCGGTAGTCTTCGGGAAGATGGGTGATGGAGGTCGGCTGCGCGCCATACACAGCGCCTGAGCTGACCATCAGGAATTTGCGGGTGCCATGAGTCGCGGCGAATTCCAACGTGCGGTGGGTGCCCTCGAAGATAGTGGAGAGTGTGCTCAGGGCTCCATTGGTTGTATTTCCGGTACGTACGTCCCCGGTATCAGCGGCAGCATGAAGTACGAAGGCAAATTCACCTTCCGGAAAAGGAAACGAACGCACATCTCCTTCGACCGCTGCGAGGGCAGGGTTGTTCGCGAGATGAGGACAGCGAAGAAGAAAGTTCGGCCATGACCTAGTAAGGACAACCATCTCCGCATTGAGGGAAAACTTTTGATTGGCCCTAAGAAAGCTCTCGATGAGCCAGCAGCCAAAAAAACCCGTCCCGCCAGTGAGGAAGATGCGCTGGCCGCGCACCTCCTCCCAAAGCGGTTCAGTGAGGCTGACGATCTCTTCAAGATCGCGTGGATCAAGGGGAGGCATGGTCAAGAAGTTAAGTCCCTAGGGTTCAACTTCAGGAAAGAACCGGAAGCGCCTTCGCTTGCGATGCAAACTGCGCGATCGTTGCGACGATATGGTCGAGCATGGCGGAGTCGAGACCAGGGAAGACTCCCAGCCACAGAATATTGCGCATCACGAAATCTGTGTTCGGAAGGTCACCGATCTGGCGGAATTCGATCCCTTCGTAAGCCGGCTGACGGAGCAGATTCCCTGCAAACATCAGGCGTGTGCCGATCTTCTGCGACTCCAGTGCCTTCACGAGTTGATCCCTGGTAAACGGTGCGCTCTCACGTACACCAAGGGGGAATCCGAACCAGCTTGGGTCAGAGCCCTCGGTCGCCACCGGCAGCATGAGAACATCCTGCAGTGGCTCGAGTGCCTTCCAGAGGTACTGGAAGTTATCGCGACGAACCTGGATGAAGTGCTCCACCTTATCGAGCTGCGATAAGCCGAGCGCCGCTTGCATATCCGTAGCCTTGAGGTTGTAACCAATATGCGAGTAGGTGTACTTGTGGTCGTAGCCGCAGGGGAGCGAGCCGAGCTGCCAGTCGAAACGCTTGCCGCATGTGTTGTCGACACCAGGCTCACACCAGCAGTCACGTCCCCAGTCGCGGAACGACTCAATCAACGTCTGGAGCAGCGGCGTATTGGTCAGAACAGCTCCACCTTCACCCATCGTAATGTGGTGCGCAGGATAGAAGCTGAGGGTGGCGAGATCGCCGAATGTTCCGACTTTCTGACCCTTGTAGGTCGCGCCGAGAGCATCGCAGCAATCCTCGACGACCCACAGATTGTGCTTCTTCGCGAACTCCATCACGGCACCGAGATCGAAAGGATTGCCGAGGGTATGCGCAATCATGATGGCTCGCGTCTTGGGGCTAAGCGCTTTTTCGAGTTGAGTGACGTCGATCTCAAAGGTCGGAAGAGCCACATCCACAAAGACCGGGATGAGGCGATTCTGAATGATCGGATTGACCGTTGTGGGAAAACCAGCGGCTACCGTGATGACCTCGTCGCCTGGCTTGAGTTGACGATCGCCAAGCTTGGGCGACGTAAGAGCAGTGAGAGCCACCAGGTTTGCCGATGAGCCTGAGTTCACGAGCGAGCAACCACGCACCCCTATAAAGCGGGCTAGTTTCTTCTCGAATGCCTTGGCAAAGCGGCCCGTAGTGAACCAGCAATCAAGCGCAGAGTCAACCAGTAAACTGAGATCTTGTCCATCAATGACTTTGCCAGAGACTGGAACGAAGGACTGACCCGCAACGAACGTTTTCTGAGGGAAGGCCTCTGCATGGTACTCAGCCGTAAGTTGTAGGATTTGGGTGCGAAGCTCGTCAGCGCGCTGGCTCATAATTAACAGACTCCTTCATAAGGTGATAGGGGCGAACGCTATCTGATTTGAAGTTGCCAGCGCTGTATACTACAGCTAAAAGGAACTAGGTTGTCGTTGTGTAACCTGGCCCTAACTTGCAAGATTCTAAGTAATTATAGCGTGGCTGGTACTCATCGAACTCCAGCATGTGTTTCGCAAATAACAAGATCGAGGACAATATAAGCATGAAGGCGGTCATTCTTGCAGGTGGACTTGGAACCCGAATCAGCGAAGAGACATCGGTACGCCCGAAACCAATGGTGGAGATTGGTGGGCGTCCCATCCTCTGGCACATCCTCAAGATGTATTCCCAGCATGGCATCTTCGATTTCGTCATTTGCCTCGGCTACAAGGGCTATGTCATCAAGGAATACTTCGCAAATTACTTCCTGCATACGGCTGATGTCACCTTCCACATGACCGATAACCGCATGGAAGTTCACGGCAACACCACCGAACCTTGGCATATCACACTGGTCGAGACGGGTGCTGAGACGGGCACGGGCGGGCGTTTGAAGAAGGTAGCGAGCCACGTAGCGAACGAAGATGCATTTTGCATGACCTACGGCGACGGCGTGTCGGATGTGAATATCACCGAGTCAATCAAATTTCATAAGAGTCACGGAAAACTTGCGACTCTGACCGCTGTACAACCGGTTGCGCGCTTCGGCATGCTCGGTATCGAAGGCGATGAAATACATACCTTCCAGGAAAAGCCGTCGTCTGATCTCGGTTGGTTGAATGGCGGTTTCTTCGTCTTGTCACCGAAGGTTCTCGAGACCATTCCAGACGAGCCGTCGACCATGTGGGAGCGCGAACCGCTCGAGCGTATCGCCAGCGAACACAATCTTCACGCCTATCGCCACTCAGGCTTCTGGCAGCCGATGGACACGCTCCGCGACAAGCAGCACCTGGAAGAACTATGGAACTCCGGAAAGGCGCCATGGAAGACGTGGTAAAAAACGTGTGGGCCGGCAAGCGTGTCTTCCTCACAGGACACACAGGCTTCAAAGGTGGATGGCTGGCCCTCTGGCTGGCGCAAGTCGGAGCAGTAGTGCGCGGTTACGCGCTTGATCCTTCGACGGAGCCGAGTCTTTTTGGAGGCGCACGGGTCGGCAGTGTCATTGAGGACATTCGCGGCGATCTTCGGGACCATGCCGCGCTCGACCGAGCCATGCGCGATTTCCAGCCCGATGTGGTCTTTCATCTGGCTGCGCAGCCGCTCGTGCGGCGATCATATGCAGATCCTTTGGCTACGTACAGCACCAACGTGATGGGGACGGCTCACGTCCTTGAATCGATCCGCACGATTGCCTCCGTGCGTGCGGCCGTAATCGTCACGACGGATAAGTGCTACCTGAACCGGGAATGGCATTGGGGCTATCGGGAAACCGATCCGATGGGTGGATATGACCCATACAGCAGCAGCAAGGCATGTGTAGAGATTCTGAGTGCGTCGTATCGCAGCTCCTTCTTTCCTCCGGAACGGTTCGCAACCCACGGCGTTGCGCTTGCAACTGCACGTGCGGGAAACGTAATCGGAGGCGGCGACTGGTCGGAGGACCGCCTTTTGCCCGATCTCATCAGGGGCTTTATGTCGGGGGAACCTGTGATGATCCGGCGACCGCACTCCATCAGGCCGTGGCAACATGTGCTCGAGCCGGTGGCTGGATATATCGCGCTTGCGGAGCGTCTACTCGCCGGCAAGATCGAATTTGCGGACGCCTGGAACTTTGGCCCGTGGGATGACGATGCATGGCCGGTCGGAAGAATCGCCACCGAAATGGCACGCCGCTGGGGCAACGGCGCGAGTTGGGTTACGGATGAGGCCGAGTCTGTTCACGAAGCAGGATACCTCAAGCTGGACTCCAGCAAGGCTCGCTCCGAGCTAGGCTGGCTGCCGCGACTTAAACTCCAGACGGCGCTCGAATGGCTGGTCGATTGGTACCAGGCTTGGGAACAAGGGACAGATATGAACATGATCACATTGGGCCAGATCGCGAAGTATCAAAGAACCATGCAGACATTCACAGCATCGCAACCGACAGGTGCCGCTCTGGCGAGCATGGAGAGCGAAGTCAAGGTGTCCGCGTGATAAAAGCCACAGATTACGTTGCACGGTATCTCTACAGCCGGGGTGTTCGCACAGTCTTTGAGCTTCCCGGAGGTATGATCACGCACCTGCTCAACTCGCTCTACGAGTTCGAAAAGATCCGCGTTCTCAGCGTGCATCACGAGCAAGCTGCGGCCTTCGCCGCCGACGCCGCTGGACGCATTACCGGTGTTCCCGGAGTAGCGATGGCTACCAGCGGACCGGGTGCGATCAACCTTCTCACGGGCATCGGAAGCTGTCACTTCGACTCGTCGCCGGCCGTCTTCATCACTGGCCAGGTTAATCGACACGAGCTTCGCGGCGATCGCGCCATTCGCCAGCTCGGTTTTCAGGAGAGCGATATCGTCTCGATGTCGACACCGATCACCAAGGCATCGTGGCAGGTTCGTACCCCGGAAGAACTGCCGGAGGTTCTGAAGAACGCCTTCGATCTCGCAGTCGCCGGGCGACCGGGCCCAGTTCTGGTCGATATCCCCATGGATATCCAGAACTCCATGCTTGACGTTCCAGATCCTCTGGAAGATCCCGGTACTGGAGCCGTCGCCAGCTCCATCGACCCGCTCCAATGGGAGCAGCTAAGCGATGCGCTCAAGGGAGCTAAGAAGCCACTTGTCCTTGCAGGAGCCGGCATTCGTGCCGGCAATGCTCTGGAAGAGTTCCATGCTTTCGTACGGAAGCTCGGTCTCCCCGTCGTCAACTCGCTGCTGGCTGTGGATGTCATGCCGTATGGCGATCCGTTGCGAGTCGGAATGATCGGCAGCTATGCCAATCGGTGGGCGAACCATGCGCTCGCCTCAAGCGATCTGCTCATCGTCCTCGGCAGCCGTCTGGATATTCGCCAGACCGGAAACGACACCTCCTTCTTCAAGGGCGACCGCGTCATCGTTCATGTGGACTGTGAGACCGGTGAGATCAATAACCGCATCCCCGGATGTGTTGCAATCGTCTCCGAGTTGCGGCCATTTCTAAAGGCTGCTGCAGAGCAGCTTGGCGATCTGGCGCACACCGATTGGACCCCATGGATTGACGAGATAACCGCGTTACGTGAGAAATTCGACGATCGCCTTGAACTTGGTACAGCGACTGGCATCAACCCGAATGTCTTTATGCACCAGCTTTCGGCTGCGTCGCATCAAGCTGGCGCATACCTCGTGGATGTCGGGCAGCACCAGATGTGGGCCGCTCAGTCCATCGAAGTACAGGCAGATCAGCGATGGCTGACCTCAGGCGGCATGGGTTCCATGGGATTCGCATTACCTGCAGCGCTCGGCGCTGCTGTCGCATTGGCTCCTCGACCAGTCGTCGTCATAGCCGGTGATGGAGCCTTTCAATGCAACATCCAGGAGTTGCAGACGATCGTACGTAATCGGCTTCCCGTCAAGATCATCGTCGTCAACAATCATTGCCACGGTATGGTGCGTCAGTTCCAGCAAAGTTACTTCAAGGAACAATATCAGTCGACCTTGTGGGGATACAGTACACCGGACTTCGCACGGGTTGCTGAGGCTTTTGGCATCCGCGGCGTCAGCATCCGTAACGAGGGTGAAGTGGCCGAGGGTCTGCGTGCTCTCTGGGAAGACCCGAGCGAACCCGTCCTGATCGACCTGACCATCGATACCTTCACCAATGTCTATCCAAAGATTGCCTTCGGCCGCCCCCTCACCGAGATGGAGCCCGACGCGCAACCAATCGCGATGGAAAGCACCTAGCCTGTAGAAGTCGGCATGGACACCATTTGGTTCCATGCCACAGAACACTCGCCCGCACTTCAAGGACGTCACGATGCAGCAGGAACCGGCGGCAGAAGATAGGTTTGTCAGCTCCGGTCGAATGATTCTGAGCGTCATTCTGTGTGCGGCGGCCCTCTTCTTCGCCTATAGAACCATAGGCTGGCGCTGGATGCACGACGAATCCATCATGCACTACGTCAACTTTCTGATGGATCACGGCAAAGTTCCATATAAAGACATCGTCGACCTGAACATGCCCGGCTCTTACTTCATAGACGGCTGGGCTATCCGTCTATTTGGCACAGGCGATCTCGGCTGGCGCTTCTACGAGTTCTCGCTGCTGGCTTGCCTCACAACCTCCATGATCGTCATAGCGTGGCCGTACGACTGGTTTGCAGGCCTCTTCGCCGGAGTCTTATTCGTCCTGGCGCATGCGTTCGAGGGGCCTGACGATGCCGCTCAGCGGGATGAGATCATGACCGTCCTCGTAATGTTCGGCTATGCCATGCTCTTCTTGGCGTTACGCATGCGAAGACCCATCCTAATGCTCCCTTTCGGAGTGCTTCTTGGTCTGGCAGCTTCGCTCAAGCCCACCGCCGTCCCTCTTGGGATTGTGCTGATCTCCATGGCCGCCTTCGAGGTAAGAAGAAGACGGGAGGCTATGGGTTCCTATCTGGGTATTGGGCTTGCGGGTCTCCTCGGCGGATACTGCGTCACGCTCGGCTTCCTTTTGCAGAAGCACGCTTTCGGAGCCTTCCTTGGCCTGATCGGCCGGCTGGTTCCCTACTACGCAGGCCTCGGGCATATGAGCTACATGACTCTTGCCCCGACGCTGTTTTCCGTCCGTGCGCTGATCGTCCTGCTTCCGATCGCGATCATTCTTACCATTGTGAATACAGACTGGAAAAACTGGGAGCGGTGGGCGCTCGCTCTAGGCATCTGCTTTGGTCTGCTATCGTACTTCTCCCAACGAAAAGGTTTTCATTACCATCGCTATCCCTTCCTCGCCTTTGTTTTCCTGTGGATCGGCCTGGAGTTTGTGCGGGCCGTGCAGAAGAAGGGATGGGTTCGGGTGTTCGGCGCGACTGGCATCCTTCTCGGTGTTCTCTACGTCGTTCCTGTGTACGCTCTTCGACTGAACGCAAAACCATCTACGATCGACCTCCCTGACACCCTGGAGCGCGATCTTACAAGTCTGGGCGTGGCGAAGCTGCAAAATCAGGTCCAATGTATGGACCTTGTAAGTGGCTGTCTGAACGCCCTCTATCGCCTCGATCTCGTGCAGTACTCCGGATACATCGGCGACTACATGTTCTTTCCGCCGCGAGGAGTCTCTGCCTCCCAATATGATCATCGCGTTCTCCAGGATGCTTTCTCCGCGGCTCCCCCTAAGGTGATCGTGGTCACAAGCCAGTGGCTCGGTGAAGACAATTCGTTTGACAAGATAGACCAGTGGTCGCAGTTCGCAAGCTACCTCAACATCCACTACTCACTGAGCATAGCCAGAAACTTCGGTCCTCGCGATTACATGGTGAACTACCGAATCTATGTTCTAAAAGGTGCTTTCTAGTCCTCGTAACGTTCCGGCACATCCTCGCGTCACAATGGCAAAGCCTGCAGCTAGCCGAGTTCGAAGACCAAAGGTATCATTCGAGAGGAAGCGAAAGGAGTCCTAACTATGCCTCGCATCTCTCGACTCAAGCGCGATGAGGTTTCATCCTCGACCAGCGTTATCTACGATCGGTACCTCCGCGATCGTGGCAACGTCCCGAATATGTTCCGCACCATGGCTCATCGCCCTGAAATATTCCAGACAATCATCGCCCATCTCGAGGCAGTGCTGAAGACAGGCACACTCTCCACGGCGTTGAAGGAACTGGTGATCGTACGCACATCGCAGTTGAATCAGACACCCTATTGCCTTGCATCGCACACAACAATCGCGCGGCGTCTAGGCTGGACGGACGACCAGATAATTGCCTTGGAAAACGCCGCCGGAAGCGATGCCTTCACCGAGGCGGAGAAGGTCGCGATCCACCTTGCTGAGGTAATGACGCTCAACGCTCACGGATACACTGAGGCAGACTTCAAGCGCCTCCGCAGCTTCTACGACGAAGGTGAAGTCGTCGAGTTGATGGCCGCGATCGGTCTCTTCAACTACTTCAACCGCTTCAACGATCTGCTCGAGATGGAGCCGACCCAGCCTGCGAGCGCAGAAGAGCTCGCAACCATCGGTGCTGCATAGCTACGGGTAGAGAACCACAGCAATACTGTAGGTACTGAAAGCACCCGCGCCCCGCGAGGAACATGCCCCCACGGACGCCTGATGATCCTGAGCCAGCGCGAGACGCTCCTTCAACTTGCTTGGCAGCGTCGAGATATCGCCCGTCGTGTAGCGAACGACGAACGATGGTTGCTGGTCGCCGGCATACCCCGCGGACATGGCGCACGTCTTTCGAGCATTTGCGTCCGGCACCAAATCAAGACCGGCACGATCGAGCAGCAGCCCGACAGCACCCTCCTGCTCAGCAAGCGTCAGGCTCTGGACCGTGCTCTGAAAGTCCTCCACCGCGTAGAGCTGCCCATTGCGCACCAGCACAGCGATCCCAATCGCATCAACGTCCGGATCAAGGATGTTAGCCCGATGTCCGGGAGAATGCATCCACGCATCGTGCAGAATCACGGCAGTCGGCCCTTCGGCAACATTCTCCGTGATGCGGTCAAAGTGTGCTCCGGCCTGCGAACCGCGCGTCGACAATTCAGGCTCTCCACTGAAACGATGTGAAATGCTGCCATGCGCCGCCATCTGTCGCGCATGGGTCACAGCCGCCTGGACCAACGCTGAGTCAAGTCGAACGGGTCCGAGTTTTCGCAGGGCTCGCTCCTGATTTACCGCAGAAAGAAGGTACTGTTCCGCAACCGTGCTGGACTGCGCATACACCGGCGCGAATGACGCAGTTAGAAGTGCAAACCCAGCCAGCAACCGAAGATAACGCAGCGTACCCATACTTCGATTAGACACGACAGCGTCGGCCAAGTCGCTGTGCCTTAACTGAAGGTCACTGTGCCGCAAACTGCGACTGAACAGCATTCCACGTCAGCCGAATTCCCTGCTCAAGATTTATAGTGTGCTTCCAGCCAAGATCGTGAAGACGGGTGACATCGAGCAGTTTGCGAGGCGTTCCGTCCGGCTTGCTTGTATCAAAGATCAATCTGCCCTCGAAGCCCAGCACGCGGCAAATTGTCTCGGCAAGCTCGCGAATCGTGACATCCTCACCCGTACCGATATTGATCAACGGCGGCACATCATCCAGCAGCAACGACCGAAAACGTGTCTCGTCGAGCAACATTAAAAAGATACACGCCGCAGCAAGATCTTCCGAGTACAGGAACTCCCGTCGCGGTGTGCCGCTACCCCAGACGATCAGCTCTTCCCTGCCCGCCCGTTGCGCCTCTGCCGTTTTTCGTATCAATGCAGGCAGCACATGCGAGTTGTTGAGGTCGAAGTTATCTCCCGGACCGTAAAGATTCGTCGGCATCGCAGCAAGATACTGCGTCCCAAACTGGCGGTTGTATGACCAGCATTGCTCGATCCCTGCAATCTTCGCAATCGCGTAGGGCCGGTTCGTTGGCTCAAGCGGGCCAGTAAGCAGGTACTCCTCACGAATTGGCTGCGGTGCGTTCTTTGGATAGATACAGCTCGATCCCAGAAAGAGCAGACGCTTTACACCCGCTGCATGACTGGCCTCGATGACATTGCTCTGGATAACCAGGTTTTCGCGAAAAAAGTCTGCCGGATACGTGTCGTTGGCAAGAATTCCCCCGACCTTAGCTGCCGCTAAAAAGACGTACTCAGGTTGTTCGGTTGCAAAGAAGCGAGAGACCGCAGCTTGATCGGTCAAATCAAGTTCTGCATGGCTCCTGACTATCAGCCTGGTGAAACCCTGCTCCTCAAGCCCACGTTGAAGCGCCGAACCGACTAATCCTCGATGTCCAGCAATGTAGATGCGCGCATCACGGGGAGGAGCGCTCATCAGCCAGTGCGCAACATGGGCAGTTCGCTGCGATAGCGAAGCATAAGCCCAACCAGTTTGCGCGCCTCCCAATAACGTGGAACATAGCGCTTCGGCTCGGAGAGGCAGCGCATCAGCCATCCAAGATAGAAGCGGTCACCCCACATCGGAATCTGTACCTGGTCGCCGCTCAGGAATGCAATCGCTGCACCGATACAGTGGATCGCCGGCAGATAATCCAGATTCTGCTTCAGATAGAGTCCAAGACGTTCCTGCGTCCCGCCACCAATCGTCACGATCACGTGCTGCGGACGCAGGCGGTTCAGCAGCGCAACGAGCTTGGGATCTTCCATCTCAGAACCGTACATCGGCGCCATGTAGACATAGTCCTGATCCACCACAATCCCCGACTCAGCAAGCCATTTCAAATTCGTAGCTGCACTCTTCGGGCTTGCCATAATCCAGACGGTATTGCCGGTCTGCCGAACATCCGGCTCCTCCAGCAGTTCCTTCAGATATTCCAGTCCAGACAGTCGATAGAGTGAATCCCGCTCAATCAAATTCCAGATCAGCACCATCAGCGCAGAATCAGTGATCACCAAGTCTGCACCGAGCAGCGCATCACGATACCCGATATCGCGGTCCATATCCTTGAGTGCGGGTGCAGCGGGAACGACTAGCAAACCACCGTGGCGAATCTTGGCTATCGCTTCGGCTGCGTTGCCATCAAAAAAGTTAACACCGAGAATCTTGCGAAAAACGTCTTCAGCGCCACCATTGATATTCTCCATCGTCACCCTGCTCCCAAAGAATGGCAACTACTTTGAAACTCCCGCAAGCATCTCGTTTTCGATCCAGGCATAGGTCTTCGCCATACCGTCACGTAGCTTGATCGACGGTTCCCAACCGAGCTTCTCAAGGATCAACGTGTTGTCGCTGTTGCGCCCGTTGACGCCCTTAGGAGCGCTAAGATTGTAGTTGCGCTTTAGCTTAATCCCGGCAATATCCTCAACGATATCGACGAGTTGGTTGATCGAGACAAGCTCGCTCGAACCGAGATTCAGCGGCTCGTGGATGTCGCTCTCATAGATCAACTGGGTGCCCTTGACGCAATCATCGATATACATGAAGCTGCGCGTCTGATGCCCATCGCCCCAGATCTCAATCTCGTGTTTGCCGCTATGCTTGGCTTCAAGAATCTTGCGACACATCGCCGCTGGAGCCTTCTCTCGACCACCATCCCAGGTCCCGTTAGGGCCGTAAACGTTGTGGTAACGCGCCACACGGCACTGCAGGCCATAATCTTCTTCAAAGTGACGGCACATCCGCTCGCTGAACAGCTTCTCCCAGCCATAGCCATCTTCGGGAAGAGCCGGATAGGCGTCTTCTTCCTTCAGCGCCACGACATCAGGATTGGTCTGCTTCTCGCCGTTGTACACACACGCGGAGGAGGAATAGAAGAACCGCTCGACTCCCTTTTCGCGTGCTGCCATCAGCATGTGCGTATTCGTAAGCACACTCAGCATGCACAGCGCCTTGTTGTTCTCGATAAAGCCCATTCCGCCCATATCGGCAGCGAGTTGGTAGACAGCTGTTGTGCCCTCTGCAGCAGTCATGCAATGCTCTTTGTCCTTCAAGTCGATGGCAAGGTTTTCTACTCCACTCGTCACCTGGTACCACTCATCGAGCGGCTTGATATCGACGGCGCGGATCACATCTACACCATCGGCGATAAGGCTCTTGACGAGATGACCGCCGATGAAACCGCCCGCTCCGCAGACTACCGCTTTCTCTTTCTTGTGGTTCATGCAAGACTCCTGTGCTGTTTGGGACGCTAACCTAAGTGTATCAGTGACTCATCCTCCGATAATGCCAAAAGTGCCACCGAATGGGGATACTGAGCAATTCTGCACATCTCGAAGGCTTGCATTCCAAGTGCTGTCACGTCATCCTCAGAAAGGATGATCGGCTACAAAAAGATATTCATAACGCGTTGGATGCAAAACATCCGACAACAACCGCTGGCCGCCGCAGGCATTCTCCTGCTGGCTGGCTTCGTGCTCTGCGCCATCTTCGCTCCACTGCTCGCTCCAGCCGATCCAGCGCAGCTCAACCTGACCAATCGGCTCCTCGGCCCTTCAGCTCTTCACTGGTTCGGCACCGATGAGCTTGGACGCGACACTCTCTCGCGCATCCTCTTTGGAGCCCGCATCTCGATGATCGTCGCTGTCAGCGTCGTCGGACTTTCGCTCTCCGTCGGGCTCGTCCTCGGATGTCTCGCCGGCTTTTATGGTGGCTGGACTGATACCGTCGTCAACATCTACGTCTTAAACGCCTTCCTGGCGCTTCCTGGCATTCTGCTCGCCATCGCATTTGTGGCCTTCCTTGGTCCAGGACTTGGGAATCTGATCCTCGCGCTCGCTATCTCAGGATGGGTCGGCTACGCGCGGCTCGTCCGAGCACAGGTGATGGCGATCAAGGAGCGGGAGTTCGTCGAGGCGGCGAAGGCTCTCGGCGCATCCGATCTGCGGGTTGTCTGTCGCCACATCCTGCCTAACATCCTTCAACCGCTCATTGTGCAGGCGGCGATCGGCATGGCTGGAGCAGTGCTCGCTGAGGCGACGCTCAGCTTCCTGGGTCTCGGCATTCCGGCTCCTGCGGCAAGCTGGGGATCGATGCTGAACGACGCCCGATCGCACCTCTTCGACTCGCCGCATCTCGTCTTCTTCCCGGCGATGGCCGTGATGCTGAGCGTGCTCTCCTTCAACTTCATTGGCGATGCGCTGCGCGACTACCTCGATCCGCGAGCCAGGTTGCACTCCGGTCTGTAGCGTGCTCGCGTATGCTTGCCTCTGAGGCAATAAGGAGCACGTATGCGCAAGAGTATCGTTACACCCACAGCCGTAACCGCCGTTCCGATCGGCGATCTCTGGCGTGATCTGGAGCGCATTGCACGGGTCGAGATGACCTCGGAGGATGCAGCCTTTCCCATCGAGAACGCAATCGCCCGGAAGTCTACGACTGGCTGGAGAGCGTCGAGCGTCGGTCCGCAGGTCATTCGGCTGCACTTCGACGAGCCTCAGGCGATCAAGCGGATTCAGCTCCACTTCGTCGACCGCACCGCGGAGCGCTCGCAGGAGTTTGCCGTCTTCGCGAACGGCAGCGACGGAACGATGCGCGAGGTCGTAAGACAGCAGTGGAACTTCAGCCCGAGCGGAACGACCGAGGAGCTTGAGGAATACGCACTTACGCTTGCTGGAGTGACCGTTCTCGAGCTACAGATTGATCCCGATCGCAGTCACAATCCCGCGGACAGCAAGAATTATGCCTCGCTGATGAGCCTGAAGATCGCCTGATGCTGGTCGGCGTGATCTCCGATACGCATGGTCTTCTGCGGCCCGAAGCTGTTGCCGCACTACGTGATGCCAAAGTCGCTCACATCCTCCACGCGGGCGATGTGGGCAACTTTGACATCCTCGATACGCTCCGAGCGATTGCACCGGTAACCGCGATTCGCGGCAACATCGATCTGCATGGCCAATGCGCCGAACTGCCTGCGACTGAGGCCATCGAGCTTGATAGCGCGCTCTTCTACCTCGTCCATTCCGTCCACGATCTTGATGTAAATCCAGTTGCGGCGCAGCTTGCGGCTGTCGTCAGCGGACACTCGCATCAGCCCGGCTTCGAAATGCGCGATGGCGTGCTTTACCTCAATCCGGGAAGCGCTGGACCACGCCGCTTCAAGCTTCCGGTGACGCTTGCGTTCGTAGAAATTGATGGTGGCGTTCTGACGCCGACGATCCTTCCCCTCCTCTAGACGAGGTACCCCCCACCCCCCGTACTTGAAGTACGAAAGTCTTCTAAACAGGCGACTTAGCTGGGTACCTGTACACCCGTGCGCCAGCTCTCATGGAACAGGATGGGGCTTCTGAGTGCCGGAAATGTCAAGTTTGTGCCGACTGAAATGCCCCTTGCCAGGCATGGAAGCGACTCGTTGGAAGCTATCGTTCGCTTCGTCTCGTCTAACGCTTCAACACCGGGAGACCTGATGGCCGCATACGAGAACGACCTGTCGCAGCTTGTCTATGAACTGAATTCTTCAACAGCCAATGCGAAACTCGACAAGCTGGACAAGTTCGACCGGCCAGACCGGACCACATCGCTCGACCTGCACCTCGTCCACGCCGCAGAGCAGAAGGCCTCCGACGTGCTCCTCGTGGCGGGCACGCCTGTCACCTTCCGGGTGAACGGCTCGCTGACACTGGCGGCGGGCAAGGCTCCGCTCGCCGCAGACGAGCTTCGCAACATGCTCCTGCCGCTCCTCACGACCGAGCAGACGAAGGAACTCGACACAAGTCGAGCCCTCGACTTCTGCTTCGTTCGCGGCACGATTGGCAGGTTCCGCGCGAATATCCACTACCAGCGCGGCACGCTGGCGGCCAGCATCCGGCTGCTTCCTTCGCAGGTTCCGACTCTTGATTCGCTTCACCTGCCGCCGGTTCTGGCCCGTCTGATGGAACGTCGGCAAGGACTCGTGCTCCTCACCGGGCCGACCGGTAGCGGCAAGACATCGACCATGGCCGCGATGATCGATTACATCAACGGGCGCCGTCGCGAGCACATCATCACCATTGAAGACCCGGTGGAGTACCAGCACAGCAACCGGCATTCCATCGTCGAGCAGATCGAGGTCGGCGACGACACTCCGAGCTTTGCCCACGCTGTCCGGGCCGTCCTGCGCCAGAATCCCAACGTCATCCTGATCGGCGAGATGCGCGATCCCGAGACCATTGCAGCCGCGCTCACCGCCGCCGAGACCGGTCACCTCGTGCTCTCCTCGCTGCACACCAACGATGCCGCCCAGACGCTCTCCCGCATCCTCGACAGCTTCGCCGCCAACAACCAGGCGCAAATTCGACAGCAGTTATCGCTGGCGTTACTGGCGGTGGTCGCGCAACAGCTTGTTCCGGCAATGGGCACAGTCGGGCTATTTCCCGCCGTCGAGGTGATGGTAGCAACCCTCGCGATTCGCAACCTGATTCGCACCGGTCAGGATCACCAGATACGCTCCCAGATTTCAACGGGCAGCAAGGACGGCATGAACACTATGGACCAGTCGCTGGCTGAACTCGTGCACACGCGCCGCATCACGCGCGAGACGGCGCTTGCCCACTGCTACCATCCCGACGAACTCCGCTCGCACCTCAACCATGCTGCCCAGTTGAAGTAGCTCAGGCTTCAGGCGCGAAGTCTTGGGTTGGCGACGGTGTACGCCACATCGGTGAGCAGGTTGACGGCGACATAGGTCAAGCCAATCGCCAGGATGCATCCCTGCACGAGCGCGTAGTCGCGGTTCGAGATGGCGGATAGGGTGAGTCGACCGATTCCCGGCCAACTGAAGATCGTCTCCGTGACGATGGCCCCCGAGAGCAGACTGCCGAACTGCAGGCCGAGGATCGTCAGCACCGGAATCAGCGCGTTCGGCAGCGCATGACGATAGACCACCGCCCGTTCGGTAAGGCCCTTGGCGCGAGCGGTGCGGATGTAGTCCTGACTCAGTTCCTCAAGCATCGCCGTCCGGATCATGCGGGTAAGGACAGCCGCGAGCGAGAGCCCGAGCGTGATTGCCGGAAGGACAAGGTGCGTCAGCAGAGTCGTGCCGCCCGTTCCCGCACCCGAGACGGGCAACCAGCCAAGCGAGATCGAGAAGACGAGAATCAGGATCGGTCCGAGCGCGAAGTTGGGGAAGGACAGCCCGACCAGCGAGACGACGCCTAAAGTGCGGTCCTGCCATCGGTCGCGATGCAGCGCCGAGGCGACGCCCGCCGGAAACGCAATCGCCATCCCGATCAGCAGCGCCGCAAGCGTAAGCCAGAGCGTATACGGATATCGCTGTCCGACGAGATGCAGCACCGAATCATGCAGGCGCAGCGACTGCCCCAGATCGGCATGGAGGATGCCCCGCCAGTAGTTGGCATACTGCGTCCCGAGCGGGAGATCAAGCCCGTAAGCATGCCGCAAAGCCGACACATCGGAGGCAGTCGCCCCCTCGCCCAGCATTTGCACAATGGGGTCGCCCGGCACAAGGTGAATCAGTAGAAAGACAACACTTACCACCACCCACAGGACGGGCAGGGTGATCGCGATTCGTCGTAGCGGCCTTGCGATTGCCAACAACGTCATGCGGTGGCTTCTCTGCTCTCCGCTTCGAGTTCGGCTGCGGATTGCGTTTCTGCGATGGTCTCGACGCGGATCTGGCTGATGCGGCGACCGTTCATTCCAGCGACCGTGAAGCGGCGGCCGTCGTGATCCAGCGACTCGCCAGAATGCGGAATGTGACCGAGGTGAGCGAGCAGGAAGCCGGCCAGCGTTTCGACACCTGCCTCGCGTGGAAAGGTCCAGCGCAGCTGCGTGCCGAGGTCCCGCAGGGTGGTGCTGCCGTCGAGAGTCACGACGCCGGTTGCGCTGAGCGGCATGATTGCCGTCGCGATGTCGAACTCATCCTCAAGTTCGCCGACGATCTGCTCAAGCGCATCCTCGGCGGTGACGATGCCGACCGTCGATCCGAACTCGTCCACGACGATGGCAATCTGGCGGCGGCGCTCCTGGAAATCCTGAAGGAGTTCCACGGCCAGCTTGGTCTCGGGAATAAACATGACCTCGCGCATCACGCTCTTCAACGTAAGGACGGATGGCTGCGCGGCACCGAAGCCCATCGCCACGGCGCGAAAGTGCATAAGGCGGGCGATGTCCTTCGAGTAGACGACTCCGATGATGTGTTCTGCACCCCCTGCGGGATCGTAGACGGGCACGCGGGAGTGCTGCTCGTCGATGACGCGGGCACTGGCGGCCTCGATCGTCAGGTCCGCCGGAAGCGAGAAGATCTTGCCGCGTGGCGTCATGATCTCACGCACCGTGACGTGGTTAAGCTCGATGGCCCGGTGGATGATCTCTTCCTGAAAGACCGGCAGCAGACCCATGCGGCGAGTCGCCGTGGCGATCAGCTTCAGCTCCTCCGGCGAGTGCACGGCGCCCTCACCCCGGAGCGGTGCCCGGAAGAGTTGGAGGACGAGCGTGGCCGAACCGTTCATCAGCTTGACGGCCGGGCGGGTGATGCGGATGAAGACGTCCATCGGCCCGGCGACGGCCAGGGCGATCCGCTCGGCGCGTTGCAGGGCGAGCGACTTGGGGACGAGTTCGCCGAGCAGCACCTCGAAGTAGGTGATGATGCTGAACGAGATCAGGACCGCGAGCGCGTGGGCGTAAATCAGAATGTGCGGCGGCGCGACCGCGAGCCAGTGCGCGACGAGGCGCAGGATGATCTCCGTGACGGCTGGTTCGCCAATCCAGCCGAGGGCGAGCGCGGCCAAGGTGACGCCGAATTGAACGGCGGGGAGGAACTCGTCAATGGACCGTTTGAGTTGGAGGGCGGTGCGTGCGCCGGGACGGCCGAGGGCGATCAGTTGCTCTACGCGAGTCTCGCGAATGCTGACGAGCGCAAACTCCGCGGCGACGAAGAAGCTGTTGGCCAGAATGAAGAAGGCCACCATGATCGCGCGGAAAAGCATCCACTCCAGCATGGTTTTAGTGTAACTGCCTCAGAAACAACAATGGCCCGGCTTGTAGCGCCGGGCCATCTTCGATATCAAATCGTTTACGCGAGAACCTTTGTATCTGCAGTGCCGATGACTTTGCTCACCGACTTGTCGATTGTGTCCTTGGGGACGAAACCGACGATCTGGTCGGCAACCTGGCCGCCTTTGAAGATCAGCAGGGCGGGAATACCGCGAATACCGTAGCGCGCAGGAGTGGCGTTGTTCTTGTCCACATCCATCTTCATGACCCGGAGCTTACCGTTGTACTGGGTTGCAACCTCATCCACAACGGGAGCGAGTGCGCGACAGGGTCCGCACCATGCGGCCCAGAAGTCCACTAATACTGGCTGTTCCGACTGCAACACCTCTTTTTCGAAGGTGTCATCGTTTACTTCGGTGACGAATTGTCCTGCCATTTCAATCCTCCCGTCGATCTCATCTGCCTCTACGATTCGGGCCTGATAAGCGACGTTCTGTTGTACCACTTACTAATAGATGCATGTTTGAACCGCGCGATTCATTGGCGGTTAACAGATAGCGTTTGCTGCAAAGAAAACGCCCGGACCTCATCACAGAGGTCAACGGGCGGTGAAGCAGCCCTCCCCAGAACTGCTTACATCCCAAGTTTATGGAGAATTGGGAATCCTGTAAATCAAACTTAGGTAACCTATCGCGGCTATCCAGCTAACTACTTGTCTGACAACCGCTTGCAATATTGGTCTTCAGAATTTCCACAGGATTTCGGTCGGCCATCAGCCGAATTTTGGAGTTCAGATCGGCAAAATCTGCCTCTTCTTCGGCAACGATTAGTACCGATGGTCCTGCTCCGCTCAAGGCTACCCCCAGCACGCCCTGCTCCGACACCATCGGAAGTAACGCCGGAAGCAGGCTGCATGCGTCACTTCGGTACGGTTGATGGACCCAGTCCCTCATGGCGTACCGAAGAAGATCGCCTCTACCCAAGGCAAAGGCAGATACCAGGAGCGCAGTGCTTTGGATATTGGAGACCGTGTCCGCGCGGCTATAGGTATCCGGCAGAAGGGCGCGCGCTTCGGTCGTAGGGAGGCTTGTCGCGGGAAGAACAATCACGATGTTCCACTTGAGATCGCGTCCACAAGTTGCTGTAATAACAGTAGATCTGACAGAAGCGGAGCTGGTCATGCCGCCCAGCCAGCAGGCGGCGACATTGTCTGGATGGCCTTCCCGACGGCAAGCCTCCTCAAGAATCTGCTGTCCGCTCCAGCTGAGATCGCCGAAGTGATTCGCCAGGAGGACACCCGCCAGAAGGGCCGCCGCACTCGAGCCGCAACCCATGCCGAGGGGAATCTCGTTATCGAGCGCGAGCGCCAAGGCAGGAGCGGACGAGCCGAGAAGGTCGCGGTAGGTGGTGAGGATGAGGCTGCGCTCGACATCCGCACAGAGGTCGGCGTTGCGCCCGGTCGCCGTGATCTGGTAGCGGTCAGAGGTAACCGCATCGATCGTCAGGTACAGGGCCATGGCGAGGCCCACAGCGTCAAAGCCGGGGCCAAGATTGGCAGAGGTTGCGGGCAGGCGAATATGTAACGGACGCGGTACGTTAGCCATCAGGCGTGCTGGACCGCGTTCATGTGGGCTTCAAGCGTTCTCAGAACGATGTCGGGATCTGCCTCGAGCACCATCGGCGGCTTACGCAGCTGATCGTGGATGACTCGGTCGGCCGGGGAGATCAGCGCAGCCTCTTCGTCCGTGAGCAGTTCGCCGCGATGGTAGTGGATCGTGTAGTCCGAATCCTTCAAGGTGTGGCCGGTAAGGAGCAGGACGACGCGCTCCTCGCGCTGGACCTTGCCGTGGGCGACCAGCTTCTTGAGGCCCGCCAGCGTAACGGCAGACGCAGGCTCGCAGCCCACGCCTTCCGCACCAATCTGTGCCTTCGCGAGCGCAATCTCCTGCTCCGAGACGTCCTCGCACCAGCCGCCCATCTGCTCGATGATCGCAGCCGACTTGCGCCAGCTGGCTGGATTGCCGATGCGGATCGCCGAGGCACGCGTATCGGCTGTGACCGGCTTCATCACCTGGTTCGAATCCAGAAACCAGCGGTAGAGTGGGTTCGCGCCGTGCGCCTGGATCACGCTGATCTTGGGGATGCGGCTGATCATGCCCAGGTGCAGCATCTCCGAAAAGCCCTTACCCAGCGCTGCCGAGTTAGCAAGATTGCCGCCGGGGACGACGATGTGTTCTGGAACCTGCCAGTCGAGCTGTTCGAGGATCTCGAAGGCGGGAGTCTTCTGGCCCTCAAGCCGATACGGATTGACCGAGTTCAGCAGGTAGATCGGGAAGCGCTTGACTAGGTCGGTCAGGATGCGGACGCAGCCGTCAAAGTCCGTCTTGAGCTGAATGGTCAGTGCGCCATAGTCCATCGACTGCGACAGCTTGCCCCAGGCGATCTTGCCCTCCGGGATGAAGACGATGCTGCGCAGACCGGCGCGGGCGGCATAGGCGGCCATCGCGGCGGAGGTGTTCCCTGTCGACGCACAGGCGACCCACTCAAAGCCCCGGTCGGCGGCTACCGATAAGGCGGCGGTCATCCCTGTGTCCTTGAAGGAGCCGGTGGGGTTCATGCCCTGGTGCTTGGCGAGGAGCCAGTCGATCCCTGCAGCCTTAGCGCAGCGCGGCAGATCGTAGAGCGGCGTGTTGCCTTCGCGCAGGGTGACGGCGCGCTCGAAGTCACTGATGATTGGCAGAAGGTCGCGGAAGCGCCAGACGCCGGATTGGTCGATCGCCTGGCTGGAGGTGCGGCGTTCCTGCCACAGCCAGCGCAGCGCGGAGGCGTTCGGAAGCTTGCTGCCGGTGCCGGAGGGCGTGAGCGACCAGGGATAGGTGACCTCGTAGAGGCCTCCACAGAGGCCGCAGCGAAAGTCGCTGCCGGCCTGGGTCCCGGCTATCTCATCGCCGCACTCCGTGCATCGAAGTAGATGTGTTGACACTTTCATGGGTTCCTCTAGGGTACCGTATCTCCATGCGGCTTCCCAAGTTGTTCGCTGTATTGATCCTCGCGGGTAGCCCTTTTCTGCACGCACAGGATGCTCCCAAGTCTGCCGAGCATCGCCGGATTCGCATTGCAGCGGCATCTGACCTGATGCCCGTCATGCCCGTCCTTGAAACTGCCTACGAGCACGCCACCGGAATCGATGTTGTGGTGAGCTACGGCTCCTCCGCCACGCTGGCGACGCAGATTATCAACGGCGAACAGGTTGATATCTTCCTCGGCGCTGACTTCACCTACCCGGAGCGAATCGTCGCAGCGGGCATGGCCGACAGCAAATCGCCCGTCGAATATGCCAAGGGCACACTCGTTCTATGGGCCCGCAAGGATTCGCCCTACCTGCCCTTGCACCTTGAGGTGCTCTCCGACCCGCGGGTGAAGTCCATCGCGATCGCGAACGAGTTGCACGCACCATATGGCCGAGCGGCCGCGTCTGCGCTGAAGTACATGAAGCTTTATGACAAGGTTGCGCCAAAGCTCGTCATCGGCGAAAACATCTCGCAGACAGCGCAGTTTGTCGAGTCCGGTAACGCTGAACTGGGCTTGATCTCACTCACGGCAGCAGCTTCCGAACACTTCAAACAGCTTGGAAGCTACATCCTGCTGCCACCGGTCAGCTATCCACCCATTGTGCAATATGGTGTCGTTCTAAAGGATTCGCCGAACCGAAGTGACGCCCACGCGTTCATGGACTGGCTCACATCGGGAACAGTTCAGGCGAATCTGCCCAAGCTTGGTCTTGGCGCAATCAAGTAATTTCCCAGCAATTCACGTCGCGAAACCGAGACGCTGCAATTGCTTGTCGGAGACGTAGAACCATCGTCCAAACATCATGGGCGATGCCTCGTTATTCCACTCCAGGCTCGATTTCCGAAGATAGTTGCCGACGGCAAGCTCATTCAAAAAGCTCATTTTGGAGATCTTGGGGTCAGCGGTGGCAGTATCGACTTCACACAGTAACCTGTAGCTCGTTCCTGATCCGACTTGAAATTGGAACCGTACGTTGTGCATCGACATGAGGGCATCATAGCCATGTAATCCCCTTCTGTCTGTGTCCCATCTTACGTCACTGCATAAATAGATACTGGGTACACTGGCCACAATGGACTTTGCCGCCCTTCTGCTGACGCTTCGACTGGCCATCACGACGACCGTGGTGCTGTCCGCAGTAGCTGTGCCGCTCGCCTGGTGGATCAGCTCTCAGCGCGGTTTCGTTAAGGCGATTGTTCAGACGGTGGTGGCGTTACCGCTGGTGCTGCCCCCTACCGTGATCGGCTTCTACCTCCTGGTGGCACTCGGGCCACTCACTCCATTTGGGCGAGTGTGGATTCATCTTGTCGGCCATCCGCTGGCGTTCAGCTTCGCCGGACTGCTCATCGGCTCACTCCTCTACAGCCTGCCGTTCGCTGTGCAGCCCCTCGTCGCCGGGTTTAGCGCGGTCGACCCGGGATATGCAGAAGCAGCGTCGGCTCTCGGCGTCGGTCCGTGGCGGAACTTTCGCGAGGTGGTGCTGCCGATGGTTCGCGGGTCGGTTCTGACGGCGATGGTGCTCACCTTCACCCACACGGTAGGGGAGTTTGGCGTCGTCCTGATGCTTGGCGGGAACATCCCCGGGGCTACACGAACGCTGTCCATCTCTCTCTACGATCAGGTGCAGGACTTTGACTACGCCGCCGCCAACCGGACAGCGGGTCTGTTGCTCGGCGTCGCCGTTATGGCGTTGCTGGTTATCTATATGCTGCCTCACAGGCGCAGGGCGGGCAGAGGTGACTTCGTTGCCTGAGAGCCTACTCGATGTGACGATGCAGCATCGTGTCGGATCACTGGCGCTTGACGTGTCGTTTCGCCTGACCGGTCCATGGACCGTGCTCTTCGGCGCCTCAGGCAGCGGCAAGACCACCGTGCTGCGAGCTGTGCAGGGATTCGTGCAGCCGTACACCGGACGAATCGTCATTGCCGCTCAGGTTGTGACGGATAGGGTCGCAAAGGTGAACCTTGCTCCTCACCGACGGCAGGTTCGGAGCGCTGCACAGGCCGCTCGACTCTTCCCCGGAAAGACTGTTCGGGAGAATGTCTGCTTCGGGGCAGAGCCTTCAATCGCGGACGAGGTGCTGGCTATCTGTCGGCTTCAGGAGTTCGCAGGAGCGATGCCCGGCACACTCAGCGGGGGCGAGCGGCAGCGTGTGTCCGTAGCCCGAGCGGTAGCCTCCGCAGCGACGAGTGGGACGCTGCTTCTGCTGGATGAGCCGTTCGGCGGCCTCGACCTTGCCCTGCGCGACGCACTTGCGATCGAACTGCGAGACTGGCTCCGGCTGCGCGGTGTGCCCGTCCTCTCGGTGACTCACGACGTCGGCGAGGTCTTCTTGCTGGGGGCCGAGGTCATCCGTCTTGTCGACGGGCGGATCGTGGAACAGGGACCGGTAGAGCAGGTGTTGGCTAAGGAGCGGGACCGTCTGCTGGGACAGCTCGGGGCAGGAAATCTGAACACCCAATCATCACCGCACGTCTAAGTCGTTTAGAATCTTATATTTACTTGTAAACCATTTATAATGTCATATTTAGCGACATACAGAATCGATATGTCGCCCATTGCCAAGGGGTTACGCTCAGCGTCCCGACCCTTTTTTTGCCGATTCCGCTCCGCAACGTAAAACTCTACTCTGCACGTCCGATTAAGGAGCCCACCTGAATCGGCTCTTGTTCTAAGGTGATGCTGAAGCGGCTTAGCACCTCGGCACGGACTGCGTCGCGAAGGGCTGCTACATCGGCAAAGGTCGCCGCTCCGGTGCGGTTGATGATGGCCAGTGTGTGCTTCGAAGAGATCCCGGCAGGGCCGAGCGCAAAGCCCTTGTGGAAGCCGGCGCGTTCCACGATCCAGGCAGCCGGAAGCTTGGTCGTCCCCTGCCCCGTCGGCCAGTTTGGGACCTTGGCTTCCTCAAGGTTGAGTGCCAAGGCAATCCGGGCGAGCGTCTCGAGCGGGACGATGGGGTTCTTGAAGAAGGAGCCTGCGCTCCGGGTGTCGGGATCGTCGGGAGCCGTGGCGTCGATCAGCATCCCCTTGGTCGCCCGGATGGCTCGGACAGCATGATAGATGTCCATTGGCGTCGGGTTCGGGTTCTCGGCGAAGTGCCGCTGGAGGTCGGGGTAGGTCAGGGCTGGACGAGACGTTGGGTCGAATCGAAACGTAACGGCGGCGACGATGTATCGATCGCGATGGGTGGTGTTGAAGATGCTCGTCCGATAGGCAAATCCGCAGGCCTCGTGCGGCAGCGTCACAAATTCAAGGGACTCAAGGTCAAGTGCGGTCACCGAATGGATGGTCTGTGCGACCTCCTGCCCGTAGGCACCGATGTTCTGGATCGGGCTTCCGCCAATGAGGCCGGGAATCCCTGCAAGGCACTCCACGCCACTGAAGTTAAGCTGGCAGATGGCAAGGACGAATTCATCCCAATCCGTCCCGGCAGCTACCGAGGCGACAATGCTCAACGGGTTTTGCTGCGGGATCGTCGTGATCGGCGGCAGGCTGCTGAGAACGTTGTGGATGACCAGGCCGTTGAAGCCAGCGTCCGTGACGAGCAGGTTGCTGCCTCCACCCAGGATGACGATCGGGAGGTGATGAGCGCCAGCAAACTGGACCGCTTCAACCAGTTCGGCGGGGTTCGTCGCGGTCGCAAAGAAGCGGGCGGGGCCTCCGATACGGAGGGTTGTCAGGGGGGCCAAAAGGACGTTTTCTTGAATCAGCACCGTTTGAGCATACCCGAGGTCGAGATCGAGGTGCCCGCGCCCATGTGGAGCGCGGGCACAGGTTTGCTTAGGCGAGGAGCTTCAGGACGCTGATGCGGAGCTCTTCGCGGAGGAAAGCCTTGGCTTTGTCGAGCCCGGCCTTGTTGGTGCTGAGGTGGGTGTCGAGGGCTTCTTCGCTCTCCCACTCCTCGTAGGTGAAGAAGCTGCCGGTGTAGTGCTTGTCCTCGAACAGGTGGTACGTGATGCAGCCAGCCTCTTTCTGTGAGGGGCCGACGATCTTCTCGAACATGGACCGGACTTCGTCCTCGTGTCCGGACTTTGCGCGGATCTGAGCGATCACGCTGATCTTGCTACTGATGGCTTCGTTGTCACTGCTGCCGAACAGGCTCATGGTGTTCTCCTGAAGCCTCAGATGCGGAATGTGCGGGAAGGATTACAATTGGGAAAAGGTTTTGAAGTTCCAGGAGGACACCATGTACCCAGAGATTATGTTGATTCCGATGCGCGAAGAGCTTACCCGTGCTGGCCTGCAGGAAGCACGCGACGCCGCCGAAGTAGACACGGCTGTAGCCCAGCCAGGAACGACGATGCTGGTCGTGAACTCGATCTGCGGCTGTGCGGCAGGCAAGATGCGTCCGGGCGTTCGTCTCGCGATGCAGCATGGCACCAAGCCGGATCACGCAGTTACCGTATTCGCCGGGCAGGATCGTGAAGCGACCGAGCGGGCACGCAGCTACTTCGGCGGTCATCCGCCAACCTCGCCTGCGATTGCGATTCTTCGCGATGGTCAGCTTGTCTACCTGATGCAGCGCTCCGCTATCGAGACCTCGACGGCACCAGCGATCGCTCAGGAGTTGCAGCGCGCCTTCGACACCTACTGCGCTACGACCACAGCGTAAGGTTTTTGCAGATTCAGCCGAGCCCCGACCCCGCCGTATGCGGTGTCGGGGCTTTTGTTTTGGGCACGACCAGACCGGCTGAACAGATAGCCCGTCCTGCCGATGTAGCGATAAGCTATGTCAATTCAACACCATCTCCCTGATCCTCAGAATGCCTCCGCAGTTGCGGGCGCGGCGTCTGAAGCGATCGACTCGTTTTATCTGGCCGGCAATGGCGTGGCAATGCAGCGTGTCCGGTCGCAGGTGCAGCGCATCGCTCCGTACTTCCGCATGGCGCTGATCACGGGCGAGGCTGGGACGGGCAAGGAGACCGTGGCGCGGGTTCTGCATGCAGGGAGCGCCGGTGCTGGCGGCCCGTTTGTGGCCTGGCGGGCGGCGAAGTTTGTGGAGTGTCTTCTGGGTCGGGACGAAGGTGTCGCCCTGTTGCAGGAGGCGCATGGCGGGACGCTTTTTCTCGAAGAGATTCGTGGCGTACCGTTTGCGCATCAGTCGGTGCTCTTGCGCATGCTGCAGCAGCAGGAGTCGCGTGCCCAGCGATACGACATCCGCATCGTCGCGGCAAGTCAGGACGAACTGCGGCCACTGATGGCGACGGGCCAGTTCCGCGAGGACTTGTACAAGCGCATTACCGCGGTAGAGATCGGCATGACGCCGCTGCGAAGGCGCGTGGACGATATCGCCACGCTGGCGACGATGATGCTGCGGCGCACGGGCGTAAGCGCCATTACGGGGGAGGCGCTGGTGCGGCTCGGACAGCATACGTGGCCGGGGAACGTCCGCGAGTTGCGAGAGGTGCTGGAGCTTGCCGCGGCGACCGCAGGGGGGCCGGTCGTCGAGATCGGCCACCTTGCGCTGCCCGAAGAGCGAGCGGATGAGCCGGAGCAGACCCTCGAGAGGCTCGAAGACGTCGTCCAACGTCATGTCCTCGAGGTGCTGACTCGATGCGCGGGCAATAAGCTCAAGGCGTCCGAGGTGCTGGGAATCAGCCGATCGACACTCTACCGGATGCTTGATGCGCGGGTCGGCGAGTCAGAGCTTGGGGGTTAGGTCGGCAGAAGGAAAGAGACACTGCAGCCCCTCCAGAGAACTTTTTGGAGCTGTCCACGTAGACTTGAGGCATGGTTGATTTTTGCTGGATGAAGAGAGTTTCGGTCGCCGGACTGGGGACGGCAGTTGTGATGTGTGGGCTGGGCTCAGGCGTGATGCAGGCGCAGGCGACCGCTTCTGTGGTTGAGCGCACGAAGGCGCTGAACAGCCTGCTTGCGGAGATCTGGCAGGATAACCTGAAGCACTCGCCGGAGTTCGCCTCGTCGATTGGCGACAACCGCTATAACGACCAACTCTCGGATTACTCGATCCAGGAGGTAAACGCCTCTCTTTCGCGCGGACGGACGTTCATCGAGCGGCTATCGCAGATCGACGTGACGGGGCTGCCGGAACAGGATCAAGTGTCCGACGACCTGATGTTGCGCAGCCTGATTGATGCACAGGAAGGCGCGAAGTTCAAAGAGTGGGAGATGCCTGTCAACCAGTTCGGTGGCCTGCACACCGACCTGCCGCAGATGGCGAATCGTGCTCCGTTCGAGACGGTCAAAGACTACGACGACTACATTGCGCGGCTGACGAAGGTACCGACCGCCTTCTCGCAGATCACAACGAACATGCAGTTGGGCATGGACGATGGCAGAATGCCGCCGAGGATGATCCTCGACAAGGTGCTGGTGCAGACGCAGGCGATTGCCGCGGGTAAGGCTTCGGAGAGCCCGTTTGCGGCTCCGCTGAAGAAGTTTCCAAAGACAATGAGCGCCGAGGATCAGAAGCGCATTCACGACGCGATGCTGCAGTCGATTGCGAATGACGTACAGCCTGCCTATGCGCGCTTCGCGAAGTTTCTGAGTGCTCAATATATCGCCAAGGGACGCACGGAGCCGGGCGCGTGGGCGTTGCCGGACGGCGACGCTTACTACGCCTACCGTGTGAAGCAGAGCACGACGTTGGACAAGACACCGGCGGAGATTCACCAGATCGGGCTGGACGAGGTGAAGCGCGACGAGGCCGAGATGCTCGTGATCGTCAAGAAGCTTGGCTTCGCGGATATCAAGAGCTTCTCGGCAGCGCTGAAGACGAATGCGAAGGAGCATCCAGCCTCGAAAGAGGCGCTGCTTGACGCCTATCGCGGCCACCTCGCGGAGATGAAGCCGCGACTGCCGGAGCTATTCGGCAAACTGCCCAAGGCCCCGCTTGAGGTGGTTGCGGTGCCTGCTTACATGGAGAAGGACCAGTCTGCGGCGTACTACGACAATGGCACTCCCGATGGCAGCAGGCCGGGCAAGGTGTACGTAAACACCTACAACTTTGCAGAACGCTCGCTCGCTCCTGTGGAGGCCGTCTCGTACCACGAAGGCCTGCCTGGGCACCACCTGCAGATCTCGATCGCGCAGGAGTTGACCGGGCTGCCGGAGTTCCGCAAATACAGCTACTACACGGCGTACACGGAGGGTTGGGGGCTCTATAGCGAGCGGCTCGGTAAGGAGATCGGCTTCTACCAGGACCCCTACAGCGACTACGGTCGTCTGGAGGCAGATATCTGGCGGGCGATTCGGCTGGTGGTTGATACCGGCGTGCATTCAAAGCATTGGACACGGCAGCAGATGGTCGACTTCTTCCACGATCACTCGGCGATCGACGAGACGAATGTGCAGGCGGAGACGGATCGCTACATCGCGTGGCCGGCACAGGCGCTCGGCTACAAGATGGGACAGTTGAAGTTCCTCGAACTGCGGCAGAAGGCGCAGACGGCGCTCGGGCCGAAGTTCCAGCTGAAGGAGTTCCACGACGTCGTGATCGACTCGGGCGCGCTGCCGATGGATGTGCTGGAGAAGCAGGTGGATCGCTGGATCGCGGAGAAGAAGAAGGGCTAGGGCTGCGCGTGGGTCTGATAGCCTTCTGCCATGAGTGAAGATGTGTACGAGATGGTGGTTCCTGTGGCGCAGGCGTCCGTGTTGCCGGGCGTGCGGGTGGCGGTGCTGGGTGCGGGCAAGATGGGCGGCATCCTGCTACAGGCTTTCCTGAAGAACAACCTGATTGCGCCGGATCAGATCTTCGCAACGGTGCAGCACCCGGACCGGGCGCTGGCGCTGTCGGCACAATTCGGTGTCACGGTGACTACGGATAATCTGCAGGCGGCGATGCAAGCAGACGTGATCCTGCTTGGCGTAAAACCGCTGCAGGTGCCCGCGGTGGTTGAGCAGATACGTCCGGCGTTGAACACAGGCAAGATGCTGCTGTCGTTCGCGGCTTCGGTGAAGACGCGGAGCATTGAGGACGCGGCAGGATGTGAATTGGCCGTGATCCGCGCCATGCCGAATACCCCGGCGATGATCGCGGCGGGAGTTACCGCGTTGTGCGGCGGACGGTTTGTGTCGGAGCAGCAGATGGCCGTGGCTCAGCGGATCTTTCAGACGGTCGGCCGCACCGTCGTGGTCGATGAGAAGCATATGGATGCGGTGACCGGGCTGTCTGGCTCCGGACCGGCGTTCCTGTACATCATCATCGAGGCACTAGCGGAGGCGGGCGTAAACGTTGGCCTGCCGCGGGATGTGGCCACACTGCTGGCGGCGCAGACGACGTATGGCTCGGCGCGGATGGTGCTTGAGACGGGCTATCACCCGGCACTGCTGAAGGACCAGGTGACGACCCCGGCGGGTTGCACGGTCGACGGCATTCTGGAGTTGGAAGAGGGCGGACTCCGTGTGACGCTGATCAAGGCAGTGAAGCGGGCTACTCAGCGCGCGAAGGAACTAGCGCAGGGCTAGTTGTATCGATGGGATGAAGCATCGGCGACGGGCTGCGCCGTAGAATAAGACATGGCTACAGCGGCGGTGAGTCGAGGGACGGTGGCAGGGCCGGGGACGATGCGCGGCGTAGAGCGCTTTGCGTGGCTGGTCGTCGGGTACAACGTGCTTGTGATTCTGTGGGGAGCGCTGGTGCGGGCTACGGGGTCGGGTGCGGGTTGCGGCAACCATTGGCCTCTCTGTAACGGACAGGTAATTCCGCTATCGCCGACGGTCCACACGATTGTCGAATTTACGCATCGCTGCATGACCGGTGGGTCGCTGTTCATGGTGCTTGGGTTGCTGGTCTGGACCTTCCGGGCAAGCGTAAAAGGTGAGGCGGCGCGGGTGCTGGCGGTCGTGTCTACCCTGCTGCTCTTGAACGAGGCGCTGCTGGGTGCGCTGCTGGTGAAGCTTGGCTATGTGACGGGCAATCAGTCGGTGGGCCGGATGGTGCTGCTATCGATCCATCTGAGCAATACGTTGCTGCTGCTGGCAGCTCTGACGTTGACAGCGGTGCTGCTGAAGACGCGGCAGCGATGGGCTGGATTGATGCGGGCCAAAGGGCTCGGCTGGGGAGTTGCCGGGCTTGTGGCTACGCTGGTCGTTGGCGTAAGCGGGTCGATGGCGGCGCTGGGCGATACGCTCTTCCCTGCTGCCTCGCTGCAGGCGGCGATCGCGCAGGACCTGTCGACCGCGTCACCGTGGCTGCTGCGGTTGCGCGGCGTGCATCCAGTAAGCGCGGTGCTGGCGGCGATCTTTGTGGCGTGGCTGCTGGTGAAGGCTCGACGGATGCGGGCGGGTGGCCTGGTGACGGTGGTGCTTGGGCTGCTGGTAGCGCAATTTGTGCTGGGGATTGCGGATGTGCTGCTGCTGGCTCCGCTATGGATGCAGATCCTGCATCTGCTGGGTGCGGACCTTTACTGGGTGGCGCTGGTGTCATTGGCGGCGGCTGTGGTGCGGCCGCGCGACGGTCAGTTCGGGACACAGGTAGCTTGAATCGACGACAGATGCTGGCACTGACTGGTGCGATAGCGGCTAGCGTGGCGCTGCCGCAAATAACGCGTGCTGCGGAGGCTGCGGACTTCTCACTTGAGATTGCGCCGTTTGACCTTGAAGTTGCGGCCAAGAAGTTCGTGAAGACAGTTGCGTATAACCAGCAGGTGCCCGGACCGCTGCTTCGGATGAGAGAGGGTCAGCCGGTGACGATCGACGTGGCGAACCGGTCGGCAAACGACGAGATTGTGCATTGGCATGGACTCTTTCTACCGTCGGCGGTGGACGGCGCGATGGAAGAAGGGACGCCAATGATCACTCCGGGTGGCCAGGCGCGCTACACCTTTACGCCGCGGCCTGCGGGATTTCGCTGGTATCACAGCCATATGCTGGCAGGAAACGATCTCAAGAAGGCGCTGTACAGCGGGCAGCATGGTTTCCTGATGATCGAGCCGAAGGAGAATCCGACGCGGTATGAGCAGGAGGTCTTTCTCGCACTGCATGACTGGAACGGCCACCTGATGGGCAGCGGCGATGGTTCGATGAACCCAGAGTATGAGGTATCCACCGTCAACGGGCGGGTGCTTGGGTTCGGTGAACCGGTGCAGGTCAAGCCCGGGACGCGGGTGCTCTTCCACATCCTGAACGCGAGCGCAACGGAGCAGCATTGGATTGCGTTGGCGGGGCATACGTTTCGAGTCGTGGCGCTGGACGGCAATGCCGTGCCGACACCGCAGGCGGTGCCGATGCTGCGACTCGCACCGGCGGAACGGATATGCGCCGTAGTCGAGATGAATCACCCTGGAGTGTGGGTGCTGGGCGAGGTGCGGAAGCACGTCCAGGCGGCTGGCATGGGCGTCGTCATCGAGTATGCAGGAAGCACGGGTGCGGCGAAGTGGGAGCAGCCCGAGCGCCTGAGTTGGGACTACCTGCAGTTTGGAGCGGCGGGGGCGGTGAAGCGTGTGGGTGTCCTGGAGATTCCGCTGGTGTTTACGTCGAAGTTTGCGGGCCATGGGGCGCTGGATCGATGGGCGATCAATGGCAGGTCTTACCCGGAGACGGATGCGGTAACCCTGACACAGGGCAAGCGCTATCGGTTGATCTTCAAAAACCACAGCGCGGACGATCATCCGGTACACCTGCACCGGCATAGCTTTGAATTGCGGCGGTTGGCGGGCAGCGCGGAGACACAGGGGATCTTTAAGGATGTGGTGCTGGTAGGCGCGGGCACCGAGGTCGAGGTAGAGTTTACGGCAGATAACCCAGGGCTGACGCTGTTCCACTGCCATCAGCAGGATCATATGGATATGGGCTTCATGATGCTGCTGCGGTACGCATGATCTTCAGGATCAATAAAGGTTCGCTGACTACGGTAAAGAGTATGGTGCCTCTGAGAGGACTGCTTCTCCTGCTTGCACTGATCTGGTTCTGCGGCGGTGCCACGGCGCGAGCGCAGGGAAACTACGAGATCCAGGTGTATGGCGCGGATACGATTGCGCCGCGATCGACGATGGTGGAGTTGCACTCAAACTTTACGCCGAGCGGTCAGCGGTACACGGTCGACGGCGTCTATCCAACGAACCACCAGGAACACGAGACGATCGAGATCACGCAAGGCCTGACGAAGTGGTCCGAGGTAGGGTTTTACATCTTTACGAGCGAACAGGATGGACACGGACTGCAGTGGGTGGGCGACCATATCCGGCCGCGGGTGCGGGCTCCGGATGAGTGGCACTGGCCAGTGGGGGTGAGCATCTCGACCGAGATTGGGTATCAGCGTGCGGTGTATTCGCCGGATACGTGGACGTGGGAGATTCGACCCATCATCGACAAGCAGGCAGGGCGATGGTACTTCGCGATAAACCCGGCGCTTGAACGAACGTGGCATGGGCCCGACGTCAAGTTGGGGGTGGGGTTCTCGCCCGCGGTCAAGGTGGGTTACGACTTCACGAAGAAGATCAGCGGCGGGATCGAGTATTACGCAGACTACGGGCGGATCGGAAGGGTGGACGCATTTCACGACCAGCAGCAGCAAGTCTTCGCGGTGACGGATCTGAATGTTTCGCCGAAGTGGGAGATCAACATCGGCGTAGGTGTGGGGCCTACCGCCGCTACGGACCACCTGATTGTGAAGGGGATTCTGGGACGACACTTTGATTGGGGACGCCACTCCGAGGTGGAGTAGGCGCGCCGGTCTGGTGACGACCGGCGCTCTACCTCTTACTGGTTTGGCTTGCCTTCGATCTTGTCGCCCAGCTTCTTGGTTCCGTTTACGGTGCCGTGATAGGCATCCTTGCTGACGTCGGCAGTCTTATCGGCAGCGACCTTGGTGCCGTGTGCAGTGTCTTTCGCGCCGACCTTGGCCCCGTGGCCGATGTCGTCGCCAACGACCTTCGAGTCATGGCCGGCGGTCTTAGTGCCTGATTCGGTCTTGTGATAGGCCTTCTTTGTGACGTGCTTGGTCTTGTGGTAGGACTTCTTGGTGCCCGTTTTGACGGCGTGGCCGGTGTCAACGGTGGCGTTCTTGGTGTCCGTGCCAGCGTTCTTCATGTCCTGCTTGGCGCCATCCTGCGCGAAGAGTGCAGGGGCTGTGAGAGTGAAGGTCGCTGCGAGGACGAGACTGCCAATGTGACGAAGGTGCATAAGGATCTCCTGCAATGACTGTATGGAAGCTGGATATGTGCGTCAAACCTAATAGGATTCATAAATCAAGCTGGGTGTTGTAGGGACTGGCTTTGTGAACGCCTCAAGAGCAGCAGGAATCGTCTGGATTGCGGTTGTTTGCTTCCTGTATATTTGCTTCGTCTCGGGAAAATCCCGGGGTGCCGTGTGAGAGTATCGGTATCAGGCACTTCCAGAAGACGCTTACCCGGGATGCTCTAAACCTTTTAGTACTACTTGTTGGCTTTTATATCGATCGAGAGAACGAGTGAGCCGTCCTTTGCCGGATAAGGCCGCCGTTGGGAACCCTGACTTATGTATGTATCGGCCGCGCTTCTGCTGTTCTCCGGCACGCAACTGACCAAGCTTTCTCCGGTCGACATCCTCATTCTCGTGCTGTACTTCGCGCTGGTCATCTTCATTGGTTTCTATGTGAAGGGCCAGACGAATACCAGTGAGGAGTTCTTCCTCGCGGGTCGCGAGATGACGGCGTGGATCGCCGGACTGAGCTTTGTATCGGCCAATCTCGGGTCACTGGAGTTGATGGGCTGGGCTGGGTCGGCGTATCAGTACGGCATCCTGGCAGCACACTGGTATTGGATCGGTGCAATTCCGGCGATGCTGTTCCTCGGCATCGTGATGATGCCGTTCTATTACATCTCTAAGACGCATTCGGTACCGGGCTATCTCAATCTTCGCTTCGGTAGCGGTGCACGCGCGTTGAGCGCGGTGTCGTTCGCCCTGATGACGATCCTGATGAGCGGCGTCAATATGTACGCCATGGCCGTCGTCATGCAGACGATCCTGGGCTGGAACATCACGTTCAGCATCTGGATCGGCGCGGGCACGGTGGCGCTTTATGTCATGCTCGGCGGTCTTCGTTCCGCGATCATCAATGAAGTTCTGCAGTTCGTTCTAATCTGGGCCGGCGCAGCGATGATTCCGATCCTCGGCTTGATCGAGGCAGGTGGCTGGTCGAAGCTGAAGGCACAGATCGCGGTAAACGTCGGCAGCAGCGACTACACGCATATGTGGACGACACTCGGTCACTTCAAAGACAACCCGATGGGCGTTAACTGGACCGGCATCGTGTTTGGGCTTGGATTCGTCGTGAGCTTCGGCTACTGGACGACAGACTTCCTGGTTGTCCAGCGTGTGCTGAGTGCGAATAATCTCAGGGCTGCGAAGCTGGCTCCCGTGATTGGCGCCGCATTCAAGATGGCTGTTCCGTTCATTGTGATCGTGCCTGGTTTGCTGGCGCTGGCAGTTCTCAAGAATCCTGACGGCAGCATGATGCACCTTGTGGCCGGAAGCATCGCGAAGGGTAATCCTGCGCTGCACAGCTATGACGAAGTGCTTCCGCTGATGCTGATTCGCTACTGCGGACCGGGCCTGCTGGGGCTGGGAATCACGGCGCTGGTCGCGGGTTTCATGAGCGGTATGGCTGGCAACGTCAGCGCGTTCTCGACGGTTTGGACCTACGACCTGTACGGCGCTTTCATGAACAAGAAGGCGAGCGACAAACACTATGTCGCGATGGGCCGCTGGTCGACCGTGATCGGCATGCTGATCTCGATCATGACGGCGTATCTCGTGATGAATGCGAACAGCATCATGGACTACGTGCAGGCGCTCTTCAGCTTCTTCATCGCTCCACTCTTCGGCACGGTGATCCTCGGCATGATGTGGAAGCGGGCTACACATGCTGGCGGCTTCTGGGGTCTGCTGGCAGGTACGGCTGCTTCGATCGGGATGTTCTCGTGGGTTCAACTGAAGCCCGCGGCTCTGCAATATATTGCGATGAGCGCAGATGCCCGGCCCATGGCTGAGAATCTGTACCGCGCTCTGTGGAGCTGGATTATCTGCGTGGTTGTTACGGTTGTGGTGAGTTTGATGACCAAGCCGGTACCGACAGCAGAACTCGCAGGGCTTGTCTATGGCGTGACGCCGCTTCCTGATGATGGTTCGAAGGGCTTGTTCCAGAAGCCTATCTTCTGGGCAGTCGTTGTGATCGTGATCTTCTTTATCCTGAACCTGATTTTCTTCTAAAGGCTGCACCCGCTGAATCGGCGGAGGACGAGGTTTTATGTCGGAAGTACCGAAAGAGCGCAAGGAAATATCGATCTGGTTTTTCTGCGGAATTCTGATGCTGGGCTATGGCCTGGTGCTGATCGCAACGGGATTTACGGAGTTGCATAACCCTCCGCCTACGGTTTTGGCGAATCTTCAGCCGACACTTTGGTGGGGAGTTCTGCTGTCCGTCTTCGGCGGCTTCTACACCGTGAAGTTCCGCCCTGGCAAGGGCTGACCTCCGGCGCTTTATAGCGCCGCTTGAAAACTAAATCGCTTCAATGAAATGGAATGCACGACCTGAGGAGAAGTATGGCTAAGCAGATGACGATGGGTGTGATTGTAGGAAACCGTGGCTTTTTCCCAAGCCACCTTGCGACAAGTGGACGATTGGAGATGATCGCTGCCCTTGAAGCGGCGGGGATCAAGCCGATCGTGCTGACACCGGAGGAGACGGCGCACGGAGCGGTCGAGACCTATGAGGATGCTAAGAAGTGCGCTGCCCTCTTCCAGAAGCACGCGAAGGAGATCGACGGCATCATCATCACGCTGCCGAACTTTGGCGAGGAGCGTGGGCTTGCCGATGCTCTGCGGCTCTCCAATCTCAAGGTGCCGGTGCTGATCCAGGCGACGCCGGACAATGCGACGAAGATGTCGATTGCCTTTCGGCGCGACAGCTTCTGCGGCAAGATGTCGATCTGCAACAACCTGAAGCAGTACGGGATTCCCTATTCGCTGACGCGGCTGCACACAGAGGCTCCTGACTCCCCGGAGTTCAAGGCAGACCTTGAGTGGTTCGCTGGAATCTGCCGCGTGGTTGGCGGCTTGAAGAATGTACGGTTCGGCGCGATCGGCGCTCGGCCCACGGCGTTCAACACCGTTCGCTACTCGGAGAAGCTGCTGGAGCGATCGGGCATCACCGTAGAAACGCTTGATCTGAGCGAGGTGATGGGACGCATCGGACGGATGAACGACAACGATGACGCGGCGCAGGAGAAGCTTGCGGCCATCAAGAAGTACATTCCCGTTGGACAGACCCCGGAAGCGGCGCTGATGAAGATGGCGAAGCTGGGCGCGGTGATCGATCACTGGATGAAGGCGAGCGAACTGACGGTCTCGGCTGTGCAGTGCTGGACCTCCATCGAAGAGTTCCTGGGCATCGTTCCCTGCACCGTGATGAGCATGATGAGCGAGAACCTGATTCCTTCGGCGTGCGAGGTTGACGTGCTGGGAACGCTGAGCATGTATGCATTGACGCTTGCCAGCGAGTCCCCTTCTGCGCTGCTCGACTGGAACAACAACTACGGCGACAACCCGGATAAGGCGGTCTGCTTCCATTGCTCGAACCTGCCGAAGCACTTCTTCAACGAGGGCGTGAAGATGGACTATCAGCTCATCATCGCGGGTACCGTTGGCAAGGAGAATACACACGGGACGCTGGATGGCACGGTTAAGGCTGGCGCGATGAGCTTTGCGCGCTTTTCGACCGATGATTTTGGTGGACAGATCACGGGCTATGTCGGCGAGGGCGCGTTCACCAACGATCCGCTGAATACCTTTGGCGGCGCGGGCGTGGTGGAGATTCCGAAGATGCAGGAGCTACTGCGCTACATCTGCGAGAACGGTTTCGAGCACCATGTAGCGGCGAACTTCTCGACGACCGCTGCTCCGGTGTTTGAAGCTGCCACGAAGTACCTTGGCTGGAAGATGCACTGGCACAACAAGGCCTAGCAAGTTGAGAGTGCAGAGAGGCCGGGTATCGCTACCCGGCCTTTCTGCGTGTGGCCTGATCGCGCCAGCGGGTGACAAGGTCGTGGGCGGCGGCGGCCATTCGGGATATGCGAACTCGAAGCCAGCGGCCTCGAGGCGACCGGGGATGACGCGGCGGCTCTTCAAGACGAGTTCTGACTCGGTACGCATGAAGAAGGTGCCGATCTCGATCATCCATGCTGTCGCGGGCAAACCGAAACGAGTGCCCCAGCTTTCGCGCAGGATGCGCATGAAGTCGCGGTTCGGGACGGGATGCGGCGAGGCGAGATTGACGGGGCCGCTGAGAGCTTCGCGGGCGATGAGGAACTCGATCGCGCGGATGAAGTCTACGTCGTGAATCCACGAAACGTATTGGTTGCCGCTTCCCTGCGTGCCTCCAAGGCCGTGGCGGGTTAGGGCGAGAAAGACGTCGAAGACTCCGCCGGGATCGGGGCTGAAGGTCATCGCACTGCGGACCGCTACCTTGCGGGTGCGCGGCGTCGGTGTGGCGAAGAAGGCTTCTTCCCAGCCTTTCGCTACGGAGATGGAGAAGTTCCATGTGTCGGGTGCGCCGGGTTCGCTGCCGCCATATTCGCCGGTCGCCTCGTCCATGGGACGGTCGAGAGCGTGGCGATAGATCGTGGCGGTGCTCGAGTTCAGCCAGAGACGGGGCGGATTTGGAAGGCCGGCGATGACTTCGTTCAGGAGCTGGGTTGAGCGGATGCGGGAATCATAGATGGCGCGGCGATTGGCGTCGTTGTAGCGACAGTTGACGCTGCGACCGGTGAGATTGATGCACAGGTCGCTTCCGTCGAGGGCGTCAATCCATGGTCCGCGCGTCTGAGCATCCCATTGAAGTACGTTCCATGGAGCCCTGGTCAAGGTTCGGCTGAGAATGGTGACGATGTGACCCTGGGCGTGGAAATGACGCGCCAGAATCTGTCCAACTTGTCCGCTGCCACCCGGGATGACGATTCGCATGGATGAAGTTTACTGTTCCGTAGCGGAAAGGTATCGCTGCCAGTCGTTTGACTCGGCGATCCGTCTCAGAACGACGTTGCGCTCGTGGAGGAGAGCTTGCATGTAGCGGCGGAGCAGGAGGACTTCCGCGATGCGACCGAGGATGGGGATTGGTGCGGCAAAGCGGAAGATGTCCTTCATCTCGGTTTGACCGTCTTCGTCAAAGCGAAAGTAGTGATCGTGCTGCATGAAGCGGAAGGCGCCGCGGAGCATGGTGTCCTGAAAGTAGGCTGGGCGATCCATCGCGGTGATGGCGCTGGTGAGGTTTTGACGAATGCCGAGGTGGCGGGCGCGCCATGTGACTTGCTCGCCGAGATCGATGAGGCCGGAGGTGACGCCGCCGATTGGAACAGCTTGCTCGCCGAAGTGGATATTTCCCGCGAGGTGGACTTCGACGCTGCGGGCCAGGTCGAAACATCGGTCGATGGGTGCGTTGATGAGGGTCGTTTCTTCGAGGGTGACGATGAGGTGGCTCCGGCGCAAGGATAGCCTATTTGCCCTGTATTCATATCGTTGGGTTAGTCTATGGAACTACTATGACGACGACCAAGCGACCGCCTGCCAAACGTAAGAGTGCCAAGAAGACAGTGCCCGAAGCTGTTCCAAACCTGTTCTTCAGCCGGGACGAATCGTGGTTGAAGTTCAACCAGCGGGTGCTGGAAGAGGCACAGGATGCGACCAATCCTCTGCTGGAGCGGGTGAAGTTCCTGGCGATTACGGCGAGCAATCTGGATGAGTTTGTCGAGATTCGGGTGGCTGGCATTCTGCAGCGGATCGAGGATGGCTACAACCAGCCGCAGGCTCCGGACGAGGGCGGGCTGACACCGCAGGAGCGACTGGATACGTTGAGCGTTTCGGTGGAGAGCTTCGTCAAGGAGCAATACCGATGCTGGAATGAGCAGCTTCTGCCGGCGTTGAAGGCTGAGAAGGTTCGCGTGCTTGGCTGGAAAGAGCTAAGCAGCGAGGCTCGGACTCGAGCGTTGGAGTTCTATCGGAGCGAGGTCGATCCGCTGCTGACGCCGGTGACGATTGATCCATCGCATCCGTTTCCCCGGGTTCTAAACAAAGCGCTCTGCATTGCGCTGCTGCTTCGTTACAAGCGGAAGGGTGCGCTGGGGGTGAAGACGGAGACGGTGCTTGGCGTGGTGACGGTTCCGCGCTCGCTGCCGCGTTTGGTTCCGCTGCCGTCGGTTGAGGGTGGAGCGGACTTCATCCTGCTGCATGAGTTGATCGAGTCGCAGGTGGAGCGGATGTTCCGCGGCTACGAGGTTCTGTCGAAGTCAGCCTTCCGGGTGACGCGGAACAGCAACCTTTATATGCAGGAAGAAGAATCGCGGTCGGTGCTTGAGAGCGTGCGGGCCGAGTTGCATAACCGCCGCAAGGGCGATGCGGTTCGGTTGGAGATTGAGAGCTCAGCGGATGAGCAGATCGTGGAGCGGCTGCGGGTGAACTTCGAGCTTGATCCGTGGCAGGTCTTTCGCACGGACGGGCCGGTGAACCTTTCGCGGCTGATGAATCTGGCCTCCGAGGTGAAGCGGGCGGATCTCAAGTATGCGGAGTTCAAACCTTGTCACTACAAGCTGCTGCCGAAGTCGCAGGACCTGTTCGAGGACCTTCGCAGCAGAGATGTCATGCTGCATCATCCGTTTGACAGCTACCAGACGGTTGAGGAGTTTATTGAGGCCGGTGCGATTGATCCGGCTGTGATTTCGATGAAGCAGACACTCTATCGAACCAGTAAGGATTCGCCGATCTTTCGGGCGCTGATCGAGGCGGGCCAGAGTAAGGACGTTACGGTCGTTGTTGAGTTGATGGCGCGCTTCGATGAGGACTCGAACATTCGCTGGGCGCGGGAGCTGGAGGACGCCGGTGTCGGGGTGTATCACGGCATCTTTGGGCTGAAGACGCACTGCAAACTGGCGCTGCTGGTGCGGCGCGATCCAGATGGCGTGGTGCGGCGGTATGCGCATCTTGGGACGGGAAACTACAACCCGGTCACGGCCCGTTTTTACACGGACATCAGCTTGCTTACGTCGCGTCCTGAGCTAACGGAGGCGGTGCAGTCGGTGTTCAACTATCTGACGGCCGAGTCGGAGTCGGACACGTATGAGCCGCTCCTGGTGGCTCCGCTGACGATGGCAGACGGCTTTCTGAAGCTGATCGATCGCGAGGCTGAGCATGCGCGCGCCGGGCGACCTTCCGGAATCGTTGCGAAGATGAATGGCCTGCTGGAGCGTCGCACCATCGAGGCTTTCTATGCTGCTTCGCAGGCAGGCGTGCAGATCGACCTGATCGTTCGCGGTATGTGCTCGCTGCGGCCAGGAGTGAAGGGGCTGAGCGAGAACATTCGGGTGCGGTCGATCGTTGGGCGATATCTTGAACACAGCCGCATCTTCAGCTTTGTCAATGGAGACGAGCCGGTGATCTACTGCGGCAGCGCCGATCTAATGGCGCGGAATCTGCATGAGCGCTGCGAGGTCGTTTTTCCTGTGAGCGATGAGGCCGCCTCGAAGCGACTGCGCGAGGACATTCTTGCTTCGTACCTGACGGACAACGTGAAGGCGCGCATTCTGCAGTCGGATGGCTCGTATGTGCGGGCTCCGCAGGAGGGCAAGCCGTGCAATGCGCAGCGCCACTTTATGGCAATGGCGCAGGGGAACGATGAGACGGTTGAGGCTCCGGCGGCTTCTCCAAAGGTGCCGAACAAGACGACCAAGTAAGCGCTGACCTAGGTGGATCAGTCATCGAGTTCCGATGGCTGATGCGGGTGGAGGTCAAAAGTTTTCCATAACCCGTTGACTTCTAAACTGTCTGTTATGAGCTACTTATCGATCCAAGTCCACGCAAAGTATTCATTCGATTGAGGTTACGCTCAAGATCCTCGTTCTGAATGACTTAGCCCCGAGGCTCAGCCGATCCTGATACAAGCCCCGACATAATGGTGTTTGTATCTTGCGGGCGGAAGCTGGTCTTGGCTCTCACGCCGAGGATGCGAACCGCTTCGAGGTTTGGTTGTTCTCGTGTCTTTATAGTTTACCAAATTGAGTGGAACTAATCGGCCACTTTTGTTTGGTTATTATTTGCGATTTGCTGGGGTTTTCCGTGATTTCACGACGGCAGGGCTTGACAAGTTTTCTGACTTCCCGGAAATACGGGGCTCACGCCGGGGCAGAGTGGATACCGATGTGGGGTACAAAACATAAGAAGCCGCGCCTCATGGGCGCGGCTTCTTGTCAGGCGTCGATCTTACTGGATCGTGACAGTGAGAGCCGTGTTAGCGGTGATGGCACTCGTCAGGCTGTCGGTACCGGTGATTGTGATGGTGTAGGTGCCGGTGCCACTGCTGGTTGTGGTTGTAGTCGTGGAGGAACTGCTGGAGCATCCGGCGCTGGCGATGAGACCGGCAAGCGCGATCAAACTGAGCAAGGACGACCATCCTCTTTGACGTCGATTGCCGAAGCCTAGGAAGAACAGACCGGCGAGGGTTATGCCGCCACCGAGGACGAGGCTGCTGACGCCGGTGGCCGTCTTGAGTCCACCGCCAGTTTTGCTAGCGGCAGTGATTGTGTTGACGGTGAAAGTGGCCGTCGCAGTGCCGCCCGCCGGAACGGTGAGCGAGGTAACGTTAGCGCCATTCGAGGTGAATGCGTATGAGCCGTTGAGGGTGTTCGCTACAGCGGCGAGATTGACCGTGCCCGCATAGCCGCCCGCCGACGTTACCGTAATGACCGAAGAGATGCTGCCGGAGCTTGCGACCGTGAAGGTTGATGGTGCTGCGCTCAGGCTGATAGTGCCGGTAGGTACAGTTCCAGCAACCACGTTAACGCTGCCACTCGAACCGTAGTAGTTGGTGTCGCCCGAATAGACGGCGGCGATGGTATGGGTACCGTTCGTTGTGAAGGTGGCCGCAAAGGTAGCTACACCCGCATTGAGAGTCACCGGGTTAGCCGTGCCACTATCAACTGTGAAGGACACCGTTCCACTTGGAGTTGCCGTACCGGATGTGTGAGCAATTGTTGCGGTAAAGGTTACGCTCTGGTTGAGCGCAGGCGTTGCGGCTGATGAGGTCAGAGTCACTGTTGAGGCGCTTGGCAGTGTTGTGACTACGGTTGGAAACGTATTGACGAATTTGCTTGCGTCGACGCTGCCCCAGCCGCTGGCCTGATCGTAGCCAACGCCAGCACTATAGCCAATCGGACTTGCACCGGCCGGGCAACTGGTGGAGTTGGTGGTACACGGCTGCTTATTGTTGCCGGTCGTGACGTCGTGGAAGATGGTGGAGGCGGAGGCACCGTTTGCCAAGGCGTAGATGTAGGGGTTTGCGTTACCGATGCGACCGCCTAATTTCTGCTCAAGCAGCGCAAGGATACCGGCGAAGGATGGCGTGGAGACGGACGTGCCGCCGAAGGCGTTGAAGGCTCCGCCTGTGCCGAAGTAGGTGCCGTTCAGGCACGAACCCTCCGCACAGACGAGGTAGGGATCGTGATCGGCTGAGGCGTTGAAGGCTAAATCCGGCACGTCACGATGGCTATCTGCCGGAACCCCGGTACCGGTCTGCCAAGTGGGTTTAGCAAAGATGACGCTCACTCCACCGCCGCCTGAACTAAGGGTTGCAGTGGTGGGAGCAGCAGCAATTGAGGCCGCTGTATCGTTCCAGACGGTTTCGGGAATGTAGGAGAGGGCGGACGAGACGCTTGTCGTGGTGTTGTTCCAATATGTGCCGTTGGGGGTAGCGGTATCAGCACCTTCGCTGAACTCCGTGCCTCCTACGCCAGTAACGTTTGGCGAGCTGGCCGGGAAGTCTACGGCGAGGCCGTCCTTGGCTGTTGCAACGTCAAAGTCGCAATCTGTCGCGCCCGCGTCACCAGCCGGTCCGACGATGGTGATGCCCTGGGCGTTTGCTTGCTGAAAGGAGGTGTTGAGCGTGCCGATGGCCGTTGCCGAGAAGTCCTGAACCTCGCAGCCGCCGTAGCTGACCGTCATGATGGGCGCGATGTTGTTATCGATGGCGTTGACGAGGGAGGTGCCGATGACATCGGTGGAGTTGACGAAGATGATGCTTGCCGAGGGTGCCGTGGCTCCCGCCCACTCCACATCTAGCTCGGACTCTTCGAGATCGCCACCAGTGACGGTGCAACTGGTCGGAGGATTGGAGCCGAGGCAGGTGCCTGTGGGCGTGCCAGGGTCTGTGCCATAGGTCTTGATGACGGGAACGTTGGCGCTGAGACCAGAGGCGGTGCGGAAGGCAGCGATGTCGGTGAGGCTGATGTCGACCTGTCCCATGACGGCGATCGAAATGCCTGTTCCGTTGATGGAGGAGGTGAAGAGCGGATTGAGATCGTAGATGGTGGCAAAGTCGCCGGGCGCGATGAAGTGTTCGAGACCCGCCGTCGTGTTGACGGTGTCGCGGGGACGGCTTCCGATGGGGCTGACATTAGCCAGGGTGACGCTGCGTACTCGCGAACGCGGCCTGAGCTTGAAATCGTCCAGACCGCTCACCATATCCACTACGCCAGCAAGAGCAGCCGGGAGGGTCGGTTCGGTGAGGTTGGCGATGTGTTGTTCGCCATCGAGAGAGACGCTGTGGATGCTGGTGCCGAAAGCCTGCTGGGCCTGGGCTACGGTGCCACTGAAGGCGATGAAGGTGGAGCTTTTTGCGGTAGTGGTGATGGTGAAGCCCTGTGCGGCAAGCCAGGATGAGACGGTGGACAGGTCGGCTGCGCTGAGGCCGAACTGTGCGCCGAACTGCTGCGGCGTCAGCCACTGATGGTAGAGCGGTGAAGATGAGTTCTGCTGGTCGACGAGGAGTTTGCTGAGCGCCGCCTGCTGCGTATCAGTCATGCTGAAGCGCATCGTCATGTTTTCAAGCTTGAGCGAGGAGGGAGCGAGGCCAAGATCCTGGGCACGAGCAGCCCTGGGAGCGACTGTCCGGGCGAGCGCGACGCGATTGTTCGTCTGGACGGCGGAGGTGATCCGGTTTTGGACGGCGGCGTGGCTGGTGGCTGCGAGGGTGGCAACTGTGAGTAGGGCTAGAGCGGAGCGGAGGAGTTTCGAGCAAATCTGAAGATGGCTGCGCATTGGCTGATCCTATAGGGGTGCAAGGGTTCCTGGTACCTGCGATGTATCGAGCGGAGCTGAATTGGAACCAGCGTACGCGGCTTGCCTAGCATCGGTTGTAATTTCTTAGACCAAGGTTGCGGGAGAAAGTTGCGGTGATCTTTGCTGGTGGTTCCGTTCCAGGAAATTTAGGTGTGATGAAAAGACCGCCTCCAGCGTGATGTGGAGGCGGTGAGTGTATCGCCTATTCGGATAGACGAGCTTGTGACGGATCGGTTTGCGTTCAGAGGGTGTACCTTCCGGCCTGGATGACGTGGCGGGCGATCTGGCGGCGGAGGGCGATGGTGTCGGTGGTGTCGTGTTTGGAGAGACGGCGGAGGATGGTGAGCTGGGTGCGGAGCATGTCGCCCTCGGCTACGGTGGCGATGATGCGGCGGGCGGCGAGTTCGATCTTCTCGAACGCGGTGGCGGTGTAGACGCGGGCAAAGGCGACGGGCATGGGCGAGTTGGATTTGGCGGTGCTCATCTTTTCGGCTCGGAGGATTGCGGACTCCATGGCGTAGACCTCGATGATCATGTCGGCGATGGAGCCCATGACCTCCTGTTCATCGGCAATTTTGGCCATGTACTTCTGTGTGGCGGCTCCGGCGGCGAAGAGGGTGAGCTTTTTGGCGGCGGCGAGGAGGTTGAACTCTTCGGCGAGGGCTCCTTCGCGGTCCTCTTTGGGGGTGGGACCGGCCATGACCTCGTCCATGAGCTGCTTGATGGCGGCCATGAGGGGGAGCTTGCCGGACATGGCTGACTTCATGAGCCAGCCGGTGATGATGAGGCGGTTGATCTCGTTGGTGCCCTCGAAGATGCGATTGATGCGGGCGTCGCGGTAGGCGCGCTCGGCCGGATACTCCTCGACGTAGCCGTAGCCGGCGAAGATCTGGAGGGACTCGTCGACGACCATGTCGAGCATCTCGGAGGCCCAGACTTTGACGATGGAACATTCGACGGCGTAGTCCTCGATGCGCTTCTGAATCTCGGCGGTGTCGTTTTTGGCGACGCCTTCGAGGGCGCGGTCGATGAGGCCTACGGTGCGGTAGCAGAGGGACTCACCGACGAAGATGCCGGTGGCCATATTGGCGAGCTTCTCCTGGATGAGGCCGAAGTCGGCGATGGGCTTGCCGAAGGCTTTGCGCTCTTTGGCGTAGCTTAGGCCGTTGTTGAAGGCCATGCGGGCTCCGCCTACGGCTGCGTTGCCGAGCTTGTAGCGGCCGACGTTGAGGATGTTGAAGGCGATGTGGTGGCCCTTGCCGACTTCGCCGAGGAGGTTGGCAGAGGGGATGACGCAGTCGGTGAGGATGAGGGGGGTGGTGGAGGAGCCGCGGATGCCGAGCTTATGCTCCTCGTTGCCGGGACGGAAGCCGGGGGTGCCCTTTTCGACGAGGAAGGCGGTGAGGCGTTCTTTGCCTGCGTCCTTACCTTCGGTGACGAGGCACTTGGCGAAGATGGTGAAGAGGTCGGCGAAGCCTCCGTTGGTGATCCACATCTTTTCGCCATTGAGGGTGTAGGTCTGGCCGTCGGCGGAGAGGACGGCGCGGGTGCTGGCGTTGACGGCGTCGGATCCGCTGGATGATTCCGAAAGCGCGTAGGCTCCGATCATGGTGCCGTCTGCGATGTGGGGGAGGTATTTCTGCTTCTGCTCGGGGGTGCCGTACCAGACGAGCGGGAGCGTGCCGATGCCGGTGTGGGCAGAGAAGGCTACGGAGAAGCTGCCCTGCTTCGAGATGTTTTCGGCGATGATGGCGGAGGTGGCCTTGTCCATCTCGAGGCCGCCGTACTCCTCGGGGATGTCCACGGAGGTGAGGCCGAGCTCGGCGGCTTCTTTGAGGAGGCGGCGGGTGACGGCGAAGTCCTTATGCTCGATGGCGTCGGAGTTGGGGACGATCTCGTTGGTGGCGAAGTCGGCGGTGGTCTGGGCGATCTGGCGATGCTCTTCGGTGAAGTCCTCGGGGAAGAAGCAGTCGGCGGGGGTGGGGTTGGTGATGAGGAACGAGCCGCCGGGGATGCGGGTTGTTGGGGTGGATTTCGGATTGATGGTGGTTACTTCGGGTGGGAGATTGGTGGTTGTAGCCATGGTGTTACCTCACAGTGCGGAGTTGGAGGAGACGGGAGACGGAAAGGATGAGGTGAAGGGCGTTGAAGACTAGTGGCACGAGGAACATCGTCCACGTTGGGAGGTGAAGACCTGCCATAGAGAGCCGCTCATTGGGGCCTGATCGGATGTACTGGACCATCGCGAATCCGAACAGGGCGAGCATGATCAACGACGTGACGATTGGCGACCATTGCGGCAAGGTATCGTGAGAGCGAAGAAAGAAGAGCGGCAGCAGCGCGCCAAGGGCCAAGACACTCAATGGAATGAAGAAGCGCAGGCAGAACATGGGCGTTGCGTTGCCTGGTTCCATGAAGACAGAGAGCCAGAGCCAAATGAGGGCTAGGCCAGCGGCCGCGAAAAAGGCCACCAGGGCCGACACGGAGTAGACGATACGTCCGCTATTGGAAAGGAGGTCCATTCGTCTACTTCACAGCCTCGAAGATACCGGCTGCGCCCATGCCACCGCCTACGCACATCGTGACCATGCCGTACTTTGCGTTGCGGCGGGGCATCTCGCGGAGGAGGGTGGCGGTGAGTTTGGCTCCGGTGCAGCCTAGTGGGTGGCCGAGGGCGATGGCTCCGCCGTTGACGTTGAGCTTTGCGGGGTCGATGCCGAGGACCTTGATGACGGCGAGGGATTGGGCGGCGAAGGCTTCGTTGAGTTCGAAGAGGTCGATATCTTCGAGGGACAGGCCAGCCATCTTGAGGACTTTGGGGATGGCGTGGATGGGGCCGATGCCCATCTCTTCGGGATCGCAACCAGCGTAGGCGAAGGCGATGAAGCGGGCCATCGCGGGGATGCCGAGTGCGGCGGCGCGGCTGGCGGACATGACGATGGCGGCGGCAGCTCCGTCGGAGGTCTGGGAGGAGTTGCCGGCGGTGACGCTGCCCTTGGCGTGGAAGACGGGCTTGAGTTTGGCGAGGGCTTCAGGGCTGGTGTCGGCGCGGGGGCCTTCGTCCTGCTTGAAGGTTGATTCAACGGGCTTGGCTTTACCTTTGCCGTTCGGGGTTGTGGTGGTGACGGTTACGGGGACGATCTCGTCCTCGAACTTGCCGGTGGCGATGGCGCTGAGGGCCTTCTGGTGGGAGTCGAAGGAGAACTGGTCTTGTTGTTCGCGGGTGATGCCGTAGTGGGCGGCCACGCGCTCGGCGGTGAGGCCCATGGACATGTAGCTGCCGGGATAGTTTTCAACGAGCCAGGGATTGACGGAGATCTTATTGCCGCCGAAGGGGACGTAGGACATGGACTCAGTGCCGCCGGCGACGATGACGTCGGCGCTGCCGCCGCGGATGCGGTCTGCGGCGAGGGCGATGGACTGGAGGCCGGAGGCGCAGTAGCGATTGACGGTCATGGCGGAGGTGGTGAAGGGCAGGCCCGCGCGGAAGGCTGCGATCTTGGCGACGTTCATTCCCTGCTCGGCCTCGGGCATGGCGCAGCCGAGGATGACGTCTTCTATTTCAGCTTTGTCGAGTTGAGGGATGCGGTCCAGCGCTCCCTTGATGGCGAATGCGGCGAGATCGTCGGGGCGCGTGGTGCGGAGGGTGCCGCGCGGGGCTTTGCCGATGGCGGTGCGGACTGCGGAGACGATGACTACTTCGTTCATGGGGTACCTCGTGGTGCTTGGAACTGCGAAGGGCAATGGCTACAGCACGACAACCGCAGGTCCTTCGACTTCGCTCAGGATGACAGTCTATTGGGGGTGGACAAAATACGGACGCAGGTCCTTCCTAGTTACGGAGTGGTTTGCCGGTTTTGAGGGTGAAGGCGATGCGTTCCTGGGTCTTCTTTTCGCCGCAGAGGGAGAGGAAGGCTTCGCGTTCGAGGTCGAGGAGATATTGTTCGCTGACGAGAGTGCCGGGCGTTACTTTGCCTCCAGCCAGAGCGTAGGCGACCCAGTTGGCTACCTTGGCGTCGTGGTCGGAGATGTACTGGCCTTCGCGCATCGTCCATACGGCGAGCTTGAGGGTGGCGAGGACGGACTCGCCGGGGGCGGGAATGTCGGTGCGAGGGGTGGGGGCGGTGTAGCCGGCATCGGCGAGCGCGCGGGCCTTGGTGGAGGCGTCGGTTAGGAGGCGTTCGCGGTTCATGGTGATGCCGTCCGACGGGCGGAGGAAGCCGAGACCGCGGGCTTCGGCGGCGGAGGTGGAGACGGTGGCTTTGGCGATGGTCTCGAAGTTCTTCTTGATGGACTCGAAGATTTCAACGCCTTCGCCGCGGGCGTCGGGACGGATGGAGGAGCCTGCCTCGATGGAGCGGAGGACCATCTCTTTGCAGCCGCCACCGCCGGGGATGAGGCCGACACCTGCTTCGACGAGGCCCATGTAGAGCTCGGCGTGTGGCTGGCGGGCGGCGGCGTGGAGGGAGATTTCGACTCCTCCGCCGAGACACATGCCGTAGGGTGCGACGACTACGGGGCGGGGGCAGAACTTGATCGCCTGAGTCATGTTCTGGAAGGCGCGGACGGCTAGCTCGACCTCGTCCCACTCTTCCTCCTGGATGCCCAGGAGGAGTTGCATGAGGTTGGCGCCGACGGAGAAGTTGGCGGAGTCGCCGGTGATGACGAAGGCTTCGAAGTCGGCTACCTGCTGGCTGGCGGGCTTGAGGGTCTGGGTGATGAGGTTAACGATGTCGTCGCCTAGCGCATTCATCTTGGAGTGCAGTTCGATGGCGGCTACGCCGTTGCCGAGATCGACGACGGAGGCTCCTGGGTTCCTTTTGACGACGCCGCGTGCCTTCTTGATGGTGGCGAGGCTGCTGACACCTGCGGGAACGGGGACTGGCTTGTAGGCGACGGTGACGGGGTCGAAGTACTGGCGGCCGGAGGGGGTGGAGGGGTCGTCTTTATACCAGTTCTCGCCGATGGCGAGGAGCTTCTCCACATTCGCGGAGACAGTTGCACCGGCGGCTTGCATCTTGTCCGTGGTGGTGCGGACACCTGCTGCGTCCATCATCTCGAAGGGGCCTAGCTCCCAGTTGAAGCCGGTCTTCATGGCCTGATCGATTTCGACGATGTTGTCGGCGATTTCGGGGATGCGGTTTGCGGCGTAGGTGAAGAGCTCAGTCAGGAGAGGCCAGTAGAAGGCTGCGGCCTTGTCGCGGGAGGGATCGCCGTGGAGAAGCTGTGCGATGCGAGGGGCCGTCTGCTCGAGATTCTTTGCCATCTCGATGGCGGGAAACTTAGGGCGGGTGCTGGGCTGGTAGTCGAGGGTCTGCCAGTCGAGGACGTGGCGGAGGTCTCTTCCCTGCTCGTCGCGACCGGCTTTCTTGTAAAAGCCCTGGCCTGCTTTATCGCCTAGCCATTTGCTTTCGAGCATCTTCGTGATGAATGGGGCGAGGGTGACGTCCTGCCGCTCGTCGTCGATGCTGGCCGCCTGCTTGGCGAAGTTAGTGGCTACGTGGGCGAGGACGTCGACGCCAACCATGTCGCCTAGGCGGAAGGTGCCTGTCTTGGGCCAGCCGAGCGCGGCTCCGGTGAGGGTGTCGACCTCTTCTATGGAGAGGCCCTGCGCCATCATGAGGCGGATAGCGTTGCCCATGGAGAAGGTGCCGATGCGGTTCGCGATGAAGTTAGGCGTGTCGTGCGAGTGGACGATTGCTTTACCGAGACGCTGGTCGCAGAAGTGAGCGATCGCGGCGATGTCGGCTGGATCGGTCTGGGGAGTTGGAATGATTTCGAGGAGGCGCATGTAGCGCGGCGGGTTGAAGAAGTGGGTTCCGAAGAAGTGGGGCTTTGCTTCGTCGGAGAGGCTGGCGGCGATGCTGGCGATGGGGATGCCGCTGGTGTTGGAGGTGAGGATGGAGCCAGGTCGGCGGTGCTGCTGGACTCGGTCGAGCAGGGTGCGCTTGATGTCGAGATTTTCGGCGACAACCTCAATGATCCAGTCGCAGTCGGCGATGAGGATCAGGTCGTCGTCGAAGTTGCCCAGGGTGAGGAGGCGGGCGGCTTCGGCGGAGTAGAAGGCGGCGGGTTTGGATTTCTTGAGGCCGTCGAGGGCGGCGAGAACGATTTTGTTTCGGTCGGGGCTGGGTGCTTCGGCAGGAGTGCCGGGTGGAACGATGTCGAGGAGGACAACTGGAACTCCGGCGTTGGCGATGTGGGCGGCGATGCGCGAACCCATAGTGCCCGCGCCGAGAACGGCGACCTTCCGAATCTGGCGGCTGGCGGAATGAACATGAGAGGCGCTGCTGGACATGATCTTGGCTCACCTTGGGGACAAAATCCCGGACGCGTTGAACTGTACTGAATGGTCATTCATTCCGTCAAGTAAACAGTACGTGAATGGCCGCCGGATGGTGTTGGCCATGTTCAGTTATGGTTAAGGTTCTGTGCTTCTGGAGGATTGCTTGCCGCTTTTGAGCTTGAAACGGGTTTGCGTTGTGGGAGTGGTGGTTCTGGCGGCGGGCGTTTGCGGATCGGTGCGGGCGCAGGATCTGGCCAGCTTCGAGAAGCGGACGACGGTCAAGGTGCTGGCGAACGGGCTTACGCTGATCGTGTGTGAGCGGCCCGAGGCACCGGTTTTCAGCTTCTACACCGAGGTCGATACGGGCTCGGCAGACGATCCGCAGGGTGCGACCGGTTTGGCGCATATGTTCGAGCACATGGCGTTCAAGGGAACGACCGAGATTGGGACGACGAACTATCCGGCCGAGAAGGTGGCGCTGGCGAAGGTCGAGGTGGCCTATGCAGCGTATGACGCGGAGTTCCGCAAGCGTGTGGGGAAGGATGCGGCCAAGCTTGCCAGCTTGAAGAAGAGCTTTGCGGACGCGCAGGCGGCTGCAGAGAAGTACGTGATCCCGAACCAGTTCTCGGAGATCGCGGAGCAGAATGGTGCGGTGGGCATCAATGCTTCGACGTCGGAGGATTCGACGCAGTACTTCTGGAGCATGCCTTCGAATCGGTTTGAGTTGTGGGCGTATCTGGAGAGCCAGCGGATCGGGCATCCGGTCGAGCGCGAGTTCTATAAGGAACGCGATGTGGTGCAGGAAGAGCGCCGCATGCGGGTTGACTCTTCGCCCGTGGGGCGCATGCTGGAAGAGTTTCTCGCGACGGCGTATGTGGCACATCCGTATGGCCGGCCCGGTACGGGATGGGAGAGCGACATCAGCCAGGTGACGGCTACCGAGGCTGAGGCGTTCCACAAGAAATATTATGTGCCGGCGAATATGGTGATCGCGGTGGTTGGGGATGTAAAGGCGAGTACGGCGATGCCGGTGCTTGAGAAGTACTTCGCGTCGATCCCTGCCGGGCCGAAGCCGGAGCCGATGACGACGGTCGAACCGAAGCAGACGGCGGAGAAGTTCGTGGTGCTCCACGATGCTTCGCAGCCTTTTTATCTTGAGGGATATCACAAGCCGGACTATCGCGACCCTGACGATGCAGTGTATGACGCGATCACGGACATCTTCTCGAATGGCAGGACGGCGCGGCTTTATCGCAGCCTTGTACGCGACCAGAGAATTGCGCAGACTGCTCAGGGATTCAGTGGGCTTCCGGGGGAGAAGTTTCCGGGAATGTTTGCGTTTTATGCGGTGCCGCTGCCTGGGCACACGGACGATGAGATTCGCGTGGCGATTGGGAAGGAAGTGGATCGGCTAAAGAATGAAGAGGTCTCCGACGCCGAGCTTGATCGCTATAAGACGCGCGCCAAAGCGGACATGCTGCGGGGGCTTGCGGATAACGATGGCCTGGCACATTCGCTGGCGGAGTACCAGACGCGGTTTGGGGATTGGCGGCAGATGTTTCGGGATCTCGACAAGATCGACAAGGTGACGAAGGCGGATATCAAGCGGGTGGCGAACAAGACATTTGTGGATAGTAATCGCACGACTGCACGGATTGAGACGGTGGCTGCAACGCCCGCTCCGGTAAGCGCAGGAGGTGCGAAATGAAGAATCCCTCGATGAAGCTGTTTGTGCTTGGTTTCGTTGCGCCGCTTACGGTTTCGGTCGCTCTGGCGCAGGCTGTTCCGGCGCATGCTGCGGCCTCACAACCGTGGAAGCGCATTGCAATTCCTCCGCTTCATGAGTTCAAGCCAGTGCAGCCGCGACGAGTGGAGCTTGCGAACGGCTTGATCGTTTTGCTTGAAGAGGATCATGAGTTGCCGTTCATTAGCGGACGCATAGTGATTCGGGGCGGGAGCCGTGATGAGCCGGCGGCTAAGGTTGGTCTTGCATCGCTTTATGGACAGACATGGCGGACGAGCGGGACGGCAAAGGTAAGTGGCGATGCGCTTGACGACCTGCTCGATGCTAAGGCGGCGACCGTCGAGACCGGGGGTGGTCAGGCGACTAGCTCGGTGAGCTGGTCGAGCTTGAAGGGTGACTTCGATACGGTGTTTGGGATCACGACGCAGCTCCTGCTTCATCCTGATTTCAAGCAGGATAAGCTGCAGCTTGCAAAGCGTCGGACCGAGGCGAGTATTGCACGGCGGAATGATGATGCCAGCGGGATTGCCGGGCGCGAGGCGACGCAATTGGTCTATGGGGCAGACAGTCCGTATGGGCGCGAGACAGAGTTCGCGACGATTGAAGCGGTGGGTCTGGATGATCTGAAGGCGTGGCACGAGAAGACGGTGACGCCGAACAATATGATTGTTGCGGTCTCGGGTGACTTCGACAGTGCTGCCATGGAAGCGAAGCTGCGTACTGCCTTTGAGCCGCTGCCAAAGGGCGCTCCGTTCCAGACGCTGAAGGCGAGTTTCCCTGGACCGAAGCCGGGTGTTTACTTAGCGGAGAAGACGGATGTCGATCAGTCGAATGTGTACATCGTCGGGCTTGGAACGACCGAGGACAACCCTGACTACTATGCGCTGGATGTGATGAATCAGGTGTTCTCGGGTGGGTTCGGATCGCGTGTTGTGCAGAACGTCCGTACGAAGCTTGGGCTTGCCTATGACGTTGGCGGCAGCTTTGGTGCTTCGTACGATCATCCTGGAATGTTTTATGTAGGGGCCGGGACGAAGAGCGAGAGTACTGTCGAGGCGACGAAGGCGATGATGGCGGAGATCGGTCGGCTGAAGACTGTGCCTCCAACGCCTGATGAATTGCGGAAGGCTAAGGAGCAGGTGCTGAACTCATTTGTCTTCAACTATGACTCTCCGGAAAAGGTGCTTGGTGAGCAGGTGACGCTGGCATTCTTCGGCTATCCGACTGACTTCCTTGAGCGCTACCGGGTTGGGATCGATAAGGTGACCTCGGCCGATGTGGCGCGGGTTGCGAATAAGTACATCGATGAGTCAAAGCTGGCTACTGTTGTGGTCGGGAACGCGGCACAGTTCAATCCCCCGCTGAGTTCGCTTGGGAAGGTGACTACGCTGGACATCACGATTCCACCTATGCCTAAGAAGTAAGTAGCACCGCGAGTTACATTTTATGGACACTGCTGATTTTTCGATTGCAATTATGGCGGCTGGTAAGGGTACGCGGCTGAAGAGCAAGCGCCCGAAGGTGCTGCATGAGATTGGCGGTAAGGCCTTGCTGCTCCACGTTATTGCAGCGGCTCGGCAGGTGGTTGCGGTGGAGCGCATCTATTGCATTGTTGGACATGAAGCGGAGCGGGTACAAGCTGCGGTTGAACGTACCGGGGTGCAGTTCGTTCTACAAGCGGAGCAGCGGGGCACGGGTCATGCGCTGCAGCAGGTGAAGGCCTGGTTTGCTGCGTCGGGTGCGAACGTTCCGGAGAACCTGCTTGTGCTCTCCGGGGATGTGCCACTGATTCGATCTGAGACGATCAGGGCGATTTGCGAGGTGCATCTTGGCGAGCGTGCAGCGATGACTATTTTGACGGCGGTACCTGACGACCCTACAGGCTATGGCCGTGTGCTGCGGGCTGACCCTGCGCGACCAGAGGTTACTGCGATAGTCGAGCAAAAGTCGCTTACGGCGGAGCAGAAGGATGCGCCCGAGATCAATTCCGGGATCTATTGTTTTCGAACGAAGGCGCTCTTCGACAAGCTAGACCTTCTATCTACCAACAATGCTCATGGAGAGTTTTACCTGACGGATGTCGCCGCGATGCTGGTGGCCGATGGTGAGCGTGTTGTCGCGGTGAAGGCGGAGAGTGTTGACGAGGTGCTCGGGGCGAATACGATCGCCGAGATGATGCACCTGGATGCAGCGATGCGGATGGGTACAGCGTTGCGATTAATGGCGAATGGAGTCACGATCTTTCAACCTGAGACTACGGTGATCGATGCCGAGGTACGCGTCGGAGCGGATACAGTGATCGAGCCTTTTGTGCAGCTACTCGGCGCGACTTCGATCGGGACAGAGAGTCGTGTACAGTCATTTTCGGTGATCCGGAGTTCCATTCTTGGTAATCGAGTTGTGGTGCGGAACGGCTGCATTCTGGAGGATGCCACGGTTGACGATGACGCCATCCTGGAGACCTACACGCATCTTGTTTCCCCACCTTCCAGCTAGATCAGTTTTAACGAGCCTTATATCGCTACGGTGCGGGAGAGTTCAGCATGAAGCTTTTGAATGAGTCGGAGATCGCGTCGCTGCTGAAGGATCAACCTGCTTGGGCGCTTGTGGACGGAATGCTCACGCGTGAATGGGTGTTCGGAGACTTTGTTGAGGCGATGCTCTTTGTCAATCGCGTCGCGGGCATGGCCGAGGATGCCGGTCATCATCCTGACATTGAGATCCGGTATAACAAAGTTCGACTGACGCTGGTATCGCATGATGCTGGTGGTCTAACCGACCGGGATCTATCGTTAGCTTCCCGGCTCAACGAAACGGTTAGTTTACGTTGGCCGGGTAGTCCGGACCGTTACATAGCCTGATGCTCGGCTTTCATAAATTTGGCAGCAAATACTAACTTTGATCCTGTGCAGATGTATGAGGCATCACCTTCTCGCTTACAGCTCGATGGCGCGCGCAGATGGCCTTCGCGGGCGATTGCGGCGAGCGCCTGTGGCAGGAGAATATGAGCACGGACCTGCTCCGGCAGAGTTATCGTCAGGAGCGGCATTGCCGGGGTCCACGCTATTGTGACTGGCCCTTTGGGCGTCATGGTTGTTCCTTCGATATGAGTCAAGCCTGCTGCATCGGGCTGAATCATCAGTTCGCTGCCACCCGGAACCTCGATGGAGACGCCAAGGAGTCTCTTGTGGAGCCACACAAGAGCGACGGCATTCCAACCGTGCGAGCCTGTCGCATCGATTGGCTGCGTGGGAACGGGAGTTCCGGGAGGTAGGCCGAGATCCTTCCGGCTGATCCAATATTCTGGAAGGGGTCCACCAAATGCGCCCTGCAATACCTTCGGAGAGAGGTTGTTTGGATCTCCAGGGAGGTAAGGGCTGAAGCGATCGAGGAGGTGGCGTACTGCCCTGTCAGAAAGCCCTACGGAGCTAAGAGCGTCGAGGGAACGAAAAACATAGGTTGGATTGTTCCAGCGATCTACACCGGCCGGAGGAGATCCCAGCGGATCGGTGAAGGCGTATTCCAGATCTGCTTTCGCATCAGATGGCTGCAGCAGATTGGCATCGATCGCCATGACCTGCGCGGCCTGACTGTAGCCTCGAGTTGCCTTTAGGTTGCCGGGCTCGGCGACATCGTCCACGTGCAACGGAAGGCCAGCCGAACTTCCGATGAGGTGATCTCGTTGAAACGCTGAGGTCATGCGATCGTGGATCGCCTGCCACTCAGCAGCCTTCTCTGTTCGGCCTGCGGCATTTGCCATTTTGATGGACAATGCCAGCCTATCAATAAGCTGGGCTGTCACGATGCCGCTGGACTGTCCGGCTGTCGGGTGTACGCCGATGCGTATGTCAGCGAAGACCTTATCCTCGACCCACAACCCTGTGGGCGTCACCGAAGCGAGTACGTGCTGCCAATATGCTTCCACCTGCGGCCAGTAGGCATTGATTCGCGTTGTTTCGCCAGTCCACAGGTAGTCGTCATAGAGAGCTCCGACCCACTCTGCTACCCAGTCTGCATTCGAGACGATTGGATAATTGCTGGGTGGGAATGGATGAAAGGTTCCATCCGGGCGCTGACTCTCCGCTACAAGACGCAGGAAGAGCTGCCGTAGTTTAGTGTCTCCGAACCATTGCGCGGCCAGCTCTGCTCTTAGACGTGCGTCCTCCAGCCATTGCCCATCTTCTCTGCCCGGTGTGTCGACGTACGTGTCGCTCATAGAGACGATGGCGTGCTCAAGACTCAGCTGAACGATTTGAGCGATTCGCGGGTCGCTTGCACGAAAGCTACCCTTTATGTCGACTGGATACTGAGAGCTTACAAAACCTAAGTCTGTGATCTGGAACGTGCCTTTGGTTGGGAAAAACAGATGCAAGGTCCACCATCGAGCCGTACGCTCGTCAGGCAGTTCGACGTGCTGAACGCCCGCGATCGACGTGTAGCGATCCATGTAGCCCTCGCCGACGATTGCTTCCGGGTTGAGCCATCCGGAGGTCCTGACGAGCGGCTCTCCAGTGAGCGGAGAGACGCTGAGCTCCCCGTAGGCAAAGTCGATGACAGGAGTTGCGTGGGTTGCGGAACCGGTGAAAAAAGGGTAGCCATGCACGGGTCTGCCGAAGTCGAGGGTGAGGTACCGCGTCTCGCCCGCATTGCCGCTGACCGTAATGGTTTGCGGAGTGGCGATTGCCTGCTGACCCAGAGGTTTCATGACTGCGTTCAGGATCGACTTCTCGATCTTCACAGGCTCATTTTCCGCTATGTGATGCTCGATGCTGCGACCCTGCGCGAGTAGGAGCACAGGCTTCACCTGCTGCTCCCGCTGGCCAGGTGTCCCGGTCGGTAAGGGCTGGGCTGGCCAGGGCCCGTCCTCGACCTCAATGGCTTGCGACCATTTCGAATCGTCATAGAGTGCGGTAAACAGAGACAGGCCGGGCATGGAGGCGCCCTGGACGAACTGTGCAAAGCGGATACGATGAGCACCTTTGTCCGCAGGCAGGCCGATGATTTGCTTTGGGTTTGGCGCGAACTCCTCGGCGCGGTGAACTCTCCACTTTTGATCGGAGACGACCCAAGAAGACGCGATGTACACGCCCGCGTGCAAACATCCGTCACGCTGGAAGGTTACGATGGGACCCCAACTGTGATGTAGCAGGACAAGAGTGTTGTCACCAACGTGAAGCCATAGGCGGGGATCGATGGTTTCGGTGGCAATCGTCGGCTCGAAGAAGCGGGTTACCTTGCGTCGAACGATGTGGCCATTGATCCACAGGTGCGCGTTGCTGTCCGCGGCCATGTGCATGGTTAGATCGCCCTTCAGATCAGCCAGGTGCACGACTCTTCGAAGGTAGGTGAAGGTGTTGACTGGGCATGGAACATCGCTCGGCGGTGCGATCCACTGCGCCTTTGGCACAGCAGCGAGTGCCGGCGCGGAACTGATGATGAGCAGCAGCAGCGTTCTGCACAGGTGATTCAAACAGGCCATGTCATACGCTCCAACCTCGTGCCTTCGCTGCCGGTTGGCATCAGCCATTCAGCGTGCAACTTTGACGATAGTACGAAATTGGGTTTGGCGTGCGGGCGGCGACTAAGGTGAACAAAGTCTGATTGTTATTTCTTGCTCGTCGACACTGATGAATGCGGCTTTGAATGACTTCTTACAACCAGGACGGTAAAGCTTCCGTCGACCGGAGTCGGGCGGTATCGCAGTTCCTCTGACGTCGCGCCGGTCCTCTGGCCAAATTCGGCGGTCGCTACATAGGCTTCACCATCTGTCGAATTGACCGTCAAGGACTGTGCACCGGGAAGTATTGCCAGTTCCTGCAGTTTGACGAAATGGTTCAAGGACCTTTCTCGAAGGATCGTGAGGATGCCGGCACCATTCGAGACAAAGAGTAGATGACGCTGTGAATCAAAGCTCACGTCGCCTGCGCCTTTCGGTATTTCGGAGATCAAGGATGTCACTCCACTGCCTGCGTCGACTGCAACCAGCTTTTGGTTCTCACACGTGGCGAAGATCTGTCTTCGGGTCTTATCCATTGTCAGACCGCTCGGACCATCGCAGGGTGCAAGCGGCCAGACTGCTGTAATCTTCCGCGTAGATGCATCGATGCGGAGTATCTCGCTTAAACTTCGGATCGCCACGAAGATGGAACCATTTCCATCTGAGACGATAGAGCCGGGCCGCGCGGGCAATGCAATTGTTTCAACGGCCTTATTGGTGCTGCCATCGATGACGGTTGCGTTGTGCGCGCTGCCGTCGAATACGAAGACGGTGTTCGTTGAAGCATCGAACGCGATCCGATCTGGCGTGCGTCCGACCGGGATGGACGCGAGTATCTGCAGTGTGGTGCGATCGAAGACGCGGACAAAGCCAGCCCTTCCATCTGCAAGATCGGAGACGTAACCAAACTTACCGCTTTTATCGAGTGCGATGTCGTGAGCACCTATAAAACCACTCACCTGCCCAGATACTTTGCCTGAGTCTGTGTCGACGATATCGACGCGGTCGCTACGCGGAATGAAAAGCTGGTTTGCAGCTGGGTCCAGCACCATCTTGCCCCACCCGCCGGTGCCACCAAGATGCCATCGCGTTTCAGTCTGAAAGCCACCTGGCTGTGTGGGAGTGGCAGCGCCAACGGCGTACGAGGTGCCGAGCATTGTCCAACCTATGCCGACGATTAATACGAGGAAAAAACTCCTGAAGAGTGACATAGTTCCTTTGCATTCTTTAATAGCTACTAAATGCATATCGACAGCCAGGGTAAGTGGCTGTCGATATGCCTAGTGAAAGCGGTAAATCTTTAGTTGCTTCCGAAGGTAAACGCCGTCGTCATATCGCCGATGGCGGGGCTGTTGGTCGGGACATAGGGGTTGCTTTCCTTCTGCGTAGGGTTCGGGAGATTGTCGCGGCTACGACCGGTGATGGTTGGCAGGCCCCAGTTCTTCTCGATGAACTTGAGGAGCGAAACGTGATCGCCATACTCATGATTTACGTGTCCACCCTTGGCGTACTTCGAGACGATGATGAGGGGGATACGGGTACCATCGCCAAAGAAGTCAACCGGCTGGATGTAGCCCGAGTCATAGTAGCCGCCGCCCTCATCCCAGGTGACAAAGATAGCCGTGTCCGCCCAGGCAGCAGGATTGGCCTTGACCTGATCGACGACCTTCTTGACGAAGCCTTCGAAGAGATCAAGCTTGGAGGAACCAGGATGACCGTCGTTGAGACCGCCTGGCTTTACGACAGAGACAGCCGGCAGGTTGTTGGTGTCGATGTCCTCATAGAGTTGCGTGGTGTCGGCGATGTGCGACTCACGAACGGCTGCATTGCCCATGATGGAGCTGGAGTACTGGAAAGGGTTGCAGATGTTGCAATAGACATCGAAGGGGCTCGACGGATCAGCAACGTACAGGTTCCAGCCTTCACCGTAGTACTTGAAGGGGAGGTTCTTCGCGAGCATCGTGTCGCCGATGCTGGGGACCGAGGTCGGAGGAATGGTGAAGGGCGAAACCGACGTGCTGATAACGGTACCGTCACCGTTGTAGCCAGGGTTGTAGTTGTTGACGAGGTAGTAGTTACCCTTCGTGCAGTTGGGGGCAACCGGCCGCTTCAACGACTGAAGATAGTTAGTTACGGCAGGTACGCCCGGCTGACCGAGGTCGCCGCAGTTGACGTAGCTTCCGCCGCTGTAGCCATCCTGATCGTAGTAGTTGTTGGAACCAGCCTGTGGGTTGGGGTTCTCAACTTCGTTGACAGGGGGAACGAGGGGGTGACCTGCACCATCGCTGTAGTAGATCATGTCCGCAAAGCCGAACATGATGTGGTTAGCACCGGTACCACCCATGACAGACTGGTGAAAGTTGTCGTTGATGGTGTACTCATCGGCAAGTTGCTTGAAGTAAGGAGCATCGCCCTGTGCCATGTTGTAGAAGCCCATGGCGGTCGAACCTTCACCGGTGGTTGCGTTGGTGAAGTTCGCAGGAAGAGACTTTCCGTTGCTACCAGCACCAATGGTTGTTTCGACATAGGGAAACAAGTCGTTCAAGCAGCCGCTGGCATTTTCGAGCGTGGCGTAGTCGGCATTGCAATCTGTCTGCTGCCACATCTGGAAGAAGCGATGAACTGGGCTTGCCGTGTATGCGTCATACGGCATCTTGGGTCCGCTGAGTTGGAAGACGCCTTCGCGCAGGTTGGTATCGTTCGTGATGCGGGTATCGACCTGGCCTGATTTGATTCCGGTTGCGCCCGTGAGGAGGAGCTTCTCGTAGGCAGGAGCGAGAGCCTGGTCCGCAAGCTTGGCAAGCTTCAGCGTGGCGAAAGGAGCAGGTGCCGTGTCGCTGGCGAACTCATTGCCGCCAGCCAATGCGGGGGGAAGAGTGCCATAGATACTCTTGGACATAGGGCTGTTTGAGAATTGCCCGTTGCGGGAGGTCGTACTATCCAAAGCCGAGTATTGCGCGGACAAGGAGTAATTAACACCTGGATTGCCGTTCGCCTTCACAATCTTCTTGGAGAGAAGGTTGGAGATCGTCTCACCGCTCTTAGGTGTGTATGTGCCATAGACATGGTCAAAGGTGCGGTTTTCGCCGATGATAACGATCACGTGCTTAATGGGGGTCGTGGCGCTCGGTGCTGCTGCTGTCTGCGCGTAAGCGGACTGCGAAACGCCCGCCAACACTTGCAACGCAACGAGCATCGTCGCGCCGCACTTCAATGTCCCAGATGGGGCAATTAATTTCGAGTTGGATTGCAAGGTGTGACCTCCAAATTGTGCTGAGTAACCTCTCTTTTCAGAAGTACTTCAGCACAGCTAACGTAGAGGCTTACCAAGTTGTGGGACATCAACTTTCCGTGAAAAACAAAACAATTACAAAGACGAGGCGAAGCAATCTGTGTGCGGCAGAATCTTCCACCTTATCCGCAAAATGTTCCCCACAGAATGAGGATTTCTACTGTCCGCACTGCCTATGCAATCACCTTGTAAGGTCGCATCATCTCGTTATCTTCATGCTCGAGAATGTGACAGTGCCATACATATAGAAACTCCTGTCCGGGAACTGCCTGCGTTCCGTGTGGCAGGTCGAACCGCTGTATCACTCTCGTGACATAGCCCGGATAAGATTTGATGGTGTCCTTCATTGCGGGCCGCTCGTTACGCTCTGGGGGCATCGGGTGTCCGACCAGCACTACCTTGCCGGTCTGCTGATACGCCTGCACGTCAAACGCCTGCCGATTCAGCACCTGGAAGCGCACCAGATGGATATGCAGCGGATGCACGTCGCCGGTGATATTCACGAAGGACCAAATTTCCGTGCTCCCCGCCTTTGGGTCTTCCGTTATCGGCTCATGCCATCGCGCATTGCCCAATAGCCCGATCTCCACGTAGCCGTCTGATGCCCGCTCCTTTTCGGATACAAGCAGCATTCGCTCACGCACAGCACTAGCCGCATCCAACGCCTCGAAAGGCACAAGTGTCTCCGGCAGCGAGCTCATGTCTTTTCCTGACAGCGGTTTCGTGACCTTGAATAGCATGACGTTTTCCGCGGCGATCTGGCCGCCCATCGTATACGGCGCAGGCGCATCGTTCTGCAGTGAGAAACTTTTGCCTGCGAATTCGCTGAAGTCGATGACGATATCGAATCGCTCCGCTGGTGCAATCAAGAGGAAGTGCAAGTCGACCGGCGCCGGCAGGAGGCCACCATCCGTGCCGATCTGATTGAATACCGGAACGTCGGGCGACTGGTTCAGAATTTTGCCTGCGGCGTCCGACTCGAACAATCGCAGATGGTAGAAACGTGCGTTGGAGGCATTGACGATTCGAAAGCGGTACCTGCGAGGCTCTACTTCAAGGTACGGCATCGCTTTACCATTTACGCAGATCGTGTCGCCATAGAACTCCTGTATCCAGACAGAGTGCGGCGGTGGCCCGTTGACTACCTTGGGATAGTAGAGTGAGCCATCACGATGAAAGAGGCGATCCTGCAGCATCAGCGGAATCTCAAACTCACCCTTCGGTAGATTGAATGCCTCCTCTGCCGCATCACGAATGAGGTAGAAGCCGGATAGCCCGGCATAGACATTCAGTCGCGTAATCCCAAGGCAATGATCGTGGTACCAAAGTGTCGTCGCGGGCTGGCAGTTGGGATATGCAGATGGTTTTGGATTGAACTTTGGCCCGTGCTCCCCATGCGCAGAGAACCATGCCTCCGGGTAGCCATCGTCTTCAGGCAGGGCACATGCTCCGTGCAGGTGAGCGATGGTACGCACCTCCGGCAGAGAGGACTCTGCGCCATGAAGGGAATGATCGATTGGTAGCAGGTGCCGAGGCGGCAGTCTATTGATCCAGTTGACGTTGATTGGCTCGCCGCTACGAGCTTCTATCGTTGGCCCTGGCCATGTCCCGTTGTAGCCCCAGACCGTTGTAGGAGGAAGATCACGATGCACCTTCTGCTGGAACTCACTCATGGTGAGTTCTATCAGGCTATCTGGTTTTCCAGAAGAATGAAGAAGAGGGGGAACAGGTAGAGCATCGACGTACGGTGTGAGTTTAATACCACTCTTTACAGGAGGCGGTGAGGCCATCGTAGTCGTAACTTGACCGATGGCTGGAACGCTTTTATTCAGTGTGAGGGCAGCTATCGTCGTAAGACTGTTGCAGACGAGCCTGCGACGGCTTAGCATCCTTCAACCCATGTACTCTTTGGGTAAATGAAGTGTTCTACACTTTGTCTTACGGTCCAAGGCTTGCATGCTTCATTCATCACAGGTATCGAACTATAGTCGACCTATGTTAACGGGGGGTCACAATTGCGTGCAGACGCTAGAGTGTCGTTGTCAGGTGCCGGGTACGATCATGCTCATGATGAGGGCGCCTGCTAACGAACAGATGAGCGCAATCGGCATTGCAATCACGCCCACCTTTAAGAATTGCCAAAAACTTACATTAAGCTGCTCTTTCCGCAGAGCCAGAAGCCAGAGAATCGTTGCCAACGATCCTGTAATCGAGAGGTTGGGTCCGAGATCAACGCCGATGAGCACCGCATTTGCTAGAAGACCTTTGCTGTGGGCCGCATGGAGAGTGCCTCCTGCGATGAGGCCCAGTGGTAAGTTGTTTACCAGATTATTAGCAACGGCTACTACGAAGCCGACGACAGTTGCTGCGACGGCGGGGATGAGTTGCTCAGCCCAGGCTAGCGACCGCTGCGTGAGGTTGAGCAGGCCGATGCTTTCGACCGCATCGACCATGACAAACAGGCCGGCTACAAGGATGAGCGTACCCCAGCTCACCTCTTTGACGAGCTTCATTGGGCCTTCTCTTGCCTTGATCGACATAACTGCGGTAATAATCAAGGCGGCAAGGCAAGCCGGGAGACCAAGGTCCTTCTTGAGCGAAGACGTCAACAGAAGTGTCGCGACCATAAAGCCTACTCCGACCAGAACAAGTTTGCCTTCGCTCTTGAGAGGGACATCGTCGATCTCGCATTCTATGGCCGCTTGAAGATCCTTCCTGAAGATCAGCCGCATAACGCCATAGGTAGTAAGGATTGAAAGTACAGATGGAACTCCGAACGCGGCGAGCCAATGGCCGAGCGGCGGCATGCCATCGTGGAACACGACGAGGTTTGCTGGATTTGAGATTGGCAAAACGAAGGAAGCTGCGTTTGCGATGAGAGCACAGGTAAAAGATACGGGAGGGGCTTGACGCTCGCCTTCCGAACAGCTGCGAGGATTGCTGGGGTGAGGACGACTGCAGTCGCGTCGTTGGACATAAAGACCGTTACTACGGTGCCTATTGCGTAGATGAGAGTAAAGAGACGAGCGCACGATTTATTGGCCTTCCGGATCGCGAAAGAGGAGAGCCAGTCGAAGACACCATGCTCTCGCGCCAGAGCAGAAAGCAGCATCATGCCAATTAGAAAAAGATATACGTCTAAACCTTCTAAAATTGCTTTGCCGGCAAGTTGAAGGGGAACAAGCCGAAGAAGCAGGAGGAGAATAGAACCTCCTGAGATCCAGTAGACCTCGGGAATGTTTCTGGGCCGGATCAGCATGAGCAGAATGCTGATAGCTACGATGGCAGGCAGAAGAACGTGAGAGAGTGCAGGAGACAACATCATTACTTCCTTTTCGAAAATCGCGTTTTGTTCGAAGTAGCACAAACATTTTTTCGCCTTTGCTTCGCCTTGCTCCGATCAGGATGACGCTTGCGGGAACTGTCAATCAGTGTGGATCATTTCTGGAGCATACGCTTTGCAGCCGTAGCAATTAAACATTCTGCGTCGGATTAGCAGAGATGTGCTGATCTCGGATGCCGGAGCGTCAGTGCTGAGACGGCCGCTGCTTGAACGTCGCCGAGACGGCGAGGATCCGAACCCAGTTCAAGCAGATGTGATTAGGCGAGTACTCGTGTATCGGTCTGTAAGCCTTAGAATGCCTGGGCTTGCAGTGACAGTAATCCAGAGTAAGTACCGGCGGGCAACTGCGGCAAGGTAGCTAGATTGATCTCGAGCGTAAGTACGTCTGAATGGCTTCCTCCCAGACTGAGGATAGCCGCCGAGCTATACAAGGTAAGGCTTGCTCCTGCGGCTCCGAATGGACCACTCTGCGTGAACGGAGTAAAGGTAGTGGGAACTCCTAAAGGGTCCTTGCCGAGGACGCAGGAAGATGGAATGCGCACGATTGGATTGCCCCCAGAGAGCGCTGATGTCGAGTCAAAGAAGGAGGCATAGAGGATCAACGAGGAGAGGAGGGAGATACCCGTCCAAGTGGTTGTAACCGTTACCGGCGACGATCCAACCGCTGTTCCCCCAGAGATCAACGGAAAGCTGATGGCAGACGGCGTGGCAGATACCGTCAGAGTATCGAGCAGTGTAAGTTGTGGTTTGGGCTTCAGACCGCCAACTCGAACTACTTGTCCTGACGTGACAAGTGATACTTGCCAGATCAGCAATATAGCAATGAGACGGCACCGCACCATAAGTCTACCCTAGTCTTTCCTTGAGCTCACTCTCTGCACCACTATGATTGTTTGGGCCTGCTCGTCGATGCTGCTCTCAATTGCTGGGGGAGCCGAGATAACGTGGTAGCTGCCGCCTTCAAGAAATTGATCAGCAAGCACACGAAGCGTGTGGGCATGCCGCTTCCGCTCCCGCACGTAAAAAATTCCCTGCGAGTCGGTATAAACTGGCAGATTATCCAGTAACAGTGCTGCACCTGCTATAGGCTCCCCCTTCTCGTTCATCACGATACCCCGGAGCAACATATCACCCGATACGTGACGTTCTCCTCGGCCGTCATTACCTGCGAACTGTCGCGACACAGTACTTTCCATGGCTGTTGTATAGAGGAGGCGTCCGTCTGGTGCCACAAAGGTCTGGCCACTCAGAGTAAGACGATCAACTGGATGAATCTGGGCGCTGAGGATCAAGGCTTGTTCAAAGGGCGCTGTTGTCCGCGAAGGAACGTAGTAGGTTTGATAGTCCGCACTCACTGTGGCAAAGTTTGAGAGGAACGAACCACCAAAGCCGAAGGTACTCTGCCCGTCGGACACGTTGACCACTTGTAAGATCGTCCAGCGCGGCGTAAGAACTTCTTGAATACCCACATCAAAAGTGTCGGTTTCTGTAGATAGATCTGGACGACTCACCATGTAAGTCGCTTCGGCGCCGATCCTTGGAGTTATTGTGCGGCTGGCAGAATAAGCCATGGCGATATTCGTACTATCACCATACTTTGATTGAAAGATCATCGCAGTGAGCGAAGCACCCAGTATGTGCGCCTCAACTCCACCCTGATCTACCGTGCTCTTCACGCTCTTATCTGATGGATAGAGTGGTGTCAGATAATTCTGCCTGCCTGCGCTTAAGCTCAAGCTTTTGAAAGGTCTTAAGGTGAGGAGTACGTTTTCATGAATTGGTTCTGAGATCAGCGGAACCGCGACGTTCGCCCGCCTGAACTGGTCGCTTGCAATAATGTAGGCCGCCTGCAGATCATAAAGAGGGCGAGTGATCGAGAGGCTAGTCGCCGCATACAGATGATTCGAGCCTATACCTGCTGCTGCTGCGATCTTAGTTCCACTGCTCGGCACCCAGGCAAGATCTCCTATGGTAGTGATCTGATTAGAAAGAATTGTTTTTGTAGACGCACTCCACCGCTCAAACTTCCGCGACGCAAAGAAGATAGCAGCAGGCCTCTCCGCTCGTACGCCCTCAAAAAACGGACTATCAAAGCTCGTCGACGTCGCACCAAGAAAAGCATATAGTTTCGTGCCATGTGCTTCTGTGCGAACACCCGCTCCGACACCAGTCAAATAGTGACCTGCACTAAAAATGTCTGTTGACAAATCAAACGGAATATTGTCGACCCCAAGGATGAACTGAGATCGTTTTGTTCCTTTAACCAGCTTGGCTCCGCCGAAAAATTTGCCGCTGACTAGCCCTGCACCGGCAGAGGCATTGATACCTGGTCCATGAAGCAGTATCGTTCCGCCCTGCGATTGGAAAAGTGTTGATGTCCCCCCTTTTACTTCGATCACCTGCGCGCTGGCAACATCTCCAACAATCAATGTTGAGAGGAGAACAAGACGTGTCAGGGCGGTCAGACACTTGCACATAGAACGACCGTAGCTCTACGGTGTATTCACCGACCGTTTAAGGTTGAAGTGTTCGAAATGAAAGTCAATCTGCGAGGGTGGTGCAGCATCTTTCCAGTCCATAGAGATATGTCTATCCGCCCCTGGCAACAGTGGAAACCCAGCCAGTTCGCCCGATGAACGCACCCCCGTAGCAGATACGAGTTGTACACGGGCGAGCGCAAGGCCATTGTTCTTTATGTTGCATGTAAGCTTCTTTATATTTGGCTTGTACGCCACATCTCTCACCTCTACATCGCTCTCCATAAGTGGCTGCTTTTGATAAAGATAGATCGTATGAGGAAGCATGATATGCACATCCAAGCCGTCACTGTGGTGTTCAGGAGAGAAGTTTGTGTAGACGGTAAACCATGCTGGCAACTTGTCTGCCGTCGCTTTATAGAAGATGTAGTAGGTCTGCTTTGGTTGCAGCTTCACACTCATCGACGACAGTTGAACGTGGATGCCACTGTCCAAGGTTCTAAAGATTCCCTTTCCATCTGGTGTGATGCTGAAGCTTCTTGGCTCCAGCACCGCCACCATGGGGCTCAGCGTGTCGTTTGTAATTGCGAATTTACCATCAGCTCTTCCCTTATACTCAACGATCACTGGCTGCACACTCTGTGCTACTAAACCCAATGTCAAAATAGTCAGAGTCAATACAAGTTTCAGCATGGACGAACTCCAGTGCGAACCAAGTTGTAAGAGAGTCTTAAAGCGCTTGTGCCTGCAGTGTGAGAGTGCCCGTGTATACCGCTGCGGGAAGCTGAAGAAGGGGTGCAGCCGTCAACGCTATTTCCAGGTTAAGAGTATCGCTGCGTATGAATGCTCGATTAAGTGCTGTGAGCGGCACGGTGAAAATAGTTAATGCCGTGCCAGCTGTTCCCACGACGCCAGTTTGTGTGAACGGCGAAAAGGCGACAGGCGTGCCGAGAAGATCCTGACCGAGCACTGCAGATGAAGGAATGTTCGCAGCCGCAGCTACGTTGGTAAGGGCCGCAGTCGCACTGGCAAAATAGCCGTCCAGAACAACGTTTGCACGGCCTGCACCAAGAACCCAGGTCGTTGTTATCACGATTGGCGCGCTCCCGGGAGCTGTTCCGCCCGAGACTAGTGTGAAGTTAACCGCGCTAGGTGTTGCGGCGACTGTCAAGATTTCTCCAAGAGTAGCTGTAAGAGCTACGGTGGGAGCATTAGAGTTGAGAGCCTGAGCGGACACTTGAGAAGTGAATGCCAGTGCAGCCAAGGCAATGAGGAAAGGCTGAATCAAAGAATGGCTACGGCGGATCGGCATGGATGACTCCCTCGGTTTGTTCGAAACTGCATACGAAGAACGATTGGATGGTGGTGAGGGCGCACTGGTTTAATGTCTGGTCAAGAGCAAGGCTGCTATGTGCAGCTACCCTGAACCGACATGACTTTATTTGGATAACTTAGGCTGTTATCTCGCAATTAAACTTATCTAAATTGGGACAGCGGGAACCGATCACGGATAACCGTGACGCTGAGTGCTCCAAATCACAAGTTCTATCAGACATGAAGTACGTCAAGCTGCTCCATCCGCAGGGTGTTGCGGAAGCTCAATGAGGAGCAGCATTCGTTGGCCGCCTGCTTGCGTGTTTGCTGCCGAGTGCTCAATGGCTGGAAACTGTCTTGCAAAACAGTAACCACTTTATGGTTACTATACATCCTGAGTGGGTAAGCTATGAAATTAAAAATCTCTTTTTGTTTAGCTTCGTTGCAGACCACCCAGCCGCTTACTGCAATTCTATTCAGGTCCTATGGCCCGCATACAAGATCGTTGATCTTACAACCATCTAAGTGTTCAGGTTTGCGAATGACGGTAGATAAGCATCCCGCCAAGGACTACGTGAGTCACGGAAACAGTTTGCCTGTCTCTACCTAGATGGGAGAGAATGGCTGGCGACCCGGGAGATTGGAATGAAGCTAGGCCGTTGGCGTTGGATTTCTTCAACGATTGTTTTTGTGATGCTTTTCTGTGACGCGCACACCAGAGCAAGCTCTCTATCCAACAGTCTTGGCATCTTTGAGGATCATCGCGATATTGGCAGTCTCTTGCATCCCGGTGGCGTGAAGTTTGATCCCGCGACTGGGACGTACGCTGTTAGCGGCAGCGGGGATAACATGTGGTTTGGCTCTGACGATTTCCACTTCGTGTGGAAGAAAGTTTCAGGCGATATTGCGATCACTGCGGATATAAGCTTCATCGGAACCAAGGGGAACAACCATCGTAAAGCAGCATTACTGCTGCGTCAGACGCTAGAAACGAATGCGGTGTACGCCGATGTGGCCAGGCACGGCGATGGACTTACCTCGCTACAGTATCGCGACGCCCCCGGCGCTAACACTCACGAGGTCGAGACTGCCGTTTCTGCTCCTCAACGGGTCCGCATAGAGAAGCGTGGTAGTTACGTCTATGTTTTCGTTGGGGACAGTAGTGGCAAGCTCAACTTCTCCGGCTCGGCTATGCGTCTTGACCTTCATGGTGACTTCTACATAGGCCTGGGTGTCTGCTCCCACGACAAGGACGTTACTGAGACTGCCATTTTTTCGAACGTAACGATCGAATCACTCACAGCAGTTCCCGGCGAGCCTGTTCTCTGGAGCACTCTTGAGACCGTCAAGGTCGCCTCCACCGATCGGCTGGTAGCGTATACGGCACCTGAGCACTTCGAAGCACCGAACTGGTCACGCGATGGAGCGGCACTGCTCATCAATCGCGACGGCACGATGGGTCGCTTCACTCTCGGCGGCACAGCACCTCCAGTCGGCATTCCAACGACTCCGCAGACCCAAGTCAATAATGATCACGGCCTCTCACCCGATGGTGCTACGCTCGCGATCAGCGACCGAACGGATGGCAAGTCTCGCATCTATCTCCTTCCTTCAGCCGGTGGCGTTCCTCGCCTAGTCACAGTCGAGGGTCCGTCGTATTGGCATAGCTGGTCTGCAGATGGTAAGACACTGGCCTTCACTGGCGAGCGTGGCGGAGAGTTCGACATCTACACTATCCCTGTGACTGGGGGTACGGAAACCCGTCTTACCGCTGCCAAGGGGATTGATGATGGGCCCGAGTTCAGCCCGGATGGCTCCGCTATCTACTTCAACTCCGAACGCACGGGATCAATGCAAATCTGGCGGATGAAGACCGACGGCAGCAATCAGGAGCAGGTACTCAAGGAGCCGGGCAATGACTGGTTCCCCCATATATCCCCCAATGGGAAGTGGATGGTCTACTTGGCCTACAAGCCTGGCGTGAACGGACATCCAGGTGGCCAAGATGTAGAATTGCGCCTGATGTCACTCACCGATAACAAGGTGAGTGTCCTTGCTAAGCTCTATGGTGGCCAAGGCACCATCAACGTTCCCTCGTGGTCGCCGGATAGTACGCGTGTCGCCTTTGTCTCGTACGCTTTGCTGCCTTAGGGCAGCACACTGTGCAGAGCTATGCGTCATGGCTCTTTTACGATACCTGCTTCATGTAGGGCGCTTCTCTCAGCGTCGAGGGCGGAAATGTGAAGTGCGGCAACGCGCTGCATGATCATGTTCGCATCGCTGGTTCTTCCTTCAGATCGGTAAACCCGCGAGAGTAAATAGAGAGCCCCTAAGTCACTTGGGTTGAGGCTTGAAGCCTGCACCAAGTCATGGATTGCCTCTGCGTTTTTACGCAACTCAACTTCGGCTTTACCCATGTAGAAATAGCATGCCCAGGAGTCCGGTTCCATAGCTTGCATCTTCTTCAGGTACTTGATCCCATCGGAAAATCGGCCTGATTGAACGAGTAGCGCACCCAAGTAATAGTACGCGCTTGCGTCCTCTGGATCAGCATCTACAGCAAGCTTCAACTCAGCTTGCGCCTCCGCATCGCGGTGCAAGCCGATGTACGCCTTGCCAAGCTCCCTATGAGCACCCGGGAACCTAGAGTCGTTTTGGATTACGATCTGAAATGCCTGTTGAGCCGCTTTAAAGTCAGTCGCCTCATAGTAGGCCTTCCCTAGAAGAAAATTAACTTGCGCTGGGGTCGCATTTTCTGAAAACAAAGTCGTAAAAGCCTCTTGCGCTTGCTCACCCAAACCGGCTTTCGAGTAAGCGATTCCAAGCAAGTACTCTGCCGCAGGATCAGGCTCTTTTGCCTCTGTCAGTGGCTTCAGGAGCTTAATTCCCTCAGGTACGTGATTGCTGGAAATGAGACTCGTTGCAAGCAGCTTGACCGTCTGCTGATTGGAAGGGTCCTGTTCATGCAGCCTTTGAAAGTATGGGAGAGCCTTGCCATATTCCTCTGTTTTAAGATAGGCCAGGCCCAGGTCAAGTTGGACCTCACGCAAATTGGGTTGAATATGAAGCGCTCTTTGGTATGCATCAATCGAGAGTTGCAGGCGGTGTGTCCGGGCGTATAGCACCCCCAAATTCGCTAGCGCACTCACGTTCTCTGGATCATCAGCAAGAATTCTTTGAAAGCCCGATTCAGCCTCTCTGAAGTTGCCTGCATTCAGCGCCTGGATGGCACTATCGAATGTATGCTTCGGCGTCTCCATTTGTGCCATGGAAGCGAATGGCACCAGCAGGAGAAAGGTCGCCACAGCGAGAATCGTAAGGAGCTTTATCGGAAGAACTGGTCTTACGTCGTCTAGCAACAATCGACGAATGGAATGAACGCCGGGACCATTGTCACGTGTACCAGCAATCATTTGGCAACTTAGCATTAGAAGTAGAACTTACCACCAAGCTGCAGCTGACGGGGATCACGAACCGAATTGATCTGTCCCGAGCTTCCAGCGTTACTTGCACCAAACGAGGTGCCTGGGGTGTCTGGAGCGGAAAGGCCCGTGTTGATGGTTCCCCACTGGGTGTGATTGAAGACGTTGTATGCCTCAAATCGAAGCTGAAAGCGAACGTTCTCTGTAACATTTAGGTTCTTGTATAGGGATACGTTGTAATTGTCGACTCCCGGTCCGTAAATTGTATTCCGGTGAAAATTGCCAAAGCTTCCGTTAGCCGGTACCGCGAATGCAGCAGGATTGAACCACATCGGAAACTCACCGGCAGGCACATTGTGGCTTGGCTTGATCCTTACCTGCCCACCAACATAGTCTGGACGAATGTGACCGAAGCCCCCGTTGCCCAGATTGCCCGTCGCTTGGAGGTCACAGGAATCTCCAGCACCGCCCGCACCGCTATTCAGACAAGGACTTCCAGTCCAGAACTGCGAAACACCCGATATCTCCCAACCGCCAGCCGTGTAGCCGATGAGCTTGTTATGACCTCTCAGGTCAGGCAAGTTGTAGACATACTGAATGTTGACGACGTTACGACGGTCGTAGCCTGCTGGGGCAATGAACTGCTTCAGGTTGGTATAGTTTGGGAACACATCCGTATCGCCATCCACGTCATCCAGATCGAAAGCTCGTGACCAAGTGTAATCTGCATTGATCGTAAACCTGTCACTGAACCGTCGCTGTAGATGAACCTGCAAGCCGTTGTACCTACTAGTGCCGCCGAAGACGTTGTAATGAATTGCGTTATAACCTTTATATGGGTAAATGGCCTGAATGACGTTGTTAACTGTCGATAGGATAGGTGTGTTCGTCGTCGTCCCTAGGGGAAGTTGCTGCAGTTCCTGGTTGTACAGTTGGTGCCTGCTGAAGTTGCCGACATAGGTGATGTCCAGCACCATTTTGCTCGGCAATTGTTGCTGGATACCAAGATTGAAACCATCAGTGGTCGGAATCTGACCGGCACGATCGGAAGCCTGAACGGTGCTCGCCGGCGTCAGCGGGGCTCCATTGACAAGGGAGTTTGAGAGACCTCCGAGCTGGCCACCGTAGATCGTGGGGTTATAGACCAGGGGTGGATTGCTGATCCCTCCAAAGTTGAAAACATTTTGCTGATAGCGTTCGTAGAAGATGCCGAATCCGCCGCGAAGAGCCGTTCTTCCATCTCCAAAAACATCATAGGCAAATCCAACACGCGGCCCAAAGTTGTTATATCTGAAGTTTAATCCACCTTTTGGAAGCCCTTGCTGACCTTCCTGAATCATGCCGTTATAAGGATTGCCGACACCGCCGATAAGCGTACCCTGCGTCGGTGCCTGTCCTGGTGTGTTAGGTAAGGTGTTAATTTGAACTGCGTTCGCAGCGTTGTATGCGGATGGCTCAAAGTAGTATTGATGAAGAGCACCTGTCGTATAGGTAGGGCCAACAAACTCGTATCGGACACCGTAGTCGAGAGTAAGTCGAGGAGACACCTTCCAAGTGTCCTGCGCGTAACCCTCATATTGGAAGAAATGAAAATGGCCAAACGCAAATATGTTTGACTGCGTCACACTCGTATAGTTTCCAAGAAGAAGATTCCCAATACCCGAATTGCTGTTGTTGGCATTCTGGTTGCTAGCCGCAAAATTTACGCTTGGCTGCTCCTGCCAAGTTCCTTCCTGACCGTTCTCATTCAAATCAGCAAAGACGCCAAACTTGAAAACGTGATTTCCGGCAACCTTCGTTACGTTATCTGTGCCTACGACAGAGTTCCCCGTCGATGTCCACCCGGCAGGAAAGACGCCGGTATTCACATAGCCATCCCCGGTGTTGAGGATAGGTGCGAGATTGTGCGTATTCGTGGATGGATAGAGATCCTGAAATGTGTAACCCAGCGCGGTCTTGTCATAAAGCGCCGGTGAAGTTCCCGGGACGATGTCGACGACTTGATCCAGGTGTAGCCAGCCAACTGTTATTTCATTCGTAAGCGAGGGTGAAATTACATTGACAAGGCTCCAGGCCCAGCTCTTTCCAGGCTTTTTACGATATGAGGGATAAACCGGAAAACTTGGACCGGAGAAGATGCCAAAGTTGTCGCTCTCCTGTTGGCGGTCATCGACATACCGGAAAAATGCATTGGCCTTGGGGCCGAAGTTGTAGTCAATTCGCAGAACGAATTGGTTCTTGGTGAACTTATAGGTGTCTTGGAAGTTAATCTGTTGCTCATCCCCGAAGCCATTCGGATAGACAGAATTACTGAAGCTTCCGCGGTATCCGGGAGTGACGTTCTTAATGATCGCCCCATACTGGTTGCCAAACTGGCTAGCCGGGACTACGTTGCCAGCATAGACCGTTCCCGTCTGTACCTCGCCGAACGAATTGTACTTAATGGTGCCCGGCACAAAAACAGAGCCGTTCCGTACTAATTGCCCTGACGTGTCAGTGATCGGGGTGCAGGTAGAAGTTCCATTGTTGTCGCACTCGTTGCCAGCACGGTAAAGAGTCGACAAATCAGCTTGACCATTTGGAGTGCCGATGCCGAGCATAGCAGGGTTCGGCATCGTATAGAAGGTGCCTCCGTTTGGCCTGCTGGCGCGAGTCCCCTCATAGTTGAAAAAAAAGAATGCCTTCTTATTACTGCGTGGCGAGATCTTGGGGATAGGAACATAGCCGCCGATGTTGCCGCCGAACTGATTGAAGTGCAAAACCGCACGCTTACTACCCTGATGGTTGCTGAACCAGTCGTTTGCATCGAAAGCGGTGTTGCGGTCGAATTCATACGCAGTGCCGTGGAACCGTTGTCCGCCAGCCTTTGTATTAATCAGAATCATTACACCTGGACTGCGGCCATACTCTGCATTGAAGTTTCCCGTCAACGTCTTGAACTCACCTACAGCATCAATGCTGAGGTTGGTATATTGGCCGTCGTTAGCGCCTACGTCAGTGTTAATGACACCATCGAGAAAAAAGTTGTTAGCTGTGCCGCGCATACCATTGACGAAGAAGTCATTCGTCTGGTTGAACACCAGCCGAAACTGTGAAGAGTTGTTCGTCACCACTCCAGGTAGCGTCGTCATCAACGATTCGAAATCACGTCCGTTCAAGGGCTGTTCCAAGACCTGCCTGGAGGCGATAACAGCAGAATTATTCGACGTTGCCGTTTCGATAAGTGGCTCGTCGGCGGAAATGGTAACGGTCTCCGACACTTGTCCCACGGATAGTTGCAGATTGCCCAGACCAAGCGTCTGCTCCTGGTCCAGGTTGATTCGGTTCCTCTCCAGCGCGCGCATGCCGTTCGCGCTCACCCGAATGTTGTAAATTCCTGGTGACAGGTTGAGAAGACGGAAGTTTCCACTCTCGTTGGTCATGGCTTCCCGGGTTAGAGCGCCGGTGCCGTTATCCGTCACGCGCACGGAAGCTCCGACGATCGCAGCTCCTCCGCTATCCAAGACGGTGCCGGTCATAGAACCAGTTTGGGCCTGTAGCTTCAAGCTGAGAAGAACGATTGCAATGACCGTTAGGAGAGCAAGGCGGAAGGCTTGGCCCTGCCTTACTCTGACGATCAAGTCCGTGGATTTCTGCTCTTTCGTGGTCGCGACGATTCGCATTCCTGCGCCAGAGCGGAATCTCAGTGTTGTCATAGCTAGGCCATCCTGAAGGTTTACGGTCGTAACTCTTATGTTTTTTAGAATGCAGAGGCTTATTTGGTTGCCAACTATAGGAAGGGTCCACTTCAGTTGTCAAGCCTTGTTTTACGATGGAGAAATCGGCAAACAAAAACCCAACGGATCGCTATCCGAGTGAGATCGAGCACCCGCTATAAATTTGACGTATGTAGTGGTTCGGCCGCATGTAGCATGTGACCTGGAGACGAACAGGAGTGTCCATAAGGGAAAGATCACTCAGACGGTTCCCGCAGGAGAAAGTACCGCCGAGTGTCCCTACAGAGAGACTATGTTTCGATTAAGATCGCAAGGGTAGCGAGGCACAGTACGGCTACAATCTGATGTTCTATCGCGCAAGAATCCATCGTGCTTCTTCCCGAGGAGCTAATGTAATGATTGAACCTGCGCCCACAGCCCTACTGTTTGTTCCTTTTGGCAATTGATAATGCGGGCTCGCTGCGCTAAGAGCCGTCAGATCCACTTTGAATCGCCGTCTCCTATCAGATAGGTTCTTTAGAACAAATCCGTCTTTGTCATAGCTGTATCGTAAGGCATATTGTGGAGTTCCAAGTTCCACACTGCCGTAGCTTGTGATGTGCGGCGCGACGGCTACATCGGCATCGACGGGAATGCTTAAGCCGAGAAACTTGGAGATCAGGACCGCAGCGTAGACATTCGGATATTCGTAATACTGTTCTGCTCCATGCGCGTTCTTACCATCGATGTAGTAGACGTGGTCCATGTCATATCGCTCCCCCATGAAGTAGTTATTCTTCATCCCCTCCGCTGCGACCATCTCAAGTTGATTAAACAAGAGCTTATTCTGATTGTGCGACTCACGGAATGCAGCGTCCCAGTACCAGTACCTGCCCGCAGCACTCAGATCATACGGACCTCCATCACCAATCTCGGAGTTATCGTATCCGGCAATGTCCGCTGAGAGAAAGCTCGGGAATCTTTCAAACTCCTTGTCATTTTGAGCAATCAACTGGCTGACGGCATTTGCCTGAATCGGAGTCGCGTATCCGAACGTCACAGGTAACGCATTGGCAAGGAGATGAATGTGATCGTGAATCTTTCCGTTACGGTCAATCCAATCAACGAAGCGGTGGTTCTTCTCGTCCCAGTAACCCATCGGGGTCAGCTCTGTCAGCGCGCTGGCGATCTTCCTGGAGACTCCGGAGTAGGAAGCGGCCTTGGTCTGCCGCCCCAAAACGCTCTCCATGTTAGACAGCAATCCGAACGCATAGGCTGCGAAGGCCTGCGCCTGGGTCTCGCGCCCGTCCTTGATCACCTGGTCTTCGTAGTAAACATCAGACCATACGCGCCCGTACTGGTCGATGCTTGCCTCGATCCACGCGGCCGCATGTTCGAGATTCTCTATGTTGCTCCGCAACCACGGTACATCCTTTCGGGCTTCGTAGTAGTGCCAAGCCTCTTCCATCACTTCGATGTCTCCAGTGAGTGGAAACATCGCCGCATTCTGCCGGTTATCTTTGCTGTTTCTGCGGACGTGGTACTCGCGTTTTCCGTCGGGCTGCACAGAAGTGGGCGCGCGAGAGAGGCGTTCCGGATCGTCATTCATCAACTTGAGCTGCATCTCGATCATTCGTCTAACTACATCAAGATCCAGCTCTGAACCCATCGCGAGCCTCCCTTTGATTTGAAACTCATGATCGACGGCAGGGTAAGACCCCGCATAGGAGCTCACCTTTAACGTGCTCAGAACATATCCGCTGCTGTAAGGGAAATTAGCCGCCATAGTCTTCTCTACCACCAGCGGAAGCATTGTGCCCCAATAGAAAGCGGCGAGCGCATCTTCGAGCTCTTTTCCACCTGTGATCTTGAGAGAGAACCTGTGATTGAATGGGTCACTGTGTGGCCGAGCTTCAGACTTATGAATCGTAGCGCGATCCGTGTTCAGGGAAACCTTCAACCCCGCCTCTGTCTTTGTTGCACTGACAGTGCCATCATGCAACTCGATATTCCATGAGAGCTCTTGTGACTCTGCATTGAGGGGTAGAACCCAGAGATACGTGTTTGCCGATATCTTGGCGTCCTTTGAGCTGATGGGAAGAACCCACCACTGTTCGTGCTCACGGTTAACTCCCAAACCCTGGCAGTCTGTGAAGATCATCTCTATCGGCATGTTGGAGTTTCGTCGTGTAACAAAAAGATCTTCGCCGGCAGCAGCCAGCTTTCCGTTTTCTATCGACTGTAGCAAACCATCGACGTGATCCTGGGACCGCCCCGTGGAGATCATTCTGGAATTCTGAGCAAACGATGCAGCCGAACAACCAACGAGCAGGAGAATAGTGAGCAATTTTTTCAACAGACACCCCGGATTTAGTTTAGAGAGTTCGACCGATTCAGGTTGCAACATAGACTTAGGCGCCCGAAGCACGCCATAATTATCACCGAGTTTGTTAGCAGGCATTTAAGCCCTATGGCTGTAGCCTGGGTAAACAGACTTCAGAGGTCATCATCCATGTTCGATCTGACAAGTCCAGCGAAGAACGTTGCGAAATACACCAACAACTCCTTCGCTCGATTGGGAACACTCCTCAACGTGTTCGTTCTTCTGGCCTCACTGACAGTAATTCATCCGAACAGTATGGCAGAAATGCAGGGAGAGCAAGCGGCGAAGCTCACCGTCGATCCAGGCTCTATCGTCTCGCCGATCAGCCCGACCTTATATGGTCTGATGACCGAAGAGATCAATCACTCCTACGATGGCGGCCTCTATGCAGAGATGATTCAGAATCGCGCGTTCCATGCCGACTGGGAGGGCGAACCACCTTGGGACCTTGTTCGTCGTGGCAATGCCGTAGCTACCCGATCTCTCGACAAATCGAGCGGCCCCAGCAAAGCGCTGTCCTACAGCATGAAGGTATCGGTGACTGATGCGTCCGTGGGCAACGAGGCCGGTCTGACGAACCCAGGATTCTGGGGCTTTGGACTCCGCCCAAACACAACCTATGCGGGTTCGCTTTATGCTCGCGTCGACAACACGAATGTTGGCCCAATCACGATACAGATGGTCGACAATGCCACCGGAGCAGTGAGAGCGCACACTCAGGTGACGATTGAATCAGGACCTTGGAAGCGATATGAGTACAAGCTCACCACAGGCGCACAATCCCCTTCAACATCGAATCATCTTGAGTTCCTTGTGCGGCATCACGGCGTAGTGTGGCTCCAGCTTGTTTCGCTAATGCAGCCCACGTTCAACGACCGCACCAACGGTAATCGTCCTGACTTGATGAAGCGTATGGCCGCGATGCACCCAAAGTTCCTGCGTCTTCCCGGCGGTAATTATCTTGAGGGTACGACGCTTGCCGATTGGTACGACTGGAAGAAGACAGTCGGGCCCCTGGTGGATCGACCCGGCCACCAGGGCCCCTGGTTCTACTGGTCAACTGACGGGCTGGGTCTGCTCGAGTTCCTCGAGTGGTGCGAAGATCTGAAGGTTCAGCCCGTGCTAGCTGTCTACGCCGGATACTCACTGGGCGGAAGTCACGTAGCCGTAGGTAAAGATCTTGAGCCATATGTGCAATCAGCGTTGGAAGAGATCGAGTATGTCACCGGCGACATCAGCACTAAGTGGGGCGCAGAACGGGCGAGAGATGGCCATCCAGCACCCTTTCTGCTGCAGTACATCGAGGTCGGCAATGAGGATTATCTCGACAAGTCCGGCAGTTATCCCGCGCGCTACGCACAGTTTGCTGAGGCGCTCCACAAACATTATCCGAAGTACAAGCTGATCGCAACGGACGGCAACAGCGAGTACGAGACCAGGGTGAAGGCTGATATCTCCGACGAACACTACTACAAATCACCGGCAGACATGATGGACCTCGTGCACCACTACGACAAAGCCTCCCGTAGTGGACCAAAGATTTTCGTGGGGGAATGGGCCACCCGTTCCGGATCACCCACACCCAACTTCGGGGATGCGCTTGGCGATGCTGCCTGGATGACGTCCATGGAGCGCAACAGCGACCTCATCATTATGGCGAGTTATGCACCGCTGCTCGTGAACGTCAGCCCCGGCGCGATGCAGTGGCCGACGGACCTGATCGGCTTCAACGCTGGAACCACGTACGTGTCTCCGAGTTATTACGCACAATCTCTATTCGCCGGACACCTTGGTGATGGCACTGCACAAAGTTCGATTTCAGGCGAGCATAAGCGTTTCTTCTACTCATCTACTGTGAGTACAAGGGAGAAAGTACTTTATTTGAAGCTGGTCAATGCATCAAGCGTCAGCCAGCTTCTGTCAATCACGATAGCCGGAGCCCATGGAACGCGTACTGCGACGATGACTTCGCTTCATGCCGCAACCTATGAAGCCACAAATTCGATCAGCGATCCAGAAGCCATTCATCCCGTAGAGTCGGTCGTCTCCATCGAAGAGCATCAATGGAACCACACAGTTCCGCCGTTCACCATTGAGGTGATCGACCTACCCCTTGAGTAAGGCGAGTCACGAAGAGAACGTGGAACGGACTACGATAGAGGGTGTTGGCTGAAAATGTCAGTTCCGCGGCAATGGGCGAGGCGCTCTTGACACATCAACATGCGGTTGTTCTTTGCATCTGTGCGTTCCGAACATCCCGCGGAATTTCATGGAGAAAAATCGGTGTTTGGATACGACGAAGTTGCCGAACGCCCTTATCCATGTGTCCCGGAAGACTTGCGGGTCGTCTACATGAAGAGATGCTCTAATACTATGACAAGCTGATAACAGACTGACTTCACAAACAATTCGTACGGCGGATGTGAGATCCAAGTCCTCGAACCGAACTCTAATCACTGATTAGGTCACATGGATAGTTTCGAGAGAAGAGCGCTACGCTTGATCCCTTTTGAAGATGACTTCCAGGCTATTCTCTAGGGTCGTTATAAACCAAGAAGTAGGCTAAATGAGTGGGGTGTGTTCGCGTTGAGCAGTTGCCAGATCCGGCAGGTTTGATCTACCTCAACCATACGCCAATGACCACCGTCCCTGTGACAACCAAGTACTCCACGCCGTTTGGGTATGGGAATCAGGTCGTGGGTCGGATGACGGCTTCGGATGCGTGGCAGGCCAAGCGGTATATGACGGTCAGCACGCGCTTTTCGTACATCTACCGTCATCTTTCAATTTTACGTAATGTCGACGGTGGATCGGTCGTCGGCACCTCACTAACAGGCCGCCAGCTTCGCATGCAGCATGACATCACCAACGACTTCGAGTCTGAGCCTGTGTGGGATTTCAAAACAAGAGATAGCCTATACCTTGGGAAGATTATTCAGATTACAACTATTATCTGGCCAAGTGCTACGGTAGAGCTTCGCAAGAATTGGGCGGGCGCGACCACACAGATTGCCAATAGAATAAGGCATTGATCAACCGTAAGAACACAGGAGGAGACCAGATGGCGATCGAAGAAACCGAATACACGTCCGAAGCGAAGACCGAAGTGAACGCGCAGGTTCCAGGCGCGTCGGCAGCAGATGCAAAGTGCCCCTTCAATCCTAGTGCGGCTGCCGAAAGCCCGGTAAGCGCACCTAGCGGTCCGCGGACTGCTCGCGACTGGTGGCCGAACCATCTGCGGCTGGATCTGCTTCATGCGCATTCCGCGCTGTCCGATCCCATGGGCGAGGATTTCGACTACGCCACGGAGTTTAAGAAGCTTGACTATGAAGGGCTGAAAAAAGATCTGGCCTTCATCATGACGGACTCGCAGGATTGGTGGCCGGCAGACTTCGGCAGCTACGGTCCGCTGTTTATCCGTATGGCCTGGCACGCGGCTGGCACCTACCGTACCTATGATGGACGGGGTGGCGGTGGCCGCGGTCAGCAGAGATTTGCTCCTCTGAACAGCTGGCCCGACAACGCAAACCTTGATCGTGCTCGCCGCTTGCTGTGGCCGGTGAAGCAGAAGTATGGCAAAAAGATTTCCTGGGCAGACCTATTGATTCTTTCCGGCAACGTCGCGCTGGAGACCATGGGTTTCAAGACCTTTGGTTTCGCCGGTGGTCGCCCGGACACATGGGAGCCTGATCACGACGTCGATTTCGGAGCGGAAACCACCTGGATGGGGACCGACAAGCGCTACTCCGGTGATCGCGAGCTATCAAACCCACTCGCCGCGACGACCATGGGTCTGATTTATGTCAATCCCGAAGGTCCCGAGGGCGTGCCTGACCCCTTGAAGTCTGCACACGATATACGAGTCACCTTCGGCCGCATGGCTATGAACGATGAGGAGACGGTAGCGCTGATCGCCGGTGGTCACACATTCGGCAAGACGCATGGCGCCGGACCGGGCAGTCACTTGGATAAGGAGCCCGAAGGGGCGCCGATCGAGAACCAAGGCTTGGGCTGGAGTAGCGCCTACAAGACCGGCATCGCCGGGGACGCGATCACCAGTGGCCTGGAGGTTACCTGGACCACTAAACCCACGCAATGGACCAACGAGTATTTTGAGCACCTCTACAAGTTCGAGTGGGAGCTGACAAAGAGCCCTGGCGGCGCACATCAGTGGAAGCCTAAGGGTGATGGCGGGGCGGGCACTGTGCCGGACGCGCATGATCCCAACAAGAAGAACCAGCCGGCCATGCTCACGACCGATCTCGCACTGCGTGTAGATCCGATCTACGACAAAATCTCCCGGGACTTCCTGGGGAACCCAGACAAGTTCGCCGATGCTTTCGCCCGCGCGTGGTTCAAGCTGACCCATCGCGATATGGGCCCGCGTTTCCATTATCTAGGACCCGAGGTTCCAGCCGAGGAGCTAATCTGGCAGGATCCGCTCCCCAAGGTCGACTACGCGTTGGTCGATGACCATGATGTCGCCGCCCTGAAGGCGAAGGTGTTGAGCTCCGGCCTCTCGGTCTCCGAGTTAGTCTCGACTGCCTGGGCTTCGGCCTCGTCATTCCGCGGCTCCGACAAGCGCGGCGGCGCGAATGGCGCACGCATCCGGCTTGCTCCGCAGAAGGATTGGGAGATTAATCAGCCGGCGCAACTATCGCGGGTGCTGAAGGCACTTGAGAAGATCCAGGCTGACTTCAACTCTTCGGCCTCGGGAGGAAAGAAGATTTCGCTGGCCGATCTGATCGTCCTCGCGGGTGCTGCTGGTGTGGAGAAGGCGGCTAAGGACGCCGGTATCAAGACCACTGTACCCTTCATTGCCGGTCGCACGGACGCATCGCAGGAGCAGACGGACGTCCAATCGTTCGAGCCGCTTGAGCCGATCGTCGATGGGTTCCGCTCCTATGGATACAAGAAGGAGGAGCCCGCTGAAGTTGCGCTCCTGGACAAGGCTCAACTGCTGCGTCTGACTGCGCCGGAGTTGACCGTCCTGATCGGCGGTCTACGAATGCTCCACACGAACTTCGGAGGCACGACACTTGGCGTCTTCACCGATCGTCCGGAGACGTTGACCAATGACTTTTTCGTCAACCTGCTTGATATGAAATACACCTGGAAGCCCACTTCAGACTCGAAGGACACGTTTGAAGGACGCGATCGAACGACAGGGCAGGTGAAGTGGAAGGCAACTCGCGCCGACCTGATCTTTGGCTCCAACGCCCAGTTGCGAGCGACCTCTGAGGTTTACGCCTGTGCCGACTCGCATGGAAAGTTCGTCAAGGACTTCGTTGCTGCCTGGAATAAGGTGATGAACCTGGATCGTTACGACGTAACCGCGTCGGTCGTCTAATCAACCCGCAGCCCGGCTAGCTTCATCTCAGGCTGGTCGGGCGCAGCACCCTTTCTTAGCACGCGCAGCTTTCAGGTCGGTTTAGCGAGACTTATTTCGAATCTTCGCTTCACTGATCCCTAGCTACGGTACGAGCGAGCCTGATGGATATGAGTCAGAACTTAGGCCATGGTGGAAGCACCTTTCGGGATGTCTGCGCGCAGCATGGAATCGCCATGACGCACCAACGACAGGTGCTCTACGAGGTCATGCAAGGGATGGCAGGGCATCCGAGTCCCGAGGAGATATTCGCCGAGGTGCGAAGGAGAATCCCTGCGATCTCACTGGCAACTGTTTACAAGAACATCCACATCTTTGTTGAAAACGGAATTCTGCGCGAGGTGAGTCTGCACCACGGCTCTCAGCGGCTCGAAATCAGCGATCAGGATCACTACCACTTGGTGTGTTCGCGCTGCAAAGCGATCACCGATATCACCGCCGAAGATATCGAATTGATTCCGAAGCAAAAGCACCTCGGGGTCGGTTTCCTCGTGGAGCGGTACTCTGTGGATGTAATTGGTTTGTGTGCGCGCTGCCAGCATTCTGCGGAAGAAGCAACTCGCGTCGAATGCTAAATAGAATCGACGGCAAATACTAGTTTCAAACCTTGGAAGGAGTCACATGACCCTCGCCGAACGGCTTCTGCCTGAACTCGAACAGCAGCTTGCCAACACCCACAAGGTGTTAGACGAAGTGCCTGATGGACGGAACGAATTTACCCCACATGAGAAGTCGATGCCGCTCACACGACTGGCAGGTCATACCGCGGAGCTTGCTGGGTTTGTGATGCGCAATCCCGATATAGTCTCGGCGGACGAGCTGCTGAATCTTATGGTGGCAGCCCAAGCGCGCTCTGCTCTGCTTAATCCCAGGGAGTTGCCGCGGTGACGCTTCGCGCTACGGGGCTGGCGAGCGGAGTATCCCACAATGCGCCGTACAAGTACTTCGAGGTGTAATGATTTGCTGGGTGCGGTGGCTATGCTAGAGGTTCAAAGCTGGCTGCGATCTTCACTACGTTCGGATGGGACCCAGTCAGCCAGCGACGAAAGCTCAAGAGGGCGCTGCAAGCGTTTCGGAGTATGGCCGTGACTACGCAAATCGTTACCAATTGCTGTTCAGTGATCCCGCCATTGCTGAACAGGAAGGCGACCTGCAAGAAGCGGCGATGGCTTCTCTTTCGGCATTCGCACTACTCGTTGCTGAATGTCAGCAGGCTGCGATTTTGCCTGTTGTGCCCAACTCTGCCTTAGCCAGCCTGCTTTACGCTTCAGTCTATGGATTGATCGATCTCCAAGCCACCGGAGGCATGAAGACTGAGAAGGGCTTCATGAACGTGAGCGATGGAATTGCTCTACTCCTAAAGGTGCTCGCCACCGAAATAGATCCTCTGCGCCACGTCAACCAAGTCTCCTAAGCTAAGTTTCTATTGGGCAAGATCAAGAGCAACCACTTCATGCACTTCCACCTTATGCACCTCCACCAAGAGCCTGCCCTCCTCCATACGATGGGGCGCCGAGCTGCCAGATACGAGAAGCTTCACTGATGTAACTCTCTTACCCGCAGGCAAACTTATGCTTACCGTCTGCTGGCCGATCGGCAGGATCTCTCTCACCGGCCCCTTCATCATCATTGCGTTCGTCAGGTTCACCAGGTGGACGGTCATAGAATCCTTCTGCTGCCATGCCGTAACGTCGATCACGCCATGCCCCATCACCGTCACCGGCGCTGTCTGATTCGTCGCCCACACGATAGCGTTCCGCAGCAGCTTTGCATGGTCCAGTTGGAGCGAGTCCCAGAATGTCGCATCGATATCTGCGGGAAAATACACCACACGTCCTTTACCCACCTCACGCAGGTACACAGCCGCTTCCGGATTCGATACCGGTCGAGGGTAGACCGCCTCCATAGGTAAATCAGGATAACTCGGCACCAGTTGCAGCGGAGCCGACGCTGAAGGTCCCGCCGGTGTCACTACAACCCGATTAATCCCATCGATGATTCGCACTGCGTCCTCAAACCCGGTCAGCACCGGATGAAACTGCCCAGTTGCTGGATCCTTCGTCAATTCAAGATAAGAGTTCAGCATCGGCCCCTCGGTCTTCCCAGCGAACGAGACACCAAACAAACTTGCCAAGCCAAAGTTTTTTCGCCGAACGCCCCACTCGTCATACAACGACGTCTCATACGTCGCGACCACGCTGCCACCTTGCTCAACGAAGTTCTGGATCTGCGTACACTGTCTCGTAGAAAGAGCCGCAATATTCGGGAGAAGCAGCGTTCGATACCGCCGGATCAAATCCAGATCTAAGAGCTGATCATGCACCATCGCAAACGGAATCCGTGCCTCAATCAGCGCCTGATACATTCCCAGCAAGGGATTCTCTACTTTCTCCTGAGCCTTCTCGCCACCGTAAAACGTTGCGGTCTGCTGCGAATAGACCAACCCCACTTGCGCCAGGGATCTCTCATTGCGCAGGTACCGCTCATTCGCATAATGCCATGCATAGATCTCTTCGACCACCGGCATCCAACGTTTGTCGATCACCTTGGCGTTGAACTTTGTAAACCACGGTCGCAGGTCGTTTGCAATTCCGTCCGCTACCCAAAGCCGCAACTCGTTTCCATTCTCGACCGAGTCCTTCCACCTGTACTTCGACTCGATCCCTACGCTAAAGATCCCGACGATGGCCTTGTTTCCCATCGTCGCTCGATATTCCTTGCCATTCTTCCCGTTCTCCCACAGCGGCATCAGCCCGCTGCGCCCCTGCCGGTCAGCAAATAGTGTCGGCGAAAGCTCTCCTATAGCCTTCATATCTAAATCGCTCAGCGCACCCCCGCCCGCGTTCGCAATGTAACTTGCCCCTGGATTGATGGCTCGTATCTTGACGTTCCACAGCCGCCACAACTCAAAGAGCCGCTGCTGCCGCCACACGATATACTCCCGACGCGCGGGATCCTGAGGGTTTGAAGTACGTGGCAGCGAACTCCCCGAAAATTCGTGAAACTTCGTCTCACATGATTCGCAGTAGCACATGCCCGAACCGGCCCAGCGGTTCGTAAACAAGCCGTCGATTTTATAATTCCGAGTAATCTCCTCGTGGACCAAAGTCATGAAATCGAAGTTGTAGGGTCCCAGCGCACATGTAATCCAGAGCGTCGGGTCAGACGGATGCTTCCGCTTCATCCCCTTTGCGTCGACTGCGATCCACTCTGGATGAGCATCATAGGCATTTTGGTGGCAAGCGTGCGCATCCGTCCTCGCCACGACGTTCATCCCGAGCTTCCTGCAACCCGCCGCGATCTCTCCGAACGAGTCCATTGAACCCAGCCAAGCGCTCCGATGGTGCAGAGGGATCTCGGTCGGATAAAAGGCTGTCACACCGCCCGCACTCAGGCAGGCGGCATCCACGTGCAGTCGCTTGAGATAGTCCATCCAGAACGAAAGACTGTAGTTCCCTGGATCGTCATCGACGAACGCTACCTGCGCCCAACGCATCGGCTGCCCATACCAATCGCCCGCGCCCGTCCCTCCCGCAAGAGCCTCTCGCTCGAAACCCAGACCAAACATTGAAGCCCCGGTCAGCCCCGTAGCCTGTGCCAGAAACACCCTTCGTGTACTCGCCATCCATTATCCTCGCATTATTGGCTAGGAACGACACGTTTGGCCGCAGCCTTGTGCAAAGAAGCCCGCCCAGACGAATAAGTCTGCACGCACTTCTCAGTAGTTGGATATTGTGCGCGTTTCCGATCTCCATAATCAATTTCAGAAGAGATTTTTCGATCTCTGCATATCGCGATCTTCTGTGCATTTCAATCCTAGCGTCGCTCTCTGCCGACGAGTTCTGTCTCCCGTAGAACTAGAAGTGCTAGGAAAGAGTGGAATTCGGAATCGCTTCTCCGGCAAGTTCGATTCTGAGTTTCCGAAAATTACGCTGCGAAGGTGCCGATATTCCATAGTGATATTTGCTGTAAGCCGAGTTGATCTCCAGAGCTTGGCACGGCTTTATTAAGCATGAAGTTTGGCCCGCTGCAACCAAATTTCCACTATTTGCTCCAGATGGTGAATCACCGAAACGAAAAGCATCTTGGTTGCACAATTTAGAGGCTGCCAAGAGGTTGCCACAGACTTCAATTCTTGTATGTGAGGCTTTATCCATGAACACCACGGTACGTTCTTCCCTTCTTGGCCTCGCGATCCTAAGCCTGAGTGCCCTGCCTTCCACACTTTTCGCGGCAGAAAAAGCAGTCATGGCGGGCCGCGCGGCCGCCACCCAGGAGGTTGGGTTTGATGTCTACATCCCAATTCAAAAACGCGATCAGATGGAGGCCGATCTGCGGGCGATGCACGATCCCGCTTCGTCTACCTATCAGAAGTGGCTTACGCCAGCCCAGTTCAATGCGCGTTATGGCGCTTCCCCCAACCAGATCAAGGCGATCCAGAACCAGCTTGCAGGGTATGGGCTGTCGGCGACTCTCGTTAGTGGACACCATGTCCATGTAACCGGCGCAGCCAGTTCCGTCGAGCGTGCGCTTGGAACGTCTCTCGCCACCGGAACCTTCAAGAGCGGAAGGACGGCTTTGGCGGCAACTGGTAGCCTGACTCCTCCGGATGCGCTGGTGCAGGTAAACGCTGCGGTAGTCGGGCTCTCGAGCATGATCCGTATGCGGACCCAATCGCACATCTCTGCCAAAGTGACGCCGTCGGTCGAGCTGCCTGCAAATCGCTACAGCACGGCGGGCGGATACTGGTTCGACGACCTCAAACAGGCGTACAGTTTCCCGAGCTATCAGACTTACACCGGTAAGGGCATCACGATCGCCACGCTCATCGACGGCGCCTATATCCCCGCCGATATGACGAAGTACTTCACACATGAACTGCTGGCCACACCGAACTTCTCGGAGATCAACGTGGATGGCGGCTCGCCCGTCAACGATGATTCGTTCGAGACCAACCTCGACTTCCAGCAGGTCGGCGGCATGGCTCCTGACGCTACCATCATTCACTACAACATCCCCGATCTGTCGGACCAATCCATCATCGATGGATTATCTAAGATCGTGAGCGACAACAAGGCGGATATCGTCAGCATGTCGTTCGGTGGCGCTGAGATCTTCTACACGGCGGGAGATAACGAAGGCACCGACTTCACCTATCTCCTGAAGGAGGAAGATGATCTCATGGCGCAGGGTAACGCACAGGGCATCACCTTTGTGGCATCCTCGGGCGATTCAGGTGGGCTCAGCGCCATCCCGGTGAATTGCTTTAACTTTCAACCCAACTGCGGCATGGCTCTCGCTTCGGCAAACTTCCCTGCCTCCAGCCCGCACGTTACAGGTGTAGGTGGGACCAATCTCGCGACGACTTTCGATGGCGCCACACGCAACTCCGCCTACGTAAGCGAAGAGGCTTATGCCGATCCGCTCACGGAGGACATCTTCTTCGGCACCAGCGCAACCGGCAGCGTGTGGGGATCAGGTGGTGGGGACAGTGTCATCTTTACCAAGCCCATCTATCAGTTTCTCGTCAGCACTGGGAACAAGAGCTTTCGGACCGTCCCCGATATAGCTCTGCACATGGGTGGCTGCCCCGGTGGTTCGGTCTCGCCCTGCAATCCTGCAGACAGTTTCGACTATGAGGTCTACCAGAACCTCTACTACGGGGTGATCGGCACCAGCGCGTCCGCCCCGGACTTCGCCGGCCTGATGGCGTTGAACAATCAGCGGACCGGAGGACGAGCAGGCAACGCAAACTACTACGTCTACACACTTGCCCTGCTGCAGAATGTAGGGATCCCGCTCGGGGTCTTCAGGACAGGCATTCCGGGCAACAACGGCGTATTTTCTACAACTCCCAAGGGCTACAACCGTGTGCTCGGCAATGGAACGCTGAATGGAGTCAAGTTCCTTCTCGCTCCAATTCCTGCCGCGGGAGTACCACAGACCCCGACTAACCCCTAGAACTAAAGCGCAATATGATTAGACGTCAGCAATGATTGCTGGTGCATAATTCTACGTTGAGCGATTGCAATTCGAGGTGGGGCGAAGTGCTGAAGAATCTGCGGATCTTTTATGCTGCTGTGCTGCGAGATCCTTGAAGGATCCTAAAAGAGAGGAAGGCAGCTGCTGCTCGATGCCTGTTTCTTTTTGCCCTTTATCAGAAACAAATCAGAGGGAAGTGGGCGTTATCCTGCGCACTCCCTCCATATCTCAAATTAGAAATCAATTCTCAAGGCTGCATGACCGGTTCTGTTGCCTGCAGTCTCAGCCGTTTGGGGACCGGTGAGTTGACCGAAAAGCGAGTTGTCAATTGTAGTCATAGGAGGGGCAAAGCTTCTATGACATGACAAATTTATTCAGATCCTCTCGATTGGAGTAGGCGTTGTTCGATTTCTATGAGTTCCGATTGCGTGAGGTACTCAGATTGGTCGTAGGTCCTGATCGGATACACGTCCGTATCCATGTCTCCGATGGTGGTGAGCCTCCATACTACCAATCCAATTTGGTAGTTGGAGAGTTAGGCGGGAAAGCCAAGCCAAGTCGAGCGGGGTCCCTCCGTTCATCACTGTAGAAGTGCGCATATCGACCTAAGAGCTAAAGGGTGCCTTGATTGCTGAAGGATAGTCAGGCAAAGTCTGGCCAAGAATCACCTTCACTGATCCCAGATATGAGAAACACAAGCAACGTGATGCATCCAGCACGCGTGATTACGCGAGCTTATGCGACCGACCCCCAACTTTCATATGCTCTCCTACTTCCCTGTCCAATTGCTGGATCCATCCAGATCGAGGTTGAGCTCGAGGACATTGACACGCGGTTCACCAAGAAAGCCTAGCTGACGACCTTGGGTATGCTTGGCAACGAGACTGCGTACGTCCTGCTCGGAAAGATGACGCTCCTGAGCAACACGGCTTACCTGGAACTCAGCAGCAGCCGGAGTGATATGAGGATCCAGGCCCGAAGCTGATGCGGTAACGAGGTCGACAGGAACGTCTGCTCCGGGATGATCAGTCTGCGCTGCCGCAGTGTCACTCGCGACGCGATCCACGAGCTTCTTGCTTGTGGGAGCGTAGTTCGAGCCGCCGGAGTTGGCGGCATCGTAGCCATTTCCGGCTGCGGACGGGCGCGAATGAAAGTAGTTCGGCGCCGAAAAGGGCTGGCCGATGAGACGCGAGCCAACGAGTTCGCCGTCCTTCCGGATAAGCTGTCCGTTCGCCTTATCCCTGAAGAAGATCTGCGACAAGCCAGTGACAAGGAATGGATAGCCGACTCCAAAGAGGAGTGTCGTGACAATCGTGTACAGCACGGCTGTGATCAGGTTCTTGCGCATGGTCAATCCTTACGCCAGGTGAATGGCAGTGATAAGTAGGTCAATGAGCTTGATTCCAAGGAACGGAGCGATAAGGCCGCCGACACCGTAGATGAGGAGGTTACGGCGAAGCAGCGCCTCGGCCGACATGGCCTTGTAGCCGACACCGCGCAGAGCAAGCGGGATGAGGCCGACGATAATCAGCGCATTGAAGATGACGGCCGAGAGAATAGCCGATTCGGGCGTCTTCAGATGCATGATATTCAGTGCTCCGAGAACGGGGAACGTTGCGGCGAACATCGCCGGGATGATGGCAAAGTACTTCGCTACATCGTTGGCAATTGAGAACGTGGTGAGCGCGCCACGGGTCATGAGCAGTTGCTTGCCGATCTCAACGATCTCGATCAGCTTGGTGGGATTGCTGTCGAGGTCAACCATATTGCCCGCCTCTTTAGCGGCTTGCGTGCCGGTGTTCATGGCGACGCCTACGTCTGCCTGGGCGAGTGCGGGCGCATCGTTTGTGCCGTCGCCGGTCATGGCGACGAGCTTGCCTTCGGCCTGCTCGCGCTTGATGAGGTCCATCTTGTCCTTAGGCTTTGCCTCGGCGAGAAAGTCATCTACGCCTGCCTCGCGGGCGATGGCCGCAGCGGTAAGTGGGTTATCGCCAGTGATCATGATGGTCTTGATCCCCATAGCGCGGAGCTGGGCGAATCGCTCCTTCATGCCACCCTTGACGATGTCTTTGAGATGGATGACACCGAGCGCACGACTGTTTTCGGCGACAACGAGCGGCGTGCCTCCGGACCGGGCGACAACCTCGACGGCACTGCGAACCTCGTCCGGCATTGTACCGCCGTTCTCCTTGATGAAGGCGGCAATGGCATCGGTGGAACCTTTGCGGATGATGCGGTTCTGCATGTTGACGCCGGACATGCGCGTCATAGCCGAGAAGGGTACAAACTCGACCTGGAGATCTGCGAGTTCACGGCCGCGCAAGCCATACATCTCCTTGGCAAGAACGACGATGCTTCGTCCTTCCGGAGTTTCGTCTGGCAGTGAAGAAAGTTGGGCGGCATCGGCAAGCTGATCGCTGCTGATGCCAGGAGCAGGAATAAACTCGGAAGCTTGACGGTTTCCAAGAGTAATGGTCCCGGTCTTATCGAGCAGAAGAGTATTGACGTCGCCGGCAGCTTCGACCGCGCGACCTGACATGGCAAGGACGTTGTATTGCACCAGCCTGTCCATGCCCGCAATGCCGATGGCCGAGAGCAAGCCGCCGATGGTTGTAGGAATGAGACAGACAAGCAGTGAGATCAGGACAAAGACAGTCTGCGGTGCGCTCGAGTAGATCGCTATTGGTTGGAGGGTGACGACGGCCAGCAGGAAAATAATAGTCAACCCGGCCAGCAGGATATTAAGCGCAATCTCGTTCGGCGTTTTCTGACGTTCGGCGCCTTCGACGAGGGCGATCATTCGATCCAGGAAGGTCTCGCCAGGGTTCGAGGTGATACGAACCTTGATCTGATCTGAGAGGACACGGGTTCCGCCGGTGACAGCAGAGCGATCGCCACCAGCCTCGCGAATGACAGGTGCAGACTCGCCAGTGATGGCAGACTCATCGACCGAGGCGACGCCCTCGATCACTTCGCCGTCGCCTGGGATCATGCCGCCGGCAACAACCAGGCAGATATCGCCCGAGCGAAGGTCGGAGCTGGGAGCCTCTTCGGGCTGTCCGTCACGCTTGATGCGAATGGCAGTCGTCTCTGATTTGGCGAGCCTGAGCGCGTCCGCCTGCGCTTTGCCGCGGCCCTCGGCCATCGCCTCGGCGAAGTTGGCGAAGAGGACTGTGAACCAGAGCCAGAGGGTGATCTGGAGATCGAAGCGCAGAGTATGATGACCAGCCATTACATTGCGGACGACGTAGATGCTGGTGATGATGCTGCCGACCTCAACTACGAACATGACTGGATTCTTCATCATGACGCGGGGATCAAGTTTGACGAAGGCGTCTCCGAGAGCACGACGAATTATCTTGCTATCCCAGAGGGATCGTTTGCGTGTGTTTGCCATGTTAGTAGACCTTGCCGACGTGCAGGAGGAGATGTTCGAGAATGGGACCGAGTGCGAGCGCGGGGAAGAAGGTTAGGGCGCCGACGATCACGATAGTGCCCACGAGCAGAATCGTGAAGAGGGCAGTGTGAACCGGGAACGTCCCGGGCGAAGGAGGCACGAGCTTCTTTTGAGCGAGATTGCCGGCGACCGCCAGCATGGGAACGATCATCAGGAAGCGACCAATCAACATGGCTGCAGCAAGAGATAGGTTGAACCAATGCGTGTTAGGACTAAGACCCGCGAAGGCAGAGCCGTTATTCCCGGTGGCGGAGGTATAGGCATAAAGGATTTCAGAGAGGCCGTGCGGGCCACCGTTTGCGAGCGATGCGAGGCCGACGTTGGGCATCATCAACGTGATTGCTGAAAAGCCGAGAATGGAGAGTGGAAAGATCAACGTGTAAAGCATCGCCATCTTTACGTCGAAGGACTCGATCTTCTTACCGAGATACTCTGGCGTCCTGCCGACCATTAAGCCAGCGATGAAGACAGCCAGAATGACGAAGATCAGCATGCCGTAGAGACCTGACCCGACTCCGCCAAAGATAACCTCACCAAGCATAATGTTGACCAGCGGAACGAGACCGCCGAGCGGCATAAATGAATCGTGCATCGCGTTGACCGCCCCGCAGCTTGCGTCGGTTGTCACCGTCGCAAAGAGAGCAGAGTTGGCAATGCCAAAGCGAACTTCTTTACCCTCCATATTGCCGCCTGCCTGGAAGGGTGAGGCATGCTGGTCGATGTGCATGGCCGCGGAGTGCAGCAGCGGATTGGCCTGTACCTCTGCGTAGTAGGCGACAAACACACCCACGAAGAAGAGTGCCGCCATCGCTGCAAAGACCGCCCATCCATGCGCGGGGGCACGGGTCATACGGCCAAGGGTTACGGTCAGACCCGCAGGGATGATGAGGATGGAAAAAATCTGTACGAGGTTCGAGAGCGGGGTGGGGTTCTCAAACGGGTGTGCACTGTTTGCGTTGAAGAAACCGCCGCCATTAGTGCCGAGCATCTTGATGGCTTCCTGAGAGGCAACCGGACCTTGTGCGATGGATTGCGTTGTGACGGTCTGGGTGGAAGACTTTCCGTCCGCGCCCGTTGTCATTATGGTCTGGGCCTGAACCAGCTTCGCCTGATCGTACGGGCGGAAGTTCTGGACAACTCCCTGTGAGACCAGCAGGAGTGCGTAGACGACGCAGCCAGGAAGCAGAACCCAGAGCGAAGCACGCGTTGTATCGACCCAGAAGTTACCAAGCGTCTTCGATTCCTTACGCGCGATGCCGCGAATGAAGGCGACCGCGAGAGCCAAACCAACCGCCGCTGAAAAAAAGTTATGGTACGCCAGCGTGAGCATCTGCGTGAGATAGCTCATCGTGGCTTCAGGCACATACGACTGCCAGTTGGTGTTCGTCGTGAAGGACGCAGCCGTATTCAGCGCAAGGTCAGCGGGCACATTTGCTAGTTGTTGCGGGTTCAGCGGAAGCACATGCTGGATGCGTTCGATCAGGTACGTAGCCAGCATGGTAACGAGGCTAAAGAGGAGCATGGCGGTGGCGTATTCGGTCCACCGCATCTCGTGTGCTTCGTCGATGCCGCTGACCTTGTAGAGCAACCGCTCGATCGGCCTGAAGATCACATCGGCGAAGGTGCGCTCGCGTTCGAAGACATGGGCCATATAGACGCCCATGGGCTTCGTACATACCAGGACGAGAGCAAAAAGAAAGCAAATCTGAAACCAGCCGTTGGCGGTCATGAGTACGTAATCCTGTTAGAACTTTTCTGGCTGTAAGAGCGCGTAGACGAGATAGACGAGAAGGGCGACGGTGACAAGGCCAAGCAGGATGAGCTCCATAGCTACTTCTCTGCTTTCATGCCGAGGCGTTCGCATCCGGTGGTATAGGCGATTGCTATTGCGAAGAAGGCCACGCTGGCCAGAATGCATCCGAGATCCCACATAGAAAGCCTCATTCGGGAGCCAGGTCGTAGGCTCGACAGCAGCCTCGTCCCTGTCCATCCCCAACAGTCTTCCTTTCGCCGTGAAGAAGGCATAAGGATTGACGAATGTTGCTGGTTTTGGTCAAGCTTTCTCAGATACTCGAAAAGAGTCCTGGATAATAGCGATAGCGTGCCAGCCGTTGTTCTTTAGAGATCTTGAGCCATCCCTGACTGAGCGTCAGAAAAGACATAGCCAAGATAATTCACCGTTTTGAGATAAACCGGGTGAGCAGGATCATCTTCCAGCTTACGTCTCAATTGCAGGATGAACGTACGAAGGTACTCCCGTTCCTCCCCGTACTCTGATCCCCAGACAGCACTCAGCAGTTTGGAATGCAAGATAGGCTCACCGGCATGAGTCATGAGGTAAGCCAACAAGTCAAATTCGGTAGGTGTAAGCCGTATCTCATGACCGTTTTTCTTGACAAGTCGATGAGTCGGATGGAGCTCGAAGATCCCGATGCGGATCGCTTCGACAACGGCAACGTTCGGCGTACGATGCCGACGCACAGCAGCCCGTATCCGCGCTGCCAGTTCAGGTATCTGGAACGGCTTTGTGATGAAGTCGTCGGCTCCGGCATCGAGAGCTTCAATCTTGTCCTCTTCGCGGTCCCGCACCGTCACCACAAGGATGGGAAGCAGAGGAAACTCTTTTCGTACCCGCCTGCAGGCCTCCACTCCACCCATGCCAGGCATATTGAGGTCCATCAGGACAGCATCGTAGGCCACCATGCGGAGCCGCAGCAACGCCTCCTCACCAGTGGAGGCCTCGCCGATATCAAAGTGAAGGGCGGAGAGCGTAGCACGGAGACCACGCCGAACCGAGGAGTTATCTTCCACCAAGAGAACCATACCGATTGTGCTATCCATTTCGCGTCCCTTTGTAATGCTGCAGGGTGAAAGAAAAGGTCGTAATGCCGTCCTTCGAGAGTGCTCGAACTGTGCCCCCATGCGCCTCGGCCATCTTCTTGACGATCGAGAGACCAAGACCTGTGCCTGTCGGACCATGTGCCGCATCAGGGCTTCGATAGAACCGCTCGAAAACGCGTTCCCGCTCGTCTGCGCGGATCGAGGATCCAGAGTTCTTGACAGCAAGCGTCGTTTCGAATGCATCTTGGGTGATCAAGATATCGATGATGCTGCCCACGGAGGAATATTTCAACGCATTGTCTATCAATTGAAGAATCGCTAACTCCACAAGCTGCCGATCAACTTCAATGTCTACCAGGCCGCTGTGTGCCACGATCTTCAGCCTGCTTTGATTCTCTAACGTCTGCTGCTGAATCGTATTTTCAGCAAGAGCGACGACTGAAAGTCTCGTGCGCCGAAGACGAATCTCCTGGGCATCGAGAGTTGCAGTCTGCAGCAGCCTTGTTGTGAGCTTTGCCAACATCGCTACTTCTTCGTCGATGATCGACACAAGCTCAGTCTGTGTTTCTGTCATGTGACCAATGGCTAACAACCCGGAACTGGCGGTTTGTATAGCTGTGAGCGGCGTCTTGAAGCCGTGTGCCAGCCCATCCAGAACGGCTGTGCGTAGCAGTTCGGTATTTCGCGCTGCTTCGGCGCGATTCTCCTGCTGAAGCGCGCGCGCACGTTCAAGAGTGAGCGCCGCCAGAGAGGCTACCGCGTCTGCCAGGAGTGGGTCCACTTCCCACCGATGCAACACCATCATCCCGATTGTTGTCGTTCCAAGCTTCAACACACGAATCGATGTCTGAGCTTCAATATCGTCCCGATCGCCCTGTTCCAACTCATGTTGACCGTGCTTCGTTGCTCGCAGTTCATTCTTGGGAAAGGTTGGAAAGGTTGCATCCAACGTCCAAAGATCAACCGACTCTGCCTTGAGCAGTTCTCGTATTAGATCCGCAAGCTGATCGATTACAGAGCTTCTCGAATCGATCAAAAGAACGGCACGGCTCAGCTCGTACAAGGTTGCAGTTCGTGCACGCTCCATCTCCGCCAGCTTCGAATGCAAACGAACTTTTGACGATAGCCGACTCACCAGCAAGGCCGCCGCCTCAAAGGTCGCCAGCGATAACCAGTTGTCAGGATTACCCACAGAAAATGCGAAAATAGGCGGGGTGAAGAAGTAATCGAGACAGAGAACTGATGTCACCGAAATGACGGTGGCTTCGCCAAACCCCCAGTGAAGAGCAACCAGGACAACAAGAAGAAGGTGGAGGGATCCCGCCGCTGAAAGATTGAAGTGAAACAGAAAGGCTACACAGGCCATCGAGCACGTGAGCGTAACAGCGACGAGCCCCATCAGTAAGCGAACCGGCAGGGTTCTAGGCAATCGCCGTAACGCGAAGTACTCCAAACTGGTCAGAGATGCTTTCATCGTCCTCTATCGTACTCATCTTGCCATCTAACTTCTTAGATGTTTTTGCTTATAAGTTCCTTATGGGTGCGCGGCCGGGAGGTACTGCAGAGCTTCGCGGTGCGAATCGATTTCGGGAGGAATCAACTCACTTTCATCGATCTCGCCAAGTTCTCCTATAGCGGTAGCGGCTCCAGCGTTCCCCTCGTGCTGAACAAAGACGGAAACGGGATTTATTTCGACGCAAGAGTCGACGGTATCAAGGGGCGCTTTCAGCTGGATTCCGGTAACCAAAATGGGCTGTTTTAGAATGACGGTTTTGTCAACAAGCACCATCTTCAGAAGAAGCTGAACGCAACGCTGCTTGGCTATACCGGCAAAGGTTTGGGTGGAGACGCGCCCGACGCATGGTTTGTAAGGCTCCATACTCTTGAACTGGGCGGTATTGCTTTGCCGACCCTGTGGTGCGGCTGGTCACTGGAAAAGATGAGCAAGAGCTGGCGGGGAACATAGGTCAGAGAACCCTAACGCACTTCACCGTAACCATAGACTGCCGTCACCGCGCCATGTATCTCGAGAAGCTGCCAGACTGGGATCAGCCAGAACACTTCAGTCGAGCAGGATTTCTCTATGACGGACAGGACGACGGCGATCAGATCAAAACCGTCTTCCCCGGCGGGGCCGCAGAAGCTGCCGGTCTTAAAGCTGGTGACCTGATCACTGCGATCAACGGAGCGAAGCCAGCAGACGACCCAGACGACCCAGCATTCAATTAGTCTGCTGGTACTGCAGTGCACCTCGACGTCCGCCGTGACGGCATACAACGCGCTTATGAACTCACCCTTCGCGACGTTCTTTAGTCGACAGCAACTGAGGCTGGTCCCGAGAAATCGCAATAGCGGAAGTTAGGGATGGGCGACCCAATCACATCTGTCGGCTCGCACAAAGGAAGGTCGTCGCAACGATCTCAGGGTGGGCTCGAACCCAAGTCGTCAGCGTTCTAGATGCTCTTAGAAGAGCCTCGATATAGACCCAAAAAGCGAGTCAAGTCTAGACAGGCTCAATCATGGTCGTGTCCTCGATCCGAATACTGTTGTCCCCACTGAGAATCCACATCGTGCCTTGGTCTGTGTGCGTAACCAGACTGACGGTTCCAGGTAAGATCGTCTCGATTTGCTGCGTCACGCGAACTTCCTGTCCTACTCGATAGGTCGAAGTATCCATGGGTGATTGTAGCGACTGTCTTCCCTCTCCTGTCCATCTCGCCATGCAACGCTACAATCAGCTGCATGCAAAGAATGGCCCTGAACACCTGCCTTGCGTCCTTTCTATTCTGTATCGGCTCTTGCGTCGCTGCCCAAGCTCAGACCCCTAAGAATGCAGAGGGAGAATGGGTGGTCGGTTTTGGCGGTCGAACACTGATACTGCTTACGCTGAAGCCGACAGGCAATACCTCTCAGCCGTTTTCAGGATCCTTTGCACGGCCGCAGCATTTCCAGACAGCCGACTCGGTCTCGTACTCTCATATCAACGGGGACGTCGAAACCGAACCCATTACAGCTTCCGAGTGGAAGGACGGTTCACTTTCCCTCACCGTGGTGAACCCAGCAGATCCATCCGACAAAGATTCCTACCTCTTGAGTGTTCAAGATAACGACCACGCCCTAATGCAGCTCCTAGGAGTTCCGCTTCCCCCAATCAGTCTGGTGAGGTCAAGACGACCGGTTGTCGTCTCCACAGACTGGGCTCCCGATAGGACGTACTCTCCAGACGACGACGCTCCGTCGAATGCGGAGATGAGGGCCATTTTCGAAGAGGATCAAAAGGTTCGTCAACCTTCTTTTAAGATCGACTGGCCTGTGGTGGGCAAATCCGATGCCGAGCGTCGTCAGGCCACGTTCAAACTTCTCAGATCCGGCGCTCTTCATACTGGTGAAGACTTCACCTGGGCAGCCTTCCTGTTCCAGCATGGCTCCGGTCCCAACGACTACCTGCTCGCTCATACTCTCGCAATGATTGCAGTGAAGAAGGGCTACGGAGACGCGCTTTGGATCGCCACGGCAACGCTCGATCGCTATCTTCAGTCCATCAAACAGCCTCAGATCTACGGAACTCAGTTTCTGACCCCAAATGATCTCCCGACGACTCAGGATCCTTACGACCGCACGCTGATCTCAGACTCTCTTCGTCGACAACTGGGGGTTCCCTCGCTCTCTGCGCAACAAGAGCAGACGAAGCAATACGACGTCGAGCGCAAGAAATAGCGAAGCCTCCAGGGTGCGCTGACTCCTTCACTCGTCGGATCGGCTCTCTTTGCCACGTTGAGATCGTCTCAGAAGTCATGGTGATCGGTCGTATCCACCAGGCGACTTGGATTAACTATTTGCCTCACGGAGTGAATGAATGTCTTTGAACTACAGCATCATGGCGCAAAGCGCAGACGAGTTCCTGAGTTTTCACAGATCGCCGATCACCCACCTCTGGCAATGCATGCACAGTGGAGTAGCAACCACGCTGCTCGGTCATATCAGCATCTATGCAACACAAACCAAGGGGATTGACGGGCCGAATCTGCTTTACCTGAATCTTGTAGCGCTGGGAGTGTGGACAGCGATGTCGAAGGCGGGAACAGTGATCGGTCAGGTACATCGTCCCCCTCAGTCGGCGCGACTCATGCTAGGCATGCCGTTCCGAGGTCGATCCTGGAGTTCGTTGCGGCGGGCAGCGCAGCGACCGGTTGACTCTAAGTAAGCGCGCCCACTCTGCGTGGGACTCGATGAGGGATTCGGCCTGAGGTTGTGAATCGAGATCACCGCGGTGCCCCTATCGTCTTCGCGGCGGTCAGAAGGTAAGAAGCAAGGGTTTGATTTCGATTACTTCTACGGAACTGACAAGCGCTTGTCGGACCAGTCGATGACCAACTGTCTCTCAGCGAAATACCAGCGTTTTCTCCTGGCAAAGGAATTGGTCGTAATAACGAATACCTAGGGCCTGGCAGACTCGTTGATCGTTCTCCCCTGTAAATTGATGGACTAAGCACACTGTTCTCAGGAACTTTACGATCACCTTACAGATGCATGAGCAAAGTGACGCGGTGATCATTGGGATTGGTCAATCGGTTCGACCTATTGCATCGTCCATCAATTCACAGGGGAGACGAGCAACGCAAATGTCAAACTCTGTGAATCAGATACTATGACCAATTCCCACGGCAAGAGAACCGCTGGTACTTCGTAGAGAGAAAGCTGACTATCAATTGGTTCGATACTCGTTCCTCTTGCATAATATCCGGCTCAACGTCCTATGCGTCGCTCGAAGGGCTATCGCGCTATTGGACAGGTCTGATCGAGCGTCCGTTCAAAGCGTGAAATAAATTCATGCGTTCAGAGTGACATAAATCAACCGCCAATCTCTCATTCCACGGATGTCCGCGCAGTGTTGCTGGCGATTCGTGACGCTTTCGGGCTTCTTGCCCTACTCTTGGACGGAGGCCGCACCGTGATCGCGGGACGGCTCGCCGGAGCATTTCGCAACGTCGGGCGCGACCGGATCGCCGACGACATTGTGAAAACTATGTCCGCTGCGGGATATGCGGTCAGAGAGACAGACCCTTTTGCAGACCGGCCGCTGTTGGCCCAGCATGGTCGCGAAACCTCGCTTTATGTGAACCGGATTCGGCTGCTTTGGCAGGCGATGCGTCAGCCCGTGATCGATCGCTTTCCCGACGCTCCCGGCCTCCCTCAAGACGTCAAGGTCTATTTGAAGCGCATGAACGATGTCTACGTGACGGACGCCTACCACTCCCTTTCGATCGAGGGCTATCAAGTCACTCCTGAACTCATCGAACGGGTTCGCACAGGCTCATGGAACCCCGAGAGAAATGAGAGCGACCGTGGACAGCGGAATGCGATGGCAGCACGCGGATACTGGCTGGCGTTCCAATCAGTACAGAGAGCGGTAGAAAAGGTCCTGCGGGGTGAGAATCCCGGCCAAGTCGCCGATGACGCTCATGGGGCTTAGTATCGGGAGTTGTTTGCGCCGAGCGTCACGACGGGACTACTGAAGCCCTCCGACCTCGCCGGCTATCGCACCGGGCAGGTTACATCCGCAAGTCGATGCACGTTCCTCTGAATCCAGAGGCCGTTCGTGATGCAATGCCGACCCTATTCGACCTACTCCGCGAAGAGACGCACCCCGCGGTGCGCGTGGTATTGGGCCATTTCTTTTTCATATACATTCAACCGTACATGAACGGTAACGGGCGCATCGGACGGTTCCTCATGAATGTGATGATGGCTGCCGGCGGATACCCCAGGATTGTCATACCTGTCGGGGACCGAAGCCGCTATATGACCGCATTGGAGCGCGCCAGCGTGGGCACGGATATCGCACCATTCGCAGATTTCCTAGCTGGGCTTACGAGGCACGGCATTGCCGGAGACCTACCGCCGCGCATGCCCAACACGAAGCGCCTGGAAGCGCTCAACGAGCTGGCTGCCTATGACGAGGAGATCGGGATCTGAATCGTGTGGAGCGACCTGTGCATATGACGGCTTGCACAGCCTGTGGATGACTTTCGTCCTTATTCGCCTAGAGTTGGGCATGGGCGGTGAGCGAGGATCGACGGCGAGAATGAGGTTGGCTGGAAAGACCTGTTGCTTTTGCCGGGTTGACCTGCCTCCCCCATATCCGTGAAATGAAAGGGCTTGCGCTCTATGCGAACAGCAGAAGACCGCTCGCTCCGTCTATATGCGTTTCGAGCGGTGCATGTGGTGGCGCGTTACTATTCACGACTTGGCAGATCCGTCCAAGCAGTTTCGAGAGATTACGTTTGCCGATCCCGGCAAGATCGATGCTTTGATAGCCCGCACTCCAACCCGGATGATCTTGGAGGATCGCCAAGGGTTCTGTCGCAATAGCGCGATTTGCCATGCTTTGCATGGACGGCGAGGGGGGTGGAGAGCGATGCGACAGACGTTGAATCCAGAGGTGACAAAGGTCCTGAAGCGCTTGCACAATCCTCTGGACGTGATTCTGCTTTGAGTTCGCTGGTATAGCTCGTATCCGTTGAGTCTTCGGCACTTGGAGGAGATGGCCGAGCGCGGGACTTCCGTCGACCACTCGACCGTACATCGCTGGGCGATCAAATTGTTGCCGGTCCTGGAGAAGGCATTCCGGCGCTCCAGGCGCAAGGTCGGTAGAAGTTGGCGGATGGACGAGACATACATCAGGGTGAGGGGCGAGTGGAAGTATCTGTCCGCGCCGTCGACAAGGCAGGCGACACCGTCGATTTCTTGTTGCGGGCGCATCGCGACAAGGCCACGGCACGCAGGTTCTTCGAACGAGCAATCGAGCGGAGCGGCGCACCAGAGAAGGTGACCATCGACAAGAGCGGCTCGAATGTGGCGGCTCTCGAAGACATGAATGCCGGACGAAGGAAGCGGATCGTCGTGCGTCAGGTCAAGTACCTGAACACATCGTGGAGCAAGACCACCGTGCCATCAACCGTGAACCAGACCAATGCTCGGCTTCAAGGATTTTCGCTGCGCCGCATCCTTCTCTCCGGCATCAGAGTTATGCACATGATCAGGAAAGGGCAGATGAAACACGGAGGCAAAGGACGAGCCCCCGCGCAGCAGTTCTACTCCTTGGCAGCATAAGCATCCCGACCACATCGGCTTTTGATCGTTCAAGCATCCTTATTGCGACAGAACCGTTTTGAGGGATAGGTAGCGATATCCAAGCCGTACAAGATGGAGGATGCAGGGTATTTTGATCCTTGAATCTTCGCCAAAAAACCATCGTTACTGACCTTTCCGTGCCATTCGTTCAACTCTTTACGCATGACGGTGATCACGACTTGGCGGGGTCAGCGTCGCGTATTTGAGAGCGGCAGCGCCTAACTCGGTCACGGCTCCCTGCGATTCCGTTTCGGGAGTAAGTTCAAACGGCGTGAGCGTAAGCACCCGCCGGGCTCCCCTGAGCTCCCAATTATCCTTGCAACGATTTTAGAGCGTTCTGCTACGAAGCTTTCTCTGTGAGCACACTCGCCTGATCTGGTGCGGTTGAAGTGGTAGAAACCGGTCTCCGAGCGGCGATTCACAACCTAAATTTCGATTCCGAAGCCTTCACGATGATGATCGAGCGATAATCCCCGATTTCGAGGGCCGCCAAGAGACTCTGCCAAAACTGGGCTGGCAATGAGGCGCCTTGGGAGGCTCAAGGCGGTGGTTTTTGTTATTTCCGAGCCGGGACGATCTCGTTGTAGGCCGTAAGCGCTTGGTCGATGAGGATGTGATTGATGAATGGCGAGTAGCCAAGCCTAAGCGGCCATTCCATCGTAGAATGTTTCGCGAGGACGCCTTCTTTGCGTCGCGGCGCAAGTGGAGCAGATATCTTGCGTACACGAGCAAATTAGGGCCAGGTTCTGTGAGCGCCGACCCGGATCGACCGCGATGAAGAACCCTGTGACCTACCCACGCTTCGAGTTTTTTGATCTGGCCGCTCAGTGCGGGTTGTGAGATGGGGAGTTTCTCGGCCGCTTTGCGGAAACTGCAGTCCTCTGCGATGGCGACGAACGATTCGTAAAGGCGGAAATCGGGACCCAGTTCCATTACGCACCAACCTAAATTGCTCTGTTCGGCGCGCCGTAGAGTGTACGGTCTGCTGATGCTCTGAAACGTAAGTTTCTCAAACCGCAAGGCTCGTTGCCTAATTCGAGTCCCGGCCAGTTTTCCAGACAACCATTTTGAATAAAGTTCAATACTCAAAAAGATTCTCACATCGGATCGCCCGATAAAGAATCACGATTGGACGGAGGGAGCTTTGAGACTCCTTCTGGTGACATCTTGCCTGATGGCGGCTTTTACCGCTGTCAGCGAACTCCAGGAGTTCCAATGTCAGACCAAGCTGTGACCCAACGCAAGCCGCCCCGCTCAGAAAATGATTTTTCCCGAACCCCTTCTTGATAGCGACGAAGCAGCGGCTTTCATCCGCATCCATCCGAAGACTCTCCAGCGGTTCGCGCGCGAAGGCCAGATCCAAGGCATTCACATCGGCAAGCTGTGGCAGTTTCGCCAGTCGGCGCTGGAGAGGTGGATCGAACGCCAGACGGTCACAAAAGCCCGTGCTTAGGTGTGCAAAACCAGTCCAACCTCTGCCCCAGAAAGGTTATGTTGGTAGCAGCCATCAGTTGCCGCCTGGGATTGGAGAATAGATGTCAAGGCGAACACGGTATCAACAAGGAAGCGTGCACCGCGAAAAGCGGCGTAGCGGGCCGGATGTTTGGATCTTCCGGTGGCGTGAGCCTGGACCAGATGGAGTCAGTAAGCAGCGAAAAGCCATCGTGGGTTCGGTCAACACGCTACCTACAGAAGCATCGGCCTCAAAGCAGCTCATGCACTGCGCATCGACGCAAACCAACGAACCCCGCAGGCGGAAGGCGCGCCGGAGACGATCTCGCAACTGATCGAACACTACGGACTTAGAGAGCTCGCTGCTGACAATCAGAGTCGCAGGCGTTTTCAACCCGATCCGGCTACGAATGCTATCTGACGGGATGGATTCTGCCACGCTGGGGAAATCACCGCCTAGACCAGATCAAACCAGTCGCAGTTGAAGAGTGGTTGAACGGCATCAAGCGGGCTAGAGGTACGAAGGCCAAGATTCGGAATCTGATGAGCGCCATATTCCATCACGCAATGCGGTACGAGTGGACTGATCGCAATCCGATCAAACTCCTGCGTCAAAGCGCGAAGCGGGAGAAGGTGCCCGATGTTCTCGAACTTGCGGAGCTCCAGCTACTCCTCAGCAAGTTGTCGGTCAGGGAGCGCACTTTGGCATTGCTCGACGCGGCAACGGGTCTGAGAGTCAGCGAACTGCTCGCGCTCCGCTGGCAGGACGTTGATTTTGAAAACCTGGAGTTGAAGGCCACGCGGTCCATCTGGCATCAGGTGGTCGGCGACTGCAAGACGGAGGCGTCTGTCAAGCCTGTTTCCAATGGACAGTTACATGGCGGAGGACCTTCTGCGCTGGCGTCGTCAGAGCCCGTACCCGATGGCCGAGGATTGGGTCTTCGCAAGTCCGACCGTCGGCGGCAAGCAGCCGTACTGGCCTGACAACCTCATAGAGCGCTACATCAAGCCGGTCGCACGCAAGGCCGGCAACACCTAGAATATCGGTTGGCGTACCTTCCGCCATTCCTTCGGCACATTGCTGAAGGCGAATGGGGAAGACGTGAAGACCGTTCAGGAGCTTTTGTGGCACGCGAATAGTCGAATCACGCTCGACGTTTGCACGCAGGCCGTGAACTCGAACAAGCGAGCCGCACAGAGCAAGGTTGTAAGGATGATGGTCTCGAATGTGGGCACAATTTCAGTGCCCGTGGGCACAATCGACTATGGACCTATTGCAGTAAACGCACGGTAGGAGCGTATTGTGCCCGTATCGTGCCAAGATTTCATTGTCACTGTCGGTTGTCCATAGCTTCTAAGTCTTTTAGAATCTATGGCGGGGACGACGGGGCTCGAACCCGCGACCTCTGCCGTGACAGTGAACCGGACAACTGTAACTTGTTGAAACAATGCGTAACGGATGGCCCGTTTTAGCGCTATTGGGAACAGCAAGGAACAGTTATTGGACCCTTATCGGACCCTCGATTGAAGACCAACGACCTCTGCCCAAAATTCTGACCCACCTCTGGGCAGAAGTCCAGCCGACCTCCTAGCGTAGGGGTAACGAGATCTTAAAGGCTGTGCCGCTTTTGCCAGGGCGTACGCTGCTCCGCACTCGAATCCGGCCGTCATGACGCTCAATAATGCGCTTCGAAAGCGCCAGGCCCAGACCGGTTCCCTTGTCCGTCTTCGTGGTGAAGAACGGCTGGAACAAGGCTCCCTGATGCTCACTCGCAATGCCATGACCGTTATCGGCAATCACGAAATCGATCTGGTCGTTTCTCTTCCGGATTCTCAGACGAAGAATTCCTTCAGCCGGCAGCGCGTCCAAAGCGTTCACGATGAGGTTCGAGACGACCTGCAGCATTTCCCCTGTGAAGACCTTTGCGATCGCGCCTTCGGGCAAATCTTTCACCAGATGGATCCGCTTTTCTTCGATCGTTCGTTGGTGAATGCGGATGGCGGCTTCGGCGACAGTGACTAGATCAACAGAGCGAGGCTTCTCCATCTGCTGCGAGAATCCGAGGGTTTGCTTAGCGATGTGACCCAAATTCTCCATCTGCTCCTCGGCCAGGAGCAGATACTTCCGAACTTGAACGGGGTCGTCAGCCTCTTGCAATGCCAGGTAGTTCAAGTGACCGAGAGCTTCCAAAGGATTCTTGACTTCGTGCATGACTTCTAAGGCAAGGCGGCCAGCGACAGCCCGCTCCTCAGCTTTTCGCAAAGCCTCTGTCGCGATGGCGAGCCGCGTCTCAGAAACCTGGAGCATTTCTTGGGCTATCTCAAGTTCTGATTGTCCGTCTGGTTGATCTTCCGCGCCCATCGTGGTCTCCAAATCATTTGCTCTGGAGAGAACGCGCTGATCGGCGTTTCGACCGGGGGATACCCACAGACCAGGTGGCTCCGTCAGGCTGACCGGCACCAAACCAACTACTTGGATGCATTAGGGATTCGTCGTGCTGCCTTCAGGTACAACTGACGGTGGTGTGCTGATCACCCGAACTTCTATCGTCCGGAGGCAGAGGGAATGTTTTGGAGCAGATTCTGGACCGTCTCCACAAGCCTTCGAGGACCGTCGAAAGCACTCAATACTGCTTCATGCGCCCTCTCGGAACAAGGAGAATTGCCTGCGGTGAGCACGAGACATCGGATCACCGGGTGTCTGCTTTCAGCGAATTCGATCGCGGCCTCACACTTTTCTGACGATAGGGAGTGACAGATCACCAGCAAGGAAATGCTCCGGCCCAGTAATATCTCTTGAAAATCTGAAGTCTCACGAGCGGAGAAGACCGTATAACCGGCTTTTTCTAAAACCATCGTGCGAGTCCCGAGCAAAACGTCATCACTGCCGTAAACAACAATGCAGGCGGACGCGGTTGATGCAGATTCCGAATTCAAAGATTCTCCAATCGCTCATGCAAACACTGATTTGGCTAGTCCAAATAATCGACCAAATTTTCAGCCCTGGTGTCCTAGCGTCTTGGCTCCGATGATGGTCTATGGCAGGCAGACATTCCGGGCCCTAATCTGCTGAAGCAGAACTGACGGGTGGACTGGCTTCGCAAGTAGTTGAAAGCTATGTCCTTGCTCGCGGGCCTCTTTGAGCAGATCCAAAGTATCGGCTGCGCCGGAGAAGAGCAGAATCCTACAGCGCGGACAACGCTCTTGCATTCTGATAGCCAGCTCAATTCCCGAAAGCTGCGGCATCATTACATCCGAGATGAGCCAGTCTGGTACCTCGTCTCCCGCCGCTTCAAGCGCGTCCCAAGGATTCACAAAGGAAGAGCTCGAGAAACCCTCTATTTTGATTATCGCGGCCAACGTCTCGGCGATGATTCTCTCGTCATCGACCACGAAAAACGTGATTTCCGATGCCTTTTTCATGACTTCGCCCCCTCAAGAGCGCCGGAAACGAGCGTTACCTGATCAGCCTGCGGACCCTTCTCCCCTTGAATCACGTCGAACTCCACCGGGTCACCCTCTTTCAAGGTCTTGTACCCGTCACGTTGAATCGAACTATAGTGGACAAAAACGTCGCTGCCACTATCGCGTCCCAGAAAGCCAAAGCCCTTCGCGTTGTTGAACCACTTCACCGTTCCTGCAAACTGTGCCATCGCGTTCCTCCGTTCGTCCATCGGCATTCTGGCGTTTCCTCATTCAGACCTCGCTTCTTCAACGCGGTCAAAGATCCAACGATATAGGGCGACATTCCGATCAACGGCTCTGTAGAAGATTAGGTCTTCCGCTAACTCTTTGTATGTTCGATATCGCGTTTAGCGCATTCGAATGTCGCGACTACACTGCGGCTCGCACTGCATTCCGCATCAGATATATTGAGGTTCAATAAGTGAAGAAAAAGGCGCAAAACGTTTCAAAATATCAAAATACTCTTTTGAAAACCTTTGACAGCGAACTGATTGGCCGTCTTCAGTTGACGCGTGTTGTGCTTGAATCTGGACACAAGATTGAGCAGCCGGGCGAGCCCATCCGCTACTTGTACTTCTTGGAAAGCGGGATGGCTTCGATGACGACTACTTTTCCCGATGGAGCTGAAGTTGAGGTCGGAATGTTTGGCTATGAATCCGTGATTGGCGTGTCGGCGCTGATGGGCACTATTCAGAGCTTGAATCATGTGTACACGCAAGTTGCGGGGGTCGGATACCGGTGCAGCTATGCGAATGCTCTCAAAGAGTTCGACCGTTTTGGGGTGTTCCACAACCTCTGCCTGCGTTACGTTCAGGCTCAACTCATACAGTCGTCCCAGTCTGCGGGCTGCGCTTCGAGGCATAACTATGAGCAGAGGCTCTCGCGATGGCTCTTGATCACAGCGGATCGAACCCACTTCGACACGTTCAAAATGTCACAAGAGTTTCTCTCCCACATGCTCGGTAGCACCCGGTCCACGGTATCAGTGGTCGCAGGAACTCTGAAGAAGGAGGGTCTAATCGACTACAAGAGAGGCGTGATCAGCATACTGGATCGAAAAGGACTCGAAGCGCGATCGTGCGTATGCTATCGGATCATCACGGAATACCTGGCAAACTACGAGAAGTTCGATACCGCGCACACGGCTTGAATTGTCTTGTATGGGGCATTTGCCCGAACGCTGCAGGAGTGGATTGTTGCGGGACAAAGGGTACCGCTTAGCCCCCAGGTTGTCAGCCTATGTAGGCACTAAGTTTCTGGCGGGTAGGCGTAAGTGTCCGGGCCTTCTGTTGCGAATGCTTCGATTGGTTGCGTTTGCGTCGAATGGTGCGATAATGAGGTGAGGTCAGATCATGCCCGAATCCCATTTGACTCAAACTTTGCCCACGCGGGATGAGGCCAAACAAGCCGAGGAAACGAGCCGGGTCCTGTCTTCCCGACTCCGCTCGAAGACCCCTCTTCGACTTCGTGTGGTCGGTGCCCCGGAAGACGAGACGGTCGTCATCCCAGCTTCCGCCGCAAAGATGCTTGTCGGAATCCTGGATGAGATGGGTCGCGGAAACACCGTCACCGTAATTCCCGTCCACGCGGAATTGACGACGCAGGAAGCTGCAGACATGCTGAGCATCTCGCGGCCCTCTCTCATTCAACTGCTCGACGGAGGAATGATCGAGTACAGGAAGGTTGGCACTCATCGCCGGGTGCGATTTGAGTCCCTGATAGCACACAAGCGGCGAGTCCACGCGGAGCGCCTCGCGGCCCTCAACGAACTGGCTGCCTATGACCAGGAGATCGGAATCTGATTGGTGGCGACATTCGGGGCCTTCTTCGACGCAAACGTGCTCTACCCTTCCGGGCTGCGCAACTTCCTCATGCATCTGGCATTGACGGGTATCTTCCGTGCTCATTGGTCTGCCCAAGTTCACGAGGAATGGATGCGCAGTCTCCTCAAGAACCGGCCTGACCTTAGCCGCGGCAATCTGGAACGTACCCGGCAGCTCATGGAGCAGGCACTGCCGGACGCGCTGGTGACTGGATACGAGCACCTCATCGACTCTATTGAGCTGCCGGATCGCGACGACCGGCACGTTCTAGCCGCAGCTGTTCGCTGCGGTGCCAGTGTGATCGTGACCCTTAATCTCGGGGACTTTCCGAGTGAATCCCTCGCCAACTTTAATGTCGAAGCGCAGCATCCCGATGATTTTGTGATAGCCGTGCTGGACGCTTTTCCAGAACTCGTGCTGGAGGCTGCGAGGAATCATCGCGCCAGTCTCAAGAGTCCTTCAAAGACGCCCGACGAATACCTTGCTGAACTCGACGCGCAGGGCTTGGGAAAGACCGTGATCGCACTTCGCGAAATCATTGACGAGCGGACTGCGGTCATTTAACGCGGCGCAACAGGTCTTCCTCTGGGACACCTCTTGCAGGCTTGGCTGGCGGCAAAGAGAGCGAATGCCCGAACTCGGCCAAGTGATCCAGCATGGAATGAAGCGCGGGCCGCATCTCGTCTCTAAAGTCATACTCGACATGCGGAACAGAGCCGCCAAGGTCCCTGCGAATGACAAGTCCGGCCTCTTCAAGCTCTCTTAGGTTCTCTGTCAGCACCTTCTTCGAGGCCTTCGGTAATTCGCGCACAAGTTGACCGAGTCGAACGGGTCGGGACCGGATGGCACAAAGAATGTGCATCTTCCACTTCCCTTGGACGAGATGAACGGTCTCCGTACACGAGTGACAATATTCCTCTGCGCTGTGGCCCATGTTTTACTCCCGCGCCGGCGTCGTCTCAGAAATCCCCTGTATCCGCGCCGTGCCTCTGCACTGTTAGACGCCACTTGGCACACTGAGAGTCAGAGCGTCCGAACCCTTCGGTAATGGATGGGCGTTTCAGTAAGGAAATTGGCTGCCGTCCGTTCAAAAGGCGGCCAGTCCCCGGTGTGTTCGGCGCGTTGCTGGCGTCGAGTTCTAATGCTCGATCAGAAATTGCCAACTCGGAGGGGATGTTCGATGATGGAGTTGGGACGGTGACGCGCCGTCCTGGGGTGTGGAAACCCCTAACAGAGTAATCGCGCTTTCAGGAGCGCGAGAGATTCCCTTGCCTTTGCGGTCGGGGAGCCTGCGACGTATGTCCAGGCCCCTAAAGCTAAAGGTCACAGGAACCGTACTCTGTTCGGTTTTCCAACTCCCCGATCACGGGTTTATAGGGCAGTTTGCGGGGGCGTACCGCAGACGTTTCCCTGAGTGAGTTGGATGAGTCGCTACTGAGTCGTGACGCTAGACAACCGGAGCTTCCTCGGTCCGTACCGGATCAACGAATCTTTGTTTTTTTGTTGTCGCGATAAAGACACTCTTCCGATACGCTGATACGCGGACGGCTATGAGGCTTGGAAAATGACGGGTGACCACGTCCTGGACTTTCACCAGAACGCTGAAGGAACGCTCCTGCTCCCCCACCAATGCCGCGTCTCCATTTCCTGCTATGACTCAAAGGAAGTTGAGCACGGAATTGCCTCGTTTATCGAAGAGTCGTTGTACGCCCTTGCGCTTACCGGGATGGACCTGCGTGCTCTGGATGGTGTGACGGTTGCGCTCGATGCGCGGCAGACCGCATGTCAATTACAGAATCTGCCGGACGGAATCGTTCCGCTGGAGATGAGCGATCAACCCGAGACGATGGAACTTGCCCGCACCGTAGCTGTGAACCGTGGAGATGAATTTCGGTTCCACATCGTGCTGCGCTCTGGCTTGGGTTTGATGACGCTGTCCTCGAAGTCCGAAGAGCAGGCATTAGCCTGCGGATGCATCGCCCACGAAGCAGCTCATGTCGAACATGAGGGGCATCTATACAGGACCTTTCCGGAAATTTACGGGCATACGCTGGAATGTGGCGATCGCTCCCGGCAAACCTTTATCAAGGCGCTCGATGTCTGGAGTGAGTATGCCGCTTGCCGGTCTTCCGCCCAATATCGAACGGAAGCATTAGAAGACTTTGACAGGGCCTTTTGTCAGTCGCTTGAAGAAAGTCGCAGGGCATCCCAAAGGTGGATCGAAATTTATCGAGACGGCGGGAAAGCGATCGACGCCTTTCAGGAGATTCAACAAGTTTTTGGAGACGCCTTCATCTGCGCGGGCTACCTCCTCGGGCACCTTCACGGATTAGAGCTCAATGGAGCAGAACAAGCACCTATGGCTAAGGTGTTGCTTTCGCAGAACCCGCAGGTAGCGGAATTGATGGTGAGATTGGGACGCGCGCTCCATCAACTCTATCTTTCGGAGTTAGCTTGGCATTCCATCGAAGTCTTTGCGCCAATCTACGATCTTCTATGCGAGATGATGGCGCTACATGGAATGGCATTCGCAAGGCATGGCGACGAATGGCGAGTCGTGATGAGCGACGAATCGGTTGGAAGTCCGGCCTTAAGGGATTTTCTCGTGTCCAAGGCGAAAGGGTCTAAACCCTGCAAAGACTACTGACGAATTATGCCTCGTCTCTTAAGGAACGCTCGATCTCTTCCCACACGATCCGAACGAACTCAACGCTGTCCCTCACCTGCTCTCGAAGTGGAACGGTGTTTGCACTCAGGTACTTTGCCTGCCGCAGTCGGAACGCGGCTATTCGACAGGCATTCTCCAGCCACCAATCTTTCGGCGGCTGGGAGTCACCCGGCGATGTCATGTGTTCGCTCATTTAATGAAAGTCATGCGACTGAGTTGGCGCTGCGGTGACACTCAACGCTTCGATATGTTTGGCTCGGATGTGGATGACCTTATCGACGTTTTGCAGCATGCCTTCGACCAAGAGGAATCGGGCATACGTCACCAGTGAACGCTTCTGCTCGTATAGCTCGGGATCGATGATCGCATTCGATATGCCAGTCTCATCCTCGATGGACAGGAAGATGAAGCCGTGGGCTGTGCCAGGGCGCTGTCTGGCAATGACGCAGCCGGCGATGCGGGCTTTGACTCCGTGGCGAAGCATACGGAGATCCTCGGCGCGGCAAACGTTCATGCTCCGCAGTTGCTCGCGACAATGAGCCATTGGATGACGGCCTACCGTGATGCCGGTCCCGGCGTAGTCGGCAACCATGCGCTCCTCGGGATTCATGGCCTGCAATGGCGAAGTCTGGTCCTCGTCCTGATCCAACGACTCCAAGAGCGGCCCTGCCTGCCGTCCTGCTCTCTGGACTTGCCAAAGCGCATCACGACGATGCGAACCTTCGCCAATCGAGTTCAGCGCACCAACTTCGGCGAGTGTGGCAAGGTCAGCGCGGGAGAGCAGAGGCACCCGACGCGCGAGTTCTTCGATAGAAGCGAAGGCTCGTTGCTCCCTTGCAGCCTCAAGCTCTACGGCGGCGGTCTCTCGAAGGCCACGGGCAAAGCGAAGGCCGAGACGCAGCGAAAGCGAACCGTCTTCTTCGCGCTCTAACGTACATGGCCAACTCGACCGCATCACGTCGATGGGTCGCACCCGAAGGCCGTGACGCTGCGCGTCTTTGACGAGCACGGCAGCGGAGTAGAAGCCCATAGGCTGGTTATTAAGGATCGCGGCGGTGAAGGCCCCGAGGTAGTGAAACTTCAGCCATGCACTCGCATAGGCGATAAGGGCGAAGCTGGCCGCGTGAGACTCCGGGAAGCCATAAAGCGCGAAAGAGCTGATCGACTGGATGATCTCCTCCTGGGCTGGAAGTCCGACCTGATTCTTATTCATGCCGTCACGGAGCTTGATCTCCAAAGCCCGCATCTTGTCGGCTGATCGGCGGCTTCCAAGGGCGCGGCGCAACTCCTCGGCCTCGCCTCCAGTAAAGTCCGCGATGGTCATGGCGATACGGAGCAACTGTTCCTGAAAAAGTGGAACGCCGAGAGTCCGGCGAAGCACCGGCTCTAAAAGCGGATGCGGATAGGTGATCTCCTGCCTTCCCTGACGCCGCTCCATATAGGGGTTCATCATCTTGCCGACGATGGGGCCTGGGCGGATGATTGCGACCTGCACCACGAGGTCGTAGAACTTGTCAGGATTGTTGCGAGGGAGCGAGGCCATCTGCGCTCGCGATTCGACTTGAAACAATCCGATGGTGTCGGCCTTACGGAGCGATGCGTACACCTGCCGGTCGTCGTGAGGTATCTGTGCGATGTCTACGGCCTTGCCGTAGTGCTGCGGAATGAGATTGGTGCAGTCCTTGAGGACTGCCATCATGCCAAGGCCAAGCAGGTCTACCTTGATGAGGCCCATATCGCTGACATCTTCCTTGTCCCACTGGATGACGTTGCGACCGGGCATACTCGCCGGTTCGATGGGAACAACGGAAGCCAGTTGGCCCTGCGCGATAATCATGCCGCCTGAGTGTTGCCCCAGATGGCGCGGCAAGTCGAGCATCCGAATCGAAAGCTCTAGATATTTGGCGATGCGAGGATGCGCGAGGTCGAATCCGGCAACGCGGAACTGCTCCTGCATCGTGTCGGTCGCGCCCTTCCACTCCCACGCACTGACGAGCCGGGTAAGGCGGGTCAGCGTGGCCTCATCGAAGCCCAGCGATTTTCCAACCTCGCGAGCCGCCGACTTGCCGCGATAGGTGATGACGTTCGCACACATCGCGGCTCCCAACTGGCCGTACCGGGTATAAACATACTGGATCGCCTTCTCGCGGTCTTCCCCCGAAGGAAGATCCAAGTCGATGTCTGGCCACTCTCCGCGCACCTCGGACAGGAAACGCTCGAAGAGCAGCTCCATTCCTACCGGATCAACTGCGGTGATGCCGAGTGCGTAGCAGACAGCGGAGTTGGCGGCGGAGCCTCGGCCTTGTACAAGGATGCCGTTCTTCCGGCAAAACTCAACGATGTCCCACACGATGAGGAAATATCCAGCGAGCCCCAGCTTGGCGATGAGCGCAAGCTCTTTCTCAACCTGCTTCTCTGCGCGCTTGCGAAGGCTGGCGCTGCTCTTTGCGCCGTAGCGCTTGAGCGCTCCCTCCATCGTCCTCTTGTAGAGGAAGCTATCCATCGTCTCGTCGCCGACTGGGTAGAGCGGGAACTGGTATCCCATGTCCTTCATCTCGAACTGGAGGCGGGACGACAGCTCGCGTGTCTCGGCGATGGCCTGGGGAATGTCTTTGTAAAGCGCGGCCATTTCCTGCGCTGACCGGAGATAACGGTTTGCGTTGTGCTGCAAGAGCAGACCGGCCGCGTCAAGCGATGTGTGATGGCGAATAGTAGTCAACACATCAAGTACCTCTCGCTCTAAAGCGGTCGCCATGTTGACGCCGTTCGTCGCAAGAATGGGAAGACGAAACTCGTACGAGAGGGAGACTGCGGCTTCGTTGCGGGCTTCCTGTTCGCGGATGCGGTGGCGTTGGAGTTCGACGTACACGTTGTTCGGGCCGAAGGTCTGAACGAGTGAGCGTAGCAGGCGCCGTCCTTCATCCATGCCACCTCTTTCGAGTGCGGCGGCAAGCGGTCCTTCATCGCCGCCGGTCAAACAAACCAATCCCTCACACCGCTCCTTGACCTCACGAAGCGTGGCAACGCCCTCCCCCTTCGTCTTCTGCCTGAGCTTGTACCCGGTGATGAGCTGCGAGAGATTGCGATAGCCTGTCTGCGATTCGCAGAGAAGGCTAAGCCGCACTGGTCTTTGAGGAATCGTATGCGGTTGCCACTCTGCCGGTTGCACCTGCAAACCAAGATCGCTAACGGATATCTCAGCTCCGACGTGAGAGCGCAGCCCCAACTTCTTCGCGGTGGTGTAAAGACGTGGCGCTCCGTAGAGGCCGTCGCGGTCGAGGATGCCGAGGGCAGGCATTCCAAGATTGGCGGCCTGCTCTACCAAAGCCTCGGGGAGCGAAGCTCCTTCAAGGAAGGAGAAAGCAGAGCGGGCGTGGAACTCAACATAGTGCTCAGTCATACACACCTGCGATAGTCCACGCCTTCGGTGCGCGTTCATAACGAAGGCGGAGGGCGTAGAGGGGCTGCACAACGACGGCATCCCATTCGTCAGCTTCCCATGTTCGACCATCCCACCAATAACCGCTCGACTGCCAAGGGCCTTTAACTTCGGCAAGGTCTAGTCGTCCGCCCTGCCAGAAAAGAAGTGACGGCGTTCCGTTCTTCAACGACACCCGGACGGGCTGGGCCGGACGGAACCTGCGAAGCGCAAGACATGACGGCTTCGACACGGACGCGCCCGGAGTGAGGACACTGGGACGAAACGATGTCATTGTGACTTCATCGTCACGATGACTGTTTCTTAGTTCCGGTGTGCCTACATTGTGGTCGCCGGCAATCGAGCGGAGTCTTGCGAGGAGGATGTCGAGCTTGTCCGGCTCTGGAAACTGGGCTTGGAAAAGGCCGCGCTGTGCTGTCTGCGGACGCGCGGCTTCTGCCGTGAGCGTCACGCCAAGGATGGCCGCCGACGGCGGGTGGCTTTGCAAGTCCAGATTGAGCAGCTTGAGCAACAAGTCGCGGTTCTGCGTAGCGATTGCGGGACGGATGTGCCGCTCGTAGGCTGGGGCTTTCTCCAGTTGCAAGCCAAGGGTCAGACTTCTCAGCGCATAGGCACGTTCGATGGCGCGGCGCATGATGCGTTCCAACATCGGCGAGGCGACAAAGAGCAGCGAGTCCAGTAGGACGAGCGGCGTATCGAGTGTCACGGTCTCGGAGAGAACAAGATCTGCCTCTTCCGGTACAAGCAGATGATCTTCTGTGCCACGAGCGAGACGCTGCAGGCGTCTCGCTTGCTGTCCGATGCGACTGATGAGCGAAGTCTCGGGGAGTGCCGCAAGCTCTCCAAGCGTCCGCACTCCCCACCTGCCAAACACAGTCAAAGTGGCTTCATCGCAGCGGAGCAATGAGATGGGCAGTGGAGCAAGCCTCTTTGCCAGTTCGTTTGTCTGGACGCAAATCACTCCAGTATGCGAACGAGCGAGTAGCAGACTTGCTTCCGCGTTCGAGCAAGTGGCTACGCTGCAAGGAAAACTTGCCGCATCAAACTCACACTTCAGCTTTCGGGCGTACTGTTCTGCGGTGCCGAACAATGTCTCGGTGCCAGTGCGATCTATCAGGAGCGAGACAGATAACGAATGGGCCTGAGCGTAGCTGTTGAGCGGTCCTGACAGAGCTTCAATTCGTGGGGAGAACCGCTCGGCGATCTCCAACACGTCCTCAAACGATATGGTCTCTTCCGCGATAGAACGATTACGGAAGATTAATGATCCAATGGCCTCGGCCTGAACCTTGCTCATGCCGCGCGAGACGCCTTGGTTTCTCGCTGAGCGATTGATGGAGACAACACGCTGGAGTGGCGTCATGCCCTCGGTTACGGCGAGGGCATGGGAGCGGGCGGCGGCATCCGATCGCAGCCATGCAACGACAGGAAACTCCGGGATGTGGATCGCGGCATATTCCATCGGCTATCTCCCCGCCGCGCGCATCCACGGCGCGGTCGAACTCCACTCGACCGCTCGGCCCGGTGCTTTTTCACCGTAAGGATTCGCTACACGCTGGCGAATGACTTCCGCTGTGTGGATCATGCTGCTGAGGACATGGGTTGATTCGTTTGCAGCTATGCGGGGGGAACAGTCGAGCACGCACTTTGCGCTCGATCTGGCACACGGCTCCTGCGTCAGGAGGAGCAGGATGGCATCGCCCTCCTGCGCGGCGCGGCTGAACCGATACCAGGTCGCTGACGGGATACGAAGTGCTTGCTCTGGGGTGACGGAGACGAGGTCAAGCACTACGACCCGAAAGCCTCCAGCCTGAAGAATCTGGTCCGCTGTCCGGAGAGCCTTATCCAACTTGCTCCACGGTTTGGTCTCACGTTTCAACCCGCCCTGTACGACTGCGGGTAATTGGGCGCGTTCGCGGGCATCGTCCGCAGCTCTGCGGTCGATCTGCCGTAAAGGATCAGACGCATCGGCACGGCGGGCGTTGAAATGCTCGAACGCGATTTGCTCCTCCGAGGCGGCCGCGAGGCTAAGATTTTGGTTTGGAAAGCCCGGGGTTCCTTCCATCTTCTTGAGCCGCGTCTCTGCCTTCTGAATAAGCATCTTCTCTAATGCCCGATCGATGCCCTTCGTCTCGGTGCGTGGGTGTCGGATACCGTGATGCTGGGTCGATCTATCTCCCACATCATCTCGCTTAGGCATGACGGATTGGCTGGGTTGGGCAGAGCTTGCTCGCGCCTCCTGCCCGTCCGAAAAGCGCACCCAGAGGAGATTCGTGAGTCGCACTCCGGCGGCGGCGGCGCTTCTCGGGTCAAGGCTGTCACTCACGTCGATGTAGGCGCAGGCGGAATCGACCGTCGCTTCACTCAGAACAGAAAAAGCAAGCGATGTCCTGCCGGCCGAGGCAGGACCGGTAAATTCGCAGATGCCACCGATGGGCAATCCGCCGTCGAGTAGGGCGCTTACAGACTCATTGCTGATAGGGAGAAGCCGGGGAGCTTGCACAGCCTGAGGCGATAAGGCGGCGGGAATTCGAGACGCAAGGCTGCTCTCGATCTCCTGCCGTAGAGCCGCGCTTCGTGATTGCAGTGCCATTGCGTTTTCGCCTTTTGTTCTCTTACGAAATCTCAGCATACTCCGCGCTTCCGGGTGGAAGTCAACCTTGCACAATCCATAGTGCAGTCATAAGTTTCTCTAGGTTCTTCGCCTTATCTTCGCTTACAATTCCGAGAGGAGCGTCTCTAGAGTGCCGAGCCAGAATCCACTCATTCCGCTATCTGTGAACGGCGCTCCGACACCACGCAAAATCGTGCATATCGACATGGACGCGTTCTATGCGTCCGTTGAACAGAGAGACAATCCAGACTTGCGGGGGAGGCCGGTCGTTGTTGCATGGCGAGGCAATCGCTCGGTTGTGTGCGCCGCTTCCTACGAAGCGCGTCGTTTTGGAGTACGATCCGCGATGCCCGCGCTTACGGCAGAGCGTCTTTGCCCCGGAGCGGTCTTCATCCCGCCTGACTTCGTCCGCTACAAAGAAGCCTCACGAGCTATCCGGGGAATTTTCGAACGCCATACAGATTTGATCGAGCCCCTCTCTCTCGACGAGGCGTATCTGGACGTGACGGAAAACAAAACAGGCTTGCCCACTGCAACCCTCGTGGCTAAGACGATTCGGCAGCAGATACGTGCAGAGCTCAATCTAGTCGCGTCTGCCGGCGTCGCGCCCAACAAGTTTCTGGCGAAGATCGCTTCTGACTGGAAGAAGCCGGACGGGCTATTTGTTATTCAACCCCACGAAGCACAAAGCTTTTTACAGCCGTTGACCGTAGGGCGGATACCAGGAGTTGGACAAGTCACCGAGTCTCGAATGAAGGCTGTCGGCATCGCCACCATCAGCGATTTGTTCAATCTCGACTTGGCGCAGTTGGAGGCTCACTTTGGACGCTACGGGATTCGGCTCCATCAGCTCGCCCGTGGGATCGACCATAATCCGGTCGTGCCAAATCGAGCAAGCAAGTCGATATCTGCAGAAGACACCTTCGAGCGTGACATTCCGCTTGCTGAAACGGAACTTTTGATCCGTCGCCTCGCAGAGAAGGTTTGGAGGGGTTCAAGCGAAAATGCGCGGTGCGCAAGGACAGTCGTTCTCAAGCTAAAGACGAGAGAGTTTGCCACGATCACCCGCAGCTTAACTCCTCTGTCTCCACCCTGCTCTTGCAACGAACTAACTGCCATCGCCCTCTCTCTACGAGAGCGAGTTGAGTTTGGACCGCATCAGCTATTTCGTTTGGTTGGAGTGGGTCTGAGCAACTTTCAGCTCGAAGATATACCGCCAACGCCAGCCCACCTTGACAATATCCATCAGCCCAACTGACGCGAAAGGCGTCTGTCGGTGACAGTCGACCATACCTGCCGACCTATGGCACTATCGGAAGGCCTTTTTCAAGGCGTAATGCAGGGATGATCTCGCTAAATCGCGAAAGGGCGGGGGCTCAGGTATTCTGTGATGACCATTTTGGGCGTTGGGGGAACGCAGCACTCTCAGCCTTCAACACTCTGAAAACATGAATCATGCCACTCTTACTCCGGTCTGTTTGAGTGCTTTGGAGATCATCAAATAGATGACGACGGCAGATGACACACAAGAAAAGCACCTGAAAGCGCTGCTGATGCGCGGAAATGGGGAAATGGCCTGCCGGATGCGCGAGATCGACTGGGCGGAACTCCCCGCCGGTCCCGTCTCAGCGTGGCCAGAGGAGTTGCGAAATGCAGTGAGCCTTTGTCTTGCGAGTCGGCATGCCATCGAGATTTGGTGGGGGCCAGAATATCTGCGTTTCTACAACGACGCCTATCGACCCTTCCTTGGTTCCGCAAAGCATCCCCAGTTTATTGGTCGTCCAGGACAAGAGATGTGGGCTGAGATCTGGGATGTGGTCGAACCTCTTCTTCGCTCCGTTCGAGAGAGCCAAGAAGCGATCTATCGTGACGACCTCCAACTCTTCGTGAGCCGGAACGGATTCGTCGAGGAGGCCTACTTCTCGTTTTCGTACGGCCCAATCTTCCGTCAAGGTGAAGTCGCCGGAATTTTTAGTCCATGCACGGAGACTACAGCTTACGTTCTTCAACGCAGACGGCTGGCTTTGCTCCGGAAGATTGCCGCCATACCAATTTCGGAAAGCATCGAAGAAGCCGCAATTCAGTGTGTTCGCGTTCTTTCCGAAGACGCCCATGATGTCTCATTTGCGGCTCTTTACCTTTGTGCGTCTGACGGGGGTCGCGCACAATTCGTAGCGCAAACGGGACTAGGAGACTTTGCAAGACTGGCGGAAGTTGTAAGCGTGGAGGATATGTCTGCACCGGGTGGATTCGCGGAGCCCCTTCGTGGCATACTCCGGGATCACCAAGCCGTCATACTCGATGATCTGCAAGAAACGGTCGGGCCAATCACGGGAGGCGTCTGGCAGGATCCGCAGAAGAGTGCGCTTCTGTTGCCATTGCGCGGTCTGAACGATAGCGCACTGTCTGGTGTTCTTGTCGCGGGCATCAGCCCCCGACTTCCATACAACGAAGAATATCGTGTCTTTCTCGATCTTTTGGCGGAACAAATCTCAAATGTGCTTCTTCGAACATCTTCTTTCCTGGAAGAACGCAGACGGTCAGACCTGTTTTCCTCCATGTTCAAGAGTGCACCGGCCTTCATCGCTATCCTGCGCGGGCCTGAGCACGTTTTCCAGTTCACAAATGCGCCTTATACGCAGCTAATTGGAAACCGCGATGTGATCGGCCTGCCTGTCATACGTGCGCTGCCAGAAGTCCGTGAGCAAGGGTTTGTGGATCTACTCGATAGAGTATTCCGCTCAGGGACGCCTTATCGCGGCGATAGCGTCAAGGTCGAACTACAACGTGGTGAAGGTGGTGCATTTGAAAGCCGGTACATCACTTTCGTGTATCAACCTACCTATGACGCTAGCGAGAACGTAGATGGCATCTTCGTTCTCGGGATGGACGTGAGTGAAACCGTCGCTGCTCACGAGGCGTTGCGAAAATCTGAGAAACTCAGCGCGGCCGGCCGACTCGCGGCGACCATCGCGCATGAGGTAAACAACCCTCTTGAAGCGCTGACAAACCTTCTCTACCTCGTCCGCGATGGCGTCAGCTCTGAAGGCGCGACTTATCTTTCGATGGCTGAAGACGAACTAACGCGCATAGCGCACATTACGAAGCAGACATTGGCGTTCTACCGGGAATCGACAGCGCCGCTCCTTTTCGACGTTAGTAATACCGTCGATTCGGTCGTCGTTTTCTACCGCAAGCAGGCGCAACGCAATGGTGTCGAGTTGCGAACCGAATTACAGCCTGAATGCAATGTCTTCGCCATTGAGGGCGAGCTGAAACAGGTTCTTTCCAATCTGATTGCTAATTCTCTCGATGCGCTCAGTGGGCGAACAGGAAGCATCACGATTTGGACGAGAACGCGAAATGGCTGCGTTCACATGGCAATTTCAGACAACGGAACAGGTATCCCCTCCAATGTTCTGAGCAAAATCTGGGAGCCCTTTTTTACGACGAAGGCGACTGTCGGAACGGGGCTAGGTTTATGGGTGACTCGCGAGATCATTGAAAAGCATCGTGGTTCATTGCGCGTACGAACGAGCACTTCAGGATGCAGACACGGTACGACTTTTTCAATCATCTTTCCTTACGAGGACAAGCGTCACGGCGATAGCTTATCAAGCTTAGAAGACATTTGTGCAAGTGTCTCGACTGACGGCAACCGCGTTTATGAGGACTAATCGTCCGCGACGTCTAGAGGAGTGCATCGGCCTGTTGTAGCGAAGAGATTCCGGCAGCTTCAGCTGTAGCCCAAAAGCCGAGCTCGTTGCAGCAACTTTTTATGCTGCATGTCGGGTTTGTACTAGGCTCGACTCTCGCCGCGAGACTACGGTCTCCCTATGACAACTACTTCGACCTCCCGACGCAATTTTCTCGTGACAGGAATCGCACTCGCTGCCTCCTCTGTCCTGAAAAGTGAACAACCAATAGATTTGTCCGCTGCCCGTACAACAGCAAACGAGTTCCTCAGCAAATGGATTCATGCCTGGAATCATCACGACGCCCGCCAACTCGGTCTCCTTCAGACCGTAGACGCCAATACAGTCAACCGCTTCGGCACATTGGTGGAGGGTCGCACCGCGGTTGAGAAGGCGCTTAGCTTCCTGCATCGGCCCGGAGGCCCATTTCATGATGTCACCGCGCCGCCCTTAAAGCTGATCGACGTACGACAGATCGCTCCGACCGTGATAATTTTGCAGGCAAGCTGGAAGAATCCGGCGATGAATCCGGACGGTAAGCTCGATCTTGTCAAAGAGGACGATATGCTTGTGTCATATACGCTGCTGAAAGAGGGCGGCGACTGGAAGGCAACCCAGATGGACCTGCACAATGTGGAGAAGATGGATCTACCCTTTTCGAACCCAGGTCAGAAGTCTTAGTGAGGTCTGGAGACGGTTATGCTGACAGCGCAGAGCGCGACCCCAAGCACCTTCTTGTCACCTTTTATTCAGCAGTATGTGCAGCGCAAAACGGCTGCCAACGAGGCTGAGATCATTGAACCAGTTCTTCCCCGCGCTGGGGCGATGCTGGAGTTTCAGTTTGGCTCGGTCTACGATGTCAAGGCGCTTGGAACAGGAAGACTAAGACCTTCTTGGGCAGCAACCGTGATCGGTCCCATCGATGCGCACAGGGTGCGTCTGATCCTGCGCGATCACGTCCAGTCAATGGTTGTTCTGTTCCGGCCGCTCGGCCTGTACCGTCTCTTCCGAATACCACTCTCACCGCTCACGGGAGCCGGAACAGAAGGACATGCCGTGTTGGGGCCGCAAGTCTCGTCTCTCTATCAGCGGCTCGGCAATGCGGAGAGCTTTGGAGATCGCGTGCGGCTATTGGATAGTTTCTTCCTCCATCGGCTTCAACGAGTCCAATCGCTCGATCCCACAGCACGGGCCATGCACCGGTTGGCATCAGGCGGATGCAACGTAGGTGACGCCGCAAGGATGATTGGAATAAGCGAGAGACAGTTTGGGCGAAGATCGCTCGAGTGGGCCGGAGTTTCTCCGAAAGCCCTGGCGCGGGTGTCGCGCTTTCAACGTGCCATCGGGGAGTACCGATCAAGCCAAAGCAGTTGGCTCGACATCGCTCATAAAGTTGGCTACTACGACCAGATGCACCTAGTGCGAGATTTTCATGATCTAGGAGGTGGCCCTCCGACCCAAGTGCTGAAGAAGATCTCAGAGGAACATCTGATCTCGTTCTGTTGCGGACGATCGCCTGGTGCGGCAAACTTGTTTGGCGTTGCGGGCGGCGCTCCACCTTCTTCGAACACTGGGAAACCGCCAATGCGCTCACCGAGCCAGATGAGCCCTGACAAGTCGGCTCATCGTTATTCAACCTCAACTGGCGGAAACGGCGTTTATCAGGAGCAATCATCCTGTGTATGATTTCGATCATGATTAAGCTTCGGTTGTTTTCGCTAGGTGTTTTTCTCATTGCAGGCACGTTGACCATTGCTGCCCAGAGCAGCGGTGATGACCAAGCTGTTCGAACCTTCTTTGCAAATGCGGACATAGCATGGAACAACCATGATGCTCGGCAACTCACCAACCTGCAGAACGCAACTGTAGACGCAGATTTCATCAATGTCTATGGAGGTTGGGCGAAAGGCATGGAACCCTTCGTTGCAATTATGACGAAGCTTCAGGCTGGGCCATTTCACGACGTCCACAGACAAACTACTGTTGAGAAAATACGCTTTATCCGCGATGATGTGGCAGTTGTCATCACCACGATCGTTGATCGTCACGGCGGTGGGCCTCCCGCCAGCACTCGTGGCATATTTGTTCTGAGCAAGGAACAAGGGCACTGGCTCCTCAATTCTTTTCAGAACACGCAAATTACCTCCCCCCCAGAACGGGCCCAAGTCCCTCAGACACCCGCCTCCTCCCCGCACTAATGTGGCGGTAGAGTATTCTCCACTGTCAATCCCGGCAAATCGGCTTCTCAGCAGCAATCTTGACTGACCACAAGCGCGTTATCGAGACAAACAAACGCTGATTCACAAAGCCGAGAGCGCAAGTGAGGTGGACGCGGTGCCTCACCGCGCTCTTTGAGCGCCGGGTGTCGTCGGATTCGCGGGCAATCCCGCGATTGGCCAACGTGAGCGTGAGGTTGTCACGACCAGAAAGACGACTCCGAGCGCCCACGCTGTTGTCGCCAGCACGCTGCCCTCGGCCCCTGCTGATCCACCGCTGAGCAGAGTGTTGCCACGGGGATGAGATCCAAGCAAATGCCCTTTTATTCCCACCCGCTATCGGCAACGCCAAAGAGGAAGGCTTCCGCCCACTCGAAGGCCGCATGGAAACCGATCGCCCACCAAAGTGAGCCCGTACGCCAGAGCGAAAACACATCAGCAGGGCGAAGAGGCCCAGTTGGATCAGGCCAAGTCGCGACTCGCCGGGATTACCACTGTGATTGCTCACGAAGAGGCACCCAAGCAGAAGAGCTGCCGTCCAGAAGCCGAGTACCAGACGATGCTTTGCCCTAAACCATGAACCGTACATTCCGGCCAGGCCACGCGCAAGCGTGAACTGCATGTACGCGCGAAGAGAGGTTTCCTCCGCAAGACCACCATCAGAAATGCCACGCACCATTACGTGCCCTCATGTGGATTGAGCTAACACGCGTAGATCTTGCCGGCAGCGAGTGCTGAATTGGTTTAGCGGATCGATCTTTGCCGCGAGGGCTGCTTTGGGAAGATCTTCCAGGCTTAAATTGTCTTGGCCATAGCGTTCGATAATGGTCTTCACGACCGCCTCTGCTGCCACAATCACTGAGTCCGGTGCGACCAGACGCATGCGGCTGACAAGTGCGTAAATCCCCACAGCATCGCTCATAGCGAAAGCGTTACGGATCAGCCCATCGCCGTACAGGCGAGTTGCCTCTGTGATGAATTCCGAATAGAGCGTCTGCCTTCCGACGATTTCGCGATTCGCGAAATCGCGTTGTGTTGCACTCCGCTGTAAAACATAATTGCTCAGCACAGGCGTTAGGGCTCCCACAGAGGAACCCGCCAAGACGGCGAGGGCGCTTAAGATCGACGGGTTGATCATCCCAACGGAACTCCTCAATTGAATTCATGACTTCACCGACAACTGGGGACTTCCAAGGGATGCTGCATTCTCAACATCTCCATGGTCAGTTATTGCGTCACTTTCTTCTTGGGCAAAAACACAAGTTGAAGTTGAGTTTGGAGCTGCCAATCCGAACCGCCGTTAGTCGTTCGAACATCATTAAGGAATTGCGTACGGGCGTTCACAGGCTGAGCGCCGATCTTGAACACACGTCCCACTCCACCGCCCAAAGGAACCGTCCAACGGTCACTTCTAGATTTGGTCCAATCCGCTGTAATGACGAGTGAAGATATGACGTACCACCCGCGCGGCAGGTTATAGAACAAGAAGGGATTGAAGGTCATCAAGTTAACGTGTTGGTGATGCAATCCCGCGAATTGATTGTTCAGGAGTGCTCCCCCAAGCCACGGACCCTTATGGACTACTGCAGCGAGTGCTGGACCACCACCCCACTTGTTGGTTCCAAGGATAGAGTCTGTCGCCGTTGGCAGCCACAGCTGTGGGCCAGCTCCCCAAAGGACTTTTCCTTGGTGAATGGGCGTTAGGTAAAACTGTGGCTGGATATTACCGAGGCCATAATCCACACCTTCTGAGGGTGCGAGCCTGGGAACCACTTCGATGGGGGTAATGGTCCGCGTGAGCAGAGCCCAATTGGCCGAGAGCTTGAAGGGGATCACCGGTTCAACGACGAACCCATTCTCTGCCCTACGGTAGGGGCCAACTTCGTAGTAGGTGTTGTTTTGAAACGGCAGACTGATGGCTGGTGCAACCGGATTCTGAGCGGCGTTCTTCGCTGCCTCGTCATCTGTCTGCGCCTGTGTCAGCTTAGGAACTGGGGTCCCCGTCTCTTGCCGGTCGGAAACAGAATCGCCCACCTGCGGGCTTACCACTCCCTGGGCGTTCACAAAGCGTGTTAGTGGAAGAGACAAGACGAGTGAACAAAGAAGAACGCGCCTCCACCTCCGCGCCGTGTTGATTGATCCCAATCGGGCTAGGGCCTTAAACTCTCGTGACCACATTGTGCTCTCCTTAATAAATTCGGTTCGGATTCGCATGATTGCGAAGTCCTTTACTATTTCGCGACACAAAAAGGAACTGCTCGACTTTGCTAGAAGAGTTTTCCGAAGGTGAAAAAGACCTTGCGGTGACCTGCGTCTCCGAGCGCGCCGCCCAGAGTGATGGCGCCAAGTGGAGTGCTTAGGAGAAGTCCGCCGAAGGCATCTTGTCTCAGAAATGCCGCTTTCTCTGGTGACCAGATGTTGCCGGCTTCATATCCCGTGACTACATACACCCCTTGCCCAAGGCCAGTCGGCAAAGTTGCTATCCGGCGCAAATAGGCTGCTTGCGTAAGGATCGCATCGGTCCCCCGGTACTCATCGATAGAAGATGCGTAGAGGCGTAGAGGGCCGCCAAGAGTGAACCGAAGAGGATCCGGGACATTATGGCGGAAATAGGAGTTTGCATCGACGGACAAACTCAACAGATTCAGGTGCGCCAGTGTGAATGTTTGCTTCGCCTTTAATAAAACAAAGGGTGCATGCTCGCTCGCTGTTGTCTGAAAGAGACGACCAACGGTGAGATCAAATCGGGTTCCTTTAGGGGAGGCAAGTTCTGCTGTGCGATTGCTATAGAGGATGTGCCCGGCCAGACTCTCGGTCATTCCGGAAAGATGTTGCGTTGGGCTGTCATCCAAACCATCTCTTAGTTGCCAAAGGACAGTTGACGCGCGATATTGCAGAGCGACCTGAAGATCCTTGCTGATCGTTTCACCCACATCAAGCCCTCCCCCAGCAAGCTGCAACTGACGTTCGGATATGCGCTTTTGGTTCTCCCAGATGTACACAGGCTGTCGCAATAGGCGCAGCTGTGGCTGTACGAAGAAGCGTGAAGAAGCGATGGGCCTGTAATATTCCGATGCGAGTCGAGTAAAGTATCCGACCTGGGCGTCTGATCGGAGTTCAGAGCCGTATCCTCCAAAGTTTTCGTCGACAAAGCGTGCATGCAGTTCCGCGACTGTCACATTCGATGACAGAGCTACAACGTCAGGACTGATGAGTAGGAAGGGAGGGCCATCGTAGCGCGGTCGCCAATGGATGACGACCCCTTCATTCTGTGGCGTAGTGAACTTGTTAGCAGAGTTCTCCGACGGGGGCTTCTGATAGGTGTCGTAGTACGCATCGTAAGCGCCCTCTCCTCTTATGTCAGAGACGACGTTTGCCGCTGCTTGAGGATCAAACGGCTTACCTGCGAGATCGGCCGCACTCTTTGCGAGGTGAAGGGACACCTGTGAGTTGGGGCCTTCAACGTGGACCTCGTCGATACGGCCTGGCGGGAGGCGACGACGTGATGCGATATCCGCTTGGTAAAGTTTCCAGTTGTTGTCGTCCAACGCCAAAGGCAACAGACGATCCCGCTGACTCTCCGCAGCATCGTAGCCCGCTTTGAGAAGGGCATCTGCTTTTGCATAATCCGTCGTGAAAAGAGCAGTCACGGCCGGCGCGATCTCAATGTCCGCGAGAGGTCTCGTCAACGCGACATTGCGACTTGAGCCTGCGCTAAGGGCTCGGCCGACAACGCTCGCAAGCGAAGCTGCGTCGGCCTCTGAGAATGACGAATCTCCGAGATAGACAGATATGGCAACATCAGGATGGAAATCGTCCCGCAGCACGTCAACGGGTAAGTTATCCGTGATGAAACCGTCGATCAGAATGTCGTTGCCATAGCGGACGGGCGCAAAAACTCCGGGAATGGAGATTGACGCTCGCACAGCGAACGCAAGGGATCCATTCCTAAACGTATTCGGTTTGAGCGTCGTGAGATCGGAGGCGACACATCGAAATGGAATCGGTAAATCATCAAACTCAAGGGCCGCAGCGTTGTATCCGGTCAATCGTTCAGCCAAGAAGGCATTCAGATGATCGTCGGTAATAAGTTCGTTCCCGGGCGTTACGCTGCCGCCTTTCAGACCAAGCGTAAGAGCACCCGGCATGTCCTGCCTGTCTTCTCTGCGGCGAAAGCTAGCGTGACTCAGCGAAAGCTTCGTCGTGAACAGAGTGCTGAAAGTATCGGACTTGGTGAGCTTCGCAATATCTGATAGAGATTCGCCGGACGCCACAAGTGCACCAACCAAGGCACCCATACTAGTTCCAGTTATGCGATCCACCGGAACATGGTGTTCGTACATCCACTGGAGTACGCCCACGTGCGCAATTCCGAGTGCGCCGCCTCCTTCAAGGGCTATGCCAACCATTGGCCGTCCAACCGGTCTCGTGGGTTTCGTCGACTTGGGCATTTGCGATGCAGGGGCCGGAGGCGGGACGGAGGTCTGGCCGAGCAACTGAGCGGTGAAGAGTAATGCAGCCACGGACATAACACTTGCTCCGGGCCCCACGACGCTCAGCATTCTCTTGTGTCTTTTCATGTGGCCTCCTATGGCTTAAGTTCTTTCCGGATTGTTATGGGTCGAAACATCGTGTTGCGTGCTTCTAATTCCGGTACGCAAGCGTCCCGTTCTTCCAAGAACTGAAGACTGCCTTTAGGTCGGCAGACAGGCCCGGGATCGTGACTTGCTCAAGATCGGAGGTCGGCAGAGCGCCGAAGACACGCTCTGGCTCCGGCGGCTTGCCCGTACGATCTCTCGGGATGTCGCGCATCAGTGTGTTCGCTTCCGGATCACGTGAGTCATCGAAGAGCGATGCGTCGACAGTATTCGGAAAAAGCGTGACCGAACCGGTCATCCTTCGCTCAATAGCTGATACGGCATCCTGACAAACACCGAGAGCGTAATAGCCACCAAACGGCAGATTCGGTCTGCGTTCATGTTGGTGCAGGTAAGCCAGGAGCAAGACTGTAGTGAGACGAGTGACCTCGACGGCGTTCTGATCTTGATAGACATGCGCTTTGCGCTTCAGAACCCAACCTTGATCCAAGGTGTCCATAGTGCGCCACTCTGCCTTACCATCGATACCGAAGTAGTATGCGATAGCAGCGTAGATGCCTTTGTGATTGCGTACTTCCAATTCATACTCAGCGTGGGACACCGGCACGAGAAGAGTTCGGGCAGGGCGGAACAAGCTCTTGGTGCCGGGTATTTGTATCTCGGTGTCGATCCAGAACGGCATCATTACGTCTTGGCCGTTGTAGTGAAGATGACCGAAGTTCGCAAAGTAGCGTGCGTCATCAATTTCGACATGAAGCCCTAATTTGATGAATGCTGCAACCAGCTCTTCAGGACTACTTGCGACCTCGCTGCCAAGCTTTACAACGAAAGGTTTTGTCCCACTCAGACGATTAACCGCGAGACGATTGAAAGAATCCGCCAAGCGTTGGCTGTTGGCGTGAAAGCTAGCGAGTGTACCAGCTCCGTCTCCGTGGGTGACCGAACTATCTAAAGGAACTACCACCCGATCTGTAGTAAATGGTGCCAGCGTCGATGGTTGATCGATGGACACAGTTTGTCCTGTTTCCATCCCATAACCACCCAGATCGATGAAGCTGGCAAGCGCCTGACCTGGAGGTAAGCCGCCTGTTTCGTATCTATCCACGATGGCGACATCCCCGGTGACCTGATGCATCGTCCACCCGGGAAAGCGATCGAGACCCTGCCAATCCTTACCCAAGATCTGCTTGCGCAAAGCTTCGAGCAGTCTCGGTGTAAGAAGTGCGGGGCCTTGCTTTGGACCGTTACCGATATGATCCATTACCTCATTAGCAAAGCCGGGCTGAGAGGACCGATCGCGCATGACCTGCGACAGCAGAACCGTATTAGCGGGCATTGGGGTTTCGGGAACAACGTATGCAGTGCTGCAGCCCGAGGTAAAAGCCGTAAGAGCGGCGATTGTTAGCAGAGAGAACATCGGCTGCCAGTACAGCAAGCGAGCAGCACTGGATAGCAGTAGTCCATCATCAATAGCCAGCTTCTTCATGGTTGCTACCTCCTAATCACTCAATTCGCAACGTCACCGCTCATGCCGATCGACATTCGGCAATTGTGCCGATTGGCATTTCTTCTTTGCACATGCGGCGCATGCGCGCGACATCGGACGAGTCGCCGAAACAGAAGCCTAGAAGGCCATCGTGAGTCTGACTAGAAATACGTCGGAATGATCCTCGTGTTTAGTGACCTCCGCGACTATCGGATTCCATATGTGCTGGTAAGAGGGGATAAGCCGAATCGCGGGTGTGAGTGCGATTCCATAGAAAGCTTCGACGCCCTTCTCATCCTTGACACCGGCAGTCCCGGCGGAAAGCTGAGAAATGTCCTTCTTCAGTGGACTGCTCACGTTGTTGTAGTAATACCCGACCCCGTAACTGTCGTTGGGACGACTATCTGCGAGCCCGTGTCCATATAAAGCTCCGCTGGCCACTCGGGTGAGGATGTTCGTTTCACGAGGGGCATAGCCTAGTCGCCCGTAGACACCGATCCCGCGAAGTGGCTGTCCACTCCTCATCTTGCCTGGTACTGATGCAGCCGGGTCCTTTACCATCAGATACTGCGACCCGTTCACAATCGCAAAATAGCTAGTTGGCTTGAAATGTGTGTCGATCCCGGTGGGACTTCCAAGATCGAGCAGGGATGCAATTGCTACTGGGGCTTGCGCAGGCGAGCTTATGTTGAAAGGACTTTGATTGTCTATTTTCGGGTTGTTGGACCAGTTGAAGGCAGGCGAAATTTGTCCGGGTTTCCCCTTGATCGCTTCCGTGTAGATCGCTGTCGCGTACACATTCACGTGATCGAACATCTTCTTCCCTGCCGTATCCGCAGTACTGTTCGGATCGAGCACCCCTGCAGCGATCACCAGGTTTGGTGCTGGCGACACGGCTAACAGACCGGCGAGTGCATCTGCCCCGTAATAATGTGTTGTCATTGGATTCTTAACGAGATTGAAGTTGGCGAAGTTGTACTTGTAATTCGAGCCAAACAGCGTCTGATCGGGGAAGAATACCGTGCTGATCTTGCCCACGATCAGAAAGGTCTTCTTGTTTAACGCCTGCGTCAGGAAGTATTCCGACGGGTACCCATTATGACCAAGTAGGGGACCTGGTTCGACTAGTCCGGCATACTGCGGCTGCAGGGTGCCTGCCGTGAAGGTATTGGCTGCCGAGTCACCGAAGCGACCTTGCATTGTGAAGTGGAACAATCCACCGCTCCACAAACCCGCGCGTCCAGTATCGTAATTTGCCGAGAGCTGCACGTTCTGAACGAAGCGGCTGCCTTCGGCCGTCCCCCCGGACGCCACTTCCTGATACACGCTGGTTGTGTAGAGATCAATGAACAAGCCCTTCTTCGCTAGAGACGTTCGCAAGCCGCCCCAATCGCCTGTGAGTTGTGTCCTGCGAGCGAATGCGCCTGCATCTGTTCCCGGAAGGCCGAAGACCGGACCGTTGTTGAGGTAAGGGGCCAGGACTGGAGCGAGGTTCAAGAGAGAGATTTTGTTTGTTGGGACTGCCCCAAACGGCTCCGCAGCTTCGGATGCATCCTTTGGTTGAGCGACGTGTCTGAGGCTCTCAAGGCCTTCCTGGGCGAATAGCGCCGGGGTGCCTAAAAGCATGGCAGTTATTACTAACTTCTTCACTATCGAGTTCATACGTTCTCCTTTACCGGTTCCGGTTGTCCAGTGCTTAGGCACACAGCGCCTCTCGGTTGCGCAGCGTGTGCGTCTGTTGCAGGCTAGGAGTGTGGCCCCGTAGACCTTCTACGGGCACCATTCTCAGTAGTTACCCCACTCTGGTTTCGAACCGCCGCGAGCGACTCCAATGAGTCCTCCGGGCAGTTCCCATCGGCCCGGCGTTTTCGAGAAGGTGATGCCGGGCTCAAGCCTGTCTACTTCCCCCAGCGCATGCATGCCCTGAAGTCCCTTGGGAGGAATGACTTTGTGACTGGAATCTTTCAGCGTTTCCGCCACATAGTTCGGGTCCAAGATGCCGAGCGTGGCGTACCACATCGAGAATCGAGCCAAGGAGGTCCGCACGTGGTAGCTTCCCCCAAACTTTGCGCGCAGGATCAAGGCCGCCAGTGTTCCCATCGCTGTCAGGTAACCCGCCAGGTAGTCATTGAGTACCACCGTGCAAGGTAGCTTTGGAGCGTCTTCAGTACCCTCATCGACAGTGAATCCAGTGCAGCAGTTGGCATCCATATCAAAGCCGGCTCGCTGGCTCCAGGGTCCGTCCCATCCGAATGCACGGATAGATGTGTAAATAATCCCCGGTCGAATCGCCGCCACGGCCTCGGCCGAGAAGCCAAGCTCGGCTAGCTTCCGACCCCGGTAGTTTTCAACGAAGACATCAGCGCTCTTCAGCAGCTCCGCCGCCTTAACTTTGGTAGCCGGCTGCGTAAGGTCCATCCAGGCAGACCGCATGCCCGGTGCGGTGTCAACCCATAGCGCGTCGTACTCATACTCAGGCCGGGCAAAATGAAGTACTTGTGCGCCCTGCTCAGCCAGGGTCCGACCAACGACCTGTCCCGCGATCACATGCGTATTGTTAATCACTTTGAGCCCGGAGAGTGGACGCATCTTATCCAGTAGAGGCGGCAACTCCGGCTCGCTATCGCCGATTTTGAAGATCTCGATCAACGGAGTCTGCGAAAGCAATTTTCCCTGAGGGTGGTTGAGCCATTCCTCCGGCGTGCGGCACATCGAACCGATCATGCCTTTGGCTGCTGCAGCGTCCTCTAGATCGAGTGCATTCCACTGCGAGATCGCGTTACCAACCGCTTTTCCATTCAAATCACACTTCAGAAGTTCCATCCATGGCGGAATGCTCATCGGATATGCGGCAGTGGGGAGATACCAGCGCCCATCCTTTGTGGGATATATCCCGAACGACATCGGATTGATACGCGGATCGCCGAACAGCAGTTGGTATCCGAGGCCGCTGAGCTTCGGTTTGTAAGCCACCAATGGGTTGATGTGAGCGACCGCGGTTCTCAGATCGACCGAGAGGTCTTGCGCATCACCGCCACGCATTCGATACAGGATCTGTGTCGCCGCAGAGGCTCCCATCATGCCCAAACTCATGATCGCTCCGAGCCTATGCTTGCTCGGCAGGATCGGATCCTGTCCGCTGAAGCTGATCGAACCGCCGGTGTCGGCTGGATTCAATTGCACCACTTGCATGAGTTCGCTTAGAGCGGTCTGGATATCGAACGCGGAAGGATCTTCATAAATTCGCGATGCCATCGGTTTCTCCTTGAATGAGGTGGATGTGCCATGTTTCGTTGTTGTGCAGCTAGTGATGTGGTGCAAGCAGCGCGACTATCTGCTCGCGTTGAGAATTGCCCTTTCGATCTTTGCTCTTTGCTGCTCGCTAACTACGGTTCGAAGCACAGCTCCGCCGTACCTCTGAAAGCCCGCGACAATCGCGGCGTTCTCGTCCGACTCAACGATCGCGTAGATTGCTGAGCTTCCTGGCAGAACCAATCTGCTCACTTCCTCCACAAAGCCTTCAGGAATACCGAACTCGTCTTTCCAGAACGAAGCATCCAAGCCCGCGCTCGTAACACCCACTGCGGCCGCACCTAATGCAGCAGCTGCGATAGCCCCGGCGGCGATTGATGCACTCGCACCCGCGGTGAAAGGTATTGCCAGCGTCGCCCCTATGAGGAGGCCGAGAGCTCCTCCCCAGCCAGCGCCTTGCCAACCTGTTGGCTTGTAGCTTTGATCCATGTGCAAGTCTCCAGTCGGCTCACGATGCACGGCGACAGCGTCACGAAGTTGAAGAATCCACGCATCATCTAGGACTCTCAGTTCATCGAGCACACCTGACGCACGGTGTATGTTGTTTGCGAAGCCGACTACAATCAATTCCGCCATAAAGCCTCCATCGTTGTTTGAAAACTGTTGGTGATACATGCGCGTGTGCGTATGCCCAAGAACCACAAAGCTGTTGGCGTACTTTTCGGCGTGGTTGTGCTCTCGCACAAGGATGGGTGCGATCGGTCTGGATACCTGGTTAGTGGTTAACCATCCTGATCTGCGAGTACTCTGATCACAGAGGCGCAAACGCGAGTCTTGTTACACCAGTGGTGATTAGGTTGACCCCGACTAAGGTACCAATCGCCCATGCGGAACTCGATGGCCAGTTCCGCCAGATGAGCAACGCAAGTAGCAGCGAGAAGATGGCGTTGACGAGAAGGATGCCGGAGTGCGGCAGGAATCGGAGGCTGGCGTACGAGGCAAGCTCTGCAATCCCCTCGGCAAGAAAGATCACCGCGATCAGCAGTGTGAGCGTCACTATGCCTAGTAACGGATGCGTAAGAAGGTATAAGCCCGCTACAGTAAAGGCCGCGCTCACTAGCACACGCCAGAGGAATGTTCCCGATCCACGAGCTGCAAAAGCGAAAATCGCGTAGGCAAAACCAGCCAGAATTGTCACCATACCGACCAGAATGGAAACACCGATTCCAGTAGCCAAAGGAGCGAACATAGCCGCCACGCCCACCACTACCATGAACACTGCGGAAAATCGTTTTGTGTTTGTCGCTCGGTGTGTGGGTAAGACATCGCTGAACATGATGAGCCTCCTTGGGAATGCGACTTCGTGGTGCCAGGTTGCTGTTGCCGTTCTTCTTTTTCATACAAGACGAGCGAGATGACTTTGCTACGACTCAATGAATGCCAGAAGATCTTGGTTGATAACCTCTGCATGGGTTTGGCACATTCCGTGGTGAAATCCCGGGTAAATCTTAAGTGTCGAGTTTTTCAAGAGTTTGTCGGATAGCTCAGCAGAGTCGGCGATTGGAACGATCTGGTCGGCGCCCCCATGCATCACCAGGACCGGCACATCAATGCGCCGCAAATCTTCAGTGAAGTCTGTCTCGGAGAACTGCTTTATGCAGTCAACTTCACCCTTGAGCCCGCCGAGCATCCCCTGTAACCAAAAGCTTTCCTTCAAGCCTTCCGAGACCTTGGCACCCGGCACATTGAATCCGTAGAAAGGTGTTGAGAGGTCAAGGAAGAATTGCGATCTATCATTGCTGACCGCTGCGCGCATTGCATCGAACACTGTGATTGGGAGTCCGGCTGGATTTCCTTCGGACTGAACCATCACAGGCGGGACAGCCCCTATAAGGACGGCTTTCTTAACCCGAGCCGATCCATGCCGCCCCAGGTACCGTGCGACTTCGCCGCCGCCTGTTGAGTGCCCTACTAAAACCGAATCTTTCAAATCTAGCTTTATGAGCAGCTCGGCAAGATCGTCTGCATACCTATCCATGTCATTGCCACCCCAGGTTTGATCGGAGCGTCCATGGCTGCGACGATCATGCGCAATGACCCGATATCCCTGTGAACCAAAGAAGAGCATCTGCGCGTCCCAAGCATCTGCGGAAAGAGGCCATCCGTGGCAGAACACGATGGGTTGCCCCGCGCCCCAATCCTTGAAATAAATCCGCGTGCCATCGTCTGTGTTGAGGAAACTCATTCGCACCTCTCTTTGACTCCAAGATTCCGCCGCGGAGACGTCGGTTCAAGGACTGTCTTCGGTTCACTTGGAGCTTCTTCAGTCTCGGACAATCCCACAGATAGCGAAACGTCACAAACTGGGAGAAGATTGCACTCAATTGAGGGAGGGGAGACATACCCCCCTCCTCTCGCCGAGCTTGCAGGGTTTTCTCCGTTTCACCCCGGCTTTTTCGTGTTCACGAGTGGGTTTCTACGAATCTGCCCAAGGTCGCGGCATAGTCGAAAGACTTCGAGATTCCTCGAAATACGCAGTGTTGGGTTTGAGAACGGCTGTTACAAGCGCCTCCTGCCCAGCAGGTGACGGCGATAGTGTTGTATTTGCGTTCCCGTGATGAGGAGCGAGGACAGGCAACACTTTAGAGGGGGGACTCGCGGGAACTTCAGGTGTATCGTCGCATTAGACGACTACGACGTGTCCCTAAGAGTTTGAAAAGAGTCGTCTGTGAAAGACGTCTGTACGCGAGGTGAAGATTATGGGCGCTGATCGTCGCATCAAGATTCTCTGTGTGGATGACCATCATCTGATTCGAGACGGGATTGCCTCCACGATTGCCGAAGAGACAGACATGGAACTGGTCGCGCAAGCGGCAAATGGCCGGGATGCCATTCAGGAGTTTAGGAAGTATCAGCCAGACGTAACTCTAATGGATCTTAGAATGCCCGAGATGGACGGCATCGCCGCTACCGCCGCTCTCCTGAAGGAGTTCCCATTAGCTAGAATCGTCATGCTTACGACCTATGCAGGCGACGTTAACGCTTCTCGAGCCTTCAAGAGCGGTGCAAGGGGCTATCTACTCAAATCGATGCTTCGGAACGATCTTGTGGAAACCATTAGACGAGTACACGCGGGTCATCAGCACATCCCACCAGAGATAGCACACGAGATTGCCGCACACATCAGTACCGACGAGCTCACGGGACGGGAGCTTGATGTCTTGCGCTGCATTGCCACAGGAAAGTCGAACAAGGCTGTCTCCGTCAGCCTGAGGATCTCCGAAGATACCGTCAAAGGCCATGTTCGAAATGTCCTCTCGAAGCTGGGGGCGAACGACAGGACTCATGCTGTGATGATAGCTATGGACCGTGGATACTTTTCGACCAGGTAAGTCCCAGCTCAGAACGCGCCCTTCAGGTAATTCCAACGCATGGGAACAACGATCGTCACTTCAGTGCCGACGTTGCGCTTGCTCACGCATTTGAAGGTTGCTCCCATGGCCTCTGCACGCTCTTGCATTCCATGGAGACCCCAATGACCATTCGTCGGCGCTCCCTGATAGGCGGCAATGTCAAATCCTGACCCATCATCCGAGACAATGAATATGACGGCTCTCGATATACACCGCAGCGAAACGGAGATCTCGGAAGCGTCAGAATGGCGAAGGGCGTTTGTGATCGCTTCCCGCCCTATGTAGAACAGCTCTCCCCAGACGGAAGGGCTGACTTTCGCAACCGAGCATTCGACGTCAATCCGGAATCGTGTCTGGTTCTGCTCATTATGCTCATCTGCGATAAATCGCAAACCCTCGATCAGCTCCTGCTGAGTCAAAATCTGTGCCCGGAGGCTACTAACGCGATTTCGCGCCTCTTCTAGAAGCCGGTCGGCCGAAATCAGAGCAGCCTCCAAGGACTCGCGAACGCGGCTTCCGGAGGGCAGTTGCTTAGTGGCGGCGCCAAAACGAAGCGCTAAGCCCTGGACACCCTGCAAGAGTGTGTCGTGCAGGTCGCGCGCTATGCGGATACGCTCGTCAGCGCGCACTACCTCCCTCGTTCGGATCGCCGTTGATAGAGAACGGATTCTGACTCCGTAGGCCAGCCAAATCAGACCGATCCCGAGGACCACGCAAGAGACTACAAATGTTGGCATCTGATAGAACGACGGGAGAACCGTGAATTGTAAGGAATCGTTGGTCTTACTCCAGACCCCCTCTCCGTTTGAGGCGATTACAGAAAACCTATACTTTCCTGCCCTCAGTCCTGTGTATACCGCTTCCGTGCGCCTACCAACATCCTGCCAGGTTTGATCGGCTCCGGCTAATTGATACTTGTAGGTGACCTTTTCTGGTGCGGATACGTGCACCCCAAAATAGGAGATTCTCAGCGTATGGTAGCCGGGCTTGATCCGGCTTCCGCTAGGCAAGGGTTGTCCGTCAACAGTCATTGCCATTCCGGTTACGTTTGGCGGCTCCGTGCTGCTCTTGATGGCTGACGGATCCAATGAAACGACACTATTCGTTGTTGAAAACCAAAGCATTCCGTGCAGATCCTTGATGGCCGAAGGCACCTCCAAGACCTGCGGAGAAGGACCAACGATTCCAGCTTCGGACATCAGATCCGACCGCATTTGATAGCCCGGCGACTTCAATGCTTCCGCCAACTCAGTCGCCGCGATATGAACAATGCCCCGCAATCCATTTAGCCAGAGGTCCCCGTTCGCAGATTGAAGCAGACCGGAAATACCTCGCACGTCGACTTGGTCGACAGTTTGAAGCGTCTCCAATTGATCGCCTCTCAGAACTGCGAGGCCGTTTGTGGCGCCAACGAACATACCAGACGGACTTTCAAGAAAAACTTGAATCATTCCAAGGGGCTTCGCTTTGTCTCCCGAGAACACTCGCGCCTGATCACCAACGAGAACAGCAACTCGATTGTCAAGGTATCCGGTCCATAATCGACCTTGGCCATCCATCAAAAGCGAAGTCGGCGTTATATCGGGGAGGTTGGGCACGGCTATCCGTGTCCACAACCCATCCGAATACCGCCAAAGTCCATTGCGGGTCAAAGACACATAGAGAAGATGATCGCCCGGACCTACGAGTTGTCGAACAAATTCCGGGAGAATACCCGCCGGCGGGGGAACAACCTTGTAGGTTTCATCCGAGTAGCGCCAGAGCCCCTGATGACCTGTCACCCATACTACGTTTGACGCATCGCAGTGGGCTGAGTAAAACTCGCGTTTCGGACCATGTTCCGTCAGGACAGAGTCCCGCATCGAAATTGCGCTTGATTCTTGGACACCAAGCCACAACTCTCCGTTCGGACATTGGGCAAGAACGTTCCCGTAGTCCGTTGGCCTATCCACGAACCTCACCAAGTTGGGTCTTCGAAAACGATCTAGCCCTCCGGCTGTCGCCACCCATAGATCTCCATCGTGGTCTTGCATTATGGTAGTCACGGTGTTGTTGCTTAAACCGTCCAAACTTGTGTAGTGCTCTACAGTGAAATCGTCTGCTTCTTTGTGCCCTTCTGTCTTCATCGCGGTTTGCGCTGGAAGAATCCTGATGAGTCCCTTGTTAGGGGATCCCATCCAGAGTAGGCCGCCCCAATCGAAAGCCATCTGAAAGCCATAGGTTCGAATGCGGTCAGGCATCTGAACCAGATCACCCTTCCATATGCGACGGGTGAAGCTTTGGACAGGCTCGACCGGCTGATTTTGCGCCCAAACGCTACCATCCGGGCCTTCAGCGAAGAAGGTGTCGAACCCACCCGCTGCCTCTACTTTCTGCCACTTATGATCGCCCGCGGGTAGCTTCCATATAGATGTTGTTGTAGCCGCCCACAACGTCCCGCTCCGATCGAAGAAGATATTTTGTACATCCGATCCCAAATCAAGGCTGGCCGTAGGGTTTTCCCATTTGCCTGCGCGAAGCTGGACGATCTGACCTCCTGCGACAGCAGTGATGATTCCGTTAGGATCCTGAGCAATCCATTTGACGGTGCCAGCGGGAAAACCGTCCTTTTCGCCGTAGGTTCGAATAACGATGTGATTTCTTATCTGCGCGATTCCTCGAATGCCAAAGCCAACCCAGAGGTCGTTCATTCGGTCTTCAAAGATCGAGAATGGAACTTGAAGATCGCTTTGCTGGAATTGGAAAGGTGTAAATGTCACGCCGTTGAAGTTGTAGAGCCCATTCCCAGCGGTAAGCCAGATCGTTCCATCATCCGCCTGAACCAGAGCTCGGATGTCGAGAGGTGCGCCATCCTTGATGGTCCAAGAGGCGTGATCAAGCTGTGTAAGGCGTAGCGGCTCAGATGCCCTCAAAACCAAAGGTGTACAGAAGAACCAAATCCAGAAAAGAGTATGGGTCATTTTCCGGGGCATTACAAGGCAAGATGGAAGTCTGATCGTCATGGCCTGAACTCTTGCCGCACGTATTCGAGAACCTGGTTCCGGACCCGACTGGTGCGACGACGAATGAACAGATCGAACGCCCGAGAGGTGTCCACGGCCCGATTGGAAGAAGGTACGAAATCGGATTTGGCGGTTCGCAAGCATCGAGCAGCGGTCTCCGCACTCTGAGGTGCCACCATCTTATCGCCCTTGGCTGCTGTTGAACGAGGTAAACCCTCTAGTCAATTTGGGGGGGGCTATGTCCGGCCCTTTCTGACGTGGCTAACCCGTATGCCGCATGGCAAGGCCGTCAATGCTGCCTTAAAGCCCCGAGTTTCACTTTGAGTTCCGTACCTCTCTCTCACCCAGATGACTTTGCGCGCACCCAAAGAGTTGGAAACTTACCCTCCAGAATGCTGTTTCGCCGAGTGCTTAAGGTCGCTATTGTGAGTTCGAGGGAAGATGCACGAGCGTTCGGACTAATTCACTGCGCTCCATTCGTCGGGCCGCTCAAACTGAGCGAGCAGTCATCATTGCAAGGCATTTGAGAGTTACAAGGAGATAAAAATGGCTGAAACAGAGATAACAGATACGACGAGAATACCCGCTGTTGGGTATGGGACTGACGGCAAAACGCCTGGAAACAGGCTTACCCGCACACAGTTTGAGCGAGATGCTCCTAAAGGCAATGAGGTTCTGATCGATGTTCTCTTCTGTGGCGTCTGTCATTCAGATGTTCATCTTCTCGCCGACGAATGGAAGCTAACGCTGTACCCATGTGTTCCGGGCCACGAGATTGTCGGACGAGTAAAAGCAATCGCGGCGGATGTAAGTAAATTCAAGGTCGGTGACGTTGTGGGTGTAGGCTGCATGATCGATAGCTGCCGCTCCTGCGAACCCTGCTTGGAAGGTGAAGCGAACCACTGCTCGGGACCTCATGGTCCAACCTTGACGTACAACGGATATCTGTATCCCAACGGGTCGACCCACAACACGTTCGGAGGCTATGCCAGCAATATCGTTGTGCGCGAAGACTTTGTCCTGCGTATCCCAGAGGGCATGGATTTGGCTGCCGCGGCTCCTCTGTTGTGTCCTGGCGTCGCAGTATACGGACCTCTAAAACGCTTCAATTTCAAGCCCGGCGCCAAGATCGGCATTGCGGGTATCGGCGGTCCTGGACACATCGCAATCATGATTGCAAAGGCAATGGGAGCTGAGGTAACGGCGATCACAACGCACGAGTCGAAGCGCGAAGCGGCCCTAAAGCTAGGTGCCACGAATGTGATCGTGTCTACCAACCCTGAGGACATGAAAGAGCACGCTAAATCACTTGACCACATTCTAGCGACGATCCCCAACGCTTACGATGTTGCGCCCTATCTCGGTCTGCTCAAGCGAAAGGCAACCATGACCGCTATGGCGTTGCTAGGGCCATACAGTGAACCACTTAACAATCTGTCACTAGCTGCACAGGGACTTAGTCTGGCCGGCTCAATGATTGGAAGCCTTCCGGATAGCCAAGAAGTGTTGGACTTCTGCGCTGAGCATGGAATCCTTCCGCAAGTCGAGGTGATCAAGATCCAGGATGTGAATGAAGCGATCGAGCGTCTAAGAAAAGCCGATGTGAGATTTCGTTTCGTCATAGACCTGAGTTCCCTACAGAACTGTTAGCTCGGTCCACTGACTCTTTTGATGACTGCCGGATGAGAATAAGCCGCCTAGCTTCTTGGGGCGGCTTGTTCTCATCAAAATTCAGATTTTCCGGCGAGCCGAAGCTTTCAGCTATTTCGAAAGCTAGATCCGGCTTAACGCAACCAGCGAGTAGTCAAGAAAGCCCTTCGGGCTGGAACATCGACTTCGAGTTTAGTGCCTTCCGCTTTACGGCTTGACCAAGTCAATTTGGCACTGATCCGTTGCGCCCGTTCGTTAATACCACAGATGCCCCAGTGTCCATCCGCTGGCTTCTCTTGATGGCCAGCCACATCAAAGCCGACTCCATTGTCTCGACACTCCACAAGGAGCCGGGCAGCTTCATATCGAAGCACGACCTCAATCTGTGTTGCTCGCGCATGCCGAAAAGCATTAGTGATCGCCTCCCGACTAATCCAATACAACTCATCCCGCACCTCGTCTCTCAGAGAACGAGGATTACCTTTAACGGAGACCTCAAACGCAACAGCGCCTTCCCAGTTGAGATCTTTCGCAACATTCGTTAGTTCATCGGCTAAGGAAAGCTCACCTTTTCCGCGAAGTTGCTGCAGCTTTTCACGACCTTCATCTAAGATTCGCTCCCCAGAACTTACCGCATCTTCCAACAGAAGCCTTGCCTTCTCACCCTCGGGAATTGCCCTGGCCGCTGTATTGACACGCCACATAAGTGCGGTGACCCCCTGCAACAGCGTGTCATGCAGATCACGAGCCACACGTACACGCTCATTTGCTCTTTCGTCAGATCTTTCCCTAATTCGTGCTGCTAAATATCGAAGTCGAGCGGTCCACGTACACCAAAGCGTAAAGAACGACGCACAAATGCAAAAGGTCAAGAACAAACGAGTTTGGTAAAACTGTGGGGTAATTGTAAAAGTGTAAGGCGTTGCATCTTTCCATATGTTCCGCTGATTCGATGCAGATGCCTTGAAAACGTACTTCCCTGGCCGCAGACTTGTGTACACCGCCTCTGTCCGTTCGCCTGCATTCTGCCAATCTCGATCGACACCTTCCAGCTTGTACCGGTAGAGCACATCCTGCGGTCGAGTTAGATCAACTCCAAAATAGCCTATGCGCAAGGTGTTTCTACCAAATCTCCAAGTCGGGTTCTCGGCGCGTTGGGGCACCCCATCCACCGTGGCGCCCATAATCTTCATAGTTGGGCTGGGTGCGGGTAAGAGTGGAAGATTTGGATCGACATGTGTGATTCTCGATTCGTTGGAGAACCAAAGGCGACCGTAGCCATCAGCAACTGCGGTTGGCATGCCCTTAACCTGTGCTGCTGGTCCCTCAATACCGCGGTCTCCACCGAATACCTCCGTATACATCCGGTAGCTGGGCGTTCGCAGCGCCTCGTCGATCTCTTTTGCGGGTATGCGTACAGCTCCGCGAGCTCCATTCAGCCAAAGGTCTCCACTCGCGCCTTCAAGAATTCCTGTGACACCGTTGAGGGCAGTGCCATCTAGCGCCAGAATCTTATGGAAGTGTTCGCCACGCAGAATTGCAACACCCCGTAATCCACCCGCGACAAGACCCCAGCGGCGGCTTTCGGAAAAAACCCAGGTTATTCCCAAACCAGATGAGTTATCGAAGGGAATGGTACGATCGCCCGTGTTATTCCACACCCTCACTACACCCTCGTCTTCAGAATGCCAGAGGTCGCCGTGGTGATCTGCAAAGAATCCATCGGTAGGTGAAAGAATCTTGCTCCATGCACCATCCTGCAGAAGCCAGACTCCACTATTGCGGACATTCACAAACATGCGGTGTTCACTAGCACCGGTCAATCGCCGAATATCGGTTCCGGTGATGCCAATTGGAGTGGCTAACGGACGGAAAGCACCGTCTCGATACTGCCAGAAGCCTTTCCTATCGGTGAACCAAACGACGTTCTGTTGATCACAGTAGATCTCCGTTAGATACCGATTATCGCCGTGCAGAGAAGACGCGTCTCCGTGAACCGAGATCAAAGGTGAAGCGGTGTCACCGAACCAGACGTCCCCATTTGGACAGCTCGAGATGACCACTTCATCGGCCAGCGTTCTGTCCGTGAAAGGAGTGAACGTAGGTAGGCTAAAACGATCAATACCATCATCAGTTCCCACCCAAACGTTACCGGCCCGATCTTGAAACATAGTGTTGACGCCATTCGAACTAAGTCCACCCGAGTGGTCGAATCTTGACAGTGCAGGTGCTTCCGAGACAGCGATGTCGCTTGACCCCTCTGTCCGCAAAAATCTCGCCTGCAAAAGCCCTTCTCTACCGTTTCCAACCCATAGAGCGCCATCTCCGGTGAAGATGCCGTAGCGTGCCACATCAAGTTTCAGTTGCGGTCCGACAACTGCATTTCCCCGCTGGTCGGCAAAGCGGCTCACAGCAGCTTTCCCGGGCTCCGAGATCTGTCGCGCTACCCACAGACTTCCATCGGGTGCCTGAAGGAACGCGACGGCGTTAGGAATCGGTTCGGTCCAGGGTCTGAACTTATTTTCGCCTCGTCGCAGGAAGTAGAGTTGTTTGCCATCAGTCACCCATTCAGTTCCCTGAGAATCAAAGAACAGGTCCGCAAATCTATCGACTCCAACGGGGAAAACGTGATCTGAGGCTTGTTCGACCCACTGACCGCCCTTCAGATACATCGGCTTGCCTGCAGCATTTAGCCACATGCGTCCATCTGCGTCTTCACGAAACATAACGGCTGAACCGCTTGCAAGTCCAGATTCTTTTCCATAGATCTGAACATGTTCTCCACGTATCGCTGCTACGTTGGAACTGGTCCAGAACCCCACATAGAGAGTGTCATCACGGGAAACATATACCCAAGAGATGGCGGTTCCTGGGAGGGCAGGTTCGTTTGCGCCAGGTTCGAACAGCGTGAAGTGGATACCATCGAAGTGATAGAGGCCAGAATCGGCAGCAAGCCACAGGGTTCCATCTCTGGCTTCGGCAAAACGGCTGACCCCCGACGGGGCGCCATCACGAACCGCCCAAGCACGATGATCTAGTTGATCCGGTTTCGGCCACGATCCATGTGCCGAAAGAGGGATGAGGGGGAACACAAGCAGCCAGCCCAGCCTTGAAGCCATCATGGCATTCATCCTGATGGAAGGAAAACGCAATCGATCACAGGTGAGCCGAAACAAAATTAGAACGAGGCTATTCGGTCCCGATTGCCAGCATTTAAAGTTCCAGCGCTCGCGATTCTGGCGTTGCCGAGGCTTCTCCTCATTCCATTGGGCGGTCATGTCAGCATGTTCTCACGACATGCTTACCCTGTCCCAAAGGAGGTGTCGAAAATAGCTTGCCTGGAGCAGTGCCCTCGATCACAATGGTGCTCAGACCTTCGGAGGCAGCATAAACGGCGGCAGCCAAGCCAGCAGGGCCGGATCCAAAAAACGGGACATCACAGGTCTGTATACCGTCGAGTGGTTCAGTCAGACCGAGTGCCTCAGCTAGTTCAAGGATGTTCGGATGATGCAGAATACGGCGGGCAGGAAGAACCGCGCATGACACTTTATGCCTACTAAGACATGTCACTATGCATTTGAACCCCGCATGATGGCTATCCTTTTGATGGGGCACTCGAATACCGAATGGCGACGATAGAATCGGCACGATATCGATGAAACGAGAGAGGACCAGCAGATGGCGAGAGCCACAACTGCCAAAGGAAAAAGCAAATTTACCACTCGTCCGCTTGCGGCCCGACGTCTGTGGGCATTCTGCCCTGTCAGGCCATCACAGTCCCGCATATTGTTGTGCACTCAAGCATAGGTCTCGGTGAGCTTCGCCTTGTGGTGTTCAAGCACCCTATGTAAATTAGGCCCGGCAAAGAGTCGATCGGATCACATCGCTCGATCGCTGGTATCATCGGCGAACAGGTGGGCTATGCCTCCTGGACTCAAAATCGATTCGGAATGAGGGGCGTATGGCTACCAAAAAGGTGTATAACGTGGAACCCAGGGAAGAAGGATATGCCGTTATAGCAGACGGTGGGAAAAAGGCGTCAGCACTCACGCGTACTCAGGCCGAAGGGATCGCAGAGGCGCGCCGCCTCAACCCAACTGCGAAACCGAATGTTGCGCGCGTTGAACAGACTCAAGGTGGTGGGCCCGATAAGTATCGCAAGAACAAAGACTGATCTCTGCCCTCACCGACCTAGCGGTACCCGAGAATCGTCAGTGTCTCACCCACACCGGATTAAGCATCATAAGGTCGGCATCTCGTCAGCTATCCCAGTGTCGGTATTTGAAGAACCGCGTTTCACCGCTCTAGACGATCTGTGATTCAGTGCCGTTGGCGAAATCTACGTGCGGCGTGAACTACAGTGACCTGGATCCAAAGTGGATGACCGCGGGTATTGCCTCACCGCCGGCGAGCGCTCGACGATTCTGCCCAGCAGCGGTTGTTGCTCCGTCGGATGAAAATCGCCGCTTCTGCAGTCGTAAACCATGCGCCGCGGTCGATCTCCGGAATCACTATAAGTTGCTTAGAAGGTGGCGGCCATTCCAGTTCACAGGTGTTGCTGCTAAGTTTCGACGGGCACAGTCGAGTTGGAAAGCCCAAGCCGCAACGAACTTTCCGCTCTTTTGCTGAACCCGGTTTCCTCCTGAAATACACGGATAGCTGCAGACAGGGGTCTTTGTCGGACTCATACTCCCCTTAGAGAGCGTCCATGAACCTTCATTTTTCTTGGACCAGTACGGCCCGCCCGGATGAACGAGAAATACCTGCAACTCTCCATCGGGAATCCGTAACATGAGGAGCCCAGCGCTTCGTTTCGGCATGACTATCCCCTTCACGCAGCGATCTGATGCACGTAGTACGGAGTGTCTTTTTCGGAAAGGATTTCGTCTAGCCGCTCTCGACTGAGCTGGGAGGGAGAGAGCCATTCAGACAGGAATTGCTCCTGAAGCGTGATTAGCCTCCACCCTTCAGCGCGAAGATGCTCGGAGCAACGAAGCGGGAGATTGGAACGATGCTGCACGCGGCTCCGGCCTTCGCAAACCACGGGGTATGTTTCTGTTGCTCAATGTTTGCGCGGGTCATAGTAGCTCTTCTGGCCGAGGCTGAGGCCCCACAGTTGGAACATCTTTGGGTGTTTACGGACGATCAGCCATGCGCCGCCCGCCATCATCGGAAAACTCATAATCGCCAGCATTCGGAAACCGACGAGGAAAACCGTTACGGTCACAAACACAATGGCCATCCATGCCGAGAGGTCGAGCCCTAGCTTGGCTCTCGGTCTGTTCAACGCCTGATTGATCGGTAACGGTTCGCCCCGTCTGGTCGTGTGCATGGCAGCTCCTACATCGACTGCCCGGTGAGAGATCCAATCCAGCCCGCACCCCAGCCAAGAACGCCAGCGCCGAAGAGAGCACCGAAGAGGCCGGGGATGGCATCCTGGAAGCGACCGCTCATCATCCGAATGCCGGCGAAAATGAGTCCGCCGAAACAGATGACAGCGCCAGCGTAGATGGCGAACGTCTTGAACGTTCCCATAAGCGTCTGAGCGCCGGAGAAGTCCATCGTTCCTTGCGCATGAGCAACACTCGCAAAAGCGAGCACAAAGAGCGTCGGCATCATTACACGAAATGCTCGGGTAAGCTTCCGGCTCAGGTTGTTGAGATTGTGACGAAGTGACATATTCATTCTCCTGATGGCGGGTGGTGACTGCCATGTCAGGAAACTAGGTCACTTGGTAGGGCTGAGTCCAAGTCTTCTTTTTTAGATCAAGCAAAGTTTTGCTTATACAAGAGGACTATGCGAGAAGCTCTAGTTGTCTCGGTCGAATCCGCTCTCCGCGCGGACGCTTCCGTGGTACCGCAAGCCCTTCTTGTCTCAAGTATTTCTGAATGAAGGGGAGAGCGATGTGCTGGCTGTCTTTGCTCGCAACAAAGGCGGTTTGAGCCGTCCAATTCACCCCTGCAATCGGACGTGTAGTTAATCCAGAATCGAGGGACAAGGCCTCATCAACGAGGGCCAGGCCGTAGTTCTCTTTCACCATCCATTGAATGTCCGCAGGATTAGCTACCGAGTTGGCAAGGCTGATCGGGATGCCCACCTCGGCGAAGAGATGTACCAAGTGCGCATGGGCGGAGGGATGAAGTTCGGGGTCCCTGAAGACTCGGATACGTGGTGCAATTTCGTGTACATCCAAGTGCGTCTGCGACGCGAGAGGATCATCCGCTCTCATGCACACGACGAGCTGGGAATTGGCAACGGGAATCACGTCCATACCCTTGCTGTCGATCGGACAGGGCAGAATCGCGCAATCCAAAGTATCTGCCGAAAGTCGCTGGAGAATCTGGGCCGAATCGCTACCTGAGAACACGACCTCGCACTTTGGAAACAGTTCCGAATAAGACTGACGAAAGGTTGTCAAAAGGGCCGGATTCACGAAGGATGAAAATCCCATCCTAAGCGTCGGCACCTCGCCTCTATGGATCGCTCGGGCGATAGCAAAGATCTCGCGTCGCTCTGCGAGAACTGTGCGAGCCCAGCCTAGAACGAGTTCGCCGGCAGGAGTCGGCTCAACACCGTCTCGACCACGCCTGACAAAGATTGGAAAGCCGACGTCTCCTTCAAGTCCGCGAACCTGCTGACTGATGGCGGGTTGGGAGCGATACAGTTTCTCTGCCGCCCTTGTGAAGTTCTTCCCCTCATCAATGGCGACCAGATATTCAAGATGGCGAAACTCTACAGAATCTGACATGGCCCGATACCTCGCTGGTGTGGGCCTTGCACTCCACACCGCTCTGTGGAAAAGACATACCTAATATTTCGACGCCCGCATCAACAGTGTCAATCGGGCACCTCAAGGTGCCCGGTTACATTAACGTGCCGACCCCATCACTAATGAAAAGCTTTCGATAAGTTTCGCCAAGGGAGGCATAGGTAGGAAGTATTGGACTCTTTTGGAGTCGCGGGGCACGCTGAGTAATCGTCCGTCACGGACGGAACGAAGCTCAACCAAGGAGGCACAATGCTGCCTTTGTCTTCCCGCCATCCACACGAGCCCGACGCCCTCTCGAAGAAGCCCCCGGCGTCGGTCGATTTCCATCCAGAGCCTTTGCTTGACTCGGACGAAGCTGCGGCCATCATGCGGATTCACCCTAAGACCCTTCAGAGATATGCACGGCAAGGGATTGTCAGGGGCTTGCAGCTCGGTTCCATGTGGCGCTTCCGCGCAAGCGATATCGACCGCTGGATCTCCGAGCGTCTTGCTGGATAGAAGAATTTCAACATAACCTCTGCCCGGCGTGCGATAGGCTTGTTTTAAGCCATCCGTTACGCCTACAGGAGAAACATGCCAAGGCGGACACGGTATCAGCAAGGAAGCGTGCAGTGCGAAAAACGGCGGAGTGGATCAGATGTTTGGGTCTTCCGCTGGTGGCAGTCAACATCTGATGGCGGCAGCAAACGCCGGAAGGCAATCGTCGGCACAATCGCGGCATTGCCCACGGAAGCAGCAGCCCTCAGAGCGGCCCAGGCATTGCGCATCGACGCTAACCAAGAAACCCCGCAGACCGAAGGCGGGCCAAGTACGATCGCAGAACTGGTCGCTCACTACCGGTTGAAAGAACTAGCTGGTGAAGATCAGGGACGCAAAGCGTTTTCAACGCGCGCTGCTTATGAGTGCTACCTCAAGACTTGGGTTCTGCCACGCTGGGGAACACATCGTCTTGATCAGATAAAGCCAGTCGCAGTAGAAGAGTGGCTGGGTGGCATCAAGCGAGCGAGGGGAACGAAAGCAAAGATTCGGAACCTTATGAGCGCTCTCTTCCATCACGCGATGCGGTACGAGTGGATTGAACGAAATCCGATCAAGCTCGTGCGCCAAAGTGCGAAGCGAGAGAAAGTTCCTGACGTTCTGGAATTGCACGAACTCCAACTCCTCCTCAGCAAGCTGGCCGTCCGAGAGCGCACGTTAGCTTTACTCGACGCGGCAACCGGGCTGCGGGTCAGCGAACTCCTGGCGCTTCGTTGGGATGATGTTGACTTCAAGGGCTTGGAGATTCGGGTCACCGAATCGATCTGGCATCAGGTCGTGGGCGTCTGCAAGACGGAAGCATCAGCCAAGCCTGTCCCAATGGACGAGTATATGGCTGAAGATCTTCTGCGCTGGCGGCGCACAAGTCCATACCCGATGGAGGGTGACTGGGTCTTTGCGAGTCCGCGCATGAAGGGCAAACAACCCTACTGGCCGGACAATCTCATGAAGCGGTATATCAGGCCGGTGGCACGCAAAGCCGGCATCACCAAGAACATCGGCTGGCACACTTTCCGCCACTCCTTCGGCACGTTGCTGAAGGCGAACGGGGAAGACGTGAAGACCGTACAGGAGCTCTTAAGGCATGCGAACAGCAGGATCACGCTTGACGTGTATACGCAGGCCGTGAACTCGCATAAACGAGCCGCACAGAGCAAGGTTGTTAGGATGATGGTGCCCGGCGTGGGTCAGAGAGAGGTTGAAACTGACTCGCTTTTGGTACCTCGGCGAGCGTAATGGACCCTAATCGGACCCGGATTTCATTGTCACTTGAGGTCCCATACGAAGCTAAGTGCTTTGCTTTGTATGGCGGGGACGACGGGGCTCGAACCCGCGACCTCTGCCGTGACAGGGCAGCGCTCTAACCAACTGAGCTACGTCCCCAGATTGCTTCGTCAGCAATTTGGAATATGTCACACAGAATGAGCCAGTTCGCGTCTCGCTCGATTCTGTCTGTCGCCGCTCTCGAGCACCTCATACCCGAATCATTAGCCAGCAACAAGATAGAGTCTACCAGATCAAAACCGAATTCGGAGTCTTTCTCCACACAGTCCTAACGGATTCATTCATCTCGTTCGCAGCATTGCATCCCCCGCTCTCGTCCCTTACACTGAATACATCCGAAGTACCGGGCGGATAGCTCAGTTGGTTAGAGCGCCTGCCTTACAAGCAGGATGTCGGGGGTTCGAGTCCCTCTCTGCCCACCATTTCCTACTCTCATTCTCATACAGGCCAAAACTTCTAACTTTGCTGCAAAAAAGCCTCTAGAGGGCTAACGCGGTCCCACCATGTACGATGCAACCCGAACGCGAAGGACGGCATTTCGGATCATTCCTGAAGTGATGTGATGGCATTTCGGAAGGATGCCCCTCCCCGCCGTAGAGCGGGCGCTAACTGACGTCGAAATTCGCAAGCCCAAGCCTAGAGCAGCCGCATATCGGATGACCGATGGACTCTGCCTGTTCCTGTAGGTGACCACAACTGGCAGGAAACTTTGGCTGTACAAGTTCCGCTTTCATGGCGCCGGGAAACAGATGAGCTATGGCCAGTATCCTGATGTGCCACTGGTGAACGCGAGAGACCTCCATGATGAGGCTCGCCGCCTGTTGACCTCTGGTGTAGACCCGGCTGCCCTCAGCAACTCGATTAGCTCTATGCTCTGAGTAGCCAACGGAATGATATGAGAGATCTTCATTTCATCCTGATTGCGGGAATCTCCTAACGCTTAGCCTCCACGTCAAACTCCTCCCACCTAGTCCGACGTGCGGACAAAGGTTAGGCGATCGGCTTCATGGCGAGCCATGTGATCACCTTCCCCGATAGACCGCAGCTTACAAATATGCTCTCTATCTGGAACCCAGGGGGCGCGGATGATGCAGCGTTGGGCAAATCTTCTGGAGCAGAGATAGCGCAGCGGTAAGTCTACTTAACCAAGTGCTCTGCTGCCGCAGGAGCAGTATGTAACCGCAGCGCGAAAACTGAAGGGCCTCGAGAAATATGAAGCAAGTTTACAAATCTTAGTTAAACCTGCACAAGGGGTGTTCACCGAATTACGATCGTGATCTCAGAAACTAGATAGAGCGATTCGTCTGATTTGGTTCGTTGCCACACAGACATAGTGATAGTTCGCATCGTCCCAAAAAGATCCCGCAACACAGCTTTCTGAACTGCTTGCAGGGGTATGAAACGTTGTATAAAGGCGTCCTGACGAGTCCGCAACTGGGCCGGACAAAAACTGTAGTGTTCCATTAGTGTTGTTGACTCCAGCCCCGATCTGAGTGGCGTTGCTAACTCCTTCTGCCACTTGTGCTCCTTGACCTATCCCGATGTCATTTGATTCAGAGCCCGTAAGCAGAGATAGCGCCTGATTGCCAATCGCCGTATTATTGCTTCCATTTGTCACACTTAGGCCTGCACCAAATCCCACAAATGTGCTGCCGTCCCCCACGGTGTTCTTGCCCGCATTCTTCCCGATTGCCACCTCACCATCGCGTGCAGCCATAAATCCTGCGTTTTCACCAAGCAAAACAGCACCACTGATGTCCGCCCCATTCTGGGCTGCTGCATATCCAATAACTATGTTGCCACTACCACTCGAGATATCATTACCTGCAAACAGACCAAAGAGATAATTCTCAGATCCGGACTTGAGAGAATAGCCCGCGTCAGCCATTACGATGTTATGTGATCCGGAAGCAAGTTGTGGTGATGTTCCATAGCCGAAAACAACGTTGTTGTTTCCAGTAACCGTTCCGCCGGCAGCGGCAAGGCTACCTACGAATGTGTTATATGCTCCCGTGCTCAGATGGTATGCCGCCGATGATCCGATAGCGACGTTTCCACTCGTCGGACTAGGATTTAGCACAGCGTTTGCACCGATAAAAACATTGTCATGGTAATCCCCTTCGAGTGGATAGCGAAAGACACTGGAACCTACAAAAACATTATCTTCAATGGTGTACGAAGAACCTTCTGCACCGTCCCCCGCTCCTGCCCCTACTAACACGTTTTCAGATGAGGTCGATGAGTTGGTTGCAGAGTGCGTTCCTACAAACACGTCGGAAGACGAATTATGATTATCCACTCCCGATTTTTGACCAATCATCACCGATCCCCCGCCTAAATTAGTTTCACCACCACAAGACAAAGAACCTATACATACCATGATCATGTCATCTGGACCACTCCCATTTCCGGTAATATTCGCACCAGCACCAGCACCGATGAGAACAGACTCGCGTTCAGTGGTGGCGCTTGACCCGGCGTATGAACCCAAAAAAACATTGCTCTGCCCTTCATAGGCGGCATCTGGCCCCCCCGTAATCAGACTAGCTCCCGCTTGATATCCACCGAGGTAATTATTAGGCGCCGAATTAGTTTGTTGACCTAAACTCACTAGGGAAAATAGATTTAGTGCAACTAACGATGTGAAATAGAGCTTCATTGAGCTAACCCCATGGCCGTAGAAGTTATCAGTAAAATTACAGCAGAATGGGCGATCGGACTACTAACTGATGGTGAGAATAATATTCTCAATATCGCGCCGATAATATCACTGCAAAAGAGACTAGCAACGCTAAATCTGATCTTTACTAGGCATTTTTTGGCCGTCTTTGCGCCCTGTATCCCACGGCCATCCGCGGGAGTTACTGAATTTCAAAAATCTATCATGCTCAGGTTACTTAATTATTCCCAGAAGGCCAAGAAATGGCTACTTAGGTGTATGCATTTAGGAAGTAGATCCGCAGTTAACTTTCTATTCATGATGATTGCGCTCGAGAAGGTCATCATCGTTGCTCCAGAAAAGTAGACAACCTGCAAAGCCCCTTAAGAACTCTGGTCGCTAAGAAATCTGTGAGCCAACTTCTTATTCCATGGTCAGATTTCGCCACATACTACGTGGAAGCATGCTCCGCAGAGGAGCGGAGCGCCTTTCACAGGTATTCACAAAATTTACTTTCTGTTCGTTGTATATTTCATTTTGTGCGCGGCGAGCGAGCGTCCAGAACACGCATGCGTCTGACCGGTAGAATCTGCTGCACTTGCGGTCTTGTATGACCCATAGCAGAAGCCCGGAGAGCGCACCTGTGAGAAGCATCTAACGATGGTCGAATGCGAACTAATTGTGGACACCGCTAGTCATAGACTAAGGCGAGTAACAGTGACTTTTCAAAGCGAACTTCAATACAACGTTCAAGGCAAGTATTTTGCCGTCGAAGTCACCAATCCAATACAGGGTCACCCGGCCCCGATGGCCGCAACATCTCGAAGTTCATCGCTCAAATTAGCGAGATGAAAATCGAAGGACTGTGCGGATCGAAACTCTACGAGGAATAAGAACGACTATGCAAGCAAGTCTGCCCCCGACGGCGTTCTCAAAGCAATAGAACCCGGTAGTCTCATCGATCAGGTTTGCAAATGAGCACAACACCGCTCGGCATGTGGCTCTGGCAGCACACCATTTGGGTGTTCGACTACCGTGACACCAAACAGAATGATGCCAGGCGATATGCTGCCACCGCTCTCGATAAGACGGGCGAGCTAATTCTACTCTTGGCCCTGAGTGCCTGGAGCCTCGCAGCCCGATTGTGTCGAGCTATTAATGAAAGTCATGGGAATGTACTTTGAGAGCCTTGTCCGAAAGCGCCCATATCTTCATGGCCATGACATGAACCACGTCATCTTCATTCTGGAGTAGTCCTTCGACAGCCAGAAACTTACTTCGTGTCACGACAAGCTTTTCCTTCTCAAACATGGCAGGTGTAACGATAATGCTCGATTGGCCGGTCTCGTCATCCATCGAAATGAATACGATTCCCTTGGCTGTTCCGGGCCGCTGCCGGGCGATGACGCAGCCCGCCGTTCGCACATAGGTGCCATGCCGAACGCCCGTCAGTTCCTTAGCGGTCAGAATACCTTCGCTCCTCAGATCGGCACGGCGATAGTACAACGGATGATGGTCTACGGTCAGGCCTGTCCCGGAGTAGTCTGCGACAAGCCGCTCCTCAACCGTCATCTGCTGAAGCGGCAGGCTCTCTGCGTCATCCAGAAGAACTTGGGTGCTCTGCCTCAGGAGTGGTCCTTCCAGCTTACCCGCTCGCTCTACCTGCCACAAAGCATCGCGCCTGTGCCCGATACCCTCCAGCTTATTCAGGGCTCCGATCCGGGCGAGCAAGGTCAGCTCTTTGCGATTCAGCACGAGTACACGTTGGGCCAGATCTTCAGCCGAAGCAAAGGGACCATCTCGCATGCGGGATGAGACGAGAGCCTCGCCCGATTGCTTCCGCAGACCCTTTGCATAGCCCAGTCCCATACGAAGAGAGAGCGAGCCATCCGTTTCACGCTCGATGGCACAGGCCCATCCTGAGATCTGCACGTCTATGGGCTTAATGCGGAGGCCATGACGCTGTGCGTCCTTCACCAATACGGCAGGCATATAGAAGCCCATGGGTTGATTGTTTAGGATGGCGCACGTAAACGCAGCAAGATACTTCACTTTGAAGTAGGCAGAAGCGTAAGCCAGGAGCGCAAAGCTCGCCGCATGCGACTCGGGGAAACCATATAGCGCAAACGAGCTAATGTTCTCGATGATCGTCTCCTGTGTCTTCGCGTCGATCTTGTTGACCGACATTCCGGCACGGAGTTTACGTTCCAGATTTTTCATCCGCTCCCAGGATCGGCGCATACCAACAGCACGACGTAGCTCTTCCGCCTCTGCCCCGGAGAAGTTCGCCACGGTCATCGCGATGCGAAGTAACTGCTCCTGAAAGAGCGGCACGCCCAACGTTCGCTTGAGGCATGATTCGAGCGATGGATGAGGGTAACTAATCTCCTCTTTCTTCTGCCTCCGCCGCATATAGGGATGCATCATCTTGCCGACGATAGGGCCCGGACGGATGATGGCGACCTGCACCACCAAGTCATAGAACTCCGTAGGAGCATTGCGCGGCAGCGAGGCCATCTGAGCGCGGCTTTCGATCTGAAACATGCCTACTGTGTCGGCCTTTCGGAGGACCTTGTATACATCGTCATCCTCAGGCAGTTGCGCGAGATCGGGCGTGTCGCCATAGTGCTCAGGGATGAGTTCCATACAGTCCTTGAGAACAGCCATCATGCCAAGGCCGAGCAGATCTACCTTGATAATGTGCAGGTCGGCACAATCTTCCTTATCCCACTGAACCACCGTCCGGCCCGGCATGGAGGCGCGTTCGAGCGGCACCACCTGATTGAGCTGTCCTTGACAGATAACCATGCCGCCGGAGTGCTGTCCAAGATGGCGGGGAAGATCCTGAATTCGCATACAAAGCTCCAGGTACTTCACGATGCGCGGGTGCATCAGGTCAAAGCCCGCATTTTGGAAGGAGTGCGCCATCGTATCGGTAGGTCCCTTCCACTCCCAGTTGCTGACGAGACTGGATAGCCTGCCAAGTGACTCCTGATCGAAGCCCAGTGCTTTGCCCACTTCACGAGCAGCAGACTTGCCCCGGTATGTGATGACGTTGGCCGTCATCGCTGCACCCAGTTCTCCATAACGTCGGTAGACATACTGGATTGCCTGCTCGCGTTTGTCTTCGGAGGGGAGGTCGAGATCGATGTCTGGCCATTCGCCCCGGCTTTCACTCAGAAATCTTTCGAAGAGCAGGTCCATACCGACTGGATCAATCGCAGTAATTTCAAGCGCATAGCAGACTGCGGAGTTTGCCGCGCTGCCTCGACCTTGAATCAGGATATCGTTGCGTTTACAGAATTTTACGATGTCCCAGACAATGAGGAAGTATCCGGCAAACCCCAAGCGAGCAATGAGAGCGAGTTCGTGCTCGACCTGCTTCTTTGCCCGTTCCATAAGATCGCGGTCGTTCTTAGGACCGTATCTGCTGGCGACACCCTCGATGACTCGCTTCCGAAGAAAGCTGTCCATACACTCATCCTCCGGCACAGGGTAGCGAGGAAACTCATAGCCAAGATCATCCAACTCGAACCGCAACCGATTCGATAATTCAACGGTGTTCTCGATTGCATAAGGCATGTCACGAAAGAGCGCTGTCATCTCCGCTGAGCCTCTTACATAGCGGTGGTGGTTGAGAGTCAGCAACCGTCCGGCATGGTCGAGATCCGTGTGATGGCGAACCGCCGTGAAGAGATCCAGTACCTCCCTTTCATAGGCGGTAGCGTACCGTACCCCGTTCGTTGCGAGGACCGGCAAGTTCATCGACCGCGCTATGTCCATTGCGGCAAGATTGCGCCACTCCTCCTCTCGGTCCTGATGGCGCTGCACTTCGACATACACACTCTCCCTGCCGAAGATGCGGACAAGCTGTTCTACAGTCTGCCTGCCGGCCTCTACGCCACCATGGACAAGAGCAGCCGCGAGTGGCCCCTCATCGCCCCCTGTGAGGCAGACAAGACCGGAGGCGTATTGCTGCACGTCCTCAAGCATGGCTGCGCCTTCGCACTTCTCCTGCTCACGCATCTTGAACCTGGTCACCAACTGGCAGAGGTTCTGATAGCCGACACGGGATTCGCATAAGAGCGACAGGCGCGCAGGCTCAGGAAGGTGCTGATGAGGAAGCCATGCATGAGGCGTGAGGCGTGCGCCGAGACATGCGACGGCAATCTCCGCTCCAACGTGTGCCCGTACACCGTTCCGCTTCGCACTTGTGTGGAACCGGGCTGCACCATAGACACCATTACGATCAAGGAGAGCCATTGCGGGCATATTGAGGGCGACCGCTCGCCTGGCTAGTTCTTCGGGTTGTGAGGCTCCTTCAAGGAAACTGAAGGCACTCGTGGCATGTAGTTCGATATAGCGCTCAGTCATAGAGTGCCATCATCATCCAAGTACTCTGTCCTGGCTCGCGCATCATGCAGCCATAGAGCAACACTTCATCCTTCGAGCGAGCTACGATGTCCCACTGCTCCAGATCCCAGTGATCGCAGTTCCACCACGCGCCGCTTGCCGCCCACGGTCCATATGAATGCTCGACTTCATATCCCTTGTGACGGAAGGTGAAGGTAACCGGGCGCTGCCCATAGATCGTTACGAATACAATCTCAGCGGGCCGGAGGATACGCATAGCAGAGGAGGTAAAGCTAAGGCTGGCCGAGGATGAGTGTTTATCTGTCACCCTGAATGGTTCTATCCCAAAGCTGTCTGCTTGGTGCGTGTCTCTTAGAACAGGACTTCCTACGTTGTCTTCACCCACGATGGCGCGGATGCGGGCGAGCGTTACATCCAGGCGCATTGGTTCAGGTAGCTGAGGGGAGAACAATCCTAGCTGCAGCTTGCTGGTGCTGCCCGGATCTGCTGAAAGGCTGAGTGAAAGGATAGCAGCAGGTGGAAGATGAGCCTCCAATTCAAGGTGAAGCAGTTTCAGCCAGAGTTGCCGGTCATTTGTAGGAAGCGCTGGCCGCACGGAACGGGTGTGCGATGATCCACCTTCAAGAGCAAGAGCGATCGTGACCGAGGCCAGTGCCAACACCCTTGCCGCCGCACGGATTATGAGCTGCTGAAGCATCATCCCGATGACAAAGAGCAAGGAATCCAACTGCTCAACAGGCGTGTCAAGCTCCATTCGCTCCTCTAGCAGGAACGCTTGCTCATGCGGAACGAAGAGCTGTGTCCGCTCTCCCCGTGCCAGTTTACGAAGGCGTTTTCCGTCCTGCCCCATGCGTGCGATTAGCTCCTTTTCGGGGAGAAGAGCCAACATCCCCAGAGTATGAATACCCCAGTTCACAAAGGTTTCAGCATGATCCGCCGAGAGGTCCAGCACATCCAAGGGTAGGCTTGCGAGCGCAGCAACCTCCTGTCCAGGCTCAATGATGGTCACCGCAGATCGGTGGGAGCCGCGAGCGAGACACATCGAAGCGTGGACGTTTGTGCACACAGTCAGTGAAGCCGTGATACCCAGGTCTCGAACATGCCGTAAGAGATTCTGCCCCAACATCCGCGGCGCACCGAGTAGCTTCTCGGTGCCTGCAATGTCGACCACGCATACAAAAGATTTGGCGGTACTCCAATCTTCGATACGCGGGGAAAACATGCCCGCACATTCGAGGAGGGCAGCCCTGGTTGTCGCTTCTTCTTTTAGTGAACGAGCAATCGTCTCGATCGAAGCAAATGTTTCAATCTCAACCGTGGTCATGCCATAAGCTACGCCAAGCCCGCGAGCTTTGGCGTTGAGAGAGCACACATACTGCATCGGAGGTTCGCCTTCCATGACCACGAAAGGCTTGTCCCGCAGCTCGGGCCGTAGACGCAGAAGTCCCTGCGCAGGCAACTCCCGCACATAGAGACACGCGTACAGTTCTGCACCCGTGGTCATGTGCGGCCTGTCCATGATGTGCGCGTCTGCCAGCTCGCGGCGTTCGCTCGGTGGGGAAGTTTCCGAAGAGGAACAATATTGCCAGGAGCTTGCGCGAATCGCTGACGAGTCACCTCAACGCGATGGCGAATACCAGTGAAGACGGTCCTGTCACTCTGGAGCCGGTCGCCGGAGTGCATACGGAGGACCAGACCAGCACTACTCTTCGCGGCGGGGTGTTGGGTAAGCAGCAGAATGCTTGCCTGGCTCTGCTCAGCAGCAGCTCTATAACGGAACCACGTTGCCAAGGGCACACGCGAGACATACTCGGGCGCAATGCTGCCCATATCAAGGACGATGACACTGAAGCCCCCACCTTGCAGAATGAGATCGGTCACTTTGAGAGCTTGTTCGATCCGACCCCACGGCTTAGCAGGAGCGACTGGCGGCCTATTCGGTGCTAAGAATGGGGGAGGTTCAAACGCCTCTCGCTCGGTTCTTACCCGCCGTATCGGCTCAGCACATCGTGGGTTGATCGTCTCTGCACGATGCAGCAATCCGCTTACAGCCTCCGAAAGTCCCTTTACCTCACCGCGTGGATGAGAACCGAACCCTCCACCATGCAAGCCTTGCTTGATCGGCTTCGGTATCAGGTACTTATCTGAGAGAACGAAGCGCCTGGCGTGCTGCCCATGCGTGTGGCTCGCAGCCTGGACTCCACAACGCACCCACAGGAGTCGAGTCGGTTCAATGCCCGCCCCGACAGCGGACTCAGGGTGCAAACTGTCGGAGACATCGATCCACGCACATACCTTGCCGGCCTGCGTGGTCCCGGCAACGAAGGATAGAGCGAGAGAGACACCACCTGAGCACTCTGGACCGACGATCTCCGTGATCGCCCCGAGTGGCAGACCACCGTTGAGCAACTCATCGATCGCACCGATACAAGTCGGTGCGACGGGCCGAACGATACAAGGCGCTGGTGTGAGCGCAGAAGGGATCCGGTTTGCTAGGTTTGACTCGATTTCGGCACGTACAGCGAAGGCGGAACGCATAGGCATATTCGCCTATTATTCGCCTAAAGTTTCCCGGCCTAACAATTCCAGTTGCACAAAAATAAGTGCATCTAAGAGGTAACCTTATGAAACAGTGCCACTTGCGATATGAAAAAAAATAATCAGGTGCGCTAATAAAGCTGCGTGATGTCTTATGAGCTAAATGAAAACTTCGAGATCCGTAAGAACGGTGAACTTGTAGGTCAGCGATAAAATACTCAGTATCCGCTAGTAAGCTCACCGCTTGCGCAGATCTCTGATTGATTTTGATCTTGCCCATCAAAGACTGGAGCGTGGAGGTCGGGAGGGCCACAGGCTGCGTCATGCCGTTATTGACTTGGGGAGTGGCCTTGGGATTTTGGGGCTAACTATGGGGCTTGAGGCCATTGAATAGTCGGCCGACGCAATCCGGATGCTGTCGCCGCAGCCACCAGAAATCCAGCCGAAGTGAGAACCAACGCCGAGCCCATCCCGTGCGTCTCAGAAAATTTTCCAATTGTGAACGGCGCAGCAGCACTCACGACGCGCCCGAGGTTGTACGCAAAGCCCATAGCTCGTCCTCGTAGCGGAGTCGGAAAAGCCTCGCTCGCAATCACACTGAACCCGCTGAAGTATCCCGATCCAAAAAATCCGATAACCGGGCCCAGCAGCAGCAGCGCCATACTCCCCACAGCCAGCGCATAGAGTGGAACCACACACGCCGCAATCAGCAGGTAAGAAATATAGATCAGCTTGCGTCCAAAGCGGTCTGCAAGATAGCCGAAGCTCGTGTAGCCGAGAAAAGTTCCTACCTGCATCAGGATCGTCCAACTAGCCGTATGCACGATGTTCAGCCCATGACCACCCTTTGAAACCGGCATCGAAAGAAACGCAGGCACCCAGGAAAACAGCCCCCACCACGCGAACAAGCTCGCCGCATTCATCGTCGTGATGATCAGCATGTTGTAACCCAGTGATCCACGAAACAGCTGCCCAAACGAGCTGTTCTCTTTCGGCTCGGGCGTCCATGTATCCGGCTCTTTCACCTTCCGGCGAATCCACACAGTCACAAGAGCAGGCAGCATACCTACAAGAAACACCGCACGCCATCCAAAGTGCGGCATCACCAGCGCGACCACGAGTGCCGCAAGCGCATAGCCAATAGCCCACGAGCTTTGGACGATACCCAAAGCCTTGCCACGATGCTCATCAGGCCAAGTCTCCGCCACAAGCGCCGCTCCAGCAGCCCACTCACCACCCATCCCCAACCCAAGCAACATGCGGCAAATAGCAAGCTGCGGCACGGTATGGACGAACGCACACAACCCCGTACACACACAGTAGATTAGGATGCTCATCGAAAGCGCCCGCGTTCGCCCAAGCCGATCCGCGACGAACCCAAAGAAAATTCCCCCCGCAGCCGCAGCCACCAGCGTCAGCGACATGATGCCGCCCGCAATGCCGGACGACATATGCAGATCCTTCTGTGCAGCCGGAATCACCATGGAGTAAAGCATCACGTCCATGCTGTCCAGCATCCATCCGAGCGAAGCCGCCACAAGCGCATTACGGCGGGCAGGCTGAGCAGCAAGTTGCCAAAAGCTACTTGGAGTAGGGATAGCGGTCGCTGCGAGGGACATGAGCTTCCTTTCAGGCTGCCGTTAGTGCATCGTCGTCGCATCCGGCGCTGGTGCCGAATCCATGGTCGCGCCGGGCGTCACCACACCCTTCGGGGCCTCGACCAGAACAGGCCGATCCCGCGTGACCGTCCACTGCACACCATCGAAAAATTCCTTCTGCGTGCGCTTGATCTTGAACTTACCATCAACCAGGTACTTCAGATGAGCATGGTCGTAGGCGAGCCCTGCACCGGCGACAAGATGGAGATACGGCCCGCGCGCCGTCTCATCGGGAGCTTCGGTATACCCATCGTCATAGGTCACATCAGGAAAGCGGCTCAGAAAGGCCTGGGATTTCGCAGTAGGCGTACTTCCCGCAACGGCCATGTAGACACGAATGCCTTTATAGATTGGCTGCTGAAACGCCCGATCATCCCACTGCTGTCCAAAGCGGAAGTATCGTGCATTCATGCGCGTACTCAGGTCCAGAACTCCGGGAGCCTTCACCATCCCATCAACAATGTAGTCGCGCAACGCGTAGGTAACCGTCTTACTCTGCTCATGCTCCTCGTCCCCAAGATAGTTCAGGCTCGTAAACCATCCACGAGGAATCCACCATGCACGTCCAAGCTCCGCCTGGTTGCGTTGAATTACCCAGGCCGAATACTCCGAGAACGGCTGCACCCACTCATGCGAAGGATAGCCATGCGGGTTAAGAAACGCATCCGGCAACCAGGCCTCCCATAGCTGGCGCCGCGTCCGCGACTCAGGATAGATAGGATCCTCATCCCACTGTGCCGTCACAACGTCTGCAGTCAACGAAGCATGATAGCCAGCATGAAGCATGTTGTCGGGAGTGATCTCCGCTAGGTCAATCGCAAGCTCCGCACCATCGGGATTGGTGATCGGATGCACAACGACATTCACCTTCTTCAAATCATTGCGCCGCTCCGGATCAGTTACAAGTTCCTCCGCGAGCCGCTGAATGTGACTTGTACTCGAAACCTCGTTGGCATGCTGTCTGCCGGAGTAAATGATGGCCGCCTTCAACGTCGTCTCCTTCGCCGTCGAACGAAGCTGCGAAGGCGTAGGCAGCATGATGTCGCCGGCCCAGATGTTATTGCCAAGGTAGCTCCGGCCCATCCAGTACACATCAGCCCCCGGATAGGTTGCGAGCCGCGCCATCAGGTGCTCGTTCTCATGATCGTCAATCGGTTGATCCCACTGCACATACGTCTTATCCGCCTTAAGTGGAGTAGGAGTAACCTGCGCAATCTGCGGCCTGCTGTGCGCAGGCGCCGCAACCGCTGCCTGCGCCAAAATCACCTCGCGGCGGGTATGCTCCGGCGGATGCAGTTCAAGCGGCAACAAGAACTCGACCTTCATCTGCTTCAGATGCGCGTAGGCCAGTGCATCTTTGTAGAGACCGGCAGCATGCAATTTATCAAGCCACGCAAGCTGCGCAGTTCCCTGCTCCGCCGACAGAATCGTCCGCTCTAGTTGCTCCTCTGTTACAAGCTTTCGCCACTCTTCGAACTTGTCCTCGTTGCTCGCGACCGGCAACTGCCATGTCAACGAGTCGAGCCCGTCCGCACCAGCATGCAGGCGCAGACCCACCAGACGCGGGTTCGTATTCGCGATCAGCGGCAAGTCACGCTCACGATGCTTTTCGGCATCGTCGGCCTTTTCATGCCACGCCAGCATCACATGTGGCCGTGACGCATCCTTTGCATAGAACTCCACCCGCACATGCCCATCCTTGCCCTCTTCAGACTTATGAGCGACAGGAAGTATGCGCCCCATATAGTCCATCGAGCCAGTCGAGATCAGGTCACCAAACATGTAGAAGGAGTTCTGCGTAGCAAAAAGCGCATCCTCCTGCAGCGACTCCAGCGACGAGATCCGCTCCTGGTCGAGACCCAAGTTGTAGTCCGGTTCGCTCAGATGCATATCGATGCGCAACGTATCGAACAGCGGTTGAAACTCAATCTTCGGCTTGCCTTCATTCTGCTTTCGTACCAGCTCAAAGATGCGCGGCAGCGTTTCGTTCTGATAGTGATCCCAGAATAGTTCCGTGTCCGTTGCAAGAGGCTCGTCACTTACTGGCTTGCCGCCCGCCGTGATCGACAGCCATCCAGTCTCAATATTAATTTGCTCGTAGTTACTAAATTCTTTGCTATACGTACGAGGCGCAATATGAACGCTGAAATCGCGTGTAAGTATCTCGTGACCATCCGCCGCGAATGCGTGCACACGATACGTCGGCCCTGCATCACCCGAGATCCGCGCAAGCTCCACATTCGCGAGCGGAATATTAAGCGTCTTCGCCAGCATCTCATCGACAGGATAAAGTTCCTGCACCCATCGCGATTCCGTGCGCATAGCCGACGTATGCTTCGGGTCCTTGTACTCCGCAAACTCAACCTTCAGCTTCGCGACAGGCTGTCCCGCCAGCGCGACAGCTACGTCATCCATCAGCCAGCTATATCCCTGCTTGTAGGCGCAAAGCACCTCGACCTGCGCATTGGAAACACCCGCCTTCGTCAGAGCGGCCCTAATCTTAGCAGTCAACTTCAAACGCTGCTCCGGGCTTTCACTTACACCTGCCTGCACCACAATCGGCTGACCGGCAGGCAACGTCGCCGCAGCCTTGGCGACTGCATCCATCAGCCGATTCCCTTCCCATGGCAGGACAATGTCTTCTGCAAAGGTAGGCTCTGCCTGGTGAAACGGAACAAGATCGGACTGCAGGTGCTGAGCCGGTTCCGCCGCACAGCATTTGATCCCCGCGTGCAGACTGTTCGTCACCACCTCAATCTTCTCGGCACTCACCTGCTGACCCAGCCACTTCTTCACATAGGCCTTCAGCCCTGGGTCAGCCTCGTCTACATCAATCTCCGCAGTCACGCTGGCCAGCTTGCCCGGATGATTCTTGACCAGATCTTTACTCCATTGATCGAGATGATAGAGCGCAGCCGTGGTCTGGCCAACCGTAGAACGCTCCGCAAAAAACTGGCGCATGTCATCGCGCACATCTTCAAGCGGTGTAAACCGTTTGCCCGGTTCCCATAGATAGGGTGCATGATTCGCGGCATAGTCCAGCGCCGCCGTCGCTCCCGCATCATCGCCACGAATCAGCACCGCATCCGACTTGCCAAAGCCATGCTCGACAACCCGAAGCTCACCATCACCCGCAGCCAACGGAGTTAGTTGCGATGTAGTCACAGGCTTGTGGAAGCTCCCCGGAACAAGCTTGTCCAGATCAGTACCACTCTTAGCTGTAAGCAAGTCCTTGAGATGATCTGCAGCAGGAGATCCTTCCGTCAATACAGACACGCTTTGAATCTGCGAAGTCGTAAGCCCGGGATCCGGAAACGCAAGTGGAAGATTGATCCCGGTGGTCTCCAGTCCCAACCGAGCCGCAAGATTCGCAACAGCAATCCCGCGCACCCCCGCAGGCACGTAAAGCTTCGCCACAACGCCGGAAGGGATCGGCTTCTTCGTACTCCCGGTCAGCAGCCCCTTAATCGAGTAAAGCGCCGCAAGATCAAGCGATCTTGTATCGCCGCCCGCCACCTCAGGAGTAGAAGGTAGCGCGCCTGCCCGGCCCTGCGCCGCAGAGTTGCTGATCGTCAGCGGAGTGTCCCCAATCCGCAGTTCAATCTCCTTCACCGAACCAAACGCCACCGGCGTACCTTCATCCGGACGCAGCAATTTCCGAACTGCCTCGATATCACCTGTTCCCTGCACTGCAAGGATCGCTCGCCGCACTCCAGCAGTTTCACCGAACACAAGCGCAACAGTCTCTGCCGTCACTTTCGGCGTCATCTTCGCGAAGGCAGCATTAGCATTCTTTGCCAATACACTCACCTTGTCGCCAGGAACCGCCCACAGAAAAGGTGCGCGCGCAGCATAAGCGTTCGCAGCAGCAAGCAAGCCGACCGGGTCAGGCGCCACAAAAGCAAGGCCACCATCGACGCTCACCACTGCTCCCTCGCCAAGCCCTAGTGATGCAAGTACCGGTTGCACCTTCTTCTGCAACTCCGCCGGGAGCGCAGCCTGTCCAACCCATAGGTTAGCTCCAGCAGTCGAACAACCAGCAACAGCCTTCGGCTCACCTTGGATCACAATCGGCAACGTCAGCGCAGAGCTCTCATATCCCAGCCGTGCGCCCAGATTTGCAGCCGCTGCATTCTCCGCCGCACTCGGGGTGTTCGACACGATCACATGGCCACACACAACATCCGCAATCTTGTCCCCGTTTGTGTCCTGCAGAATCAAACCAAGCTGAAACACGTCCTCCAGCAGCGTAGTCTTCTCAGGTGGAGGAGTAGCAGGCGGCACGGCAACCTGTGCTGCGAAGCAGTTCACCGTCCACAAAATACCTATGCAGAGCGCTATCGACATTGCCCGTTGCTGAGACGACTTCATCATGGCTTTCCTCTGGTTCCCTTGCAGTTCACTTTGGTTGTGACGTACTCGTTACGGTGCTGCAACTGCGGGCTGATGCGGTGGATCATGCCGACTGGCACGCAGATAAAGAACGGCATACGTCCCCAGCCAATGCGAGCCCATATACCCAGCATCTGTAAGAACGGAGAATCCCGAAGCGGCCTCACGTGCCGATAAAGCACGAAAGACTTCAGCACGCGGGTCATTCTGCGGTAGTGCATCGGCGATCGATGTCATCGCAAAAGCCCGATGAAACGCAAGTCCGATTAAATGTGATTTTCCTGCCAGCTCCTCAGGACTCTGCAGAGCGCTGATCTCCACAGGCTTGATAAGCGGCTGGAAATCAGCAGAGTAGACTACTGACAAAAATCGGCTAAGCCATTGCGCATACGCCGCACGGTCCATCGTATGGCTCATCAACTGTGCCTCAGCCAGACACGGCGAAAGGAGCTCCGTACCACCCGGCTCAAACCACGTCGGGCAGCGTTCATCCTTGGCAAAGAGCCTCGTAGCATTCCGCAGCACCGCATCTTGAAGCTTCGGATCGGCAACAACGCTCGTGTAGTCCAACACCAGCGTCATCGAGAGAGCCGTATTCGGATGAACGCCGGTACGCGATGCATACGGAAGGTGATCGAAGAACTCCACTAGCTTCCCCGAGAACAGGTCAACCAGTGGTTGCAGGTTTGCCATAAGCTTCGCCGCTGCCGGATCGTTCCACGTTTTGATTTCCGCATACAGCTTCAGCAGCCAGGCATAGCCGTAAGGCTTCTCGAATCCCTTCGCATCTTTAAAGAACGCTACCTCGCCAGTGATATTCTGCTCCCCAAGGTGGTCGGTGATCTTCTCATGCAGAAGCTTGGCCAGTGGCAGCTCCGGAAAGTCCTTGAGCAGCGCAACAATCGTCCACGAAGAATTCACCGCCGAGTGCCAGTCGTAACAACTATAAAACGCATGAGTCTTATCGTAGTTCTCTTCAAGCCGTGGCTTTGCGTCGTACTGCCAAAGGTAGAGTCCACCTTCAGGCGAAGGCTGCGGATGGTCCATACAAGGGAGAGGCCACGCCGCAAGCGTACTCGCCTGCTCAACCGTAAACGCTGGCTGTATCACCGGCGGAAGCGTTTTAAGATAAGCCTCGATGCGGGTCCGGTCATGCTCCTGCGCTCCGCTGTGCAACGATGCGGAGGCAAGCGCCACGCTAACAACAATCGCCCCGAGATACCGTGATGCTCTTCGCATGAACCCCCATCGTAAACAAGTAAGGAGCCACAACTACGGCGCCTCACGCAAGGCAAATTGCTTTAGAAGACAAAGCGGGCGCCAAGCTCGGCCTGTTGAAGGTTCGTGGCACTCGTAGCTCGTCCGAAGGTGCTTGAAGTCGCTGTACTCGTAATACTCGAATTAACATAATTCACATGGCCGAAGAGATTGAAAGCCTGCCCATATGCCTCGATATGCATGGACTCATGCACTCTGAAATCTCGGAGAACACGCAGATCAAAGCTCTTGTAGTTGCTGTTCTGTAACTGGGTGGTTGAGAGTGGAGCTACTCCCTGCGCTGCGCGATACGCATTGATCGCCGCAAAGCTGATATCACGATTGAACTGGTTACGCGTCGTGCCCGGAACATACTGGGCAGTCGAATCTGCACTCGGCGTAAGTGAAGTAATCGCCGTGCTCGCACCAAAAGCGCTAAGCGGCAATGAAGATCGCACCGTATAGATAGCACTCAGCATGATTCCAAACCGAGCCTGATACGCAACACTACCAACAAACGCATGACGCCGATCCGTGCTGCCCGGCCCCCAGTCAAGGCCCGGGTTCAGAGGATTGTTCACTGTACCCTGCGGATTGTTATCCTTCGCCGAAGAGAGCGTATACGAGGCAGAGTAGAGATAGCGATTCGCCATGCGCTTGTCCAGATGCACGAATAGCGCCTTGTACTTACTAGCCGCAATCGGCAGGTGAGCATTGATCTGTGCCCAGCCCGCCTGTCGCCTGACAGCGCTCTGCGGATACGCCGTCGGGTAGTTCATATCAAAGACGCGGTAGTCATGCAGTCCATAGGTGTAAAGACCATCCACCTGCAAGGCAAGGTTAGGACTAAGCTGCCGCGAATAGCCAGCCGAGAACTGCTGCGCATAGGGGTTCTGAAAATTCTGCGCCAGGATAGTTACATTAGGATTGTTAGCCGAGCAGAATTGCAGCGCCGTCTTTCCGTTGAAAGGATCAGGATAGTTCGGCGAGTTGATCGTAATGCTACAGCTAAGCAGGTTCCGGGGCTCCCCAACAGTCTGCAGCGTTTGAATATTGTTGTAGTAGATTCCGTAGCCAGCGCGAACAACATCGCGAGCCTTGCCAGACGGGTCCCACACCAATCCAAATCGTGGCGCTAAGTTGTTGCCATCACCACGCTTATGGGGATTACCGATGAACGGAATAAGCGCCTGCGCCGGTGTCAGGTTGAGCCGTTCGTCAAATGATCCAAACTGACGATCGTAGCGAAGCCCGATATTCGCAGTAAGCGTCGGAATGATCTTCCATTCATCTTCAACAAAGAGTCCTAGCGGCGTCGTAGGCGTAAAGGTCGAAAGGAAAGGAATTGTCTGTGAATAAGAGGTAGGGGCGGTCAGCGCAGCGATCGTAGCCGGATTCGTGGGATCAAACTTCTGATCCTTGCTAAAAGCCCACGTACCGTTGTAGTTAGTCGCACCACCATCGGTAAAAGGGATGTAACTCGTCTCGACACCCGCACGGAAGTTATGGTTCTTCCAGATGTAGCTCAACGTATCGTTCAACTCCCAGCGAGACTCGACCCCCGTCTCCGCATAACCAAAGCCGTAGCTAAAGCTTGGAAACACATAGCCGGTCTGCAACGCTGCCAACACCTGCGTTGAGTAGGTGGATGGGTTGGTTGGAATAGCTGCACTCGGCGGACCAAGCTCATACGCGGCGCGCGCATATTGAAAGTGAACCTGGTCCACAAGATTAGGACTCAGCGCCCACGTATGGCCACCGACGATAGAAATACGCGGAATCAGCCCGTTGTAACAGTTGCGTACCGAGTTGCCGCCGCATCCCTGGAACGTATATTTGTTCCACTCCTGCGCGTACCGAACAAAGAGTGATTGCTTATTGCTAATCTGATGATCAACGCGTCCTGTCAACATCTGATCGTAGCTCGGCTGATCAAAGTTGCCTTCATTCGCGCCGTACAAATCGGGGTGCCCAGTAGAAACGGTATACACCTGCTTCGTCTGCGTACGCTCATAAGCCGCATAGAAATGCGTCCGATCATGAATGATCGGACCACCAATATCGCCACCGAACTGGTTACGAAGAAAGTCCGGATTTGTCGTCTGGAATGGTGTAGGCCGATTCAAAGCCTTCTGCCGAAATAATTCGAACCCCTCGCCGTGGAACTTGTTCGTCCCGCTTTTCGTCGCCACCGTAATCAAACCGCCGATCGAGAGACCATACTCAGCGGGATACTGTGAGATGAAGACGTTGAACTCCTGAACCGCACCCTGCGGAAAGTTCTGCCGAGGCTCACCCTCCTCCGCCCACGTATTAATCACTCCATCAACCTGAAAACCGTTCGAATAAAAAGCTGATCCGCCGCCGATCTGCACATTGTTGTAAAATGTTCTAGAAGCGTCCTGGCTGGTTCCCGGAATGAGCAGCGCCAGATTGAGAAACTGTCGCGTATTTACCGGCAGCTTGTTGATCTGGTCGTTACTGATACCACCACCAACCTCATTGCTCTCCGTGTTCACCTGTGGCGAGAAACCCTCGACAGTAATCGTGTCGTTCGCGCTGCCGATTGAGAGGCTGATGTCCTGCCCGAGGTGCGCGCCCAGCACAACTAAGAGGTTGGTCACGGCCTTGCGCTCAAAATTCGGCGCCGATGCCGCGAGCGTATAGCGCCCCGGCAACACAGGTTGAAAGTGGTAGGCGCCATCCGTCGAATCCACCTCACGGCCCACACCCGTGTCCGCGTTCGTCAACGTCACGTGCACCGCGGGAATCACCGCACCCGAGTTATCCGTTACATGCCCGGATACATCCGCATCGCCGCCCTGCGCCACAGATACAAGCGGCATTGCGAGGACCAGCATAAGAGTCGTCGACCAAATCCTGCCATGCAGAAGAGAGCGCATCTCACCTCCGGATCTCCGCTGATAACAGCCGAGCCGTTGAATTATTTGAATTTTTTACCCGTGGTGGAACGGTTATAAGCGGCATTCGCTCCGTAGTCAATACCTATCTTTGGCAGCAACAATGCGTGCATTTGTTGGGCAATCGAATAATCACGATAGATTTTCCGCTTGACCGACGTAGAACTTCAGATGATGATTCGAATTGTATACAGCTTTAGCTGAGCTAGGAGAATCATGACGGAAGCTGTCCGCGTCTATCTCGCGCTCAGAAATGACATCATTACATGCGATCTGCAGCCAGGCTTATCGGTCTCGGAAGCAGACATGTGCAGCCGCTACAAAGCCAGTCGAACGCCTGTTCGTGAAGCGTGCCATCGCTTGCAGGAAGAAACCTTACTGCAAATTGTCCCCTTCCGCGGCTACTTCGTCGCACCGCTCACAACCAGCGAGTATCGCGATCTCACGGAGATGCAATTGATCGTCGACCCCTCCGCCGCTGCCCTCGCAGCCGAACGCGCCACAGAATCACAGATCAAGAGCATTGAGAAATGGGCAGGCTACGTCTACCATCCCGGCCAGAAAAAAAGCTATGAGACCTTCCTCGAATGGAATCGAAACCTGCACATCGAGATCGCATCCGCAAGCGGTAATGAATCCCTTGCCGACGTCACCTCCAATCTGCAAACGCGCTTGATCCGGTATTTTTATCTCGTCATCTCCATGGCCAGCTACGGACAGGATCTCGTCCACGAACACGACGAAATTGTGAAAGCGATTCGTGCGCGGAAGCCGGAGTTAGCCCGTAAGCGAGCTGAAGATCACGTTCGCCAAACCATCGAGAGAACATCCAAGATCGAGATCCCTGCCTAATCTGCCTTCAAGTAAGCCCTCACACGGCGACATACGGTAGCTGCTCATAGTAAAAGTTTTTCTCTACGAAGCGGGAGTTGCACCATGCGGATCGCGATTGACAGCGGTGGCACCTTCACCGATTGTGTGTACCTTGAGGGCAGTCAATTGAGAGTCCTTAAGCTCTTCTCCACGCCACAACAACCGGGCGATGCGGTACTCGAAGCCGTGCTAAGCGTTACGCACGATGGCAAGAATGCCGAAGTACGTCACGGCACGACCGTCGGCACCAACGCCATGCTTGAGCGGCGCGGCGCCAAGGTAGCCTATGTCACCACCGTCGGCTTTGAAGATGTCATCGCCATCGGCAGGCAGGCCCGCACCAGCCTCTACGATTGGTTCCGCTCTCCCCTGCCATGCGTCGTCCCACCCGGTCTTCGTTTTGGCGTAGAAGAGCGTACCAGCGCCGAAGGCACCATCCTCCGCTCTCCCTCTGCCGAGCACCTCCGCAATCTGGCACAGCGTATCCAGCGCAGCGGCGCAGAATCGATCGCCCTCTCTCTCCTCTTCTCGTTCGCAAACCCGATCAACGAACAACTCGTTGCAGAAGCTCTCATGCCGCTCGGTTTGCCCATCTCCATCTCCCACGAAATCCTTCCCGAATTTCGCGAGTATGAGCGCGGCGCTACGGTCGTCACCAACGCCTATCTGGCACCAAAGGTCAGCAGCTACATCCGCGCCCTCGAGACCTCCCTCACCGAGAAGTTCTCCGGAGGATCGGTACAGGTTATGCAATCCTCAGGAGGCATCGTCTCCGCATCGCTCGCGGCCCGGGAACCCGTCCGTACCGTCCTCTCCGGACCAGCAGGCGGCGTCATAGGCGCCTACCGCATCGCAGGTCTCGCGGGCTTCACCAAGCTCATCGCCTTCGACATGGGCGGCACCTCCACCGACGTCTCCTTGATCGACGTTGAAGAAGGGGGTCCGCGAACAACCAATGAATCCGTAGTCTCCGAGCTACCCGTAAGTGTCCCCATGCTCGATATTCACACCGTAGGCGCTGGCGGCGGCTCTCTCGCCAAGTTTGACGAAGGTGGGGTTCTGCACGTCGGCCCAAGATCAGCCGGCTCGATCCCCGGCCCCATCTGCTACGGCAAAGGGGAACACGCCACCGTCACCGATGCAAATCTCATGCTCGGCAGACTCGATCCAGACCTCTTCCTCGGCGGAGAAGTACGCCTCGACGACCAGCGCACCAGAACAATCATGGAGTCCTCACGAGCAAGTCTTGCAACCCTCGAACAATATGCAACCGGAATAGTTACACTTGCCGAAACCGCAATGGAGAAAGCCATCCGCATGATCTCGATCGAGCGTGGCTACGATCCGCGCGAGTTCACGCTCGTCAGCTTCGGAGGCGCTGGCCCACTCCACGCCTGCTCTCTTGCTAAGTCTCTCCGCATTCCCCGCGTGCTCATCCCCTGCATGCCCGGAGCCCTCTCAGCCCTCGGGATCCTCATGGCCGACGTAGTCCGCGACTACTCACGAACCGTCATGATGCCCGCCGATCCCGAGCGCCTCGAATCCTTCTACGCCGAACTCGAACACCGCGGCACGAAAGAGTTAGCCACCGAAGGTCTCTCCGGAACAGGTATCCGCTCAGCCGATCTCCGCTACATCGGTCAGGGCTATGAACTGAACGTCACAGCCGGTGACGATCTCCTCGCCAGCTTCCACAGCATGCACCAGAAGCGTTACGGCTACTCAGACCTCACCATGCCCGTCGAGGTCGTCAACGTGCGCGTACGCCTCACCGCAAAAACTGAAGAGATCGACCTGCCCCGCCGCGAACTACGCCCCGGCAACGGCACACAGGCGATCCTCAAAACACGTTCCATCCACTTCGCCAATGCCTGGCAAAAGAGCAACGTCTACGCCCGCGACCTCCTCATTCCCGGCGACATCTTCTCCGGCCCCGCCCTAATCACCGAGTACAGCTCCACCACGGTTCTCCCCCCGTCATGCCTCGCGCGTGTAGACGAGTATGCGAACCTCATCATCGAGGTGAACTAATCATGCAGTTAATCACTGAAGCCATCGCAACCCCCACCACCGTCAGCGACCCCATCCAGCTAGCCGTCTTCAAGAGCGCCACCCATTCCATCGCCGAAGAGATCGGAGCCGCACTCCGCCGCACCTCCTTCTCCCCCAACATCAAGGAGCGTCGCGACTACTCCTGCGCCGTCTTCGATAGCGGGGGCCAGGTCATCGCCATGGGCGACCACATGCCGGTGCACCTCGGCTCCATGCCCATGTCCGTCCGTGCCGCCATCGACGCCATGACGCTCAGCCCCGGCGACATCGCCATCCTCAACGATCCCTATGCAGGCGGAACCCACCTCCCCGACATCACCATGGTCCTTCCCGTCTTCGCGCCGGAAGACCAAACCCACCCCCTCCTCTACGTAGCCGCCCGCGCCCATCACGCCGACGTCGGCGGCTTCTATCCCGGCTCCATGGGCCTATGCCGCGAGATCTATCAGGAAGGTCTCCGCATCCCGCCCGTCAAGATCGTAGAAGCCGGTAAGCTCAACCGCTCCGTGTTGCAACTCATCCTGCACAACGTCCGCACTCCGGGTGAACGCGAAGGTGACTTAATGAGCCAGATCGGCTCCTGCCGTGTAGGCGAAGCAAGCCTGCAAGAGTTGATCGAGAAATATGGTGTCCCCCTCATCCGTCGCCTCTCCACCGAAATCCTCGACTACTCCGAACGCCTCATGCGTGCCGAACTTGCCCGCGTTCCAGCCGGAACCTTCACCGCCGAGGACTTCCTCGACAGTGACGGCTTCGACCCCGAGAACACTCCCATCAGCATTCGCGCCGCCATCACCTTCGACTCCCAAGCGCGCACCGTTGTCATCGACTTCGCCGGCTCAAGCCCCCAGGTAGCCAGCAGCATCAACGCCGTCTACGCCATCACCTACTCGGCGGTCTACTACGTCTTCCGCTGCCTCCTGCCAGAGAGCGCACCCGCCACCGCCGGTCTCATGCGCCCCATCACCGTCATCGCTCCGTCAGGTTCCATCGTCAACGCCGTGCTCCCCGCACCTGTAGCGGGCGGCAACGTGGAAACCTCGCAGCGCATCGTCGACGTCCTCCTTCGAGCCCTCGCGCAGGCGCTCCCCGACCGCATCCCCGCCGCAAGCTCCGGCACCATGAACAACCTCACCATCGGCGGAGTCGATCCACGAACCGGCCGTCCCTTTGCCTATTACGAGACCATCGCCGGTGGCATGGGCGCACGCCCCACAGCCGACGGCGTCTCCGGCATCCACACCCACATGACCAACTCCTCGAACACCCCCGTCGAGGCCCTCGAATACGCCTACCCGCTCCGCGTCCGCTCCTACAGCTACCGCCCCAACTCCGGAGGCACCGGCAAATTCCACGGCGGCGACGGCCTTATCCGCGAGATAGAAGTCACCGCACCCGCCCGAATTACCCTCCTCACCGACCGCCGCATCTTCCGCCCCTACGGCCTCGCCGGCGGAGACTCTGGCGCAACAGGACGCTCCCTGCTCGTCTCCAAAGACGAATCGAAAGAGCTACCCGGAAAATGCAGCTTCGAAGCCAAAGCAGGAGACGTCATCCGCATCGAAAGCCCGGGCGGCGGCGGCTGGGGCAAACCGTAACCTTCAAGATGCGCCTGCAACGAAGCACCACCTGAGCAGCGTCTTACATCTCGAGGACGATATGAACAGTCAAGTCACAATCACCCGCACAGACGACGGAGCTGTAACCAAGGTCAAGTCAGATGAAGGCGAACAGAGCAAGAAGTACGCCTCATGGGATGGCGCCATAAGCGAAGCTCGGGAGGCCAACCTCATCAGCACGGCAGAAGCCGTTGGCGCCAAAGTCCTCCCCCCGGGCTTCCCCCTCCGCAGCAACACAGACGCAGATACGTCATCCCTAAGCGCACGTGGCTTCGAGCAGGGAAAGATCTTACCCCCACAGTAATCCCACAGGAAGTCGCATCCCTGCCTCTAAACCTGTCATCCTGAGCGAAGTCGAGGGACCTGCGGTTGCCGTTGCCCTTCTTACCTCCACTAAGCTTGCTCCACCACACGCCAAAGTCCAGGCGGCATCCCCACACGCTGCCGAAACGCACGCACAAAGCTGACATCCGAAGGAAACCCACTCCGCAACCCAACCTCCTGCACAGACAAAGCTCCTCCTCGCAAGAGTCCCTTCGCCATTTCAATCCGTTGACTCAACAAGTATTGATAAGGGGTTTGCCCAAGGCTCCTCCGAAACTCCCGCGCAAAATGAAAAGCGCTCAGGTCCATCTCTTTCGCAATCGCATCAAGCCGCAGATCAACCTCAAGGTTGTCAGTCATATATTCCATCGCTCTGCGCAGCTTCCCAGTAGGCCACTGCCTTTCACTCACCGAAGCCTTCAGCGGAACCGACCCATAACCCCGCACCAGACTACTCGCCAGCCGAACCCCAAGCAGGTCGGCATAGAGACTCCCAAGCGGCCATCCCGTCTCCGCCTGCCGTCCCATCTCCAGCAGCATATGCTCCAGCCCACCATCGCGAAGCGACCATTGGTTCCGCACCTCAACTACGCCGCCTGAGTCACCAACAACGCTACGCACCAACGCAGGCTCCACAGACAGGATCAGCCGCTCCGTACCCTCCTGCCATCGCAACCGATCCCGCGTGCCCGGCCTCAGCAGAATCATCGATCCCGGCCCCGTCGCCTCCACCCTGTTTGCACCTTCGGACCACCACTCCATCGCCGCATGTCCACCGACTTGCAGATGGACGCAGAAGTCGCCATGCACATGCTCAGGAATCTCAATCGCGCCAATCGTGTGCCGCTCGAGCACGATCCCACGCCACGGCTGCTCCTTGCGCCGCACCCCTGACTTTGCCGGAATCAGCGGAACCGTGCGGCTGTCACGAACGACGGAGATCGGGCGCTGGCTGTCCATAGGTACATACTCACCATCCACCTATATCGCCAGCCATGCAAGCACGTCACCGCAAGAATTGCATACCGCCACCCTATCCCTGCCTCATCCTTGAATCAGGCCGGCAAGCCCGGAGCAAAGAGCACAAGGAGCAACACATGAGAAATCTCAGCACTCTCGTTAGCGAAGGATTCATTTGGGGAGTAGGCATTACCCGCCCCCGCATCGGTCAGGAACGACGAGCAGCGGTCTACATCACCACAACGCTCATCATGTCGGTCGTCACCGCCATCGGGATGTTTCTCTTCCTGCTCACGCATCTCTTCTAAGCTTCTCGCAGGCCGCTACGTCCCCAGTCCGAAAGCGTACGCGACAGAATCGTCACACAGCAAGCCTCTGAGCAGGCATGCGATTTGTACTCTAATTCTGGCGACTGCCAGGGCTCAAAGGTAATGTCCCGCGCCCGCGCGTTGAACATGAACCAGTGGTTCGCTTCGCCCTTCACCTTCGGGCAGACATCACACGTAATCCGCTGCGTCAAGGCCATCGCGTCTCCTCCTTCCTTGGGCTCCGGGGTACAGAAACCATCTCGTACTCCTCCCCCTCACACTCTGACTGAAGCTCTCAGGCAACGCATAGGATGCCGAATCCTAAACCAACGGGGTGCACCAGCGATCCCATCGTATTAACCCAATCGCAATTCGCAGGCTTGCCCGCCCGCACAGTAAGTCCAGCAGCATCATGGTCTCTCTATAGTGAAAGCGTATTCCCTTTCTTTTCAGGGACACTCGCCCATCTACACTTGGGAACCAGGGGCAAGCGATAGATAATCGACCAGATGCCTCCTCACCTCATCATCAACGCAGATGACTTCGGCCTCACCCCTGGCATCAACCGCGCCATAGCAGAACTCCACTGCGCCAAAGTCCTCACCTCCGCGACGCTTATGGCCACCGGCCCAGCCTTCGAAGACGCCGCCTCCCTCGCCAGATCGCTCCCAACCCTCGGCATAGGCTGCCACATCATCCTCGTCGACGGCACCCCCATCTCCCCACCCGCCGAAATCCCGACGCTCTTGGGCCCCGATCGCAAATCCTTCCGCCCCACCCTCGGCCACTTTGTCCGCGACCTCTTCCTCAACCGCATCGACCCCGCCGAGATCGCCCATGAGGCCCGCGCCCAGATCCTTCACCTCCAGCGCGCCGGCCTCACCCTCACCCACATCGACACCCACAAACACACCCACATCTTCCTCAAGGTAGCCTGCGCCCTCATCCCGCTCCTCGCAGAGCGAAACATCCACGCCATCCGCAAACCCTTCGAGCCAACCTTCAGCATCGGCGATGCTCCCCTGAAACGCCGCCTCCAACTAGCCCTCCTCAACCGCTTCCAACCCGCCTTCACCCATCTAGCTTCACAATCCCGCACCACCAACGGCACCCTCGGCATAGCCGCCACCGGCACTCTCACCGAATCCTCCCTACAACAAATCCTGCAATCCCTACCACCCACCGGCACCTACGAACTCTGCTGCCACCCCGGCTACAACGACCCCGACCTCTCCCGCATCACCACCCTCCTCCGCACCACCCGCGACACCGAACGCCAGGCCCTCCAAACCCAAATCCCAACCCTCCCCACCACCACCCAACTCATCCACTACGGCAACCTAACCTAACCTCGTCCAAGACCCTGTCATCCTGAGCGAAGTCTAAGGACCTGCGGTTGCCCTCGCCTTCCTTTACGTCGCTCTCAAAGAAGACTGCGTCCCAGCACATACATCACAGAAGCGCGCAGGCCAAATCCGTTTATCCGCACTGATCCGTCTAAGCCGCTCTCTTCCCTTCACTCCCCGGTACACTCAAGCAGAGGCACCCATGAAGATCGGCATCACCTGCTACCCCACCTACGGCGGCTCCGGCGTAGTCGCCACCGAGCTAGGCATCGAGCTCGCCGCCCGCGGTCACGACATCCACTTCATCACCTCCGCCCCACCCTTTCGCCTTACCGGCCGCGAAGCCAACATCCACTTCCACGAAGTCTCCGTCTCTAACTACCCCCTCTTCGAGTACCCACCCTACGACCTCGCCCTCGCCACCCGCATGGCCGAAGTAGCCGAGCTCTACTCCCTCGACATCCTCCACGTCCACTACGCCATCCCCCACTCCGTCTGCGCCCTCCTCGCCCGCCAGATGTTAGCCGCTCGCGGCAAGCATCTCCCCTTCATCACCACCCTCCACGGCACCGACATCACCCTCGTCGGCCTCGACCGCTCCTACCTCCCCATCACCCAGTTCGGCATCGTCCAGTCCGACGGAGTCACCGCCATCTCCTCCCACCTCCGCGACCGCACCCGCGAGGCCTTCAACATCTCCTCCGAGATCGAAGTCATTCGCAACTTCGTCAACTGCGACGTCTACCAGCGCGACCCCGCAAAAGTAGCGACCATGCGCCCCCTGTACGCGAAGCCCGAAGAGAAGATCCTCGCCCACCTCTCCAACTTCCGCCCAGTCAAGCGCGTCACCGACGTCATCGAAGTCTTCGCCCGCGTCGCCGCCGCCATGCCCGCCCGTCTCCTCATGATCGGCGACGGCCCCGACCGCTCCGCCGCCGAATACCTCGCCGCCCGTCTCGGCGTCCGCGACCGCATCCATTTCCTCGGCAAGCAGGAGAACGTCAACGAACTCCTCCCCCTCGCCGACCTCATGATCATGCCCTCCGAGATGGAGTCTTTCGGCCTCGCCGCCCTAGAAGCCATGGCTTGCGGCGTCCCCGCCATCGCCACCCGCGTAGGCGGCGTCCCCGAACTCATCGACGACGGCATCAACGGCCTCCTCTTCCCCATCGGCGACGTAGACGCCATGGGCACCGCCGCCACCGCCCTCCTCAGCGACCCAGCCGCCTACCGCACCATGGCCGAAGCCGCCCGCAAAACCGCACAGGATCGCTTCTGCGCCTCCCGCATCATCCCCCTCTACGAGGACTACTACCAACGCGTCATCACCCGAACCTCGACCCACCCTTAGATCGAGACACTGTCAACCTGAGCGAAGTTGAAGGACCTGCGGTTGTCCTCGGCTTCCACCCTCTCCCCGAAGAACCCGCGTAATCCCCGCCCTCACCTGAAAGGTCCCCACACAACATCAACCTCTGGCCGAACATCGCCCAGACGACTGCCTCGTCACGCCTCCGCTCGAGTGCTTATTACGAGAAAGTAAGTACATTTTTCTAAGCCTTAGATACCTTCTTTCGACTTACATTCTGCTAAGTTTTTTCTCATGGATTTGCCGCTCGCGGGGCAACCGTCGCTATGTATACTCGGCCAATACTCATCCATATCAAACACGCAAGATGAGCATAGCGACCAGCCATGCGTCTTCGAGAGTGATAGCTGCTTATCTTTCTGTCTTGGAACTCTGCACCTTTGAACCACTTACTACTTCTCCGAAAGGCGCTACGACCCATGAAGCTGTTACTAACGATAACCACCGTTCTCATTCTTCTCGCCGCATCAAGACCTTCCTTTGCGGACCAGCAAGTCTTCTCTCCTGGCTTGCTCAATCTCCAGCCCAACGCGCCCATCGCACTCTCCGGATTCAACCTCGTCCTCCAAAGCGATGGCAACTTCGTTGGTTACGCACAAGGCATTCCCGTCTGGTCAACCAACACCTTTGCCGACTGCAGCGCGAGCTGCGTAGCAGCATTCCAGTTAGATGGAAACTTTGTCCTCTATCAGAACGGAAAGCCTTATTGGTCCAGTCACACTTACAATCATCCCGCGTCGCAGCTACTTGTCTCCACGCAAGCACCATATGTTGAAGTTGTTGAAGGCACAAGTATCGTCTGGCCGGCCGGTGTTGTCGCCGCCGCTCCAGTAGTGCCTGCCGCAACGACCTGCGCGACGCTCAACTGCTACTACATCGATTCAGTCAGCGGCTCCGACGCATACGCTGGCACAACCATCGCCACGCCGTGGAAAAGTCTCGCAAGCATCTCCCGTGTCGCCCTCACGCCCGGCACCAGCATTCTGCTCAAACGAGGCTCACAGTTCGTCGGTCAGCAACTCACGCTCACCGCCTCTGGAACAGCCGGAAGTCCCATCACCATCGACGCCTATGGCTCAGGAGCACTCCCGATCATCACCGGCGCAACCTACGGCGTCTTCGGTCAGGGCATCTCCTACATCAACATCGCTGACCTCAGTATCGCGAATGTCAGCGGTTCAGGAATACTCGGCGCAGGCAATGGAACCGAGTATTGGACAGTTACAAACTGCACGATCAGCGGCGCCGCCATCTCAGGCATTCAGGTCCGGCCTGATTGGACAAACACCGCACTCCTCCGCGGCTGGACCATCACCGGCAACACCATCGGTGTCATCAACGCGCCTCCCATCCTCAACTACGACACCTCCGGAATTCTGGTCCAAGGCACCGTCGGCGCGACCGTCACAAAAAATACTGTAGCCACGATAAACACGTCAGGAATTCGCGTTCAGTCGTATCAAACTGCGCAGTCGCAAAATGCCACCGTCTCCTACAATGAAGTCACGCAGAGCCAGGGCGGTATCGCCATCCGCAGCACACTCAACGCCACAATCACTCATAACTGGGTCCATGACGGCAAAGGGTATGGAATCGGTATCGGTGGCTTGCTCGATGCGCAAGGTAACTACACAAGTTACAACAACATCCTCACCTACAACCTCATCCAGAACCTCACTCCCAGTAGTGATGGAACTCTCTACAACGGCTTCGATATTAATTCCTCGTCCACCGGCAAGTTATTTCATAACACCATCGAAAATGTCGCCGCCCACACAGTAACCCTGGAAGGAGATTTTGCGCCTTCGAATAATTGGGTCATTCGAAATAACATCCTCGACTCCCGCAGAGAAGGTGCAAGTCAGGACAACAACCCCGTTCTCTTCCGCCTTGTCAGCTATCCCTCCGAAGTATTGAGTAACAATCTCTACATGAGTGACTTGAACTGGATCGGCATCATCGGCACCGATATGGATGCCACCGCCGACCTCGCCATCTGGTACCAGCCTGCATGGCTCGCGCTCGGCATCGACAACAACTCCCTCTACAATCAGGATCCGCTCTTCAACAGCGTCACAGCCGAAAACCTCGGCATCGGCGCAGCCTCACCCGCCCGCAATCTAGGCGCAACCATCCCAGGGATCGGACAAGTGTCCCTTGACGCCGGCGCCCTCCCCTACGGCCAGACAAGCGTCCTCGCGTTCTAGTCGCCTTTCCGGACTTCACAGCTACCCAAAAAAGAAAAGACCCTGGCCACATCGACCAGGGTCTCTTTACGTTGCGCTACACCTCGCTCTACGGCCAGGGTCCAAACTTAATGCCGCCACCATCCTCGCCGCTGAACAGAGCACCGGTAACTCCCTGCGGTCCAGGAAATCCCGCCCGCCAGCCCCAGTTCGTAATCGGCTGTGGATACCCCGCATCAACAGTCCCCGGTCCCGTCTCTCCCCGGGTCACGCGAATGTAGCGTTGCACGGCATACGTCTTCGGATTGAATTTCTCAAAGAAGTAGTCCACGCCACCGCTATTCAGTGCGGCGGAGATGCCGCCAGTCGGCCCACCGAAGTCCGCCGCCCCCTCCCATCCCCACGGTGCAATATTCGTCGGATAGCCTGGATCATGTGGTCCGAGCTGTCCATCCGACCTTGTGCAACGCATGTACGATTGCCCCTTGAAGAAGTAAACATATCCTTCGCTATAGAGAGCAGCATCGAACGGTCCCTGGTTGAACGGTGCCGGATAACCAAGACTCGCAATGCTGCGTGGAGCAAAGTCCAATGTCCCCGGCCCTTCATTCCCACGCGTCATGCGGATGTATTCAGTGTTGTTGAAGAAGTAAGCGCCCGTCTCGTCATACAGCGGACACACATGGCTCGAATCGAATCCCGCTGGAAAGGTATTCCAGCCCGTAGTTACAGCCAACGGATAGCCTGGATCTTCGGTTCCAGGTCCAATCTCTCCGCGATGGACACGAATGTAATTAGATCCAGAAAATAAGTAGCATGGCATTGTAGTTTCCCTTTGATTAAAAATTAGTAAGTCGAAGTTCAACTACTGACTTACAGCCGATCAACTTCTTACTCACGGCGAGCGCAGATTAGCACCCTCACAGTCACAAATTAGATTTATTTCCATAAAAATCTATGTTGAAAAGGACGAAGGCATTCATCCTGATCAGCCGCTCTGAACCCAGAAAATAATGAAATAGCCTGAAACGAATCTCAACCTGCCAACACCATCCATGCGAGCCGTTCTCTCCCGAGAGACGCCGCAGCGTTGCTCAACAGGCAGCGACTACCCGCATTGAGGTCTACGTGTGTTCAAGAAAATACAGGTCGGAATTATCTGCCTTGCTGTAGCCTGCTTCATCGGCGCTGTGGTCTCCTACGCCGGACTTCCCACAATCGTGGCAGCCAGCCTCTCGCTCACCGTCACCACCATTCTCTGGAACTTTCTCCTCAGCCATCGTTCCACTACAAAAGTCCCAGAGGCAGAGCGTAATCAGCAGTTAGCTCTGGCACCCCCCGCAGGGTTTGGCCTCGTCTACGTCAGTCGAGAACTCAAACTCGCCGGCGGAGCGATAGGCTTCGACGTAGAGTTAGACAGCCAGTCCGTCACTCAATTAAAAGCTGGACGCTTCACCCGCGTAGTCGTCGCACCCGGCACACACCTGCTCAAAGCCGGTCCCCAGAAGGCTTTTGGACAAACCGCACTCCCTGACAAAGGTGAAATCACCTTCACGCTCTCCGCCGGCGAAACCGCCGTTTTCACCTTCGGCATCAAGCGCAGCATGATGAAGAGTGCCGTAGAAGTGATTCGCGAGCCCGACGTACAACTAGCCCTTGCCAAGCTTGCAACGTGCACGATGGTCGCCCCCGACAAGCCCGCCGAGGCAGCTCAGGTTTCCTCCTCGCTCGGCTACGGCGCACGCTAAAAATCTGTGCGAGACCACCGCTGGGTCCGCACAGATCTTTAGTTTTATTCTGCCTACAGCGTGATGACGTAGCTCGGAGGCCCGCCCGCCAACGCACCATACAGCTGCGGGAAGCATCCCGCCTGCACACCCTCAACCAACCCCAGCGGCTTCACCTGCCCGCTCCCGCACTGCTCCAGCGTACCCTCCGCTAGGTTCCGCCGAACAGCACACTGGTCGCACACCATCAGAAGAATGCTCTTCTCCTTCGCCACCTTCGCCAGCCGCTCTCCAATTGGGTCGCCGGCACGCAGGCAAAACACATTGTCATCAAAAAAGAAAATTCCCGCAACATCGGCACCATGGTTGCCCTGTTCCAACTGCGGAAGAATCATCGTAGCCAGCTTTGTCGTGCTGGCTAAATTTGTAGCAAGAATGTACGCAACGTTCATAGCCGGAAGTCTATCCATCGCCTATCAATTGCGCGTCAACCGTTCGATGGATATCCCGCACCCCTAGTAGTTCGAATCGTCCCCACCCGATCCGCTATCATCCGACCCCGCCCCATCATCAAAGCTCGAATCATCTGCGACATCGTCTGAGCTGTTCGAGACGTCATCATCCGAACCACTATCCAGAAAGCCGTCTTTCGCATCATGGTGATCGTCGTTCGTCACCGCATCCGCAAAGCTTGACGACTCGCCACGCCGATCCTCAATGTCCGACGAAAGATGCTCCCCATGCTCCTTACCCGCAGAGTCGCCATAGTAGTTGTTGACGATCTCCTCGGGCCGCCCGCCGCCTGAGCTGAAACCACTTCCGCCACCCGACCCGCCAAACCCATGCATCAGGCTCTCGATCCCCTCGAACGCCAACGCTCCAGCCGCCACACCGGTAGCCGTCTGCATAGCCGACCGAAGAAACCCGCCCGACTGTGGTTGCCCATAACCCTGTGGCGGCCCATAACCTTGAGGCGGCCCATAACCCGGAGGCGGAGCACCGTAGCCCTGCCCACCATACCCCTGTCCCTGCGGAGGACCAAAGCTCCCCGGCCCATACTCCTGCACCGGCTGATACCCACCCTGCGGACGCAGCGCAGGCGAAGGCGGCGGTGCAGAACTCTCATCATGCAGCCCCAGCAGATTCCCCAGAAAGCTCGTCGCATGCTTCGGAGCCGCAGCAGCCGGAGGCCCCTGCTGCCGCAACTGATCCATCTGCGCCCTCACATCCACAAGTTGCTTCTGAGCCTGCTCCAACGCATACCGCTGCACCAGCGTAGTCTGCGCCAGAATATACAGCGCGTCCGGATTCTGCCCCAGCGCCTGCTGTAGATACCGCTCCGCGTCCGGATCCTTCTCAGCCAAAGGCGTGTTGTTGATCCGATCAGCCAAATTCTGAATCATCTGCTCTTCCTGCGAAGTCATAACGCTCCTAAAAATCCCTAACCATAAGACGCCACAAACCCAACACAGATAGTAGTCTTCTCTCCGTCATTCCCGAAGCACACCTAAGTTACCCTCTCCTAACCCAAACGCTGTCACCCTGAGCGAAGCCGAAGGACCTGCGGCTGCCCTCGCCGTTGTCTCCGATGTCATCCCAAAAAGAACCCGACTTACTCCGTCCTTATCCGTAGAATCCGCGGAAATCCGTGTAAGCCAAGAGCCCCTCCCAGTCCCCCACCCGCCATTTGCTAAAGTTCAGATATCCATGGAAACCGTCCGCTCCACCACCAGGATCGTCCTGGCCTTCGCCGTAATCTATCTCGTCTGGGGCTCCACCTTCCTCGCCATCCGCATCGGCGTCCACGAAGTTCCCCCGCTCATCCTCGCCGCCATGCGCTTCTTCATCGCCGGACTCGTCCTCTACGGCTGCGCCCTTATTCAGGGCAGCGCCTCGCCCACTCTCCGCCAATGGCGCTCCGCCATCCTCCTCGCCATCCTCATCTTCGTCATCAACTACGGCCTCCTCTTCTGGGCTGAGCAGCGCGTGCCCTCGGGAGTCGCCGCCGTCATGCTTGCCACCATCCCCGTCTTCACCACCCTCGCCGAGATCCTCATCCTCCGCACCCAGCGACTCACTCTCCGCCTCGTCATCGCGCTCCTCATCGGCATCGCCGGAGTAGCCGTCCTCATGAGCCGCTCCCTCAACCTCGGCGGTGCACCCATCGACCATCTCGGCGCCCTCGCTCTCATCCTCGCCGCCTTCACCTGGTCGCTCGCCTCCGTCCTCACCCGCAAGATGCACCTCCCGCCCTCCAAGCTCATGAACTCCGGAGCCCAGATGTTAGCCGGCGGAGCCATGCTCGCCCTCACCGCCCTGCCTCTCGGCGAATATCAAAACTTCCACCCCCTCGCCGTATCCCGCGCTGCCTGGCTCGCCCTCCTCTACCTCATCGTCGCCGGCTCCATCCTCGGCTTCACCACCTACATCTGGCTCATCCACCACGAGTCCCCCACGAAGGTCGGCACCTACGCCTACGTCAACCCCGTAGTCGCCGTCCTCCTCGGCTACTTCTTCGCCTCAGAAACCCTCGGCCTCCGCACCATCCTCGGCACCCTCTCCGTCCTCATCAGCGTCCTCGTCATCACCACCACCAAATCCAAATCAGTCAGCGCCTGATCCACCCCACAACTCTGTCATACTGAGCGAAGTCGAAGGACCTGCGGCTGCATTGGCCCTTGCCTTTCCCTCTCTCATCCCCAAAGAGAACCCGCATTACTCCCACCTTTATCCATCCATCCTCATTGATCCGTGTTAAGCCTTCCTTCCCCCGCCACAAATTCCCAAGCCAAGCACACCCCACGCAGAGTACCCTCTACCAATGCCCAACTCTCCTCATCTTTTGAAGTCCTGTCTTATCGCCGCCACGCTCCTCATCACCATCCCCATCAGCGCGCAGAAACCCATCGCCGCTACCCCGCCCATGGGCTGGAATAGCTGGAACCACTTCGCCACCAAGGTCACCGCCGCCGACGTCCGCGGCGCAGCCGACGCCATCGTCGCCAACGGCATGCGCGACGCAGGCTACATCTACGTCAACATCGACGACAGCTGGGAAGCGAAGCGCAACGCCCAGGGCGTCATCCAGACCAACGACCGCTTCCCCGACATGAAGGCCCTCGCCGACTACGTCCACTCCAAAGGCCTCAAGCTCGGCATCTACTCCTCACCCGGACCCAAAACCTGCGGCGGCTACGAAGGCAGCTACAACCACGAAGAGCAGGACGCCAAGAGCTACGCCGACTGGGGTATCGACTACCTCAAGTACGACCAGTGCAGCTTCGGCGACATCATCAAACAGCAGGTCGGCGACGACACCGCCAAGTCCTACGCCATGCAGCGTGCCGCCTACGAGAAGATGCACCAGGCACTCCTGAAAACACGCCGCCCCATCGTCTATAGCTTCTGCCAGTACGGCCTCTACGAGCCTTGGAAGTGGGCACCCGAAGCCGGCGCAAACCTCTGGCGCACCACCGGCGACATCAACGACACCTGGGATCGCATGACCCTCATCGGCTTCCAGCAGGCAGGCCTCGAGAAGTTCGTAGGCCCCGGCCACTGGAACGATCCCGACATGCTCGAGGTTGGCAACGGCGGCATGACCACCCCCGAGTACCAGGTCCACATGAGCCTCTGGGCCATGCTCGCCGCACCCCTCCTTGCCGGAAACGACCTCAGCAAGATGACCCCCGAGACCAAATCCATCCTCATGAACCGCGACGTCATTGCCATCGATCAGGATGCACTCGGCCACGCCGCAAAACGCATCTGGGCCGAAGGTCCGCTCGAGATCTGGACCCGCGACCTCTCTAACGGCAAGCACGCCGTAGCCCTCTTCAATCGAGGCGAATCGCCTATGCGCTTCGATCCAAAGTCGAAGGAGCTATCCAGCCTCGCCTCAAAACACTTCAAGGATCTATGGACCGGCAAGCAGGTCACCATGGGCCCCGGCTCCGACCTCACCGTCAACTCCCACGCAATCATGCTCCTCGGCGAAATCTAAACAGGCCAAGCCTCCAACTCACCACGAACAACGGGCGCGCCGCAACAATCGGGAGCGCCCGTTACCGTTTAACCCATCACGAACACCACCCGAGCCTTACCCTCGTACTCCCACGTCTTCTCCACATCCGCAAGCGGCACAACCTTCGTCGCGATGCGAAGCTTCGCCGGACCAACCGCCTCGAAAACACTCCCAATCGCAGCAAGCAGCCGCTCCATGGGGACACTCTTCAACCCGCTCCCCATCAGCACAATCGACGACGACCGCAGCGCCGCACCCGGCAGCTGCACATCATCGCCACTCGCACCCCCCACATGGATGAACCGCACCGGCTTCGCATCCTCCACCCCCGTCGCAATCGCCATCATGATCGTCTCCGCACTCTTCCCCCAGAGATAGTCGACGACCACATTCACCCCCGCCGCGAACTGTTCAATCAACGCAGCCTCAAACGCCTTTGCTCCCTCTGAACCACTTCCTTCAATCCTGAACGGAATCATCACATCCGCTCCCAGCGCCCTCACCTCCTCGAGCGCCACCCCATCGCGCCCCGTCGCAATCACCTTCGCCGCACCCATATACTTCGCAATCTGCACAGCGAGTCGTCCCGCGATCCCGGTCGCACCGTTAATCAGCACCGTCTCACCTGCCTTTACTTGGGCACGCTCCGCGAGCGCAGCCCACGCCGACATCCCGGGATTCGCCACCGCCGCCGCCGTCACATCATCCAACCCATCCGGCAACACGATGCACTGCTTCGAGCGAACCCGCGTCACCTCCGCCATCGCCCCATAGGGCGCCTCCGGCAGAACAAAATACACTCGCCGCCCATCCTGCGTCTCACCCACGCCATCCACACCAACCACCGCTGGAAACGCACCATCCGCACTATAGTGCGCCCCCGATGCCCGCCCCTTCGTCAGGTGCGTCAACGCCGCCGCCCGCACCACAATCAACTCCCGTCCCCCCGCACTCTGCGGAGCCACAAAGTCTCCGTACCGAGGCGTCTGCCCTGCTACTTCCACGATTGCTGCCTTCATGATGTCTCTCCATACTGAGATATAAATCTAACAACGTTAGATAAATCTACCGCCGTTAGATTTGAAGCGCAACTCTTGATAGACTTATCCCGTGAAGGTCAACCCAGAACTCATCGTGCGCGCAGGCCTCACCTTGCTCAATGAAATCGGCCTTGAGCAGCTCACCCTCCGCCGCTTAGCCATGGACCTCAACATCCAGGCCCCCACCCTCTACTGGCACTTCAAAAGCAAAGAGCAGCTCATCGACGCCATGGCCACCCTCATCCTCGCGGAGGGAGTCCCCGCGCTTCTCCCCAGAAAGAAATCAGCCGACTGGAGATCATGGGCCACCACCTTCGGCCACGGTCTCCGCCAGATCCTCCTGCACTATCGTGACGGAGCCCGCGTCGTCGCCGGATCGCGTCTCACTGACACCACCTACATGGAAGCCACCGAACGCATCGGCACCCGCCTCATCGAGGCCGGATTCTCAACCCGCAACGCAGTCGTCCTTCTCAGCACCGTGTACACCTTCACCGTCAGCTTCGTCCTCGAAGAGCAGGCCGTCTTCCCGACGCGAGGTCAGCGCTCCCCCGCCTACAACCTCGCCGAACGAAACGCACGCCTCGACCCAGAGAAGTTTCCCCTCATGCGCCAAAGCGCAACCATCCTCTTCGATCGCTTCGACCAGCGCTACAAGGAAAGCCTGAAGCTGATCCTCGGCGGTGCCGCCGAGACGCGCATCCCCTGACCGCGCTCGCTTATGTGTGCTTGAAATGCTCCTCAGCACCCAAAACAGCAGAGGTTGAACCATGCAGGAGCAGCGCCCGTCCCAGGTCCCATCCTCAACCGCATCGGCTTCGCCTACGCCGCAGCCCTCGCCGGATGGACGGTCGCATGGTGCATCACCATCGCCTACTTCACCATCGTCCCTCTCCTCCATCACTTCCATCCCCTGCGAGGTGCAGACCAATGGGGAGACCTTCTTATCTATCTCATCTCCACCCTGCTTTTTGTGCTGCTCGACACAACGATCTTCGGCGTTCCGCACGTCGCCATCCGCTCCGCCCAAAGCATGCTCCGCCACCCTGGCGCTTCTATCTCGAATCCGGCATCGTCGGCATAGCTGCAATCAGCGGCTTTCTCGTCCGCTTCCATCCATCCGCCTATAACCTGCACCAGTCGCTTAGAGACTCCATCCCCTGCAACGTCTTCAGCCTCATCGCCACCACTGCGACCAGCTTCGTCTTTCTCCGATGGCTCCGCCGCCAGCAAGTGGCCGGTCTTGAACTCTGAAAACGTACCACTCACAAACCCCAGCAAAGACGCACGATCAACCACCCTCACCCAAGAAACACCAGCAAAACACCGTGTCAGCCCCCCTATTTTGCTAACTCTTTCATAACAAAGCGAATATAGTTCAAAATAAGTGGCTGTTTAGTTATACCAACCTGCTATCCATAATTCAGTAGCAAATAAGTCCCGGCCACCAGCCAGGGCTTTCCCGTTTAGAATCTTATATTTACCTGTAACCCCAATGGAATGTCATATTTAGCTGCCATCAAAACAGCTAAGTGTTACATTCCATTGCACTTGCGCTCAGCATCCCCAACCATTTTTTGCCCTGCAGGAGAAACCAGAATGTCCGCACCCCTCTGCCGCCACATCAAGATCACGGGCCAGAAATGCCGAGCCGTCGCCATTGCCGATGGTCCCCTCTGCTACTTTCACCACAAGTTTCAGGTCACCCACCGCACCTATCGTCAGGCTGTTCCAATCAACTCAACCCACTACATCAACCTCAACGCTCTCGAAACCTTCGAAGCCATCCAGATCGCCATCTCCCAGGTCGTCCTCGCGATGGGTACTGGTCAATTGGCCCATTCAAGCGCCCTCATGCTCCTGCGCGGCCTCCAGATCGCCTACCGCAATCTCGCCCTCGCCGAGAAGCGCCCCAAGCCGGAAGCCGCCTCCGTCCGCCTCATCAGCACCACCCACGATTGCCTCGACCTGGCCCTGCCCGACCTCACCACCGAGACCCCCGAGGAGGTCAATCTGGCCGAGCACATCATGCCACCCCACTAGCGCGATAACTACTTCGACCGTCACTTCTCCTGTGATCCACTCCCCCTCGAACAAACCGCGGCCTATGCCCTCAGCCTCGCGTCACCGCCCGCACCGCACTCTCCAGCAGATGATTCGCCGCTCCCAGCGCCTCTGTCCGCACCTGCGACCAGTTCTGCGCCCCTGCCTCCACAATCGGCATCAGCAGCGTCACCTTAGTCCCCCGCCCCGGCCGGCTCACCACCTCCAGCGTCGCCCCAGGACCATACAGCACCTCCATCCGCTCCCGAACATTCTTCATCCCAATCCCCGTCCCCGGCCGCACCAGCCCACTCACAGGAGAAGGTCCATTCCGCTCCGGAGCCATCCCAACCCCGTCGTCTTCTACTTCAACCAGCAGGCGTCCCCCCACAATCCGGCTCCGCAGTGTTACGGTACCGCCAGAGATACGGGGCTCGAGGCCATGCTTGATGCTGTTCTCGATCAATGGTTGCAGCAGCATACTCGGCACGACGATATCGAGCGTATCCTCGGCAATCTCCTTCACCACCTGCAGCTTTTCGCCGAACCGGACGACCTCGATCCCGAGATAATCATCCGTGAACTCAAGCTCCTCGCGAAAGGGAACAAATGCCTCACGCTCCTGCAGCAGCATCCGCAGAATGCTAGCCAGCTTCACGATCATCTCCCGCGCCAGCTCCGGCTCCGACCGCACCAGCGACGTGATCGAGTTCAATGTATTGAAGAGGAAGTGAGGATTGATCTGTCGCTGTAGCGCATCCAGCCGGGCTTCCATCAGCAGCCGGCCCTGCTCCTCCAGCTTCCGCTCCGTCCGAATGGCGTTCCAGATCTTCAGCGGAACCCCGACCACGATTGGCGCACACGCGCAGATAGCCAGCTCTACCCACCAGTTCGTCGAATGTAGATCGAAGTAATAGCGCGGATAAAACCGCGACAGCATACTCGTCGCGAACTGGAGCACCATCACCAAAACGAGCAGCAGAATCTGTCTGTCCAGCCGCGGCTGCCTTAAATTTCGAGTCACCCACCGGTAAACACTCAGGTCGATCATTGGCGAGAAGGACCACACATCCTCCCGCTCCGCAAACCTTCCAAACGCTCCGGCAATCGCACCAACCGCCAGGTTCACCGGGAGCGCCCAGTACTCGTGATGCAGCACTGCCGGCACAGCCAGCAGCGCACCGCCTCCCATAGCCGCCAGCGGTCCAATCAGCACGCCCAGCAGAATCGTCGCCTCAAACGAGATATCCGCCGCTAGAAAATTAGGAACCGTAGCCCGGATCCACACCCCCAGCGTCAGCGGGATGCAGAGCATCCCCACCAGGACCAGCGTCTGCCGCAACGTCCGGTTCGTAGCCAGCAGCGCATTCTTGAACGTCACCGCCCGCCCAAGCGTAGTCGACACCGCCGCCGCCACACCCAGCTCCACCAGCAACGTAATCAAAATCAGCTTCGGATCAGCCTGCGTCACACCTCAACTCTAACCCACCGCCTTCGCCTGTTCAGCAACCAATCCACAAAACTGTCATCCTGAGCGAAGTCGAAGGACCTGCATGCGCCCTTGCCGTTGCTTGTTTCGCCGTTGCCCTTGCATTTCAAAAGCGAACCAACCCATCCCGTCCTGATCCGTCCATCCGCACTGATCGGTATTAAGCCGTCCCTTCCTCCATCCCATGAATCATCCCAAGCCCGCTTGTCATCCTATTGTCACCACCATGTCGAGCCAGATCACCACCGATCCTGAAACGTATAATCGACCTATGCCGTTCGCAAGCGTACTAAAGGTAGCCGATGCAGACTTCCCCACCCGCTGGGGCCACTTTCGCATCCTTGGGTTTGAAGGCCTTATCGATCACCCCATCGCCTGCAACGACGACCTCCCGGCCCCGGCCACCCGTATCGAGTCCGCCGTAGCGCTCGTCATGGGCGACATCCACGCCGAACCGCCCATCGTCCGCATCCACTCGCAGTGCCTCACCGGGGACGTCTTCCATTCCCTCCGCTGCGACTGCCGCCAGCAGCTTGAGCTCGCCATGGCCCTCATCTCAGAGACCGGCACCGGCATCCTTCTCTACGAACAGCAGGAAGGACGCGGCATCGGCCTCATGGCCAAGCTCCGCGCCTACGAGCTTCAGGACCACGGTCGCGACACCATCGAAGCCAATCTCGAGCTTGGCTACAAGGCAGATTGCCGCCACTACGAGCTACCCGCCGAGATCCTCAAGTCCCTCGGCCTCGACGCCGTTCGCCTCATCACCAACAACCCCGAGAAGGTGGAGGCCCTCGAACTGGCAGGCATCACCGTCACCGAACGCATCTCCGCCGAGGTCCCAAGCGAGCCCACCAACGAGCTCTACCTCCAGACCAAGCGCGAAAAGATGGGCCACCTCGTCAGCTAAGACGAGGAGCCCATCCGGTTTTCGGCCGCGGTGGCCCTACTTGGCTGCATCCGCATTTGCCTTCGTATACTTATCCACGTTCGTAGGATCAACCAGCGCCGTGCCTGTATCAATAAACACGGGATACGGCGAATGCGGATCGCTTGCGTAGTCCGTAGCGAACTTTGGCGGAAGCGCATGATGAAGGTCCGCAAGCAGCTTCAGCCCCACGTACCCCATCGTGTACGGACGCTGCGAGATCGTCGAATCGATCTCCCCCAGGTTGATCAGGTTCAGCGTCGCATCATCCACATCCATCGCGACAACCGTCGGCGCCGTCGGATCCGGCTTATCTCCCACAGCCCGATGAACCGCCTCCGCGACGTCCTTGCCAGAGGATGATTCAAGACTCACAAAGGCATTGATCTTGTCCTTGCCCGTCTTCGCCAGCAGCTTCTGCGCTTCGTCGAAGGCCGTCCGCGAGTCCCCATGCATATCGAAGACCTCCACAATCTTGATCTCGGGATGGCTCGCAAAGACATCCTTGTATCCCTTCAGACGCTCATCCAGATTGGGCTGCCCGGGGTTCGAGAAGAAGACGACGTTGCCCTTGCCTTCCAGTTTGAAGATCAGTCGCTCCCCGCCGAGCCGTCCAGCCTCAAGATTGTTGGTTCCCACAAACGTCAACCGACCGCTTCCCGGCGCATCCGAATCCATCGTCATCACCGGAATGCCTGCGGCAATGGCTGTGTTGATCTCGGACGTCATCAGCGTCGCGTCCGGCACCGAGATCAGGATGCCCGCCGGCTTCGCAGCCACCGCCTGCTCGAACGCCGTCTCCTCCGCATGGGGATCGAATGAGTCCGGGCCCACCAGTCTTGCCGTTACGCCAAGTGCGGTAGCCGCTGCCGAAAAGCCAGCATTGGCCGTCTTCCAGTAGTTCACCTTGAGGTTATTGGAGACCAAATAGTAGGTCTCCGACTTGCTGTAGCGTTGGCAGCCCGTACTCGCCAGCAGCCCAGCTCCAAGTGCCATCAGGATAAGTCTCGTGTTGCAATCACGCATGGCGATCCCCTTTCGATTCAGTCCTAGCCGCCACCAGGCTGCCTGAGTCATTCGGAAGGAACGGTCTTTGCAATTTCGACCGCTGCGGCCCGCAGTCCTGCGACGCGTGCCGAATCATACTCCAAAGTTGCAACACCGGAGCATACAAATCTCAACCGAACCGACGCGGATGTGGTGCCCCATGTCCGAAACTTCGGACGTGGGTTGATGCAGCCCTAAGTGATTAGAGCCGTCCGCATCCCCCTCACCATCTTTGCCGTCGTAATTGCCTGCCCCGCATGCCGCTGCGAATGCTCCGCGCAGTGGACCATCAGGCCGCCGACCGTACTCGGCAGCATCGCGCGACCCACCCCACGAACTTCCTCATACTCCCCCGGTTCGATCATCCCGATTCGTTCAGACGCCTGTGCCAGCACCGCACGCACCTCGCCCAGCACCTGCTCCGTCAAAGCGTTTGGCTCCATCTCGCTTCCCAGCCTACGCATCTGGGCCTCGGTAAGTTGTCCGCCCGCCTCGTAGGTCAGCAGTCGGTCAAGACTCCTCGCAATATGTCGCAGATGGAAGGCCACCGGCGGTAGCCCGAAGGGCCGCGCGTTGATCTCGTCATCCGTCAAACCCACGCACCACCGCTCCACGTCCTCCGAGGTCAGTTCGAGCGCATGTAGCACCTGCCGCCGCACCGCATCCACCTCCGTCAATGTTCCGCGCAACCACGGCTCAACCATCTACAGCCCTTTCCGATTCCGAAACTCCCGCACTACGTCGCCAACGTCGCGATGCTGTCCATCGACCGCATCGTTCATCGCCCTGACCTCATCCGCCGACACCTTCCCCGCCAGCCGATCCTCCGCCACCTTGATCTCCGGATGCCGCCGAAGCGAGTCGGCCAACACCACCGGCACGGCCTCATACGGCGGAAAGTAGTGCTTATCATCCGCGAGCACCACGAAGCCAAGCGCCCGGATGGGGCCGTCTGTCGAGTTTCCAGCGACCATATCCACCTGCCTCTGCGACAGCACACGATAGAGCAGGCCCAGATCCATGACGCGCGGCAGTCCGGCAAAGTGCAGGCCATACTCGGCCTCGAGTCCCTTCAGACCGTCGGGCCGTTCCTCGAACTCATAGCCGACCCCAAGCCGCCAGTTCGTGGCTGGCTTGATGGCATCACTGATCGTCCTGATGCCGAGTCGTCGCGCATCATCGCCGCGAATAACCATCGCGAAGGTATCCTCGAAGCCCATCGGCGGACCGACGCTGACCTTGTATCGGCTGGCATAAAGGTCGGTCACCTGCCGCAGAACGGTCGCCGGATCGCGCTGCGCGATCGGCGGCAGCGGTTGTTTGAGGATCGCCGTGAGAGCTGTCCCGGTGTACTCCACGTAGCCGTCGATCCGTCCGCTGATCAGCGCCTGCTGACAGATATAGCTGCCCGCAAGGTAGAAGCGCCGGTTCACCCGCTGGCCAGTCGTGGCCTCAATCTCCTGCGCCAACAGTTCGCCGAGCACCACCTGCTCAGTAAAGTTTTTTGCCCCAATCGTGATCCGCGACGACCTCGGCGGGGCACATCCGACAATAGAGGCAAGCCAAACCGCAACGGCCGCTGCTCGAAGGACGACCGAAGCCTTCATACGCGCCGAACCGCCAGGCGCTTCTCCAACCATCCCAACCCGGTATCGGCGAGCAAGGCGAGGAGGGCGGCAGGAATTGCTCCGGCCAGTACCAACCCGTTATCGACCGAGGCCACGCCACGGAAGATCAACTCGCCCAACCCGCCCGCTCCGATCGCAGCCGCGATGGTTGCTACACCGACGCAGGTTACAGTTGCGGTGCGTAGCCCGGCTAGGATGACACTCGCTGCGAGGGGAAGTTCTACTTTGATAAGTCGCTGCATCTGATTCATTCCAAGTGCATTGGCTACATCAATAAGTGCTGGATCAACACTGCCGATCCCCGCATAGGTATTCCGCAGAATAGGCAGCAGCGCATAGCCTGTAAGCGCCAGAATCGCCAGCCTTGCGGCGTTCTCGCCGAGCCACGGCACCGGGAGGAGGAGTCCAAAGAGCGCGAGACTTGGCACCACCTGAATGATGTTGGCGAGCGCGATGACGGGCTTAGCCAATCTGGGTTTGCGGGTGAGGACGATTCCAAGGGGAAGTCCGATTGCAGCTGCAAGCAGCATTGCGAAGAGTGTCAACCAGAGATGCTCAAACGTCAATCGGCCAATCTCCCAGGCGTGAGACTTTAAGAAGTGGATGAGGTTATTCAAGCCGGAACCGCCCGGTGAACCGCCTGCACATATGCCCTCACACGCTCGTCCTGCGACTGGAGAACCTCACCCGCAGGTAGGTCCGCGATCACCTGCCCATCGGCAAGAAAGATAACCCGTTGCGCAAGATAGAGCGCTTCGTCGAGATCGTGTGTGACGAGCAACACCGTCTTCCTGACGCGCTTGAAGAGAGCAAGCACCATGGTCTGCATCTCGGCCCGCGTCATCGGATCGAGCGCACCGAAGGGTTCGTCCATCAGCAGAACTGCAGGATCAGTGGCCAGCGCCCGGGCCAGTCCAACCCTTTGCCGCTGGCCGCCGGAAAGCTGCCAAGGGTAGCGCGCGCGGAACTGCTCGAAGTCCATTCCGACCAACTTCGCGACCTCGTCGACACGGCTCGCGATCTCAGACTTGGGGCGGTCGGCAAGCTCAAGCGCCATCCCGGCGTTCCGCTCGACGGTCATGTGCGGAAAGAGTCCGTTCTCCTGAATGACGTAGCCGATTGAACGGCGCAGCGCGGTTAGGTCGCCGTTTTCCACAGCTTTTCCTTCGATGAAAACTTGTCCAGCAGTCGGCATGACAAGTCCGTTGACCATGCGCAGGAGAGTCGTTTTGCCAGAACCGCTGCGCCCAAGAAGGGCTGTCGTTGTTCCTTCCTGAAGCTGCAACGAGACGTCGCGCAAAAGGCATCGCCCATCTGCCAATGTATAGCTCACCTTCGCGAACTCTACGCCGACCATGGGCAATCCTTTGTTTTGATGTGCTTACAACAACTACTTAGAGTGCCGCCTCGGGGCTGGCGGAAGCGTCCCCTTCCAGGGCAGCAGAAGTATCTGGTTCCGTTCCGGCTGCACCCTTGACGCGCACGACCGTAATCTTGTCAAAGCCCTCTTTGAAGGCCGGGGGACGGAGACGCTCTGCCATCCTCTGCATCACTTCGTCGGTAACCTGACGCTCGCGTTTCGAGTTGCGCTCCATACATACGGCGAGCGGCACGTCGAAGAAGACGGCCTGCACTTCGTACTCGAAGCTTTTCGCCATCTTGATCCATTGACGCCGCTCGTGGGGCGAAAGGTTCGTCGCATCCACGTAGTTCCACGGCATCTTGGCGATCAGACGCGCGCGCAACAGCGAGCGCAGCGTCGAGAACACCAAGCCTTGATAGCGCTGGTCGGTAATGTCGTCGAAGAGCAGCGTGCGGAGCAGGTCGCTCGAGAGCGGGGTGACGCCGCGCCGCTTGTACCAGGTCGTCTTACCGGATCCCGGAAGCCCAATGGTGAGTACAACATAGCCTCGCGGCGACTTCTTGGTAACGGGCATGAGCTCTGCCGGGGGCGTATTCAGATGCTCCGGTTGAGTCTCGATGACCATCTGCTTTTCGGCAGCGGGTGTTTCGGGTTCGGCTGGCGTGAAGGCTGCCGGTGGCGCGGGTGCCGCTGCGGTTTCCGGTGCTGCCGGGGTTTCGGGTTCGGGGGCGGACTCCCGTGTGGGGGCTGCCTCCGGATACGTCGGCCTCAGTGGTGCCAGTTGATTTGCAGGAAGCTCCTGCCCAATCTTTCCAGTGGACTCCGATTCATTCGGTCCACGTCGGGGACGTCGTCTCATCTTTTCGCGTATCCAGTCGCGCAAGTCGCGCATAGGGTGCTTATAACATCCGACGGAAGGCTGCCGCAAATGGCCGCACCTTTTCCGGTACTCCTGCGGGCCGGATGTCGTACACGGTCCTGTGATCTTGCTGGCGTACGGTGACCGGTGAGGTGACACCATGGAGATCGGAACTTTAGAGCTGAATCAACGTCAGGCAGCCTATAAAGCAGCGGTCGAGGTATGGAAGCAGTCTATTCAGCACGAGGAGGATCTGGCGTCAGTCGAGCACTCGGTTGCGGATCTGGATGCGTGGGAGAAGGCCTGCTTCACAGAAGAGGACGCACGCAAGAAGACGCACGCCGCCAAGAAGTTCTATGAGGACGGGCTCCGGTCTGAGTTCTTCGGCTTCCACGGCAGGTAGATCGCGCTCACGGTAGTTCGTTACGGACAGGGTGCCTGCCCGTTCAGCGGCTTCGCGCCCAACCCTTTATAGTGGGAGGAAGCCCGTCGAACGCTGGGCCACACGCAACACACGGACAGGAGCTCTACGACTTATGGCAGTAAAGGTTGGCATCAACGGCTTTGGCCGCATCGGACGCAACGTCTTCCGCACCGCTCTTGGCAATCCTGATATCGAGTTTGTCGCCGTGAATGACCTGACCACCCCGGCCACGCTCGCGCACCTGCTCAAATATGACTCGATCCTCGGCAACCTCAAGCAGGAGATCACCTCCGGCGAGGACTTCATCGTCGTCGATGGCAAAAAGATTAAAGTATTCGCTGAGCGCGACCCGGCCAAGCTGGATTGGGCGTCGGTCGGTGCGGAGATTGTCGTCGAGTCGACGGGCTTCTTTACGGACGCCACCAAGGCGAAGGCCCACCTCGGCGCCACGGTCAAGAAGGTCATCATCTCCGCACCGGCTTCGAACGAGGACCTGACGCTCGTCCTGGGCGTGAACCACGATAAGTACGACGCGGCAAAGCACAACGTCATCTCCAATGCGAGCTGCACGACAAACGCGCTGGCTCCGCTGGTGAAGGTGATCCATGACACCTTCGGGATCGCTTCGGGCATTATGACGACGATCCACAGCTACACCAACGACCAGGTCATCCTCGATACGCCGCACAAGGATCTGCGCCGCGCCCGTGCCGCTGCCCTCTCCATGATTCCAAGCTCGACCGGCGCTGCCAAGGCCCTGCGGCTCGTAATTCCTGAGATGGACGGCAAGCTGGACGGCTTCTCGATGCGCGTGCCTACACCGAATGTCTCGGTCGTTGACCTGACCTTCACCAGCGAGAAGCCGATCACGGCTGCTGCGATCAACGAGGCGCTCAAGAAGGCTTCCGAGAGCGGAGAGCTGAAGGGCTATCTCGGCTACACAAATGAGGAGCTCGTGTCGAGCGACTTCCGTGGCAATCCTTACTCCTCGATCGTGGATTCGAAGCTGACGAAGGTGGTCGGGACGAACATGGGCAAGGTGATCAGCTGGTACGACAACGAGTGGGGCTATTCGAGCCGCGTGAAGGATTTGATCCTGTTCCTGGTTCAAAAAGGTCTGTAACTCGGACTCCTCTGAGTAGGCATGTCCCGCCATTCTTGAAGGGAGGCGGGACATACCTTGGCCAAATCGTCTATGCTTCGACTCTAGTTGCGCTCCATCGAGGTCGTCGTCACCATGTCGAATCCGATCCTGTTCACTCGTCGTCGCGCTTTATCGCTCCTTGCCTCTGGCACCTTAGCCACCCTTGTCCGGCCTGAAGGATGGGCGCAGACAGTGGATCTTCCGGCGGGCATCCAGCTGTATATGGTCAAGGATGACTTGGCCAAGGACCCTGCGGGCACCCTCCGTCAGTTGGCCGCAATTGGCTACCGAGAGGTCGAGACGGCTGGGACTGGCACCCTTTCCGCGGCCAACTTCCGGAAGCTTGTTGATGCTGCCGGGCTTACGGTTCCGAGCGCCCATGTTGGCTTCGGCATGGGCGATACTGGCAAATTGCTGGATGACGCCAAGGCTCTGGGCGCCACGTACGCGGTTAGTTCGGTGCTCCCGCCACACTCTGTCTCGACGACGGAAGGCTTCGCTCCTGTGCTGAAGCTGCTCAATACGATGTCTGTCGACGACTTCAAGCGCGTTGCTGAACTGGCGAACACCGTCGCCGCACAGGCAAAGGCGGCCGGGCTTCAGTATGCGTATCACAATCACAACTTTGAATTCCGGCAACTCGACAACGGGCAGCGCGGCTACGACATTCTGCTTGCAGCGACCGATCCGTCGCTGGTGAGGTTCGAGGCTGATTGTGGTTGGATGAAAGCCGCCGGCGTCGATCCCGGCACGTACTTCAGCAGGAATCCCGGTCGCTTCGCTATGATCCACGTCAAGGATTTTAAAAACCTGACCCATCCTGTGACTTCACTGATGAGCGAGGATGCACCTGTCTCGACGGAACTCGGCACGGGCAGCATCGATTACGGCACCATCGTTGCCGCAGCAAGGAAGGCCGGTATCAGGCACTTCTTCCTTGAGCAGGAGCCGCCGTTTGCTAACATGCCTGCAATGAAATCCGCGGCCGTCGGCTACACCGCCCTCCATAAACTACTGAAAGCTTGATTGCGTGCCAGCTAGTCGGCCCCACAAGCATCAAACTCTCAGGAGACAAACTATGCGTGTACGATTCGCCCTTCTTCTCCTCATCCCGGCGCTCGCCGGTTGTACCCATGATGACCACCACGACAAGGCCGATACCAGTACCTTCGGCAAGCGTGTGGAGTGTGCCGAGCTATCGGCATCGGGCAAATGGGAGAACCTTCCCAATGGACCGTTTCTGGATAACACCTACTACTCGCCAACTCTCGATACTTGCGTCTATGCGATGAAACGCAGCATCCGAGCGGATAAGGATGGCGGTCTTCAGTATGAGTACCTGCTCGTCGATGCGTTGACTCGCAAGCAGCTCTGGGGCAACGACCCCGCAGCAGGCGAGAATGAAGATCAAATCTCGACCAAGATGGACGAAGAGCTGAAGAAGCTCCAGATTACGCCCTAGCCGTTGCCGTCAGACTGTCTTCGCGTAGTGGAACGGCCTGTGCGTTCCACTACGCAGGAGATAGAAGCAGATGATGAGACTTGCGATCGCCGCGTAGGCGCACCAGATTGACGTGAAGGCGTATCGCTTGACTGCTATCACGGTGATTAGGATCGTCAGATTCGCCGCTCCGAAGATGACCATCTCCTTGATCTTCGAGAAAAAAAGCGAGCCGCAGGTGGCGATGACGTAAAGCACGGCGATCCACGTCTGGTTGGTCGCGGCGTTCACGTAGACGATGCTGTGCTCCTGCGCGTAGACCTGCAGCGGATACGCCGTAAGACCCCAAAGCATGTACAGCGCAAGCGCCGAGCCGAGGATGGCGAAGGGCAGCATGGCGCGGCGGCGCAGGAGTGTCGGCTCAAACAAGACGACGCTGAGCGGGATGAGGAACGGGAGAAGTCCCTGGGCGTAAAGCATGAAGGCAGCACCGGCGTTGTGCGCGACGGTTTGCGACAGGGTCCCGTCAAGGCCAAGCCAGACGAATCCCTCGATGAACTGGTGGATAGCGAAGAGGAGCGGCAATGAGGCGAAGAGTAGCTCGCGACGATGCTTGACGCGGACCAGCGTCGCAACCCCAATGGCACCGAGCACACCGCTGCCAACAAAGTTCGCCGTCGCTGAAAAGCACATGTTGGCTGTCCCCTGAAGTCTCTCGATCATACGTGACGTCGAATAAGTGAATCCTCTGCGGCTTCCAGTAATCTCAAGATCAGGCAGCGTGTCTACCTGCCGGGATCGAGTACGAAGTCATGGGCAATCATTTCCATGAACTAGCCTTTACGCCCCTCGTCAAAGCACAACAACAGCAACACGGCAGCCGACGCCAGTATGACCGCATGGAGCAGGCTGGTCCGGAGAGCAGCAGGCTCGGCGTCTCGGAAGAGACCTTCATCGCGCTGCGGGACAGCTTCTACATGGCCTCGGTCAGCGAGACAGGGTGGCCGTATATTCAGCATCGCGGCGGGCCGAAGGGCTTCGTCCATGTGCTGAGCCCCGGGCTGCTTGGCTTTGCGGATCTTCGCGGCAACAAGCAGTACATCAGCCTTGGCAACCTTGAACATGACGCGCGAGTCGCGCTTTTCTTTATAGATTATCCGAACCAGACACGCCTGAAGGTTCTTGGCCGGATCGAGGTCCACGAGCATGATGCCGAGGCGCCGGCGCTGATCGAATCGCTCCGAACTGCCGAGCGGGGAGCGGTGGTCGAGCGCGCCATCCTGATCCACGTCGAGGCGTTCGACTGGAACTGCCCGCAGCACATCACACCACGCTACACCGCTGAAGAGTTGGAGCCAGTTTTGAGACCCCTTCGGGAGAGACTCGCAAAGCTCGAGGCTGAGAACGCTGCGCTGCGAAAGGCTGCTGCAGTTTGATACACCCGGCTCGACGAACTTGCCAGTGTGTACCGTTCAGAGGCCATTCGTTGGACTTGAAACGTATGGTGTCCCGTCCACATCAAATCGAGCATGAGCGATCGATCCAACATTTCGGGCGCCAGCCCCTTCGAATCTGTCATCGGCTTTTCGCGGGCCGTGCGGATTGGCAACCACGTCCACGTCTCAGGCACCGGCCCGGGGGGGTCTGAGCAGTGCGACGCTGCCGAGCAGGCTGATCAATGCCTCACTCTGATCGCCACCGCGCTCAAACAGGCGGGTAGCTCCATCGAACACGTCTACCGAACCCGCGTTTACCTCACCAACGTCGATGACTGGGAGATGGTCGCGCGCATTCATGGCAAGTTCTTTTCGATCGTCCGGCCTGCTGCCACAATGGTGGTGGTTGCCGCCTTGCTCGATCCCGCGTGGAAGGTCGAGATCGAGGCGGACGCCTATACGCCGGGGATCGGCTAAACGCAGAGGCGGGCCGTTCGCGTATCCTTTCCATCATGGCCAAGCTTTCCATCCGCGACCTCGAACTAGCTGACAAACGCGTTCTCATCCGTGTCGACTTCAATGTCCCGATAAAGGATGGCGTGATCACCGACGACACCCGCATCCGCGAGACCATCCCAACGATTGAGTATGCACTGCGCCGGAAGGCGAAGGTCATTCTCGCCTCGCACCTGGGTCGTCCCAAGGGCCAGCCGGCCGAGTCGATGAGCCTGCGTCACCTGGTCGACCATCTTCGCGACCTTCTCGACCATGTGCTGGACGAGGATGAGAATGTCGGCTTCTCCCCGGACTGCGTCGGTGAGATTGCCACGGAGTTGACCAGCAACCTCCAGTCCGGACAGACGCTGCTGCTTGAGAACCTGCGCTTCCATGCTGAGGAAGAGGCCAACGATCCCGCCTTCGCAAAGGAGCTTGCCAGCCTCTGCGACATCTACATCAACGACGCCTTTGGAGCAGCCCATCGCGCTCATGCTTCGACCGAAGGCATCACGCACTTCGTCACGCAGTCCGCCGCTGGCCTGCTGATGGAGAAGGAGTTGACGTACCTTGGCAAGGCGCTGGACGAACCGGATAAGCCCTTCGTGGCGATCATCGGCGGGGCCAAAGTCTCGGACAAGATCGAAGTGATCGACAGCCTGCTTGAGAAGGCCGATGCGATTTTGATCGGCGGCGGCATGGCGTACACCTTCCTCAACGCGCAGGGCCAGACCACGGGCAAGTCGCTGGTAGAGACGGACAAGATCGACATCGCCAGGGCGGCGCTCGATAAAGCCAAGGCGAACGGCGTGAAGTTCCTGCTGCCGATCGACCATATTCTTGCTGACAAGTTCGCGGGCGATGCGGCGACCCAGAGCTTCACCGGCACCGGCGCATTCCCTGCGGAGTGGATGGCGCTCGACATCGGCCCGAAGACCATTAAACTCTTCACGAAAGAGATTGACGACGCCCGCACCGTGCTCTGGAACGGCCCAATGGGCGTCTTCGAGCTACCGGCGTTTGCGCATGGCACGAATGCAATTGCCTCCGCCGTGGCGCACAACAATGATGCCACCACGATAGTCGGTGGAGGTGACTCCGTCGCGGCCATCCACAAGTCAGGCTTCGCCGACAAGATCACCCACATCTCGACCGGCGGCGGTGCTTCGCTCGAGTTCCTTGAAGGTAAGGTGCTGCCGGGCGTCGCTGCGTTGAGCGAGAAGGACAAGTAAGCCGAATGATCAAGCTACGAACGCTGCTCACAATTTTCTTAGCGCTGGGACTCAGTTACGCGCATCAGGGTATGGCGCAGGAGAAGGGCAATTGGCGGCCTTCGAGTAAGACCGCTCAATCGATCACAGGAGAGATCGCCTTCGGTAATGAGAAGCTGATGATCAACTTTCTCAGCATCACCGTAGCCGAGATCCGCTCGCTCACGCCGACCGAGATCCTGGCCGCCTTCAGCGACTCCGAAGCGGGTGCGGGAACCGGCCACCTCTATCGCCTGAGCATTCCGGCGGACAAGCGCTTCCTGCACAAGAACACCATCTGTGGCGTCGAGGAGACGCAGTGGATGGCCACCTATGTCTCCGGCAAACAGCTCGAGATCGCCTTCTTCTCAAACGCGACGCCGCCTCTCTTCACCACCGAGGCCCTCGGCGGTAATGCCAATCTCTGCGGCATCTTTTCCTACGCGCATTAGCGACAGAAGGTATCTGACATGAAGGTGCAGACACCTTGGATAAATTTAAGCATTGCAGGCGTGGCATTCTCTTTTCGCACTTATCGAATGGAGAAGATGTCGCGAGAGAAACTGACCTTTTCATAAGCAAACTACCCTCCGAAGCTGTTACCAACGCTGGATAGCAGCCAACGTGGAATACTGGACGCAAATGATCACACCATCCATCGGTCGCCCCGAATCGCACGAAGTTGTTCCGTTCCAGTTCGTGTACGTCAAACAGGTTGTCGGGGAGGATATCCTTTCGATCCTGAACGAGCAGCTCGGCGAGACTCTACAAGCCTTCTCCGGCTACACGGAGGAGACCTCGCTGCAGCCCTACGCGCCGGAGAAGTGGACGCTTCGGCAGAAGCTCGGCCACATCAACGACGCGGAGCGCATCTTCACCTTCCGCGCCCTCTGGCTGGCGCGTGGACTGGGTGCACCGCTGCCCAGCTTTGAACAGGATCAGGCTGTCCTCACAGCCGAGTCCAACGAGATTCCCTGGGCCTCGCACCTTGAGGAGTTTGAGCGGCTGCGTCGCGCAACGCTTTCGCTCTTCCAGAACCTGCCTGCTGCCGCGTGGATGCGTACCGGTGAGGTGAGCGGCCATGTCGTCACCGTGCGGGCGCTTGCCTTCGTGACCGCAGGCCATCTCACCCATCATCTGCGCATGCTGCGCGAATCCTCAGCATTGGCAGTCTAACCGTGCGGCTTCCCAACGCATCCCTGGAGATGGGATACTAAGCATCCATGCGCAAACCTCTGATCGCCGGAAACTGGAAGATGTACAAGACGCCTAAGGAGTCGCTCGCATTCCTGAACGAGTTCCTGCCCTTGATGAGCGACCACACCGCACATGACATTACGATCTTCCCGACCATGTCTTCGCTCGGCTACGTCATCGAGGCCGTGAAGGGGACAAATGTCTCCGCCGGCGCACAGACGATGCACTGGCTGAACGAGGGACCATACACCGGTCAAACCTCGCCGACCATGCTCGCCAGCATCAACTGCACGCACGTCCTGCTCGGCCACTCCGAGCGCCGCATCTACGCAAACGAGACCGACGACATGGTGAACTGGAAGTTGAAGGCCGCGCTCGCCCATGATCTTGTGCCGATCGTCTGCGTGGGTGAATCGCAGGAGAAGCGGCAGGCAGGGCTTACTGAAGCTGTACTGAATTGGCAGATCGCCTGCGCGTTGAATGGCGTCCGTTCCGAATACGCCGCACCCATCGTCATCGCATACGAACCGATCTGGGCTATTGGCACCGGCAGCGTGGCTACACCCGATCAGGTCTCAGAGGCTCACGGAATCATTCGCCGCGAGGTTGCTGCGAGGCTAGGACAGCATCGCGCCGACGCGATTCGCATCCTTTACGGTGGCAGCGTCAAGCCGGAGAATATCGCCAAGCTGATGGTCGAGCCGGAGATCGATGGCGCACTCGTCGGCGGCGCCAGCCTCGACGCCAAGTCATTCGCCCAACTGATTCACAACTCTGTCCGGAACACGGGCGGCAAAAAGTAGCCACCGAAAACGAAAATGCCCCCAACTGTTTAGGCTGAGGGCATTCCTTACCACACGCAATCTCTAGCGGCGGTAGCCGCGATGACGATAGTAGCGATGATGGTGGTGATAACGACGGTGGTGTGGTCCTACGCGAACGATAACCTGCGCGTCTGCCGGGGTAACGGCCCCAACCAGAACGATAGCAACAATAAGACCTAAAATCCAGCTTCCCAGACGACGGCTCACGTGCGCTCCTTGAATTGACTCAACATTTCGTTTTGGATGCACTGCATTCACAGGTAGTTGTGGCCGGATGAAAACTTCGTCTAGCGAACTACGCCCATCTGACCCATGGGCCAATACACGAAGGCCGCCTTGCCATAGATCAACTCGCGGTCGACGGGCCCAAAATCGCGGCTGTCGCTGGAGATCGACCGATGATCTCCCATGACAAAGTACTCATTCTTCGGAATGACCATCTCCGCCTCAGAACGCTCGTCGCGATAGCGGACGGGAACGTACCGCTCATGTAGCTGCTTGCCGTTGACGAAGACTTTACCCTGGTCGATGCGGACGTCGTCTCCAGGTACAGCGATGACGCGCTTAATATAGCTCTTCGAATGATCATGCGGGTAAAGAAAGACGACGACATCCCCAGGCGCGATCGAGCCGACCCGGTAGGCAATCTTGTTGATGAAGAGGCGGTCCTGATCCTCAAGGACCGGCAGCATGCTCGTGCCTTCGACCCGTACCGGCTGGTAGAGGAAGATGATGATGAAGGCCGAGACCACGATGGACACCATCAAATCGCGCAGCCACGAATGCATCCCGCTGCGCTGCACTGGTCTGCTGTCTCCAGCCTCGCTTCCTTGTACTTCATCCGTCATGCTCAAATCCTTACTCACTCCGACCCTGCGAACTACGCATGTACATTCTTTAGACGTTCAGCAACCACATTGTGCGCAGTCCATTCATGTCAGTCAACGCTAGTGTCGATACTATAGGGATTGCTGCGGTTCTCTTTCTTCGCACTGCTTTACTCGGAAGCGTTCCTTATTTATTCGACCTAAAAAAGATAACGCGTTTGCGTGTTCTGCCGCCTGACGCTAATGGCCTGACCAAAAGACCATCACAGTCAAAAATGGCATCCAACGTGGAGAGCTATGTTGATCCTTTGAATAAACAAAGGCGAATCTGGTTGTTGCATATTTGAAAATGGCGCGTACTATCAGCGACATAGGCAATACTTGTAGCGCATAGCCCATCCAAGCATCCGGTCGGCTTGATCGTGCGTTAGAAGATAGGCACTTCACGCACAGGCTGGGTAACCCCGCGCGATATGCAACTCGCGCATCCCAGTCACAAAAGGCTAGAATGGCAATAGACCGGCGGGAGCTATATGGCAACACTCACGATGACGGAACAGACCTCACCAAAGCAGCCTAACGAACGAAATCCCATTGACCTCAAGATCCTAACGACCGAGACATCGAATGCAGCCTCTGAAGGCTTCGATACGAAATCGGCGCTTGAGATCGCACGCATCATCAATCATGAGGATGCGAAGGTCGCCGCAGCGGTAAAGAAGGCTTTGCCCGAGATCGCCATCGTGATCGATACGGTAGCCCGCTCGCTGCGCGATGGTGGCCGTTTAATTTATGTCGGTGCCGGCTCGAGTGGCCGCATCGCCTCCCTCGATGCTTCAGAGTGCCCACCAACCTACTCCACCGCGCCATCGCAAGTCCAATACATTATGGCGGGTGGGCCAAAAGCCCTCGCTTCCGCCTCGGATGTAAATGAGGACTCCCCCGAGATCGGCCAGCGCGACATCGCCCGCCGCCGCCCGACGCGGAAAGATATCGTCATCGGCGTCTCGGCCAGCGGTCTGACGCCCTATGTAGTGGGCGCAGTCGAATATGCACGCGCCCGCGGTGCAAAGACGGCAGCTATCACCTGCAACTTCAACACCGCCCTCGCCGAGGTCTCAGATACAACGATCGTCGCCGAGGTCGGTCCCGAGGTCATCTCCGGTTCCACGCGCATGAAGGCGTCGTCCGCTCAGAAGATGATCCTCAACATGATTACCACTGGCGCGATGACTCGCCTCGGCTACGTCTACGACAACCTGATGGTCAACGTCCACATGAAGAATGCTAAGCTCGTCGAGCGCGGCATCCGTGTCCTTATGAAGGTCTGCGCCATCGACCGCGACACGGCCATTCGCAGCATCAAATCTGCCGGAAAATCGATTCCGATTGCCGTCGTCATGCTAAAGGCCAACGTCGACAAGATGGAGGCCGTCCGCCGCCTCACCAAGTCCGACGGCAACGTCCGGCTCGCCATCGACGACTCCCGCCTGGAGCTTTGACCGAGCGTTCCACAGGCTGTACCTTTTCGAGCACTCACCCCGTCCATCCGATCTCTACATTCCCCGTAGAATGATCGGATGGACAAGTTTGTAGTACGCGGCGGCAACCCCCTTCTCGGCACCATTAAAGTCTCCGGAGCGAAGAACTCCGCATTGCCCTGCATGGCCGCCGCCATCCTCACCGAAGACGAGGTCATCCTCGAGAACATCCCCCAGGTTCAGGATATCGAGACCGAGCGCAAGCTCCTCACCTCGATGGGTGCCGAGGTGCAGCTTGGCTACGGCCGCGCCCAACACCGTACCCACATCAAGTGCGCCATCCTTTCAGACCCGGTCGCCAAGTACGAGATCGTCAAGACGATGCGTGCCAGTTCGCTCGTCCTTGGCCCGCTGATCGCCCGCACCGGAATCGCCCGCGTCGCCATGCCCGGCGGCTGCGCCATCGGTGGCCGTCCCATCGACCTCCACATCAAGGGTCTTGAAGCGATGGGGGCGACCATCACGCAGGATCACGGCTACCTCGAGGCCCGCACCGACCGTCTGCGCGGCGCCCACATCGTCTTCGACAAGATCACTGTAACGGGCACCGAAGACCTCCTCATGGCTGCGACGCTGGCCGAAGGCGAAACGCTCTTTGAAAATTGCGCCCGCGAGCCTGAGGTCACTGATCTCGCCACGCTCCTGATCGCTATGGGCGCAAATATCGAGGGAGCTGGAACCTCCACCATCCGGGTCCAGGGCGTAGCCAGGCTCCATGGAGCGCGCCACAGGATCAATCCCGACCGCATCGAGGCCGGAACCTTCCTCATGGCCGGAGCCATCACCGGCGGCGACCTGAACGTTGACTGCTGCGAACCCGCGCACCTCGGCTCCCTGATCGCAAAGCTCGAGCAGTGCGGCGTCCGCATCGACGTCGGCAAGGACAACATCCGCGTCCGCTCCGGTGGACAACTCACCGCATCCGACATCACGACCGAAGAATATCCCGGCTTCCCCACCGACATGCAGGCGCAGTTCATGGCGCTCGCCACGCAGGCGGAAGGCACCACCACCGTCACGGAGAACATCTTTGAGAACCGCTTCATGCACGTGCAGGAGCTGATCCGCATGGGCGCTAACATCACCGTCTCGGGTCGCACGGCAACGATCCGCGGGAAGACTTCGCTCCAGTCCGCGGCAGTGATGTGCTCGGATCTCCGCGCCTCTGCCTCACTGGTGCTGGCAGCATTGGTCGCCGATGGCGAGAGCATTCTCGACCGCGTTTATCACATGGACCGCGGCTACGAGCGGCTTGAAGAGAAGTTGCGGGGCGTCGGCGCACAGATCCGCCGCATGGGCGACGTCTTCGGCAAGAAGTAGACCGACCTGAAACAGGGATGAACTACGGTGCAGTCTCGCCCTGAATGCTCTTCGAATATAGATAAGCGTCCATGCCGGTTCCACCGTAGAACTCCGGCTCGAGACCGATCATGCGATACCCTCGTTGCTCATAAAAGCGAATGGCCGGTTCGTTCTGGACGAAGACATGCAACATCATCCGTAAGGCCCCTTTTACCTCGGCGCGACGTTCTGCCTCATGGATCAGTCTTGCTGCAACACCATGGCGGCGTGCAGCAGCCGCGACATCCAGCGTCACCACGTACCCCAACCCTCCATCTGGGCCGCCCTCGATGTGCACGATGATGAAGCCCAGCAGCCCACCGTCCTCCGAGTCGAGAACCAGGGTGAGCGCATTACGAGCCTCAGCAAAGCGCTTCATCATAGGATGGCTAAACCGAAACTCCTCTGCAAAGCACTCGTCGTCCAGCGCCACCATCTGATCGAGGTCGGCACTTACGTACTGGCGAATCTCCTGCATCAGGACCGCGCTACTTGCCCGTGGCCGGAGCCCCCGGGCTCGCGCCGTGGATCACCTTTACCTGCTGCTGATCGATCAGCGAATCCGGAGGACTGTCGATCACATTCTGGTCGGCAGTCAGACCGGATGCAACCTCAACCTGCGTCCCGAAGTCGCGACCCAACACGATAGGTACCAGACGTGCATGATCGCCCTCGAGTGTCGCCACCCGTAGCCCCTCAGAGCGGAAGATGAGTGAGCTTACCGGCAGGATCACTGTCGGCGCACCTTTTTCAAGCTTCAGGTGAACCTCCGCGTAAGAACCCGGCAGCAGTTCCCCACTCGCATTCTTTACATCCACTTCGACCAGCAAGGTGCGCGTTGCAAGATCGATCGCGTTAGCGTTCCGCACCAGCTTGCCGGTAAACTTGCGGCCCGGAAACTGCGTCAGCGTCAGGTCCGCCTCGGTCGAAGGCTTCGCGTCACGCGAGTAGATCTGCGGCACATTGATGAAGACACGGAGCGTGTCAATCGCGGCAATATGGAATAGCTCCCGTCCATTCGCTCCGGGAACCGTGCCGGTGCTCGCATTGCCCGCGTTGATAAGCTGCCCTTCATCCGTATTGCGCGCAGTGAGCACGCCGTCGAAGGGTGCCATGATCTTCTCGAAAGACTGCAACTCCTGCAGACGTCGCACATTCGCCTCAGCGGAATGGACCATCGTCTGTTTGGCCTGTGCGTCCGCCAGAAAATTCTCCGTCTCCTGCTGCGAAACGGACTTCGTCTTCAATAGATCGGTGTAGCGATTAGCCGTTGTCTGCGCGATCTGCAGGTTCGACTGCGCCGTCGCCAGATCGGCCTGTCCTTGCGTAAGCTGCTGGTCGACCTCAGGAGAATCGATCACCGCAAGCAACTGTCCTTTGCGCACCCGACCGCCGATATCCACGTACCACTTGCGGAGATATCCATTCGTCCGCGCATAGATAGGCGCATCGCGGAAGGCCTGCATGTTGCCCGGCAACACGATCTCCTGTGCCGGTGCGCCCTCCTTGGGTTTGATCACGAGCACCTGCGGAATCGCAGCGTCGTTCGTATCGGCGACCAGCTTCTTCTCGGCATGGATGCGCGGCAGAATGCCCGTCACAGCAAGGACTACGGCCACAATCGCCACAATCAGCAGCACCAGGCCGACGCGCTTCGTCGAGGTCGCAGGCGGCTCAACGTGGCCGTACTCGTGGGAGGTGCCGCCTTCGGTGGTGTGCTTCGATTCGCTACTCATTGCTCGTTCTCCACATTCTAAGACTACAGTTCGGATTCGTCTGCTATCTGCTGAGGTCCCTTATCGTTGCGATGCAGCATGCTGAAGAAGACGGGAACAAAGGTCAGCGTGGCTACCGTAGCCAGCAGCAGGCCGCCGATCACAGCGCGGCCAAGCGGAGCGTTCTGCTCGCCGCCGTCGCCCAGCCCCAGCGCCATCGGGATCATGCCGATGATCATCGCGAGAGCTGTCATCAACACTGGGCGGAAGCGGGTAAACCCGGCTGAAAGCGCAGCTTCGACCGCGTTCATGCCACTTTCCATCTGCTCCTGTGCGAAGCTCACCACGAGAATGCTGTTTGCCGTCGCCACGCCCATGCACATGATCGATCCGGTCAGGGCAGGCACGCTGATCCGCGTATGCGTCAGGAAGAGGAGCCAGACAATGCCGCACAACGCAGCGGGAAGCGCCGCGATGATGATGAAGGGGTCAAGCCACGATTGGAAGTTCACCACGATCAGCATGTACACCAGCACAATCGAGAAGAACAAGCCGCCGACTAACCCAACGAACGACGTCCGCATCGTCTGAATCTGCCCACGCACGATTACCTGCGAGCCGCGCGGCAGACCCTTCTTGTTATCGGCCACAATCTTGTCGATTGACTTAGCTACGCTCGCAAGATCGGTGTCCTCTACCGCGCCGTAGATATCGATAACCGGCTGCACGTTGTAGTGGCTTACGGTTCCCGGCTCTGTTCCGCGATTGATCGCCGCCAGATTGCCGAGGATCTGGGGTGCGCCATTCGCTCCAGTCACTGGAATATTCCGCAGGTCCTGCAGGTTCTGCAGATCGTACTGCGGCTCCTGGATCGCCACGCTATAGCTCACGCCATTCAATGGATTGAGCCAATACGACGGTGTCGTCTGGAAGCTGCCGCTTAGCGTCACCAGCAGGTTTCCCGCAACGTCCCTCTGTGAAAAGCCCACCTGTTGCGCCTGTGTACGATCCACTTTGACCGTAAAGTTCGGCGCATCGAATGGCTGCTGGATACGGAGATCCGTCGTTCCCGCAACGTGGCGAATCTGCGCGAGCAACTTCTCCGCATAGTCACGGTTCGCCTGTACATCGTTTCCGACGACCTGGATATCGAGCGGTGCCGGAAGGCCGAAGTTCAGGATCTGGCTGACGATGTCGGTCGGCAGATAATAGAACGTCGAACCCGGGAACTGAGTAATCAGCTTCCGCCGCAGCTCCTGCATATACGGCATCGTCGCGCTATGGTCCTCGCTCAATGTGACGAGGATGTCCGCATCACCAGAGCCGATCGGCGCTGAGTTGCTGTAGGAAAGATTCAGTCCGCTATACGGCAGCCCGATGTTATCGATGATCGTCACCAGCTCAGACTTCGGGATCATCCGCCGAATTTCCTGGTCGATCTCATCGCAAAGCTTCGCTGTCTCCTCGATGCGCGTACCCGTCGGTGCCCGAACATGCAGCTTGAACTGGCCACTGTCGACCGTCGGGAAAAAGTCCTGCCCAAGCCACGGGTAGAGCACGCCCATCGACACAAAGCAGAAGCCGAAGAAGCACAGCAGGAAGGCCGGACGATGCGCAACGCAGATCGCCAGGAAGCCGTGATATGCCGACCGCAGCTTCTCAAAGTTCCGCTCGAACACGCGCTGGAAGACGATGAAAGGATTTCTGCTCGTCTTCTTCGCAGCCTCGGCCTCTTCGGAGTGGGGCAGCAGCAGGTACTTCGCCATCGTCGGCACAATCGTTCGCGAGAGGAAGTACGACGCAAGCATCGCGAAGACGACTGCCTCTGCAAGTGGTACGAAGAGGTAGCGTGCCACACCACTGAGAAAGAACATGGGGACAAACACGATGCAGATTGAAAGCGTCGAGACGAAGGCCGGAATGGCGATCTGCGTTGCGCCGTCGAGAATCGCCTGCTCGGTGTCCTTGCCGAGTTCGATGTTGCGATTGATGTTTTCAATCTCGACCGTCGCATCATCCACAAGGATGCCGACGGCCAGCGCCAGCCCTCCCAAGGTCATGATGTTGATCGTCTCGCCCAGCGCGCTCATCGTGATGATCGACACAAGGATCGACAGCGGGATCGACACCGCGATGATGATCGTACTGCGCCAGCTTCCCAGAAAGACGAGGATCATGATCGCGGTCAGGACGGCGGCAATCAGCGCCTCACGCACAACACCGTTGATCGCGCCGCGTACAAACACCGACTGGTCCGCCAGTGGCTGAATCCGCAACTGGGGCGGCAGCGAACTCGCGATCAACGGCAGCTTTTCGCGTACCCGCTTGATGATGTCAAGGGTCGAGACGCTTCCAGATTTTTGAATTGTAACCAGCGAAGATCGTTGTCCATCCACGCGCACGATGTTCGTCTGCGGCGGGAAACCATCGCGCACATGGCTTACGTCATGGACATAGACTGTCGAACCATTGATCGTCTTGATCGGCAGATCGTTCAATTCCTGGATCGTGGTTGGACTACTGTTCGTCTCGATCTGGTACTCATACGTCCCGATCTTCGCCGTTCCAGCCGGAAGAATAATATTCGACGCGCTAAACGTATTCACCACGTCGACCGGCGAGAGTCCTTTGGCCTGCAACGCCTGGCTGTCGATATCGACCTGCACCTGCCGCTGCTTGCCACCATACGGAAACGGTATCGATGCACCTTGTACGGTCGCCAGTTGGGTACGGATGAAATTTGTACCAATGTCGTTAAACTGCTGCTCCGAGATGCCCTGCCCCGAGAGCGAAAGCTGCAGCACCGGTACGCTCGAAGCACTGTAGGTGATCACGAGAGGAGGCGTCGTGCCCGGCGGCAACTGGCGCAGTGCCGTCTGTGCGATAGCCGTGATTTCAGCGACTGCCGACGGTACATTCGCGCCCGGCTGGAAGAAGACCTTGATGACCGCAATGCCCGTCAGCGATTGCGATTCGATGTGTTCGATATCGCTCACGGTCGTCGTCATGTTCCGCTCGAACGGCGTCACAATGCGATTCCCAAGCTCCTGCGGCGACAACCCCGCGTAGTTCCAGATAATCGAAACGACAGGGATATCGATGTTCGGAAAGATATCCGTCGGTGTACGAAGAATGACGATCGGGCCCAGAATCAACAGCAGCAACGAAAATACAACAAACGTGTAAGGCCTGCGCAGGGCAAGTCGAACAATCCACATGAAAACTTCTCCTGAGCCTCTATACGTTAGGGCAGTTGCAGAGCCAAACAGGTCGAGCCGCGCTCATCATTCCTGTGCGTATGCTCTTTCGACGTGCCGGGACCACTTAAAGCTTCACTCTTTGCTCTTCAGAGACGAAGACAAAATCACAGCGCTGGGTACTTCCACAGTTCACCACGCGTGGTAGAAGCCCTCCTTTTGCTCAAGCTGCACTTCGGTATCGAAAAGGTCTGATAATCGAACCGCCGTCAGCAGCTCCTCTTTCGGCCCATCTGCCACAATCCGACCCTCCTGCATCATCAGCACACGGTCCATCTCCGGCAGGATATCGGCGATATGGTGTGTGATCAGCAGGATACCGGTTCCCTGCTGGGCAAGCTGCCGCAGCAACAGCCGCAGGTCTCGTTGCGCAGAAAGATCGAGCGCGTTCGAAGGCTCATCGAGCAGTAGCATGTCCGCAGAGCCAACCAGCGCCCGGCCAATCATAATGCGCCGCTGCTGACCCGCCGACATCCCACCAACCTGCTTGTCGCGCAGCGCAACAGCATCCACCTGAACCAGCACCTCTTCGGCGCGTGCCAGCAACGCTGGCGTAATCGTCAGGTTGGGCCAAAGAGTGCTGCTCGAGAAAAATCCAGAAAGGATGGCATCGAAGCCGGTTGTCCGCCGCGTCGGCTCCCCCGGTAGGTCGGCCGAGACGACGCCCAGCTTCTTCTTGAGTTCAGTCAGGTCCCACCGCGACCGGCCAAAGATGCTGACCGTTGTCTCCGGCTGGACTAGGGGGTAGCATTCGCAAGTCATCGCCTTGATCAGCGTAGACTTGCCACAGCCATTCGGTCCCAGTATAGCAATGTGCTCGCCGCGGTTGATGCTCAGGCTGACGTCGTGCAAAACAACTGTCTCGCCGCGAGCGACGCTGACGTGTTCAAACTTTAGAAAAGGAAGCATACCTTCACAGGATAGCTGCTTCGGCTTTCTCAAGCGTCGCACCGTTCTATAACGGTGCGCTTAGAAGGAAATTTGCAGCCACTCCGCCTTCTCTTCGGGCGTCTCAGGATCGCGTACCGCATGGCGGTACCAGGAAACAGCCGCTGTCAGCTTCCGAAGCCAGGTTGATTCGGACACTTGTTCGGCTTGCGAAGTGCCCTTAGACTGTCGGGTCGTGGACGTGCTGGGTATATCGTTGGGACGTGCTGCAGGTATTGAGCTCATCAGGTTGCCTCTGGACGAAATTCTCGTACGAAGGACCGTTTCTCCCTGAAACAGCGATACACAAGGCGAGGGGAAGCGCTCCAAACTCCCAGAGAGTATCAATTCTCAGACGAACCGAAGCTCACTCTTTGGTAACTTGGCATCCCAAAACGTTGAATGTTTCTCCTGTCAACAGCTACTGCATGTTGCGAAGCACTGAACCCACCAATCCGCCCACAACTCCACTTTCTGTCTGCTGCACCCGCTCGACCTTCATGTACTCCTGGAGCTGGTGCGCCAGCCGTGAGATAGGCAGCGTCTGCAACCACACACGACCCGGCCCTGTCAGCGCAGCGAGAAAGATACCATCGCCGCCGAAGATCATGTTCTTGATACCCGGGATGCGCGCGATCTGGAAGTTGACACTCGTCTGAAATGCGCCAACGTGGCCCGGATGCACCCGCAGCAACTCGCCCGGCGCCAGGTCCTTGATGATCACCTCTCCCGAAAGCTCCAGCCACGCAACTCCCTGGCCGGTAAGCTTCTGCAGCAGAAAGCCGTCGCCGCCAAAGATGCCCGCGCCCAGCGACTGCTGAAATCCGACACCAAGATTCACATTTTGCGTGGCACACAGAAAACCATGCCGATGCACAAGGTACTCCTGGTTCGCATTCACGTCGACGGGCACAATATGCCCCGGCACCCGCGTCGCAAACGCCACCTCACCCGGAGCGCCGATCGCCCGATACTCTGTCATAAAGAGCGACCCGCCGCCCGCCACACGCTTCAGCGCACCGAAGAAGCCGCCGCCCCCACCCATCTGCGTGTGCGTCGTCATCTGAATCGTGGCCGACATCCACGAAAGCTCGCCCGCCTCCGAGACAATCGCGTCATTCTGCCCCAGCGCAAACTCGAGGACAGGCATCGTGGTACCAAGAATGCGGCTTTGCATAAGGCTCTCCGGGACATTCTGAATCGTCGTCGCAAGTATAGCCGGGACCCTTACGGATGTCGCGATAATCCTGTGCGGAAAAGTACTTCAAGGATCCGTACCGCCGCCTTCATCGAAGCAGCCAGATCCCCTGAAACCTTGCTCGTCCCCCCGATGCGCCGCCGATAGTCCACCACGATCTCGCGAATCCGCAGCCTGTGCTGCGCCGCCTTGATCTGCATCTCAAGATTCCAGCCATACGTCATCTCGGACATCTGTAACTGCTCCAGTGACGTTCTGCGAATCGCCCGAAACGGTCCCATATCGGTATACCGCACGCCCTGAAAGATCCTCAGCAGCAGGCCGACGAAGTGACCCGCAAACACCTGGCTTCCCAGCATCGATCCTGCCTCGCGATCTCCCTTGATCCGTGACCCAAGCACGAAGTCCGCCTCACCGCTCCCAATCGGCGCCACCAGCCGCGAAAGGTCCGCAATGATGTCGCTGCCATCCCCATCCATGTAGACCAGAATCCCACTGGTCGCCAGCGCCGCATCCGACCCCGCCTTGCACGCCGCACCATAGCCTCGCGGCGACGTGATCACCCGCGCACCCTGCGCAGCCGCAATCGCCCCCGTACCATCGGTCGAACCATTGTCCACAACGATGCACTCGGCAATTAGATTCCAAGGCATCGAAGCGACCACTTGGCCAATCGATTCATGCTCGTTCAAAGCAGGAATAATGACGGAGATACGAAGCTCAGGCAAGATAGTCCACTCTTCTGCCTCTCTCCATCCACACGGCAATCGCGATGAGTAATGCTTTCGGCCCAAACCACATCAGCACGGCGTAGATGCTCAGCATATGGGAAAGGCTACCAAGCGAAAGGCTGGCTACAATTACCGCTGCGATCAGGATGAGACCGATGCGAAGTCGATAGGGAACGATGAGCAACGGTACGATGTCTCCAGCAAAGCACAACCCTATAAACCACGCCTCTATATAGGTATCGTTCTTATTCCACGTAAAGCCCAGTCCCTCAATCCACACCAGGTTGTAGAAGACATACAGCGCAAAGAAGATGTAGAAGATGATTCCTCTGGCTGCTCGGTTCATCTGCTCATCCTACCGTTACAGGCTCCATCGCAATCCGCAATTGCTGCAGGCAGGCGGCGGTGCAGATGTCAGCAGACCATCTCGAAACCGCTGGTACTCCGACCCATTCCAGATCTCGCGCAGCGAACTCTGCGTCGCGTCGCCAAGCGTAAAGCTGCCATAGCCCTTCATGCTGAACGGCGCGATGCAGCACGGCAGCACCCGCCCGTTCGCCGTGATGTACATCAGCGACCAGGGCCGTCGGCATAGCGACCAGGGATTGTCCGTCCGCTGCATCCGGATTGACTCGCCCGGATCAGTCGCGCCCGAAGCCGAGAACATCACGCCAAGCTCCAGCGCCACTGCCTCAGCCTCGCGGATCAGCGCCTCTTCCCCTTCAGTCGTATGCTCGAAGAGCGCCGACTCAGCCCGCGCCATCGACTTGTCGCTCATCGGATCGTCAAAGAAGACCAGCCGCTGCAGATACACCTCAGTCACGCCGACCGAGTGCGCCAGCCGCACAAAGTTGGGAAGCTGATCAACCGTCTCCCGCAGCCCCGTCAACCATAGACTCACGCGCGGCTTGGGCGCATTCAACTCTCGCTGCAGCTGCGTAAAGTTCGCAACGTTCGCCACGATCTTGTCGAAGAAGTCCTTGCCCCGCACCATCTGGAAGACCTCAGACTCTGCCGCATCAAGCGACACGCGCAACTCATCGAGCCCCGCCTCGATCAGTGCCCGTCCGTTGGTGTCATTCAGCAGCGTGCCATTCGTGTTGAAGAGGACATAGATGTTGCGATCCTTCAGATACTTCACCCGCTGGGCGATGTCCTTCACCAGCATCGGCTCGCCGATGCCATGCAGCACGACACGCGCAATGTTCGGATACTGATCGATCAGCGAGGTAAACAGCTCCCACGGCATATCCGCCTCGGGCTCCAGCTGCTCATAGGTTCGCGGACAGGTCGTGCACAGCAGGTTGCACCGATTCGTCGTCTCGAGATACAGACACACCGGCTCCTGCTCAGCGACAGAGGTCAGCTCCGATTGCGAACCCGGCTTCTGAAAGTAGCGCCGCATCGCATTCTTCTCCTCCTCGGCCTGCTGGGCAGCGGGAGTAAGCGTATCGCGATTCGGATCAAGCAGTTCGGATGGCGGAAGGATTGGTAGAAGTGTGCTCATGATTGCCTCTGGACCTCGAGTGGAGCAAGTCGGTGCGGCTCCGCGATGACTGCGGGAAAGACGTGTTTATAAAGCGGCCAGCGGCGAAGCGCAACCTCAACGACGAAGGCGATCAGCACGCTGCCATACAAAATCTCATTAAGCTGAAACTGCGGTGCACCATAGCCTGTAGCCAAAGCCGTGTAGCAAAGATAGAACAAGCCACAGCTATACGTGAACACCGTAAGACTGGGAATGAGTACAAGAAAAGGAATCAGCCACGCAACATACCAGGGATAGTGCGGCGAAAAGAGCAGCATCAGCGCCAGGGCAAGCGAGATCGCTGGCACCAGAAACTCCGCTTCGGCAGGCAGTCCGAACTGATAGCCGAGATGATCACCATCGGCAATGTCCGTCCGGCAGCAGGTTCGCCACGCCCAGATAAAAATCGCCAGAAACACCGCGGCACAAAACGCAAGGAAGGCGACGGTCGGCAGCGTATGCAGCCCCGGCACATGCTGCGTCAGCTCCAGCAAAAAGTACCGCGCACCCGTCTGCATCCCCTCTTCCTTCACATAGCCATTCAGGAAGCCAAACACCTGCACGCCCACACTCGAATAGCACGCATACCCAAACGCCACGATCGCCGCCACCACCGCGGGCATCTTGTACTCGCCGCGCCGGAACAGCGCTGGCAATAGCACCACCGGATACAGCTTGATCAGGATCGCCACCGCCAGAAACACACCCGTCCACACCGCCTGCTTCCGATACCGAGCCAACAGTGTCAGCACGATGAACGCCATCGCAGCCGAGTCCAGATGTCCCGCCTCGCCAATCTCCCAGATCAGAAGCGGACACCACGCATACAGCAGCGACTGCTCCCGCCGCACGCCAAGCTCTCGCAGAAATGTCGCCAGCCCATACATCGTCAGGCCTTCAAACAAGATCATGCCCGTCTTCATCGCCGTCACACTTGGATTGATAAACGTGATCAGGTAGAAGATAAACTGCGCCGCCGGCGGATAGATCGTATGCGCGTAGTCGCGCCGGTTCATGCTGTCGAAGAGATCCTGATTCGGCTCACGCAGAAACGTCAGCGCCTTATCTCCCGGCACATACCGGTACGGCGAAATATGCGCGTGCTGCACCACCCCGTCCCACGCATACCGATACACATCCGACGAGAGAAACGGCTCCGGAAACACCACCACTAACCGGCATGCAGTCGCGACCGTAAGGATAATAGGAAATGTAAACCGGTCGACCGGCTGCGTAAGAATCAGCCACACCGCCGCTGCGAACAGGATGACGGACCAGCCCGAAACACCGGAGTTCCCAATCGTAAAGTGATCACTCTCACTGATCAGCTGCCGCGTCAGCAGCAGCAGCCCAGAGCCAATCGCCACCAGCACAGCGTTCGTATGCCATGCTCTTGCAGCCGACCAGTGCTGTGGCGCGAGAACCGTCAAAACGCACCCCCGTCAGCCGATAGTTCCTGCAGAAACTCCCGGCTGTGCGCCGCAGGATAGCCCGCCATCGTGGCAAAACTCGGCGGCATCCCATCGAGAAGCTCCCCCGCCAACATCGCCAGCGTAGCCCCATCATCGACGTCATACCAGAGCGGCAGTTCAACAACCTCAATCCCCGCCGCAGCAGCAGCAGCCATCGTCTCCGCATACACTGAGCCAGTGCTCCATGTAATGTTCTCGAACACCTCCGCGTGCGCCCGCTTCAGCCCGATCAGATAGTACCCACCATCGTCCGAACCACCGATCACGATGCGGTCGCCATCCCGCGCAAGCTCCGCCACTGCCTGCTCAAACGCCGCCGCCGGCACCGTAGGCGAATCGGAATCGATCAGGCACACCGCCCCAAATCCACATGCCAGGATGTCCTCAGCCGCCGCCAGCAACCGCTCCCCAAACCCATCCCCCCGCTGCCCCACCAGCGCAAAACTCTCAGGCAGAATCCCGTCAAATAGCGCCTCATCCCCAACCGGCGTATACGAGATCAACCCCGCCGCCCTGCCACCCGCACACACCCCCGCAATGTTCTCCGTAGTGTCCTTGAGAAAACAGATGTTCAACGCCGCACTCTGCTCCAACGTCAACGGAGGAGCCAGCCGCGTCTTCACCTTGCCCGCCCGCGGAGCCTTCGCCATTACCGCAAGGGCGCACACCCCGCCACGCGCAGCTTCACTCTCAGCAAGATCTAGAATTGGATACCCCATCGGCTAAGCAGCGCTCCAAGTCACATCGCGACTGACCGCAGGAACCGCAGCCTCCTCAGCCTTCGTACACACCGCATACTGATACCAGCCGTCATACTCCAGGTTCACCGAAGCCCACGGCTGCGACTCCACCAGCGCCGAAAAGTCCGGCCGCGTCATCACATCCGCCTGCTGCGGCTCCCGATACTTACCCGCAGGGCTGCTCGTCAGCCGAGCCAGCAGCCACATGCAGCTTAGTGGCAGGCGCGTCCGAAACCCCGACGTCGGCTCCGCAATAAAGCATCGCCCGCCCGGCCGCAGCACCCGCAGAATCTCCGCCAGCACCGCCTCTTTATTCGGCACAATCAAAAACAGTCGCGACACAATAATCGCATCAATCGGCCCGAAGAGCTCCGGAAGCGACTGCGCATCTCCGTGAAAAAAATTGCAATTATTGAGCGATCGGCTAGCCGCCCGAGACTTTGCCCGCTCAATCAAACGTTTCGAAAGATCAATCCCCGTGGTCGTGATCTGGGGGTACTCCTGGGCGAATCGACAGGCATAAAAACCCGGCCCGCAGCCAAGCTCCAACACATGCGTCCCCACAGCCGGTCCTTGTGCCGGAAACAACGAGTGCGCAATCTCCTGCGTATGGTCTCGAAAGAGATACTCTCGGCACAGGGCATAAAACCATGAACATCGTTCAAACAAGCTATCCGGCTGATGCGTCATCGTGCCCGGCATTTCACAGTCGCTTGGTTCCATGCTTGCAGACCTTGTCACTCTACGTGGGATGTTGGAGAGAGTACAACGCGAGACCTCCGCACGATGGGCACAGACCGAAACGTATGTCGCAGCACAATCCTAGCCGCTTCCGATCATAACGTCAGCCTTTCTTCTATAGAACGCACAAAGTAGATCGTTAGGATTTCGTTACCATCTCCTGAACACGCAACCTTAATACTGAACTCATCTTTGAGTCATAAACTGTCCATAAGGTTACGATGCGTATTCTGCTGGTTGAGGACGAACGCCGTTTGGCCGAGAACATCGCCGCCGCCATCCGCGATGGCGCAGGCTTTGCCGTAGATGTCGCCGAGGATGGCGAGACCGGGCTCGACCTCGCCTCCTACGGCCACTACGACCTCATCGTCCTCGACCTCATGCTCCCCAGGCTCGACGGCGCAGGCGTCCTAAAAGCCCTGCGCGCCCGCAACGATCGCACCCCCGTCCTCATCCTCACTGCCCGGCAGGAGACCACCAGCGTCATCGCCCTATTGAATCTCGGAGCGGACGACTACCTCGGCAAACCCTTCGATCTCGGCGAACTCCTCGCACGCGTCAAAGCTCTCGTTCGCCGCGGCAAAGGCGTCGCCACTCCCCTGCTCCACGTCCGCGACCTCGACATCAACACCCTCGAGCAGAGCGTGTCCCGCAACGGCACTCCCATCGACCTCTCCCCCGCCGAGTACCGCATCTTCGAGTACCTCCTCCACAAGCCAAAGGTTGTCGTCTCCAAGCGTGAGCTGCTCGAACACCTCTACGACTACAACTGGGAGCGTCACTCAAACGTCATCGAGGCCCACGTCTCCAATCTCCGCCGCAAGCTCGACACCGGCGACGGCCTTCCCTACATTCAGACCCTTCGCGGGCGCGGCTACAAGCTCCAGCCGGAGCAGGTCATTCCGTGAAGCCGTACTCCATCACCCGCCGCGTCGTCACCCTCGTCCTCACGGTCGAACTGATCGCCGCCATCTGCGTCACTGCCTTCGCCTTCATCTACGAGCGCCACGCCCACTTCCGGTCCTTCGACGTGAGCCTTCACGGACGCGCCGACACCGTCATGGGAGCCGTTGAGGATGCCGACGACGCGAAGCAAGGCGTCATGCTCGACACCACCGACCTTAAATTCCCCCGCCACGATGTCTACGCCGTTCGCGAACAAGGTGCGCAGGATCTCGGCCATTCCGCCAACTGGACCCCAAGCTCCGAGGACTGGCAGGGCGATCCCGGCTACTTCAATCTCACCATCCATGGTCATGACTACCGCGCCATCCGCCTCCGGGGCGTGCGCGTCGTCGATCCCATGGCCGCCAACGTCCGCCATCCACTCCTCGTCCTCTACGCCTCACCCACCCACGAGGTCTGGGAGGTGGTCTTCGGAGCCGTGCGGGTCTTCACCCTCGCCAACGGTCTCCTCGTCCTCGTCACCGCCCTGCTCGTCCCCGTCATCGTCCGGCGTAGCATGCATCCCCTGCACCTCCTCGCCACCGACGCTGAGGCGATCTCCGCGGCCTCCTGGCACTTCGCCCCCGGCGAGCAAGTTCGCCAGGTCGCCGAACTCCGCCCCCTCGTCACAGCAATGGAAGGTGTCATCCAGCGGCTTGAGCACTCCTTCACCCAGCAGCGCCAGTTCACCGGAGATGCAGCCCACGAACTCAAGACCGCCGTAGCCGTCGTCAAGTCGTCCATCCAACTCCTTGAACTACGCGCTCGCACCCCGGCCGAGTACGCTGCAGGCCTCCAGCGCTCCTACGCAGATTGCCTCCGCATGGAAGAACTCGCCCAGAAGATGCTCCTTATGGCGCGCGTCGACGAACCATCCCTAACAACTTTCGCCTCATCCACGAACCTCGCAGCAACCATCACCGCCGCCCTCGCCGAACTGGCACCTGTCGCCGAGCTACACTCGGTCCATCTGCTCAGCGACGAAATCGAACCTATCTATATACAGATGGAGCTCGAACTCCTCCGCAGCCTCCTCATCAACCTCATCACCAACGCCATCCAGCACAGCCCCACCGACTCCACCGTCCGCATCGCCGCCGAGCGCACCCACGCCACCGCCCAGATCACCATCAAGGACACCGGCGAAGGCATCCCCCCCCAAGCACTCCCCCACGTCTTCGAACGCTTCTACCGCGCCGACGCCTCCCGCTCCCGCAAGACCGGCGGCACCGGCCTCGGCCTGGCCATCTGCAAAGCCATCGTCGAACGAGCCAGCGGAAACATTTCCATCACCAGCACCCCCGCCCAGGGCACCCAGGTCCACATCTCCCTCCCTATCGAAGCCGAACCGCAAACCTAAGCCTTGGCCTTTCTTTCTGTCACTCCCGAAGAGAACCTGCGTATAGCACCTGATCGGTGTCATCCGGACTGATCGGCGTTTAAGCCTTCTCTTCCCCGGCGAAGCTCTCTTCAGCTTCCCTTCAGCCACACAGGCACACACTACTCAAGTCGACACCATCTCCCGAAGGAGCACCATGCGCCTAAGATCTCTCCTCTACACCCTCCCCCTCGCCTGCACCCTTATCGCCCAGGCTCAGACCTACAGCGTCATCGACAAGTGGACCCTCGGCGGCGAAGGCGGCTGGGACTACCTCCTCGCCGATCCCTCCAGCCACCTCCTCTACGTCACCCACGGTACCCGCGTCGAAGTCGTCGACACCAAAACCGGTAAGCCCGTAGGAGCCATCACAGGCCTTAAGGGAACCCATGGCGTAGCGCTCGATCCCGATGGCAAGTACGGCTACATCAGCGAGGGCGCAGGTAATAACGTCGTCGTCTTCGACCGCAAGACCTTCGCCACGGTCAAGTCCATTCCCGCCGGAACCAACCCCGACGGCATCGTCTACGAGCCCGTCACTAAAACCGTCTGGGCCTTCAACGGACGCAGCATGGACGCCACCGTCATCGACACACAATCCATGACCGTCACCGGAACCGTCAAACTCTCCGGCAAGCCCGAGTTCCCCCAGGCCGATGGTAAAGGCACCGTCTTCGTTAACATCGAGACCAAAAACTCCATCGCCCGCATCGACGCCAAATCGATGAAGGTCACCGCCGAGTGGCCGCTCGCCGGCTGCGAGTCCCCCAGCGGCATGGCCATGGACACCGCCAGCCGCAAGCTCTTCTCCGTCTGCGATGGCAAGGTCATGTCGGTCACCGATGCCGACTCGGGCAAGGTCCTCAAGCTTGTGCCGATCGGCGACGGTCCCGACGCAGCCGGCTACGACGCCGCCCACCACCTCGCCTTCAGCTCCAATGGCGAAGGAACCCTCACCGTAGTTGACACCGCAACGTCCGACTACAAGGTCATCCAAACCCTTCCCACACAGAAGAGTGGCCGCACCATGGCCTTCGACTCCGGCAACGGACACGTCTACGTCGTCGCCGCCGAGATGGGTCCCCGTCCCGCCGCCACCGCCGAAAACCCAAGGCCCCGGCCGGCAGTTGTCCCCGGCAGCTTCACCGTTCTCGTCATTAGCCGCAAGTAGTTTCCCGCAATAGACTAAGTCCCCGGCCACAACCGGGGCTGAGTCTTTTAGAATCTTATATTTACCCGTAACCCATTTAGAATGCTATATTTACGACAAGAAGAAACAGCTAAGCTGCTCACTACAATACACTTACGCTCAGCATCTCGCACCGCTTTTTTGGCTTCGAGTCAACGAACCCGCGTCAGACGGTAATAAATCACAGGCGTCACCACAAGCGACAGGAAGACTGAAAGCACCAGCCCCCCGATCACCGCGATAGCCAAAGGTTGCAGCATCTGCGACCCGGCCCCAAGCGCAAACGCCAGCGGAAGCATCCCACTGACCGCCGCAATCGCTGTCATTACAATAGGCCGAAGCCGCCGCTGCGCCGCATGCACCATCGCCTCGCGAGCATGATCTCCCGAACCGCCATCCTCCGCCCCACGATATTTCTCGTCGGCATCCAGCAGCAGGATGCCGTTCTTCGCCACAATCCCGATCACCATGATCAGCCCCATAAAGCTGGCCACGTTAAAGGTCGTCTTCGTTGCAAGCAGCGCGAGCACCACGCCGGCAATCGACAACACCGAACTGGTCAAAATGGCAATCGGAGCCGACAGGTTTCGGAACTCTGCCAAAAGCACGCCGAAGACCAGCGCCAGCGCCAATAGCAGCACCCGCGCCAGATCGCGGAACGACTTCTGCTGCTCCTCATAGGTCCCGCCATACTCAACCCGCACGCTCGACGGCAGATGCAGCCCCGCCACCGTCTGCCGGACCTGCGCCATCGCCGTACCGAGGTCCGAGCCCTCAAGCCGCCCGCTCACCACAATGAGCTGCTGCAGATTCTCCCGCCGGATCTCGTTCTGCGGCGGAAGTTGCGTCACCTCTGCCATCGAGCCCAGCGTCGCCGTATGCCCGCTCGCCGAGTTGAAGACGGTGTTCTGGATCGCGTCGAGCGAAGCTCGATTCTCCTCCGGCAGCCGCACCCGAATCGTATACGGCCGACCATTCACGATCACCGGATCGTTCGTTGGCAGCCCATCGAGGATCGCCGTCGCATCCTCAGCAACCTCGCTCGGCGTAAAGCCAAGCCGCGCCGCCAGCACAGGGTTGATCTGGAAGTTGGTAGCCGGTCCGGAGATCGTATTGTCGATCCCGTTCTGCGTATCCACCACGCCTGGAATCTTGCCGATTGCCGCCTGCACCTTCGGCCCAAGCTCGTTCAGCACGTCCTGGCTGTTCGCAAAGAGCTTGATCTGGATCGGCTCCGGCGAGTTCGACAGGTCGCCGATCATGTCCTGCAGCACCTGCGTAAACTCGACATCAAGCTCCGGCTCAGACGTCTTCAACTGCGCCCGAACGTCCGCCATCACCTCGTCAATCGCTCGTGACCGCTTCGTCTTAAGCCTCACGGTGAAGTCGCCGTAGTTGGCCTCGGTCACCGCCGCAAGCCCCATCTGCAAGCCGGTCCGGCGCGACGTAATCAGCACCTCCGGCGTCTCATGCAGAATCTGCTCCACATGCTGGAGCACCCGCTTCGTCTCCGTCAGCGAACTGCCCGCAGGCATCGTGTAGTCAAGGATGAACGCACCCTCGTCCATCTCCGGCAACAGATCGGAGCCGAGTCCCTGATAGCTGAAGTAGCCAACCAGCACGAGCATAAGGCAGCAAAGCGCAAGGTAGAACGGATGGATGAGCGCCCACGTAAGCGTCCGCTGATGGGCCGAAAGTACTCGCCGCATCACCGGTCCATTCTCCTCATGCGGCGTATCCGACTGCCGCCGAGGCCGCAGTAACGACAGGCTCAGCGCCGGTGTCCAGGTTAGCGCCAGCAGCAGCGAAGTGAGCAAAGCCGCCGTCATCGTCACCGCCAGAGCGCGAAAGAAACTGCCCGTCACACCCGTCACCGAGATCAGCGGAAGGAAGACGACGACCGGCGTAATGGTCGAGCCAATCAGCGGAACCGTAATCTCGCGCAGGGCCTTGCGCACCGAATCGACCCGCGACTCACCGCTGTCGCGATGCACGACAATATTCTCGACCACCACGATTGCGTCATCGATCACCAATCCGATCGCAGCCGCCAGTCCGCCAAGCGTCATGAGGTTGAAGCTTTGCCCAATGATCCACAGAAATAGGATCGTAACCGCTACGGTTACAGGGATAACCAGCCCTGCAATGAGCGACGAACTCCAGTCGCGCAGGAAAAGAAAGAGGATGACGCAGGCGAGGATGAGCCCGATAAAGATCGCGTCCCGCACACTCGAGATGCTCTCCCGCACCAATTCCGACTGGTCATAGAACGGCTCAAGATGGACGCCAGCCGGAAGTTTGCTCTTCAACTGTTGCAATTCGACAGCAACCGCATCGGCCACGGTAACGGTGTTGCTGGAGGGCTGCCGCGCAATGTTCAGCAGCACCGCAGGCTTCCCGTTCGCCGCAACCATCGTGTAGACCGGCATCGTCGCCCGCTCCACCTTCGCCACATCGGACACGCGAACCGGCGCTCCACCAGCGGTCGTCTTGATGACAAGATTGCCAAGCTGCGAGGCATCATGCGCCTGCGCGCCAACCAAGCCAAGGATCAACTCATGATCCGCCTCATACAATCCCGGCGAGTCGATGATGTTCGAGGCTTGAACGCCATTGACCAGATCGAGCAGCGTCACACCTGAAGCCTGCAGTCGCGCAAGGTTTGGGACGATATGAAACTCCGGCACCTGCCCACCCTGCACCACTACCGTGCTGACTCCATTGACGCGGTTCAGCGGCGGCTTCAGATCGTAGGTCGCAATCTCCCAGAGCTGACTCTGCGTGACTGTCGCTGCACCGCGATCATCCGCCGTGAGCGCATAGCCGAGGATCGGAAAGGTCGCAAAAGTAAGCCGATTGGTCGTCAGCCGCGCAGTCGAGGACAACGTCTGTTGGACCTTCGAGAGCGCCGCATCGGCCAGTTGCAACGTACGGAACATGTCCACATTCCAATCGAAAAAGAGGCTGATCTCAGCCGATCCACGGCTCGTCGTACTCCGTACCGTCACAAGGCCGGGAACGCTGTTGATCGCATCCTCGATTGGCTTGGTGATGGTGACCTGCATCTGCTCGACCGGCATGACACCGTTGTCGACGCCGATCACGACGCGCGGGAAGTTGGTGTCCGGAAAGACCGAGATCGGTACCTGAAACGCACCGTAGATTCCGGCCATCGTGAGGACAAGCAGAAAGAAGAAGATCGTCTTCGAGGAGTTGACCAGCCAGAATGGCTTCGCTGTCTCGGTCGTAGTGGAGGGCTCGGCGATCATTTATCGTCCGCATCCTTCCCGGCAGCGGCGGGTGGTCCAACCTTCACCTTCGTCTTATCGTCGAGCGCATACGAACCAGTCACTATGACAGTGTCAGCCGCCGAGATCCCTGACAGCACCTGCACCTGCTCAGCAGTACGAATCCCGATCGTCACTGGTCGTTTCCGGGCAGTGCTGTTCGAGTCAACGATCATGACGAACTTGCTCGTTCCATCAGCTGCAACCTGCAGTGCGTCCGAAGGAATCAGCAGCGCATGCGAGATCGTCCGCCCGGTGATCACGGCGCGCACTGGCGTTCCCGCCTTCAACTTGCCGTCGCGATTGTCGACGCGTAGCCACACCTCCAGTGTCGTGCTGCCGGGGTCGAGCGCCGGGCTGATGAGCGACACCTTCGCATCGATTGGATCGGCAATGCCTGGAACGGCGACGGTCGCCGCACCACCGAGTACAAGCTGCTGCGCCTGCACCTGCGAGAGATGGAGCTTGGCCAGCAGGGCCGACGTATCCATTACGGTCAACAGCGCCGTGCCTGCCGACGCCGTCTCGCCGGCGAAGAGCGCGCGCTCCGTAACGATGCCGCTGATTGGACTGCGAATCTCGGTGTAGCTCAGTTGCGCTTCGGCGCCGAGGTACTTGCCCTTGGCTGAGGTAAGCTGCCCTTCGGCAGACTGAAGCGACGCCTTGCGACTTATCTGCTCAACAGACTGAAGATGCAGCTTCGCTACATCGTAAGCCGCTTGTGACTGCACGAGCGTGGCCTTCGCGGTATCGAGATCGCGGCCCGGAATCGCTCCCTGCGCGAAGAGCTGCGTGCGGCCGTTTACAACACTCTGGCTGAGATCAAGGTTCGCCTTGGCTTGCGCAAGATCGGTCTGTGCCTTGGCGGTATCTTCAGGAACCTGCGCCCGCGTCTCGGTTTCGAAGCTACCCTGCGCAGCGGTATAGGTGCCCTTGGTGTCAAGCGCCGCAGCGGCAAGGTCGCTGTTCTCAAGGGTCGCCAGCAGTTGTCCCGCCTTCACATGCGCACCGCGCTGAACGTAAAAGCGCTTCACCGGTGCACTCACACGCGGCGAGATTGCGGCCTGCGCGAGCGGTGCCAGCAGCGCATCGGCGGTGATCTGGTCCGAGATACTGCCCTCGGTGGGATGCACAGCCTGTACGTCGACCTCTGGTTCGGGCGTAGCTTCTTTCTTCGTACAGCCGAGCGCAAGAAGCAGGAGTGAGGCAGTAAGGAGAGAGCGCTTCATGAGAGAGTTCCTGTGAGGATCTGGAGTGATGCGAGCGCTGCCTGGTATCGAACGGTGCCATCTTCTCGAGCGATCTCGGCCGTGGTCAGCGAGTTCTGCGCGTCGACGATCTCAAGCGCCGTCGCCTCGCCGGCCATGTAACGCAGACGCGTGAGGCGGAGGCTGTCTGCGGCCGTAGTCACGCTCAGGTCAAGCGATTGCAGCTGATCATGCGCGGCTGCAGCCTCAGCATAGCTCTCATCGAGCTGTGCGATCAGGCGTCGCTGGGTTGCCGAGAGGGACACCTTTGCCGTGTCGCGAAGGATCTCCGCCTGCTTGATGCGGTGCTGCGTGTTCAGCCAGTCCCAGATAGGAATGTCGAGCGTAGCCGAGGCCGAGTAGCCTAGGTTCTCAACCTGTTGCGGCCCGCGCGTCGCGAAGTGTTCGGCGTCGATACCATAGGCGAAGTTGAGGCCGAGATCCGGCAGATAGGATGCGCGCGCCGCACGAACATCGAGCGAACTGGCGCGAAGCGAGGCAAGCGCGCTCTGCAACTCGGGGTTGGCACGGGTAGCCGCAGCATCGACCTCATCGCGCGTCGCGAGCGGTGTGGATGGCGGGGTCTCGAGACTGTAGGGGGTTCGCGGATCGGGAAAGAGGAGGACGGCCAGTTCAAGGCGCGATCGTTGGGATTGAAGGCGAGCATCAACGAGGTCCCGGTCACGCTGCTGCTGCTGAAGCTGCGCCTTGACGACATCGGCGTGAGCACCTTCGCGGGCGGCTTCGCGTTGCTGGGCGAGCGTCGTAAAGCTGGCTGCCTCTGCAGCGGCCCGCTCCGCTACGGTCAGCTTACGATCGGCGGCAAGAGAACCGTAGAAAAGACCGACCACGGCGGCTACCAGACCTCGACGAGCTATCTCCAACTCTGCTGTTGCAACCGCTGCTGCAGCGGAGGCACGGCTGACGGCAGTCAACTGCTGTAGCCCGATCGTCTCGCTGACGATACCCTGGCTTGCATATTCGTGCACGGCATTGTTCGCAATAAAACGCGGAGCCGACTGCGTCCCGGCTGAACCAGCCTGGTTGGTCGCACCGTTTGGCTGCGTATAGAGGATTTGATTGTGGTAGATCGCGCTGGGCAACAGCGCATTTCGCGCGATGGTGCGATCGAGAGCCGCCACACGATTGGCTGCACTGGCCGCTGCGAATGCAGGCTCATTCGATTGGGCTCTGCTGAGCGCCTGGGCCAGGTCGATCGAAATCGCCGGGGATTGCTGGGCTCGCGCCCCTGTTGAGCAGCAGCCGCAGATAGCAACAAGGAACGTTGCTATCTGCAAATACAGCGACGGTCTGATGTTCGAGTACACCCGATGACTGTAGCGCTGCCTAGCTTAAGCTGCGATGAAGGTACAACTTCACCAGGCCATCAGCCTACATCAGCCCAATCGAGAATCACCTTGCCGGAGTTGCCCGACCGCATGGCCGCGAAGCCGTCCTCGTAGTCACGCCAGTTCAGGCGATGCGTGATGACCGGCGAGATATCGAGGCCAGACTCCAGCATGACCGTCATCTTGTACCAGGTCTCGTACATCTCGCGGCCGTAGATGCCGCGGATGGTGAGTTGGTTGAAGACGACCTGGTTCCAGTTGATCGAGATGTCCTCGGACGGAATACCGAGCATGGCGATCTTCGCGCCGTGGCTCATGCTGGCGAGCATGTCGCGGAAGGCCTGCGGATTGCCGGACATCTCGAGGCCAACGTCGAAGCCCTCCTGCATGCCAAGCTTTGTCTGTACCTCTTTAAGCGTCGTGGAGCGCGGATCGACCGCGAGCGTCACGCCGATCTTTTCGGCCAGCGCGCGGCGGTATGGGTTCGGGTCGGAGATGACGACGTAGCGTGCGCCAGCGTGACGCGCGACCGCCGCAGCCATAATGCCGATCGGACCTGCGCCGGTCACTAGGACATCTTCACCAAGTACAGGAAACTCAAGCGCCGTATGAACGGCATTGCCGAAGGGATCGAAGATCGAGGCGACATCGTGATCGATGCCGGCGGAGTGCTGCCAGATATTCGTCGTCGGCAGGACGATGAATTCTGCGAACGCACCGTTGCGATTCACGCCAACTCCGCTGGTGTGTGCGCAAAGATGACGTCGGCCCGCAAGACAGTTGCGGCAGCGACCGCAGACTACGTGGCCTTCCCCACTCACGAGTTGACCGAGGGTAACGTCGGCGACGTTCGAACCCATCGCGACGACCTCGCCAACGAACTCATGCCCGATTGTGAGGCCAAGCGGAATGGTCGCACTTGCCCACGAATCCCACTCATAGATATGTAGATCGGTCCCGCAGATGCCGGTCTTGAGGACGCGAATCTTGACGTCGTTGATGCCCATCTCCGGCTCGGGAACGTCCTCAAGCCAGATGCCGCGTTCGCCGCGGCTTTTTACCAATGCCTTCACGTGTACTTGCCTCTCTGTGGTCCGCCTAGCTCTGCGGCTTGCCATCGTTACTGGGGCGCGATCCTGCGTCCTCCAATAGTTTACGGCAATCGAGACAGCCCCTCTAAGGCTTTGCCTCGGGCGGATGCACGATGGCCTGCTGACCGAGAACAGTATCTGCAGTGCCGATGCGCCCGGAGGCACTTACCCGTACGACGAATCGAGCGCGAACGGCTTTCGGATCGTGGTCAATCTTGTAGTTGAGGTCGAGACTTCGTTCAAGTCTGCCTGTCGGCGCTACGGTCGTCGGCGCACTGACCTTGATGGTCTTGGCCACGCGATTCAGTTCCTTACCCTTTTTATCGAAGGTTGCGACGAGGAGCACCACCTCCGCATGGCGCGGCTCAGTCTCTGTCGCATAAGACCAGGCCAGTCCGCGCGCGTCGACATGTACCAGGTAGGTGTCCGGATCGGTTGCCGAAGGAGCCAGCGAGACTGGTACACCGTCGTAGACCATGGTGCTCGAATCGGCGGAGACAAGATCGGCGATCAGGCGACGCGAGGGGTTCTGCGGATTGACCCGCCCTGGACCATATTGGAGGTAGTAGCCCTCACGGGTCAGCACCTGCAGGCCAGGCTGATCGAGCGTCACCCTGATCTTGCGGAACTTCTGCGGGTCGAGCAAGGCATTCGTTGGCCGATAGGTAAGCGTGTAGAAGCTATTACCGTCGCGAATCGCTGTACCGATCTCGGCGTCGACATCATTGCGACCGTAGAGCGTGCGCCCGCCGGTCGCTTTGGCCAGCCGGCTGAACTGATAGTTGCCGCCGAAGGGATCGTCGAAGGCTGCGGCAGCGCCGTATTCGCCGGGGTTGACCATCACCCCTGCGGGGTCGATCGTGTAGAGTGTTACGCGTGCGTCCCGCAGGACGTTTACGCAATCCTGCACGGCGTTGTAGACTCGCCGCTCAGTGTCGACAGGCACATTAGCAAAGTTCAGCGCCGGAAAGCCGCGACCGATCCAGATCATGTTCTTATGTCCGGGATGACCAATCACAGCCTCTGCCACACGGCGCAACGTGAGGAAAGCCGTGCCGTAGCGCTCTCCGATCCAGGCACCCTGATGCGCCTGCCATGGGTACGAGACGAGGTGGTGATCGAGCGAGGAGATTAGCTCGGCTTTGTTCTGCGTGTAGTCGTGGATGACGGTGAATTTCTGCAGGTCGACCGAGATGAGGATCGTCGGGGTGGTCAGCTTATCTGGCTGCTTTTCTAGAAACTTCTTCAGTGAGTAGCGCGCGAAGGCCATGTCCTCAAAGCGGGTATTGAATTCATCCAACAGGATGATGTTGACCGGTGCGCGTGGTGCGAGGCGGTCGAGATCAGCCGTTGAGTTGATCGTGATCTCTGGATCGGGAACATGGGCACCGGCCTCCTCAAAATTCAGGATGGTCTGCGGTTCGCCCACCTCTTCGACATGAAAGTTATCCCGCTTCAGTTCCTTGACGATATTGCCCTTGGCGTCGGTGACTACCATGTCGAGCACGACGAGGCGGGCCGTCCTTTGGATGGTGTACGTGCCATTACTGTTCTTCGTGGGCTGCGGTCCTGCTGCTGGTTGTGCGGGAGCTGAGGGAGATGGTGAGGCCGACTGGACTGCAGGCTGAGGCGCTGACGGCTGCGTAACCGGCGGTTCCTGTGCAGATAGATAGAACTGGCTGAGTGCAACAAGACCGGCAAGAGACAACGTGCGGAAGGCGGCGACGTTCATAGACACCTCAACTGCTATTAGAGAGACGGCGAAGCGTGATAAATCGTCTCACATTTACAAGAATGCTGCGGTCAGGCATCGCGCGAGGCATTTCAGATATTGGTTACCCCTACAGTTACTAAACTGCGAAACTGCGCTCCAGGCTTTTACCTTGGCACATCGTCCGAACTTCCGTGATAGAGTTCGCGTACCGAACCGTATGTAAAGATCATCATCTTTGACTGGAGACTCGCTCGATGGCTCTCACGATCACAGGCCTGTCCAAGACCTACCCGAACGGCGTTCGCGCGCTGAAGAATCTCTCTCTGACCATTGGCAACAATATGTTTGGTCTGCTCGGGCCAAATGGAGCCGGGAAGAGTTCCTTGATGCGGACCATCGCCACGCTACAGGACCCGGACTCAGGCACGGTCGATCTGGACGGCATTAACGTGCTGACGCAAAAGGACGAGGTTCGGAAGATTCTCGGGTATCTGCCGCAGGAGTTTGGGGTGTATCCGAAGATGTCGGCGACCGACATGCTTCATCATCTTGCCATCCTTAAGGGTATTACTGCTGCGGGTGAGCGAAAGGAGATGGTCGAGGCTCTGCTGCAGCAAACCAATCTCTGGGATGCTCGCAAGAAGGCGCTGTCGACCTACTCAGGTGGTATGAAGCAGCGCTTCGGGATTGCGCAGGCATTGCTGGCGAATCCTCGGCTGATCATCGTCGATGAGCCGACCGCCGGGCTTGATCCTGCTGAGCGCAACCGCTTCCTGAATTTGCTCTCTTCGATCGGCCGGGATGTGACGGTCATTCTCTCGACCCATATCGTGGATGACGTTCGCGAACTCTGCCCGCGCATGGCAATCATCGCAGCCGGCGAGGTGCTGCTTGAGGGAGCACCGAACGAGGCGCTGGGCGCGCTGGAGGGGCATATCTGGTCGCGCGTTGTCTCGACCGATGATGAGCTTCGCGCCGTTGAGGCTGAGTTCCAGGTCATCAGCACGCACCTTGTCGGCGGTCAGCACGAGATTCGCGTCTTCTCTGCAGCCTCGCCGGGAGCGGCCTTCCATACCGTTCCCTCCGGACTTGAAGATGTCTACTTCCTGAATCTCTCCCGCCACGCAAAGAAGTGACGCTCGTCACGAAGGATCGGTCATGACCATGTTCTGGGAATTCTTCACCTTTGAGCTGCGCTTCCGCATGAAGAGCGTCTCTACCTATATCTACTTTCTTCTGTGGTTTTTCTTTTCCTTCTTCTGCGTCGCATCCGAGAGCTTTGGGCCGGTCGGCTTCGCAAATGGCAAGGTGCTGTTGAACGGTCCGTACGCCAATAGCTACAACGATCTGTATTCCTGTCTCTTCGGAACGATCGTGATTGCCGCTATCTTTGGCACGTCCATTCTCAGGGACTTTCAACGCGATACCTACCAGATCCTCTTCACGAAGCCGATCTCCAAGTTCGCTTATTTAGGCGGCCGTTGGGCTGGCTCGTTCGTAACGACGGTCTTTGCTTTCTCCGGCATGATGGTCGGCACATTCATTGGGACCTTCGCTCCATGGGCTGACCATAGCCGTATCGGGCCGAATCACCTGTGGTGGTACCTGCAGCCATTTCTATCGATTAACGTCATCCAGATCTTTTTCCTCGGTTCACTTTTCTTCGCCGTCGCGGCTCTTACGCGCAAGATCTTCGTCGTCTACCTGCAGGGCGTCGCGATCTTCATGCTGTATGTCATCGGGCTGACCGTTTTCTCGGCCACCCGCTCGCTCGAACACTTCTGGTCAGGCATTCTCGATCCTATCGGCTTGATCCTGTTCGATAATGTCGTTCGCTACTGGACCGTCATTGAGAAGAATGCCCTGCTGGTTCCGTGGGATCTTTCCGGTAACTCACCCGGCGTGTTTCTTTACAACCGCCTTCTTTGGATGACCGTAGGCCTGGTTGCGCTCGCGATTACATGGCGGCTCTTTCCCATGTCCGTCGAGGCGCTAACCGCGCAGTCGCAGGGGAAGCGAGCCGCGAAGGCACGCCAGCACGATGCCGAAGAGAAACGTCCGATCCGTTCGCTCGTCGTCGCGCAACTACCTCGCGTACGGCAGATCTTTGGGATGGGCACCTCGTGGAAGCAGTATCTCTCGCTTACGCAGCTTCGCATTCGGACCATTACGCGCGAGATACCGTTCTGGGCCATTGTCGGCTTGCTGCTCGTCTTCGCCATCAACAACGGATATTTTGCGGGGCGCGTAGGCGGCGAAAACGTCTGGCCGGTCACCTACCTGATGCTGCAGGCCGTGGAGGGCGGTGCGCAGCTCTTCTTCTATATTGTCGCCACGCTTTACGCGGGCGAACTGATATGGCGAGAGCGGGATAATCACTTCGATGGTATCCATGATGCCCTGCCCCTGCGCGAGGCTACGGACTGGCTCTCGAAGCTGACGGCCATTGCCTTTGTTGAACTCGTCCTGCTCACGGTAACCATGTTATCGGGCATCTTCATGCAGACGGTGTTGGGCTACTACCATTACGAGCTACTGCAATACTTCAAAGAACTGTACCTGGTCACCTTCCCGCAGATCCTGGCGTTTGCGCTGCTTGCGATGTTTGTACAGACGCTGGTGTCGAATAAATTCATCGGACATGCTATTGTCATCGGCATCTTCGTGCTGCAGCCGATCCTCTTCAACTTCGGCCTCGAAAACACGCTGTACCTGCCCGGCGGTGCGCCCCCGTATACCTACTCGGACATGAATGGATACGGCCATTTTGTTGCAGCGCTGTTCTGGGCAAATACCTACTGGTTAGCGATCTTCGCCTTTCTCGGCGTGATCTCTATCGCCTACACGCGCCGCGGCGCTGAGGATACGCCGGCTTCACGCACGCGGCTTGCGATCCGCCGCGCACCCAAGCTCGTTCCCGCTGCAGCCATCCTTCTGCTGCTCGCTCTTGGATCTGGCGGCTGGTACTTCTACAACGCGCATGTCCTGAACGAATACCTAAATGCAAAAGATCGCCGCGTCATCCAGGCCAACTACGAGCGGGACTTCAAAAGGTATGAGTTGTTGCCGCAGCCAAAGGTCACGGCTGTCGATGCGAACGTCAACATCTATCCGGATCGACGATCGTTTGATGGCACCGGCCGCATGACACTCCAGAATAAGACTGATACGCCTATAAGCGTTGTCCACATCACGGATGAGAAAGAGTCTGTCTCGAAGATACAGTTCGACAGGCCATTCCATCTTGTCAGCCGTGCTCCGCGCGATCTCTACTCAATCTATGCGCTTGAAACTCCGCTTGCCCCCGGCGATGTGTTGACGGCGACCTTTTCCGTCGGACATACCAGCAAAGGCTTCAAGGATGGAAATGAAGCCGCGGAGTTTGCAAAGAATGGAACGTTCTTCGACGCGGGATTCTTTCCGCAGATCGGGTATGACCAGGGCTTCGAGCTCAATGATCCGCGTCGTCGTCGCGAGGAACATCTCGGTGCCTTCGAGGAGATGGCAGCTCGCGGCGAGCCTTTACATTCGCGCCGCAATCTTTTCGTTCCAAGCTCTGACTGGATCACCTTTCACACCGTAGTCAGCACCTCGGCCGACCAGATCGCCATCTCCCCCGGCTACCTGCAGCGCGAGTGGAGGCAGGGTGACCGGCACTTCTACGAGTACAGCATGGGGTCCACCCATATTGCCGATTTCTTCAACTTCATGTCGGCTCGCTACGCCATCAGGAAGGAGACCTACACCGGACCGAGCGGACCTGTGAGTCTTGAGGTCTACTACGATCCTGCACACACGTTTGATATCGACGATATGCTCGCCAGCTCGCGCGCCGGACTTGACTACGACCAGGCCCACTTCAGCCCCTATCAGTTCACGCAATATCGCATTATGGAGTTTCCGCGTTATCGGAACTTTGCGCAGTCATTTCCCAACACGGTTCCATTCTCAGAGGGAATCGGCTTTATCGGTCGCATGCGCAATAAGGACGATGTCGATCTGACCTACTTCGTCACTGCGCATGAGCTTGGACACCAGTGGTGGGGACACCAGCTCATTGGCGGCCAGGTGCAGGGATCGAACATGATGTCCGAGACGTTCGCGCAGTATTCGGCATACATGGTGATGCAGCAGAAGTACGGCAAGGATTACATGCATAAGGTCCTGCGGCACTTTCTCGACCGCTATCTGCGAGGACGTGCGGGCGAGGTGCGACACGAGCCACCGCTGTCACTCGTCCAGAATGAGCCGTATGTCTGGTACGAAAAAGGCGGGCAGGTGATGTACACGCTGGCCGACTACATCGGCGAAGACAAGATCGACCTCGCGCTTCACAACTTCCTGATGCAATACCGCTATGCCAATGCGAACAACCAGGTGGATGCGACGGATGCTGTGCACGGCTCGGGAGCAGAAGATCAGCCTTATCCTGACACCCGGATGCTTGTCGAAGCACTCCGCGCGCAGACCCCGGCGGAGCTGCAATACATGATCGACGATGGCTTCAACCGCATCGTGCTTTACGACAACAAGACGCTCTCCGCCACGTCAGAAAAGATGAGCGACGGCAAGTTCAAGGTGACGCTGAACGTGCAGGCGCGCAAGGTGCAGGCTGATGGCAACGGCGCTGAATCTCCTATGCCGATGGCCGACTATATCGACATCGGCGTCTTCACCGGCAAAAAGGATGAAGAGAAGCCGCTTTATATGAAGAAGGAAAAGCTAACCGAAGAGCACCAGACATTTACCATCGTCGTCGATCAGCAACCAACGCGAGCGGGCATTGATCCTTATAACAAATTGATCGATCGCATCGCGGACGACAACATGATCGACGTGACGAAGAAGTAAAGAAAGATCGCGTTTGGAGGTCAGCGAGACAGAGGGCCTTTTTTCCGCGCTCTAGAGTGCCGAACGCCCTGTAAGCTGGACAAGATCTTTACCTATGCTCCGAAAGATTCGAGTATCGCGATAATGCCGCTTTCTGTTGATTGCTACCTCCGCATGTCCCTCGTCCGTATTGTCTCCGCTACATGTTGCCTGATCGGAACCACCTGTCTTGCGGCGCAACCAGGAACAACCGCATGGCGCGATGGCAGCTTCCACATAGAGCGCAAAGGAATTGTCGAGCGCTCCGACGTGATTCTTCAAAAGCCAAATCTGCTTCCCCAGCAGGCTATGCCGCTTGGCAACGGACGCCTCGGGCTGGCGGTATGGGCCGAGAACGGGTATACCGCGCAGCTTAATCGCGGCGATACATTTCCTCTCCGACTCTCGCCTGGGCAGGTGAACATTCCCAGCCTCAAACGGCTTACGGACGCCCCGGACTATGGTGCGCGTCTCAATGTCTACAATGGAGAATTCGAGGAGCACGGCGGCGGCATGACCGCAACCACCTATGTTGCCGAAGCACTCGATGTAATGATCATCGACGTGACGGGTGCAGACCCGAAGATCTTACAGTCCGCCGAGCTCACGCTCTGGTCGCCTCGTCAGCCAAAAGCTCTGGTGAACGGCAACAGCGGTGCTCTCGCTGAGACCTGGCTTGATGACAAGGAAGCAGGAGCCAGCGGGGAGACCTTTGGCTCACTGGCTGCCATCACCGCCGACGGCAACGACCTTCATGCTGAGAAGACCAGTGCGCTCACGGTCAAGATTACTTTTCATTCGCACATAGATGGCTCCTTCCGCATCCTCGTTGGCTCACCTACGTGGCGCGGTGGTGACGCGCTTGCCTCGGCTTCAACACTGCTGGTTGCAGCCGCAAAGCTATCGACGGAAGAACACCGCACATGGTGGCATCACTTCTGGGAGCGGCCCGGCTTGATGAAGCTTTCATCTGCCGATCATGCGGCCGAGTACCTTGAGAATCTTCGCACCATCGACCTCTTCACCGCTGCCGCCGAGAGTAGGGACAAGTTGCCTGGGTCACAGGCTGGGATTGGCGACCTCTTCTCCTCGATTCGCGACTCGCACAAGTGGGGACCTTCGGCCTACTGGCATTGGAACCTCCGCATGCAGGTAAGCGCGAATCTAGGGGCGGGCCTTCCTGAACTGAACGATTCCTACTTTGCGCTCTACAGGCAGAATCTGCCGAATATCCTCGCCTGGACGAAGCTGCACATGGCTGGCCGCCCTGGTATCTGTGTGCCAGAGACGATGCGCTTCAATGGACGCGGTTATGAAAACGAGACCTGGATAACCGAGGCTGCACTCAACTGCGCCGGCGATTCGAAGCCCTATTACAACGCACGGACGATCTCGACAGGAGCCGAGGTATCGCTGTGGGTATGGCAGCAATATCTCTTCACCGGCGACCGTAAATTTCTTGCGCAGAATTATCCGATCCTTCGTGAGTCGGCACAATTTCTTCTGGCCTATGCGACTCACACGCCCGACGGCGGCCTTCACACCTTTCCATCGAACGCGCATGAGTCCAAGTGGGATGTTCATGATCCCACTACGGATATCTCTGCCATGCACGCGCTCTTCCCTGCCGTCATCGAGGCGGCAACGATCCTCAAGATTGACCCGGGGCTTGCAGCCGAGTTGAAAAAGGAGCTTGCCCATCTGCCTGTGCTGCCCCGTATCAATCTCGCTTCACCTAATGTGCTTACCGTTGCGAACGATGACTCAGCCGGAACGGTGATCGCTGCAAGTTACGACCCGGCGGCCGAAACGCATAACTCAGAGAATCTTGGCCTTGAACCAGTCTGGCCATACGGCCTGATTGGTGATGGTGGGCCGCTCCATGCGATTGCTGTTCGCACCTTTATGGCACGCCCGAACAAGAACGACAATGATTGGAGCGCTGATCCGGTTCAGGCAGCGAGATTGGGACTAACCGCAGAGTTCAAGTCCAGCCTTCTTGCCCTAACAGAACGCTACCAGACCTATCCATCTGGGCTTGCCAGTTTCATGGGATCTGAGTTCTACGTCGAGCAAGCTGGTGTGCTTGCCGATGCCCTGCAGACAGCACTCGTTCAGGATTACGACGGCCTCGTTCGCATCGCTCCTGCGTGGCCCAAGGATTGGGACGCCGATGCCACTGTGGCAATCGAGCACAACGGCAGGGTCAACCTGCAACTTCGCAAGGGAGATATCATTACCCTCGGCATCGACGCAGGCTCTGCGGACGCTATCAGGATCCGCAATCCGTGGCCAGGCATGCGGGTAGAGATCGTTGATGCCCGCACGAATCATCCTGTGGTATCAGCAACTGACGGTCCCGTGATCGGACTGAAACCGGTAGTGGGTCACAGTTATCTCGTGAGACGAGCCGTTGCGGAAGGTCAGCCGTTGGAATTCAAGGCTGTGTCAGGAACTCCCGCGTTCCTACCAAAGTCTCTCGGTTCCCGCGCTATCGGGATTCGATAAAGAAGTATGGAAAAGTTGTAGCGACGCAGAGAAGATCTCCTTCGAAAATCGGAGGTTTGTATGCTGACAACAGAACATCTTCTGGCAGAGTCACCTCTGGGCATGCTGACCCTAGTCAGTGCGGACGAGCTGTTGAGCGGGCTCTACACGCCAGACCATCTGCTTGGATCGAAGGTGCAACCGCTTGGATCGCGATCGTTCACTGGCTTTCAAAGCTGTTCGCTCAGAGCTCCGCGAGTACTTCGACCTGAAGCGCAGGGACTTCACATTTTCCACTAGCTCTGGTAGGTGTAGCTTTCCAGCAGTCGCTCTGGAAACTGTTGCGTGCCATTCCTTTCGGAGAGACTCGCCTATGGTCAACTGGCCGAGGCACTTTGCACCGGAGAGCATGCGAGCGGTAAGGTTGGCGAACAGCCGAAATTCCCATCAGCATCGTCATACCCTGTCATCGCGTGATCGGGGGTGGCGGCAGCCTGACGGACTGTGCCGGAGGGGCCGGCCGCAAACGGATGCTATTGGACCTGGAAGGAGCGTTGCCGTCACGGCAACTTACTCTTTTATAGTAGTGTGCTGTACAGTCTCAACCACTTTCGTGCGGTCGCGGCTGTAGATCCAAAACATGCTCACGTACTTGAGTACCATCCAACTCATCACACTGGCACACTGACGGGCGCAAGCTTCATGGCTTGCTTCCTGGAACCTTTTGATATCCCCGGCTCATCCTAAGCGCCTCCTCCATCTGCTTCAGTGCTTCAATATCTTCTACACTTCCGTACCAACGGATGATCTCGCCGGAAGGACCACGGAGAGCCGTCCCTCGCGCGCGCATCCAGCGCCAACCGCCCTCGGGCCGAACTACGCGGTACTCCACATCGATTGGCTCCCCGGTGCGTAGCGCGTCGTTGACGATCTTAACGGTAGGGTCGACATCCTCCGGGTGCAGCGCATGGAGCCATCCCCTTTTGAGTGAGTCCTCTTTGCTGAGACCCGTGGTGCGCGACCAACGCGAGCTGACGTCCAGGATGTCTCCTTCCGGGCTCATCGTCCACGGCATCTGAGGAATCAACTCGACCATATTTTCAAAGTGATCTTTGCTTGCAGCCAGCGCTTCTTCGGCACGCTCACGACGCGTAACGTCGACGACAGCAACCGCAATGCCGATCACCTCATCACCCTCATCCAGCGCCGGGTGGTAAGAAAGAAGAGCTGCCCAATCTGCTCCTCCGAGTTTGACCCCGGGCCGGGAGACGAGGACGTCCGAGATGGCCTCTCCTCGCAAGGCACGAAGCAGATACGGCTTCAAGATCGGGTAGGCGTCCGGAATCATCTCCTCTACTGTCTTTCCCAAGTGAGCAGCGATCGCGGAACCGTTCATTTCGGCAAGTCGCTTATTGATGCTGATGTAGCGCAGGTTACAGTCAAGAAACGCAATACCGACGGGCGCTCCGTCGTAGATTGCCTGCATCTGCGCCAGACGCTGGGCAGGGAGAGCCTCGAGGCTCGACACGACCCACTGCGTGGTTTGATTCGGGACGGAAGGGATGCGAGGGGTTCTGCGGATCACCTCTCCGATGCTGGCAGCCTCCAGAGGCTGTCCATAGAGCCATCCCTGCCCTTGCTTACACCCAAGTCGCAGCAGCATGTCTGCCTGCGCCTCAGTCTCAATGCCTTCTGCGAGCGTGCTGAGTCCGAGGCTGTGCCCAAGACCTATGATGGCAGCGACGATCTTTCGGCTCTCCCGCTTTCTGGTCATTGCGGCGACGAAGCTGCGATCGATCTTCAACTCGTCGAACGGGAGAACGTGGAGGTGCTGCAGGCTGGAGTAGCCGGTGCCGAAGTCGTCGAGAGCAAGCTTGCAGCCGAGTGCTTTCAACCTGCCGATGGTCTTCCTTGCTCCGGCGATATCGTCGACCAGCGCATTCTCTGTAATCTCCAGCTTGAGCCGTTCCAGAGGGAAGCTTGCCTTCTCCGCAGCGTCGCTAATCTGACCGGGCAGATTGAGGTCATAGAGTTGTCGTGGCGATAGATTCACTGCCAGGATGAGCGCCTCCGGTAACGATGGCGCAGACAGAAATGCTTTTCCGAGGATCTGGTCGGTCAACTCCCCGATTAAGCCCTCCGACTCCGCAATGGAGATGAAATTCTCGGGCAGAATGAGACCCTGCTGGGGATGCCGCCATCGGGCCAGAACCTCGAAGCCGATGAGCTCTCCGGTAGCCAATGCTACAAGCGGCTGAAAGCAAGGCACTAGCTCATCGTGGTGCAACGCCTGGCGTACTTGCTCCGGTTTTACCATCATTCGGGAGTGTTGACCACAACGACACGCGCTGAAGGAGCGCTTCGTTTTTCCTCAGCCTGTAGACCCCGATAGTATATGCGCTTGAAACACCTATGCCGCAGGTGTTTCATCCCAATGTCTTTTGCGGATGGGAGACGATGAAGCTATCGGAGGCGTGAGAGCGTAGCACCCATTCGCAAAGGAACAAAAAAAATAGACTAACTGGCTCCTCGACGACCGCATCGCTTCGGTGCGATGAAATCAGCTTGGGGGCAGGTGAACATGAGCAACACAAGCTGACAAAGCGACGCAGAGATGCTTGGTACTAAAATCGACTTGTGAGAACCCCTAATTCTGCAAACCTCCTTTTGTTTCCGCTATGCGTGGCTCTAACCGGCTGCGGTAAGCCCTTGCTCGACCTGCCTGCATCTGTAAACACCATCGGACAAGCAACGCCCATCGCCGTACACGTCCAGGCTTCCCACGGCGTCAGTAAGCTGACTGCCACCTTCGCCCAGAACGGCGCACAATACCAGGCTTGGCAGAGTCCCGCTGCCTCGAAGGATGCGGACACTACATTCAACTTCGAGGTTGGCGTCAAGACCACTCCCCAGTTGCATGATGGGCCTGCCCGCCTGATTCTTGAAGCCACCTCCGGCGGTCTGTTCCACGGCACAACCCGGATGGAGCGCGAGGTGAACGTGGTCACTCAGCCACCGCTCGTCAGCGCCGACTCCGACCAGCACTACCTATACCTCGGCATGGCCGACCTCGCCACCATGAACATCACCGGCACCTACACGTCTGCGGGCGTTCGGGTCGGAGACCAGACCTTTCGTGCGTGGCCCATGCCCGGCGGCAAACCCGGCCTCTTCTCTCTCTTTGCGTTCGCCTGGAACATGCCTGCCGGCACGACACCGCTTGTCTATGCCTCGAATGGATCAGGCAATGATGTGATGACCCCGCTGACCGTCATCTTCCCCAAAAAGGAACAGCCCGTCTACACCCAGCACGAGATCCAGATCTCTGACCAGTTCCTGCAGAAGGTTCTGGGTGAGCTTGACCCCAACGGCACGGGCGATCCCGTTGCGCGCTTCGTGAAGATCAACACCGAGATGCGCCAGGCGAATAACAAGACGCTGGCCAATCTGCAGTTTAAGACTGCTGACAGCTTTCTTTGGTCGCAGCCCTTCACGCGGCAGTCGCATGCGCAGGCTGAGGCTACCTTCGCTGATGTGCGCAGCTACATGTACCACGGCAAGAAGATCGATCAGCAGGTGCATCTTGGCTACGATCTGGCCTCCACACAACATGTGGGCGTTGAGGCCTCGAACGATGGCCGCATCGTCTGGGCCGCTCCGCTGGGCATCTATGGCAACTGCATCGTGGTCGACCACGGCTACGGGCTGCAGACTATCTATGGCCACATGAGCCGGATCGACATGCATGTGGGTGACATGGTCAAGCGCTCTCAGGTGATGGGGCTGAGTGGCATGACGGGGATGGCTGGCGGCGACCACGTCCACTTCGCGATGCAGCTCGATGGGGTTCAGATCGATCCCAAGGAGTGGTGGGACGCGCACTGGATCAAGGACCATGTCGTCCGGCGTGTCGATCTGCCTGGCTTCAGCAAGTAGTTGTAAAGCTACTCGTAGGAGGGACCATTCGGACATCCTTACTCGCCAGATTCAAGAGGCGACGGCGCCGCAGTGCGTCCAGAGTGTATTCGGAATTGCCTCCACTCTAACCCAAGGAGCATCGATTGCAGGTAAATCCGCAGCACATGAAGCACGCGACAGCCTGGGCCTCCGAGCAAGTTTCACTTGCCTGAAAAACAAGCTTGTGCTTCTATTGGTGCACACAGATTTCACCTCGTTCTCCCTCCTCAGAAATCGGCCCAGTTTTTGTCGGGAATACTCACGCAAGTTCCATCGAGCGATTTGAATTCTGAACTCGGCTGGTGCTGCGATCGATGTGAGCGTTGGTCTGTGGCGTACTGACCGGTGAAGCTGAAAGGAGATTTCATGCCTCGTCTTTCGTCGTTGATTGAGGATATTAAAAGTCATTATTCGGTTGCTGTTATTGGATCAGGATATGGCGGTGGTATTGCAGCGTCTCGGCTCTCACGGGCGGGTCAGCAGGTGTGTGTCCTGGAACGCGGCCTGGAGTTTCAGCCTGGAGAGTATCCAAATACGGTACCCGAGGTGCTCGCCCAAACGCAGGTGGATTCCCCCGCCGCGTTCGTCGGCTCACGAACCGGCTTATACGACATGCGGGTGAGCGATGACATCGACGTCTTCTGTGGCTGTGGACTGGGCGGGACCTCCCTCGTAAATGCAAACGTTTCCCTGCCCGCGGAACCGCGAGTGTTTGACGACACGCGCTGGCCGGATGAGTTCCGCGCCGACGTCGCGACGAAGCTCCAGAGAGGCTATCAACTCGCCCAGGAGATGCTCACACCATCGCCATATCCAGACAACTTTCCTACCCTGCCGAAGTTGCAGGCACTCGAGAAATCGGCCGGATCGCTGAACGAAAAGTTCTATCGACCGCCCATCAACGTTACGTTCAAGGATGGGCTTAATGCAGCCGGAGTGCCGCAGAAGGCATGCACTCTTTGCGGTGACTGCGTGACAGGGTGCAACTATTCCGCGAAGAATACTGTGCTGATGAACTACCTGCCTGACGCGCGTAACCACGGCGCAGAAATTTATACACAGGTAGGCGTGCGTTTCCTTGAGTACAAAGAAGGCCTGTGGCTCATTCACTACCAATTCCTGGATTCTGGCCGCGAATTATTCGACGCGCCAACGCAGTTCATCACTGCGGATATGGTGGTGGTCTCTGCTGGGATGCTCGGCTCCACGGAGATCCTGCTGCGGTCCAAGGCAAATGGACTTAGCGTCTCAGATCGTGTGGGACAGCACTTCACGGGCAACGGCGATGTTCTCGCATTCGGGTACGACACCAACGACGTCATCGATGGTGTTGGATATGGGTCGCTGCCGCCACAGGGTCGAGATCCTGTTGGCCCATGCATCACCGGAATCATCGACGACCGTCTTCAGCCAAACCTGGATGATGGCATGGTGATTGAAGAGGGTTCAATTCCAGGAGCGCTCGGAGACCTGCTTCCCGCCGCCCTGGCGGCGATCGCGCCGTGGGCTGGAACCAACCTCTCACCGGGGTTAGGCGGCTTTGTAGAAGAACGGACGCGGGAGTTAGAGAGCCTGGTTTGCGGCCCCTATCACGGAGCGGTACAGAACACCCAGACCTACCTGGTGATGACGCATGACGATGCGAGTGGCTCCATGACGCTGGAAGATGACCGGCTGCGTCTGCACTGGCCGGGTGCCGGAACTCAACCTGTGTTCCAGCGAGTCAACGATCGACTTGATCAAGCGAGTAAGGCTCTGGGCGGAGTCTACGTAAGGAATCCTCTGTGGAGCGACCTCACCAACCATAATCTCATCACGGTTCACCCGCTAGGCGGTTGTACCATGTCTGCCGACGCTACAACAGGCGTGGTCAACCACAAGGGCCAGGTGTTCTCGGCCACTACCGGAACCTCTGTCTACGACAGCCTCTACGTGTGCGACGGTTCGGTTATGCCGCGATCACTTGGAGTAAATCCTCTGTTGACGATCTCGGCAGTTGCTGAGCGGTGTTGTGCGCTCATAGCCGAGGATCGAGGATGGACGATCGACTACAACTCTACCCAAACTCTGCAGCCATCTTCGGCCCCTGTTGCAGTAGGTCTTAGATTTACCGAGGCAATGAAGGGTTTCTTCTCGATGCACGTCACCGACGATTTTGCGAAGGGGAGCGAGCAGGGCGAGCAGGACAACTCTAATTTTGAGTTCATCCTGACAGTCATTGCAGACGATCTGGATCAACTGCTCGCCAGTCCTGACCATCCGGCACGTATGGTCGGTATGGCTACAGCGCCTGCTCTTTCTGCAAAGCCGCTAACAGTAAGCAAAGGTGAATTCCGGCTGCTGGTCACCGATCCCAGTCAGCCAGATTCGCGCCTCATGACGTATGCCATGAATCTCACCTCTGAAGAAGGAAAGGTCTTCGTTTTCACCGGAACCAAGATCATCAAGAACGATGGAATTCTGAACCTCTGGCGTGATTCGTCCACCCTCTACATCACTATTTCGGATGTGTCAGGAGCTGTCCTGGGCAAGGGAATACTGGTGATCGAGCCCGCAGACTTTATGCGACAGATGATGACCATGGAAATTACGAATGCAAAGGACGATCTGGAGCGACTTACCAGCATCATCCGCTTCGGGAAGTACTTTGCCGGATCCCTGTTCGACGTCTACGGTGGAGCGCTGGCACCTGCCAGCGAATTTAATCCGCAACCTATACCGAGAAAGAAACGCCCCCTCCGCATGTGTGCTCCGGAGGTCTACCATTTCCTGACCGAGGATCACGTTGAGCTGCGACTGACGAGATATAAGGGCGGAGTGAAGGGACCTGTGATGCTTTCTCCTGGGTACGGAACGTCAACCGTTGCCTATCTCATCGATACCGTCGATACGAACTTTCCCGAGTTTTTGTATGCGAATGGCTATGACGTGTGGCTGTTCGACTATCGCGCCAGCCCAGCGTTGCCCTCGGCACGTACTCAATTTTCGCTGGACGATGTTGCGACCAAGGATTACCCCGCAGCCGTAGCCCAGGTTCGATCAGTTACAGGTGCTGCAGATATCCAGATCGTCGCACACTGCGTCGGCTCAATGACCTTCCTGATGAGCATGCTTTCGGGCAAGCTTCAGGGGATTCGATCAGCTGTATGCTCGCAGGTTGGGTTTTATCCAACGACTTCGCCGGAAAATCAGCTCAAGGCCATCTTTAATGTCGGATCTTTTCTACATGATCTCGGCATTGACACTGTTACTACTGACTTCGACCCTTCGAAGTGGACGGATATCCTTGCCGACGCCTTGCTGAAACCGAACATCGCCGGACCGCCATGTACCAGTGCGGTGTGCCGCCGCATCTGGGCAATCTACGGCGAAGTATACGAACATTCACAATTGAATAACGCTACTCACGACGCAATTCATGAGATGTTTGGCATCGCCGATATCACAACGTTCAACCATCTGCTGACCATCATCCGGGCAGGTCAAATTGTCGATAAAGACGGTCATGATGTGTACCTCCCGAACATTCAAAGGCTTAAGATTCCGCTGGCCTTCTTTCAGGCAATGGGAAATCGCCTCTTCCTACCCGAAGGGACCGAACGCAGCTTCGAACTATTGTGCGCTAAGAACGGGGCCGACAATTACCTCCGCCTGACAATGCCCAACTACGAGCACATGGACTGCTTTATAGGAAAGAACGCTGCTCAGGATATTTTCCCGCTGCTCGTCGGACAGCTCGACGGTTATAACTTAGCTTCGGACACAGCCACGACGGCGGCAACGCTTCATCAAGAGCCGGTCCTGAGCTAAGCGGAGGAACGATGCCAGATACGACGAAGACGCGGAGTGCCGGGCTTGACGCCCTCTTCAACTATCCGCTCATGTCGGCGATCTCGGACAGGCGAACACGACGAATAGCGCGCGGCACTTCGCTTGTCTCCGATGGCCTAAGCCATGTGAGTAACAACGCGCCGGCACCGCTCTCTGCCCTTGAAGAGGCAATCCTGATCGTATCGACCGGGATCACAGGTTCAACCACGCATGATGGTCCGCTCCAGATACCAGGCGGCGGAAATGAGCTTGGTACTCCTTTTGTGAACGCGTTGGGCCGCTCCGCGAGCAGTCCCGATAACTCGCAGGCGACTTCGTTCTTCATGATCAACGATCAGGGCATCTTCCTGATCAAGCGGCTGGAAGGTGAAAAGGCGATCAGTGTGTTGGGCAATCTTCCCCCTAACCGCGCTGACTGGGTTGATGCGGACTGGCTCGCCGTTGCGGAGGCGGTGAAGGTGAAGCTTTATGATCAGCGACTCGAATTTCCTCGTCAATTTCCTTACTATCTGGGCTGGAATAAACAGATATCAAACCGTCCGGGTACGACGGTTTTCTTCCCGGTTGTGGACTGTACACGCGCTTACATCAATATCATTCTCAATCTGTTGTCAGAGCCGGACGGGCAACGTCCCCTGTTCGTCGATGACTGGCAGGCATTCAAGCCTGCGGACGTTGTGGAAGCCGCCGAGTGGGCGGCGGTGGAGATGGGATTTGCCGGTCAGAAGATTCCATATGAAGTGATCGGTGGCCTGTCGCGCGCACAGGATAAATTTGTAAACCCAAACATCGATCTGCCGCTCGGTCTGGCGCCCACATTACGAATCAACTATGAGGCTTTCTTTCAATTGCAGAATCTGATGCTGATCGGACAAGCCATCGGACTAGGTGGATGGGTCCATGCTTCAGTCGCTCCGCCCTATATCCTTGAGCGAGATCCAGCAAAGAACTTTATGGGGCTTGGCTTTCATTTGGCACCCGGCAAAACGTGGCCGGATACCTGCTGGCCGCCCACCCCGGCTTCTCAGCCGAATCCAGTGGGTATCGATGGAGTGCTGCAGGGCCTGTGCCCGCCCTACGTGACTTCCATGAACGACGCGGTCGATCAGTTCCTAGCCGAGAAGTATGGTCCTGGCGGTCTCTATACCGACATCGACATCTTCAAGCGGCCGTATCTCTCGGAAGACATCGCGCAGAACTATCTTCAGAATGCCAGCCATTACTCAGACAAGGCGATTGAGTACACGAAGCAAATCTGCAACTACATCTTCGATACTTATGGGCGTTTCCCTGCGCATGTTGATGCGTTTCATGTTCCGGGTGTCTGGCTTCAGTTCTCACATCTTGAACTCGAATACTACGAACAGTATTACAAGCCGAGCCAATTCGAAAGGCAAAGCCAACACGCGGCGATGTGGGACGAGAAGTAGATGGGAGGATACCTCAACCTGATCGGCGCTAAGTCGAAACGCGAGAGCTAGCGCACCACGCGCGCTCTCACCCTTGCGTCCACTTCACCCTCTACCTTCCCCAAATCCTGTTTCAGCAGCCTTCCACGCTCCACCATCATCTCTCCACCGACGTATACGCGCTCGACCTGCTCTTCGCTGGTCACAAATACGAGCGAAGCGTACGGATCGAACACGACGCCGTAAGCCTTCGGATCGATGAGCAGGAAGTCCCCCATCTTGCCCACCTCCAGTGACCCGATCCGGTCCTTCACGCCGAGCACATCCGAGCTCCCCATGGTGTGCAGTCGCAGAACGTCATAGGGGTTCATTACTCCGGCATTCTCATACTTTGCGCGAATCGCGTAGAGGCCCGTTCTCATGTTCTCGAAAGGATCGGCCAGGTCGGCACTCGCCTCACCATCAACGCCCATGCCGACCCGAATGCCCATCTTCAGGTACAGCGGTATGTCTGCCGTACCCGACGCAAGCCGTCCATTGGACAGCGGATTCCAACTCATCCCCGCGCCTGCCTTCGCCGTATCAGCCAGGATCTGAGAACTGGTATGGATGAAGTGTCCGAAGAACATCCGGTTCGTCACCAGCCCGTTTTTCACAAACCACGGCCACATCTCATCCCGGTCGACGATCTGCGTCTCCGGCTGTTCAAGGTAGTGGCTTTGATTTCCGAGGTCAAACCGCTTCATCAGCGCGGCCTCAAGGACCGCCTGCTGCTCTGTCCCGTCAAAGGCCGTTCCTCCGTTGATCATCACCGACAGCAGCCGTGCCCTCTCAGCCTCAGTCTTGCCATATCCGTGCGCATAGTCGAGGAAGGTCTTCAACCGTTCCTCTGCGATGGGAACCGTATACTCTGGTCCGGCTTTGCCAGGTTCCCAACCGTGCACAAAACGGACGCCTGCATCCATCTCTGCGCGTAGCTCCGCCTCGCTGAAGGATTCTTTATCGCCGGGCGTGTGTCCTCCATAGTTGAAGCTGTAGGTCGACGTGATCCCATGCCTCAGATGATCGAGTCCGCCCTCAAGCGTGAACCAGTAGAGATCCTCAGCCGTGGCCTTGGTCACTGCCTTACCGTAGAGCGCATCAATCCAACCGAGCAGCGTCTGGTCCGCAGCCAGTCCCCGATACGCGCTTTGCCAGAGATGACTGTGTGCCGACACGAACCCCGGTATCACCCACGCCCCTGCCGCATCCACGACCGTGTCCGCGTCGGCGCATGCGGGCGGATCATTCTGCAACACCGCAGTAATCTTTCCTATCCGATCGACTAAGATGCATCCGCTGAAAGGCTCCTTCTGCTCCGTCGCCATGGTTACAAGGTACGCATGCCGGACACTCAGATGAGCCTTCTGTGCCTGCGCTCCACATATTGAACTTCCCATCAGGACCGCAACAAACCATCGCAGAGTAATCGCCATGCCCGTTGATACCCGATCCCTCAGGTCACCACAAGGGAAATGTGCGAAGCTACGCCGAGTGGCACGCATCTCCTCCGGAATACTCTTGCGAGACTTCATCAGGACGCCTAGAGGAACTCCTTACGCTCAGGAATCTTTCTGAGACGCTTGCGCTGGTTGCAAACAGACATGCGGAGGGCAAGTCGACTAAACTGGAAGGGACATGATTCCTACACTTGAATGGACCTCCGAAGGCGTTAATTTTCTCGATCAAACCAAGCTTCCACTGGAGGAGACGTATGTGCTCGCGACCAGTTACGAGGAGGTTGCGACAGTCATCCGCGACATGATCGTTCGGGGGGCTCCGGCGATCGGAGTTTCGGCGGCGATGGGTGTGGCGATTGGGATTGAGCGTAGCAAGGCGACTACCGTTGAGGCGCTGACGGCTGAGGTCGACGTGATCTGTGGGGTACTCGCGGCGACGCGGCCGACTGCGGTTAACCTGTTTTGGGGTATCGGGCGAATCCGCGATCTGTACAACCGGCTGGTGGCTGGCGGTGCGGACCTTGCGATGATCAAGAAGGCAGTCGTCGAAGAGGCCCGTCTAATGTACGACGAAGATATCGCAGCGTGTAAGCAGATGGGTGCCTTCGGAGCAGAGCTGATGCCGCAGCATGGAACGGTGCTGACGCACTGTAATGCTGGTGCGCTGGCGACGTGCGGTTACGGTTCGGCGCTCGGGGTAATTCGCGCGGCAATAGAGCGCGGGCATGATATCGATGTGTTTGCCGACGAGACACGGCCTTTTCTGCAAGGTGCACGGCTGACGGCCTGGGAGTTGATGAAGGACAACATCAAGACGACAGTTCTTTGCGACAACATGGCGGCGTCGCTAATGCAAAAGGGGCGCATTCAGGCGGTAATCGTCGGGGCGGACCGGATTGCGGCGAATGGCGACGTGGCGAACAAAATTGGAACCTATGGTGTGTCCATCCTAGCGAAGGAGCATGGCCTACCGTTCTATGTGGCTGCTCCGTGGTCGACGATCGATGTGGCCACGCTGACGGGCGAGGAAATTCCGATCGAGCAGAGGGCGGCTATGGAAGTGACCCACTCGAACGGCAAGCAGATGACGCCGGACGGCGTTGGAATCGAGAACCCTGCATTTGACGTAACGCCAGCGAGATACGTGACGGCAATTATCACCGAGCGCGGTATTCTGCGGGCACCGTACGGCGACTCGATTCGTGCGATGGCCGAGATGGTTCAACCGGCGTTGGTCTGAGCGGGCCCGGGGTTCTATCGCTGTATTTGATGGGACTTTGCCGGGGTGAATAAGCTGCTTCCTACTTGGCGTGTGCCGCAGCGACGCCAGGGCATGGATTTTCCAGCGAAGCTGCCGTGGGTGCATCCTAAGAGCAGCGTGATTATCGGCTACCTCAATCCGCGTACGCGTTCGCTTGTTCGGGGCAATCTGCTGGTGCTGCTGAGCCTGATGGCGGCGTTTTTTCTCTCGGATTTTCCGCGTGATCGCCCGACGCTCTGGCTTGCACTTCCTTCGGTGCTGGCGATCGTCGGGACGGTCGATACGGTTCGGTGTATGCAACCGAAGTGGAGCTTTTACCATGGCGGCGTGTTGCTCTGCGTGTATATGGATCTGATGGCCGTGTCGATGATTTTGTTCTTCTTTCTTTACCCTTATATGTCCTGGCTGATCTCGTCTCGTTAGGCTATTGGCAGCACGGAACGCCCTTGCACGGGTGCTAAACTGCTGCTACTTCAGCTTTTAGGAGATGGATGATGCTTAAAGGTTTTCGGGATTTTATTCTTCGCGGGAATGTGATCGATCTCGCCGTCGCGGTCATTATCGGAGCCGCTTTCACAGCAATCGTCACAGCACTCGTGACCGATATAATCACTCCGCTCATTTCAGCGATCGTGGGTAAGCCTGACTTTTCTTATCTGATCCTTACGGTAAACGGCGGTAAAGTTCAATACGGCCTCTTTCTGAACGCCGTCATATCGTTCGTGCTGATGGCAGGAGTGGTGTACTTCTTCCTCGTGGTGCCGATCAACTATCTGCTGGCCAGGGTTAAAGGTCCGGCTGCGGTGACGGAGAAGACCTGTGGCGAATGTCTGTCTGAGATCCCCCTGACTGCGAAGCGATGCAAGTTTTGCGCGCAGCCAGTCGCCTGACACTCCCCTCTTTTCAACTTAAATCGATGACCGAGGCACGCCTGTGACTCTTTTTCGCAGGCTTGCCTGCCTTCTGCCGCTTGCCACTGCTGTTGCCAGTGGTCAAGCGACTGCTCCTTCCACCACCTCTGTTTTTGGCTATCGGGACTTCACCCAGCAGGCGAAATGGGATGCCATATTTATGGCGATTCCCGATCCGAAGCTGGCTGGAGAACACCTCAAGACGCTGACGGCGGCACCACACTGGGCGAGCTCGCCTGAGGACTATGCGACTGCTGTTTACGTCGCAGGCAAGTTCAAGGCGGCTGGTCTGAAGACGGAGATTGTGCCTTACCGGGTGCGGATGAATAAGCCGGTAAGCGTGCTGGTGGAGGCATTTGATTCGACGGGCAAGAAGATCCTTTCAGGCCCGACGCCAGAGCATGTCGATCCAGCAAAGGACGGCGGCGACCCGTACCAGGACGACGCGCGTGTGCTGCCGGCATTCAATGGATCTTCACCGTCGGGGGAAGTAACGAGTGACGTCGTCTACGCGAACTACGGCAGCCTTGCCGACTTTAAGAAGCTGGCGGAGCTGGGAGTCAGTGTTCGGGGCAAGATCGTGCTGGTGCGTTATGGGCAGAACTTTCGCGGGGTGAAAGCGTACATCGCACAGCAGTACGGTGCGAAGGGCGTGCTCATCTACTCGGACCCTGCGGACGACGGTTATTTTAAGGGCGACACCTATCCGAAGGGGCCGTATCGGCCTGAGTCGGGGGTGCAGCGTGGGTCCGTCCAGTTCCTGCCGATCTACCCGGGCGATCCCGAGACGCCGGGGATCGCGTCGACGCTCGATCTGCCTGCATCGCGGCGATTGACGCCGGAGAAGATGGCGGCGAGCCAGCCGGATCAGCCGAGTATCCCGGTGAATCCGATCTCGTATAAAGATGCGGGGCCGATCCTGGAGGCGATGGGTGGGCCTGAGTCGCCCCGGGATTGGCAGGGTGCGCTTCCCTTCACCTATCACCTTGGCGGCGACAAGGTGACGGTGCACATGAAGCTGGTACAGGATAGCCAGTTGCGTACGATCTGGGATGTGATCGGCACAATTCCGGGAACGGATACAAAGGCGCAATGGGTGGTGGCGGGAAACCATCGCGACGCCTGGGTCTATGGCGCGGTAGATCCAAATAGCGGGACGGCGGCGATGCTGGAGATGGTCCATGGGCTGGGCACCCTCTTGCAGCAAGGCTGGAAGCCAAGACGAACGATCGTTATTGGAAGCTGGGATGCCGAGGAAGAGGGGCTGATCGGCTCAACCGAGTGGGTGGAGCAGCATGGCGTCGACCTTGCGCGCGCGGTCGCTTACTTCAACACCGATGTGGCGGTTTCCGGGCCGTCGTTCAGTGCAAATGCGGTGCCGTCATTGAAGGAATTTGTGCGCGAGGTCGCCAAAGAGGTGCCGAGTCCGGCTGGCGGAACGGTCTACGACCAATGGAAGGCGGATCAGGAGGAAAAGCATGAGCGGCGCGGCAACAAGAGCCGCTCTACCGTAGGCGGGGAGAATAGCCAGGAGGTGAAGGTCGGAGATCTCGGGTCCGGTTCGGATTACACGCCCTTTCTGCAGCACGCTGGTGTGCCTTCGACGGATATCGGGTCGAGCGGACCGTATGGGGTGTATCACTCGGTCTTCGATAACTACAACTGGTTTATCAAGTTTGCCGATCCGACATTTGTGTATGAACAGCAGCAGGCCCGGGTGTTCGGGCTTGAGGTGCTGCATATGGCCGATGCGGATGTGCTGCCATATGACTACGGATTTTATGGCGAAGAGATCGTCAGCTACCTGGATGCGGCTGAGGACCGTGCGGACAAGGCAAAGCTGGATGTGAACTTCACTGTTGCAGAGACCGCAGCTAGACGCCTTGCGAGTGCCGGGGAGGCAATCCGCACCGTGCAGGAGAATCCTCCCGCCGATGCTGCAGCGCTTAATATTGCCCTTCGAGCGGCAGAAGGTGCGCTCCTAAACCCAGTGGGTTTGCCGATGAGGCCTTGGTACAAGCATTCGATCTATGCGCCGGGAGAGTTTACCGGATATGCGGCGGTGGTCATCCCAGGGGTGAACGAAGGGATCGATGTGCCGGATGCTGCCCGAACGCAAGGGCAGCTTGGTTCGCTGGCTGATGCACTGAATCGGGCGGCGGTGATTCTGGAGACCGCAGCGAAGAAGTAGGTTGCTAGAGCGGGGTATTCAGAACCTGATTAACCTTCGCAATTAAGTCTGCGGCGGTAAACGGTTTGGGGAAGATATCGAACTTGTGGAGGGTGTCGCGGTAGCGCATGCGGTCGTCGTCGATCATACCCCGACCATCAGGACGCGCATTCCCGGACTTTTCGTGCGGAGACAGACCGCGGCCTCATGACCGGCGATGCTGTTGAGATAAGGTCGCATGATCATCAAGTCCGGCTGAACTTGTTTTAGTCGGTCGACTACAACACTGAGACCGGCCGCAGTAATAACATTGAATTGCTGGTCCTCAAGGACTTCCTTGAGGACCATGCGCAAAACCTGATCTGAGCAGACGAGCAGAATTGTTGGGCGGTTATCTCTTGCAATCATGGATTCGCCACCGGTGGTAGATGCTAGTTGCGGAGGGCCATCTGCTCGGTCATGATCTGGGTGAGATCCGGCTTTTTGAGGCCGAACTCTGACTCGTTAAATTTGTCGACCTTGCTGGACCAGTTCATGGAGCAGAACTTCGGACCGCACATGGAGCAGAAGGCGGCTTCCTTATAGTAGTCATCAGGCAGCGTCTCGTCGTGCATACCACGAGCGGTTTCTGGGTCGAGCGACAGGGCGAATTGCTTATCCCAATCGAAGGTGTAGCGAGCGTGGGAGATAGCGTCGTCGCGGTCGCGGGCACCGGGACGATGACGCGCTACATCGGCGGCATGAGCGGCGATCTTGTAGGCGATGATGCCGTCCTTGACGTCCTTCTCGTTGGGCAGGCCAAGGTGCTCCTTCGGAGTAACGTAGCAGAGCATGGCTGCGCCGTGCCAGCCGATCATGGCTGCGCCGATGGCGGAGGTGATGTGATCGTAGCCGGGAGCGATGTCAGTAACGAGTGGACCGAGGACGTAGAACGGAGCGCCGTCGCAAAGCTCGACTTCCTTATCAACCTGAAGCTTGATCTGATCCATCGGAATGTGGCCAGGACCTTCGATCATGACCTGCACGTCGGACTTCCATGCCTGACGGGTAAGTTCCCCGAGGGTCTTGAGTTCGGCAAACTGGGCTTCGTCGGAGGCGTCGGCGAGGCAGCCGGGACGTAGGCCGTCGCCGAGTGAATAGCTGACGTCGTACTTCGCCATGATCTTGGTGATGCGGTCAAAGTTCTCGTAGAGGAAGTTCTGCTTGTGATTGGAAGTCATCCACTGGGCGAGGATGGCGCCACCGCGGCTAACGATGCCGGTGATGCGCTTGGCGACCATGGGAACGTACTCAATGAGGACACCGGCGTGGATGGTGAAGTAGTCGACGCCCTGCTGGGCCTGCTCTTCGATGACCTCGAGGTAGAGGTCGATGTTGAGGTCTTCCACCTTCTTGACGCGGCTCAGCGCTTCGTAGAGCGGCACGGTGCCGATAGGAACGGGTGAGTGACGAATGATTTGTTGACGGATCATCGGGATATCGCCGCCGGTCGAGAGGTCCATCACCGTATCTGCGCCGAAGTGGACGGCGGTGTGGAGTTTGCGAAGCTCTTCGTCGACGTTCGACGTGATGGCAGAGTTGCCGATATTAGCGTTGATCTTGCAGAGCGACTCGACGCCGATGGCCATGGGCTCAAGTTCGGGATGATTGATGTTAGCAGGGATGATCATGGTTCCCTTGGCGATCTCGGAGCGAACGAGTTCAGGGGAGATCTTCTCCTTGTGGGCAACGAAGGCCATCTCTTCCGTAATCTGCCCCAGGCGCGCGAAGTGCATCTGGCTCATGTTCGTGTCGCCGGTGCGTGCGGCTTCGGCCTTGCGCTTGACGATCCACTCCGTGCGAGGAGCAGGTACGGCATAGTCATTTCCGTCTGCGTGGCCGTTGCCGTTTGTCGAAGATCCGTTGCCGTTCGCGTGGCCGTTCATGCTCATGCGCTACTCCTGATGCTAGATTTGTCTCGCACGATTCGGATAGCGCGATGGCTTGAGTATACGCCGGACGGTTGTTCGATGAGAGGTGCCGATGGACAGGATGGATGCTGAATGGATGGTATGTAGATCTTTGCAAAACCTGTTTACTTTGCGCTTGTTTGCAGTTAAATTGCTTTTCATCCTGAACATCCATGCTGCACCTGAGCCACTCATACAGCCGCTTTTTGAGGATTTCAATATGTTGATCCAACGTTCTTTCCGGCTATGCGCAGCGGTCGTCCTGCTTGCATTTGCCTCGGTTACCGCGCACGCAGCGAAGCCTTTTTACGACGCTATCTATGTGTTTGGCGACAGCTTGTGCGATGTGGGGAACATCTATCTTGCAACCAAGGGCGCGGAGCCGATCTCTCCGCCGTATTACAACGGCCGCTTCTCAAACGGTCCGCTTTGGGTGGAGCATGTGGCGAGTTCTCTCGGTTTGCCCATGACGCCCGCACTGGCTGGCGGCACAGACTATGCCTTCGGCGGTGCGCTGGTCACGGCAGCAAAGGTTACGCCCTCAGGGACGATCCCGAGCGTGCCCCAGCAGGTCGCGCTCTACCTGAGTCAGCATGGCGGCAAGGCTGATCCCAAGGCCCTGTACATTCTCGAGGGGGGCGGGAACGACATTCTGGATGCGACGAGTGGATCGCCGCAGAGCTTGGGCTTCCAGATTGCAATCGGTATCGCCGAAAGTGAATTGTTACTGCGCCAGGCTGGAGCGAAGAAGTTCCTGATTTCGACGCTGTTGGATATCGGACAAACACCGGCCGGACAGCTGGATGCAAGCTTTGCAACGGCGGCGAGCGTGGCGACAAACCAGTCGTTGGACATCCTGCTTGGGGCTGAGCAGTTGATCGAGGGAATCCACATTCGGCGAATGGATTTTTTCGGCTTGCTGCATGCCGTTGCTGCCGATGCGACTCACTTTGGCTTCACCAACATCACAGTTCCCTGCCTGAACCCATTTACGAACGCCGTCTGCCTCGATCCGGACCATACACTGTTCTGGGACGCGGAACATCCGACGGTATTCGGACATGCTTTCCTGGCGGTGACTGTCGAGAATGCTCTCCCGGAATAGCCCTGCAAGTCCATCCTGCGCAGGTATGGCTGAATGGACTAAACTGAAGTGGCCATGAGCATTGCATCGAAGAGCCCGATCAAGATCATTCTTGCGACTGTCGCTATTCTCGCCATTGTTGGCTATCTCGCCGTCACCGGCGTTCGGGACAACAAGAGCTACTACGTGACGATTCACGAATTGCACGGCATGGGCGATAAAGCTTACGTGCGTCATCTGCGGGTTGCTGGCAATGTAGCGCCGGGTAGCATCCACAGAGCGGGCGCGAATGCACACTTCGTACTGCTTGAGCAAGGCAACAAACTTGACGTGGTGTACCAGGGTACGGAGCCACCACCGGACACTTTTAAGGACGATGCGCAGGCGCTGGCGGTCGGAACCTATGGACGAGATGGCGTCTTCCATGCGACCCAATTGCAAGCCAAGTGCGCCTCGAAGTATGCGCCTGCCGACCTGAAGCCCCTGAAACCGACTACTGCGGCGAGCGTTGTCCTGCCCGCCACCCGGTAGCCTCTTCTACTTTGCTGTAAGCGCCTTCAGATAAAGATAGTAAAACTGCACGCCGGTGTAGAAGGACTCGGTGCGGAGACGCTCGTCTTTACCGTGGGCGCGGAAGTCGTTGCGATCGATACCCACTCCGCTGATGCCATAGCTGGGGATGCCCGCGGCCATCGTATAGATGCTGTCGCTGGCGCCCGATTCCATCTCGGGGATGATCGGAATACCCGGAAATATCTGGGCGACCACCTGCTTCAATGACTCAACAACATCAGCGCGAACAGGCGGTGGTGGGAGAGCTTTGCGGTCCGGAGCCACGTCAAAGACCTCACCTGCATCAGTCTTATACTTCACGACGAGGCTTGGGTCGGCGAAGATCGCGATCAGCTTCTTGCGGATTTCTTCCTGCGAATGACCGGGCAGAATGCGGCAGTTGACATTCGCCTGGGCCATCGCTGGAAGAGCGTTAGGCGCGTGGCCGCCCTTGAGCATTGTGGCGACGCAGGTGGTTCGAAAGATCGCGTTGTAGGTGGGATCGGTTGCGAGGCGGGCCTCGGCTGCTGTATCGGCTGGTGTTTGCAGGATGGCATGGATGTCTGCTGCCTTCGCGAGTACGAGCTTTGCCATCTCTTCGAGGTAGGCGCGCGTGACAGCGTTGAGCTCGAAGGGGAACGGGCTGCGCTCGAGTCGGACCAGCGCGTTGGCTACGTGATAAATGGCGTTATCGGGAACAGGGAGCGAGCTGTGGCCGCCTGGGTTGGTTGCTGTGATCTCGAAGTCGGCGTAGAGCTTTTCGGTGGCTTCGACGTCCATGCCGACGGGTTTGCCGTTGTCGAGATCGACACCGCCAGCATCTGGGTTGAGGACAAACTCAGCGTCGATGAGGTCATGATGATTCCTGAGCAGCCAATCGACACCGTTCGATTTACCGCCCTCCTCATCGGCGGTAAGGGCAAGGATGATGTCGCGATCGGGGACGTAAGCATCCTTCTTGAGACGGATGAAGTCAGTGACGATGATGGCGTCGGAGTCCTTCATGTCCTGGGTGCCGCGACCGTAAAAGTAGCCATCCTTCTCGATGAATTTGAAGGGGTCGGTGGTCCAATCCTCGCGGCGGGCCTCGACGACGTCGGTGTGGCCGATGATGAGGATGGGCTTGAGGGTGCTTCCGGGCCTACCTCGGTAGCGGACGATCAGGTTGCCCTTCCGTGCGGTCGGCCCGAGGATAACGAGATCGGCTGCGGGAAAGCCGGCGTCAAGGAGGCGTTTGCGCATGGCCTCAGCAACGAGCGTGGTGCTACCAACAGAGTCGCTGGAGTTGATTTCGATCACTTCCTGAAAGATGGAGCGCGCCAGTTGACGGTCCGCCGGGCCGAGTTGCTGCGCGGTCAGCAGGGGCGCAAGGAGGATGACGGCCAGGGCGGGAAACAGGAGCACAGTGCGTCGATTCATGGGAGCGACATCCTTGAGAGGGGTTCGCTTTATACTCGCATGAAGACGGGGCAACGCATGGAACCAGTTTTCTGCAAGGCCGGGATGGGCAAAGCTGTGGTCGCAAAACCGCCTGATGCGGCATCGACAGTTGTCGCTCTGACCCAAGCTTCAAAGATCTATGGGACCTTCGCGGCGTTGCGGAGTGTTTCGCTCGAGCTTGCTGCAGGAAGCTGCACGGTTGTGCTGGGCGAGAATGGCGCTGGAAAATCGACGCTGCTGCGCCTGATTGCCGGGCTGATTACACCAACTCGCGGCACGGTGACGACCTTCGGAGGCTCACCGCAGGAACAGCGCCGGCGTATTGCCTACATGAGCCATGCACCGATGCTCTACGACGAGCTTTCGGCGATGGAGAATCTAAAGTACTTCGCCTCCCTGCACCGTGATGAGGGATGTGACTGTGTGGCGAGTCCGGAGATGGCGCTGCGGGCAGTGGGGATGGATCCGAAGCTGACGCGGCCGGTCGGGCAATACTCGCAGGGAATGCGTCAGCGTACGTCGCTGGCCCGGGTGCTGCAGGCTGATCCTGAGTTGCTGCTGCTGGATGAACCCTTCTCCAATCTCGATGTGGGCTCGGCAGGGCACATGGTGGAGTTGCTGACGGACTTCAGGACCTGGCCCGTTGCTGGTGGGGGCAAACGGACTATTGTGATGACGACGCATCAGGCTCGGCTTGCCGATCCGCTGGCTGATGTGACGGTGACGATGCGGGCGGGGCAGGTGGTTGGGGTGGATGCGCGGGTGATGTCGCACCAATGAAGACTCATGGAAAGACGAACGCTGCACGGCTGCTGGACTCGCTTGGGATTGCGTATGAGCTGAGGCCATACGAGGTGGACCTTGAGGATCTGACGGCGATCTCGGTTGCAAAGAAGATTGGCATGCCGGCAGAGCAGGTCTTCAAGACGTTGCTTTCAGACACGGCTCCGGGCGGGCACGTCTTTGCAGTGATTCCCGGAAATGAGGAGCTGGACCTGAAGAAGCTTGCGATTGCCGCTGGTGCGAAGAAGGCGGAGCTTGCCTCGCTGAAAGAGGTTGAGCCGCTGACGGGCTACGTGCGTGGCGGCGTCACGGTGATGGGCGCGAAGAAAGCCTTTCCGGCGTTTGCCGACGAGACGATTGAGCTGTTTGACGTAATCTCGGTATCAGCTGGGTTGCGGGGATTGCAATTGGTTATGGCTCCGGCGGACTACCTGCGGGCGGCTGAGGCTTCTGTGGCAGACCTGACCAAGGCTGTGACGCGATGACGTACCTGCGCCATGTGCTCGATCACCTGCGGAAGGATCTGCGACTGGAGTGGCGCTCGCGCGATTCGATCAATGGGATGCTGTTCTTCGCGCTGCTTGTGGTGATCGTCTTCAGCCTGGCGTTTGAGCCGACGGCTGCGGAGTCACGGCGAATTGCGGGCGGAATTCTGTGGGTGGCGATCCTCTTTGCGACGATTACGGCCCTGAACCAGGCATGGACCCGGGAGCAGCGTAACCATGTGCTGGACGCCCAACGCATGGCTCCCTCGCCACCATCGACGCTGTTTCTGGGCAAAGTGCTGGCGAATATGCTGTTCGTGTCGCTGGTCGAGGCTGTGCTGGCGCCGCTCTTCATCATCTTCTACAACCTGCATGCGCTGGGCAATGTGTGGCTGCTGGCGGCGGTGATGCCTCTGGGGACTTGGGCGCTGGTGTGCAATGGGACGTTTTTTGCGGCACTCGGCTTGCGGACGAGGAATCGAGAGTTGATGTTGCCGCTGGTACTGCTGCCGATCTCTTTACCGGCGCTGCTGGCGATGATCCAGGCGGCTACCGGGATTCTGACGGCGGAGCTCGACCCAATTCAGATCGGGTCGTGGATTCGATTGCTGGCGGGGTATGACTTGATCTTTACGATCGTGTGCCTGCTCTTGTTCGATACTGTGCTCAGCGCCGAATGAAGGCTGCCGAATAGCGGACATTCTGACGCTATGCAGCCCGGAACGCGCGTAAACTAGACGCATTATGCAGCAGCGCCCACAGACGGTCAGTTCTATGCAACTCGTCGGGATCTCCTGGTTTCTGATGACGCTTGCCGTGCTTGCGATCGGTTTTCGGCAGGCTATCTTTCTGTCTCCAACAGATGCCAATCAGGGCGATGTAGGCCGGACGTTTTACTATCACGTCCCTACCGCCATGCTGAGCCTGCTGTTCCCCTACATCAATTTTGCGGCTTCGCTGGCGTTCCTTTACTGGAGACGGCGCGATCCTTTGAAGGCTTTGACCGCTGATGCGCTAGCCGTGACCTCGGCTGAAGTGGCTGTTATCTATTCGAGTATCTGTTTGATCACCGGCAGCATCTGGGGTCGCGCTGTGTGGGGTATCTGGTGGACGTGGGATCCGCGACTGACCAGTATGCTGCTGCTCTGGCTGCTTTATGTGGCCTACCTGATTACGCGCCGACTTTCGGCGACTGGACAAACTTCTACGCTGGCTGCAGTGCTTTCGATCTTCGCGGCAGTGGATGTGCCAATCGTGTATATGTCCATTCGTTGGTGGCGGACGCAGCATCCTGCGCCGGTCTTTGGCGGTGGCCCGGACTCTGGAATCGATAAGTCGATGATGCCTGCCTTCGTGTGGAATATCGTGGCTTGGGCAGCCTGGGGCATCTTCCTTTGTGGCTTTCGGTTTGCACTTGAACGACGTCGACAGCTTGCAGAGCAGGATGCCGCGCTGAATGCACTTGAAGCATCGCTGGAGTTGGCACAATGACCTGGCACAGTTTCTTCAGCCTGAGCACGATGGAAAGTCGACATCTGCTCGCCTCGTATGCTGTGGTCTTTTTACTTCAGGGCGGGTATTTCGGTTGGGTTGCGTGGAACTGGCGACTCTCAAAGAAGCCGCGTAGCTAGACTCTCCAAGCTGCAAAAAAGCAACGAAGCCGCGACAAATCGTCTCGGCTTCGTTGTCCGAGGAGGGCTACTGATGACGCGTTCGTCGCTCAAGGACGTTACGCCTCAGTTGGTCGAACCCTGCTCCGGACAAAAGGTTTCGCGAAAGCTCATATCTTTCTAGCATCGCGAAGTGCTCATAAAGCCTTTGTGGGGGCGTATGCATCTTGATGCCGGATAAATGGCAGAGGGGAAGTGTATGCCGAGGCTTGTCCCCCTACATGACCACAAGGTTATACGTTATGGGCGGATTCCAATCGTGCTGTATCGGCAGAGCTGCCGCCTCACGAGTGGATGGCGCGCCTGCCATCCACAGGCTGATGCCAAGTTGACGAGAAGTCGCCGTATTGCAACGAGGCTGATCGTCCTTCAACGCTTGAGAACTAGCGGCAGGCTTGCGGGTGGTGGCTACCATCGCTAGACTCGCAGAAGTGACGATTCCCCGATCCAACTGCTTCACCTCCAAATACTTGGCTGCTGCAGCGCCGCTCTTGTTGCTTGCGAGTGTGGGGTGTCGACGCTCGGGGTTTCCTGACGTTCCGAATGGCTATCGCGAGTTTGCCTATGTGAGCAATGGGGCGAACAACACCGTCAGCATTCTGGACCTTGTGTATCTGCGGCAGGATCGGACGGTGCGCGTGGGGGGCAATCCGTCCGGGCTTGCGGTGAATCCGGTTCGGGATGAGGTGTATGTCGTCAACTCGCAGTCAGGTTCGGTGTCGGTGATCGACACGGTGAAAAACGATGTGGTGGCGACGATTCCGGTGGGGCGTCAGCCTTACTTCATCAGCGTGGATGCGGCCGGGCAGCGAGGGTTTGTGGCTAATTCCGCGGCTAACAGCGTGAGTGTGATTGACCTGGAGCATCGGCGAGTTCTGGCTACGGTCGGAGCCGGGGAGCAGCCGGGGGTGGCGAAGATCTCGCCTGACTCGCGGACGCTGGTGGTGAGCAACCGCGGGAGTGGGAGTGTGTCGGTCTTTGCGGTGGGGGAGGATGTAAGGGCCAGCCCGCAACTGCGGCTTCGTGCGAGCTTTTCGGGGTGTCCAGGTGCTACGGACGTGGCGATCCTGCCGGACTCTTCGAAGGCCTTTGTGGCTTGCTCGGGGGGGCACCAGGTGATGGCCGTGGGGCTTGCGGCGGAGGCTGGATCGTGGGCGGCGAAGCATGATGCTTCCCTGCTGACGGATCGGTTTCTGACGCTTCTCGATGTGGGGACTACACCGGTTCACCTCGCGCTGAAGCCGGATGGGGGCGAGATCTTCGTGTCGAACTTCGGGTCGGACAGCATCTCGGAGATCGCTACGGGGACCAATGAGGTTGGCGGGACGACGATGATCGGGACAAAGCCTAATGGGGGGATCGTCAGCGCGGACAATGGGACGCTCTGGGTGACGAACTTCGGGTCGGACTCGATCAGCCTGTACAGCATCGATGATGGGCGGGTTGAGGCCAGCATCCATACGGGGTCGGCTCCAGATGTTCTGGCCTTCTCGGCAGATGAGCACCTGCTACTGGCTACGGACGCTCACTCGGGCGATGTTTCGGTGATCCGGACACAGGGCAAGCAGGGTGCTGCGCTGTTCACGATCATGCCTGCGGGTGGGTCTCCTAACGGGATTGTGGTGAAGGCTATGCAGGGTAAGTAATTTCCTTCCCAGGTCCTAAAGTGTTCATTCTAAAGGCGAAAGTACAGGAAGTCTGTAAAGTCTTGATTTTGTTCGTAAAGCATTCAAAGTAAAGGTGGTTATCTACACGGGGGACGCACTTTGTTTTGAGGTGAGGTGAGGACCGGTCTGACTGATTGATAGGTGCAAAATTCCCAGCGAGGGCGAAAGCCAAAAGCGACCGCAGCTTCTTCGACTTCGCTCAAGATGACCGTGCTGGGGTGGGTTAAAGCCTCCCTAGTGGGTTAGAGCTGACGGGCGAGGACGAGAGTGATGTCGTCGGGCTGTTCGTCGGCTCCGATCCAGGCGTCGAGGGCCTGCATGACCTGGGCGGAGATGATGTGGAGCGGCTCGTCGCGATAGCGGGTGACTACCTCGATAAGGCGTTCTTCGCCGAAGTCGCCAAAGTCGTTTTCGGGTTCGGTGACGCCGTCGGAGTAGGCGATGAGGATGTCGCCGACGCTCATCCTGAAGCGACCTTCTTCGTATTGCATGCCGTCCATGAGGCCGACGACGGTGCCCCCGCAGTCGAGGCGGCGGATGGAGTTGTCGCGGCCCAGGAGAAAGGGCGGTAACTGGCCGGCGTTTGAGTAGGTGAGCCAGGCGGAGGCGGCGTCGTAGTGGGCGAGGAAGAGGGTGGCGTACTTCTCAGGCTGGGTGCTGCGATAGAGGTGACGGTTGAGGAGCGACATGATGCGGCCGGGGGACTCGAAGAGTTCGCCGGAGTCGCCGGAGCGACCGTCGCGGCTGGCGGTTAGCCCGGCTACGGAGGAAGCAGAGTAGACCACCGCTTCGCTGGCAAACCGATAGGCACGGACGGCGGAGTGGAGGGTAGCCATAAGGAGGGCGGCAGAGATTCCCTTGCCGCTGATGTCGCCGAGGGCAATGCCGACGCCGGTCTCGACTCGCTTCTCAGAGGCTTCGAGGTCATCTTTATAGAAGACGAGAAAGTCGTAGTAGTCACCGCTGACGGAGCGTGCGGGGCGGCAGACACCGTGGAGTTCGAGGGTGGGCAGGTCGCGGACTGCGGTGGGAAAGAGGTTGGCCTGGACCTCCTGGGCGATGGAGAGTTCGTTCTGGAGGCGCTCTTTCTCCTGCTGCTCTTCGAGGAGGCGCTGGAGGGAGACGGTCATGCGGTTGAAGGAGCGGCTGAGCTCGGCCAGCTGGTCGGTACGGGAGACGGCGATGCGGTGATGGAGGTCGCCTCGGTCGATGGAGAGGGTGGCCTCGTAGAGGTCGTGGACGGAGGCGGTCATGGTGCGGCTCATGCGCATGGCCATGACGAGGGCGAGGAGTTCGATCAGGGTAAAGATGATGCAGAGGACGATAAGCCCAACGCGGATGGTGGAGGTGACGATGCCGCCCAGCGAGGCTCCGAAGAGCTGAAGGTAGAGGAGCGACGGGCGGGAGTCGACGTTGATGGGAACGCCGTCGGACTTGCCTGTCTCCCAATCGGTGACGGCGAGGGTGGAGAAGAAGTGGACGGGGATATCAATGACGTTGAGTGAGGGTGGCTGGGTTCCGCCGGAGACGAGGTGGGAGCGCGACGAGAAAGGCCGCTCTTTTTTGCGATTGGAAGCCAAGACCTCTTCTGCCGTTTTCTCGGAGGAGATAGCAGCGCGACCCAGGCCGTCGGAGATGAAGTCCATGACGCCGCTATCGACGGGGAGACTGCTGAGGAGGGTGAAGAGGCGGCCATCGGCGAGGCGTTGCTGGTTGACGGCGACGAGATAGGTATCGCCACCGTCGAGGACGAGCGAACGGAAGCTACCGTTCTTTAGGTCGACTGCCCAGGCTGGCAGCCCGAGGGGTACGGTGGGGTGGGCGGAGGAGGTGGGCAGGGTAAAGGGCGTGCCGTTGACGAAGGCTTCGAGGTGGCGGTGGAGGCGTGGGCCTTTGATGGTGCTGGCGGCGGCGCGCTCGGAGTCGCTGAGATCCTGCGAGCGAGATCTTGATTCCGAGTCTGACTTGAGGCCGAAGATGGGCACGATGCGGGCGACGAGGGCGGAGTTATCGGCGCTCATCTGGTCGAGTTCGGCCTGGACGCGGGTGTCGGCGAGGTGAATGGAGAACTGGCCGGCGGCGATGTAGGCCGAGATGGTGACGAGGGTGATGCCGAGGACGACGGGCGCGAGGCCGATGAGCAGGTAGGTAAGGATGAGCTTGTTGCGGAGGCTCCAGAGCATGCGGTTGCGGATGAAGCGGACGAGGAGCGGGATGGCAACGCAGGCGAGGGCGATGACGATGAGGATCTGAAGGACGCCGAAGAAGGTCCCGATGGCTCCCCGGACGAAGGTGAGAAGCCAGGAGAGGAAGAAGGAGACGACAAGCCAGAGGGCGGCTCCGGCGAGGCCGTCGTGGGGGGTGCGTTGGAACAAGCTCTGCAGGGTTGCGCGGATCGAGTTCGGCATGCTTCGGTCAGCCCTCCTGCTCAGCCTGGCGTGCCAGTCGGAGGGTATAACGGGTCGCCGAAAAGTGTGCTCCGGCGAGAAGCAGAAGGCCGGAGAGGAAGGCCCACATCATGAGGCCTACCGATATATAGAAGGGACCGTAGACGGACTGGAAGTCGAGCCACGGGAGGGCGAGGATGTAGAGGTGTTTTGCTCCTTCCCAGAGGAGGCCGACGACGATGGCCGTGGGGAGGACGGCGCGGGCCGGGACGGAGCGGTTGGGCAGAACCCAATAAATAAGGAAGAAGAGAAGGATGCTGGCGATGCCAGCGAAGATCTTCATGGCGCTGTAGGCGAAGTAGCGGAAGACGACGTTGTCGGTGTGGCCGAAGAAGATCCACGTGATGACGGTGGTGTGACCGGCCGTGAGGGCGACGGAGGCCATGGCGAGTGCGCCGACGGCAAAGGCGAGGCCGATGGAGACGATCTGGTTGCGGAGGTAGGAGCGGTTCTCTTTGACTCCCCAGACGCTATTGAGGGCAACTTCGAGGGGAAGGAAGACGCCGGTCGAGGTGACGAGGAGCATGACGAGCGAGAAGAGTTGGGTGCCCTTGCGCGGATGGGCGAGCATGGCCATGTTGCGCATGACGAAGTCCTGACCGACGGGGAGGAAGCTCTTCATCAGGTCGGCGACGACCGACTCCATGGCGCGGGAGTGGAGGACCTGGCGGCAGATGGTGAGCAGGAGAACGATGAAGGGGAAGAGCGAGAAGATGACGTTTGCTGCGACCGAGAAGGCATAGGTGTGGACCTCGGTCTTGATCATGTAACAGAAGAGGGCGACGAACTGGCTCCAGAGGCCGTTGCGGCGAACGGTGGGGCGCAGGTCTTCTACCGGGACGTCTGGCGTGACGAGGTCCTTCGGTTCGGGGGGTGGTGGTGCGGGCTGGGAAACTATGGACGGCATGGGCTGTAGTTTGTCTAACCGATGCTAACAGGGTGGGGCAAGGGGAAGACTCGGGGGGCGGTACAAGCAAAAGCAAAATGCGGAGGTTCTTCGCCTCGCTCAGGATGACAGTTTTATAAGTTGCTTGATAGCCCATTGAGCGTGCTCGGCGAGGATCGGGTCTTCGCTGGTCTGCCAGGCCTCGAGTTGGGGGAGGAAGGCTGGGTTGCCGCTGTTGCCCATGGCGATGGCAACGTTGCGGTGGAGGCGGTGGCGTTTGGTGCGTTCGAGGGGGGAGCCTTTGAAGTGGCGCTTGAAGGTGGCGGCGTCCATCTGGGCGAGCCATTCGAGGGCTGGATTGATGAGTTCGGGAAGGGGTCCGGTTCCCTTGCCCGAGGCGATGGGGGCTTTGCGGTTCCAGGGGCAGACGTCCTGGCAGATGTCGCAGCCGAAGACCTGACGGCCTATAAGGGGGCGGAGGGATTCGGGGATGGTACCTTTTTTCTCGATGGTGAGGTAGGCGATGCAGAGGGAGGCGTCCATCTGGTGGGGGGCGATGAGGGCGTTGGTGGGGCAGGCGTCGATGCAGCGGGTGCAGGAGCCGCAGCGGTCTTGTGCCTCGAGCGAAATGACGGATTCGGGAAGGGCTAGCGAGGTGACGATGACGCCCAGGAGGAGCCAGGAGCCGAGTTGCTGGTTGAGGATGCAGGTGTTCTTGCCGACCCAGCCTACTCCGGACTTTGCGGCATAGCTGCGCTCGATGAGGGGGCCGGTGTCGACGTAGCAGCGGGTCTCGCAGGTGGTTTGCTGCAGCAGGCCTGCTTCGATTTGGCGGAGACGGGCCAGGAGGTCATCGTGGTAGTCGGAGGGTTCGGAATCTTTTCCAGACCATGCATAGCGGGCGATCCAGCCGGTGGTGTCGGGTGCGGGGTCGATGGAGCGGGGGGCGTCGGCGTTGTAGTTGATGGCGCAGACGATGATGGAGCGGGCCCAGGGGATGGCGACCTGGACGGCGGTGCGGAGGAGGGTTCCCTGCTCGTCGCGGCGCTTGAGGTAGTCCATCTCGCCTGCGTGGCCGGCGGCGACCCAGGTGGTGAAGCGCTCGGCGGTCTCGGTGCCGGTGCTTGTGGCGGAGGCGATGCCGGTGGTGTCGAAGCCCGCGGATGCGGCTAGTTCGAGCACGCGCTGGTGGAGGGTTGGGGTCCACTCGGCTGGCATGGGGGCTTCCATGACTTTATAGGAACACGTCTGGGGGAGAACGAGGGTCCAGCGGGTGCTGAACCCTCGTGTGCGGCGGTGAGGCTACTGGTTTTTGCAGGCCTTGTCGTTGGTGACGCCGGTGAGCTTCTGGTTGGCGGCGGTGAGGGTACGGCTATAGCAGTTGCCGAGGGTATCGCTGCTCTTGTAGGTGGCGGTGGTCTTACCTATGCCAGCGGCGCTCAGGGCTCCGGCAGCGGTGAATTGGAGGGTGTCTGTGGAGTTGACCGCTTCCCTGGTCTTGCTCTCGTAGAGGAGGAAGCCGTCGAGGCTCTTGGTTTCGTTGAGGATGTTCTTCTGGTCGGAGGTGACGACCTGGGTCTGGGTGCCGTCGGAGTTGAGGAGGAAGGAGTAGTCGAGGGTGAGCGGGAAGGAGATGGTCTTGTGGTCCTGCTCGACGAGGAATCCGTCGCGTGTGGTGGTGTTGGCATCGACGGTGCTGGTCTGGACCATGTTCTGGATCTCAGGTGCGCCGATCTTTGCGTTGACGTTGAAGGTGCCGGTGCTGTTGAAGTCGACCTTCTGCTCGACGGTGGTTTCGATGCGACCGAGGGAGGTTTCGACGTAGCCCTTGATGGCGAACTTTCGCGCGGAGGCTACGGTGATGGTGCCGGTGGTGACGCCGGCGGAGGTTGTGGTCAGCTTCTCGACGACGGTGGGCTCAGGTGGGGTGAGGGTGTTGCTGACGAGAGCTCCGTTGACCTGCGACTTGAAGTGGTCGGTGTAGACGAGCAGGGTGGCGGTGGCGAGGAAGTAGCTGTTGGCGTTGTAGACGCTGACGCCGACGGTGTGCTGGTTGCCGTCGTTGAGGAGGCCGGCGAAGGGGGTGAGGTCGACCCGGTAGGGCTTGAAGTTGAGGGTCTGGACGCCGGTGATGGGCTCCCAGAGGTAGGGGTCGAGGCCGCCGGTGAAGATCCATGGGTAGACCGGGGCCACGCCTGCGGACTTGCCGTCGATGGTAATCTCGGTCTCGCGGAAGGGCGTGTTGCCGTATGCCTCGAGGTTACCGGTTTGATCGTTCGGGACGTTGAGGTACCAGAACTCATCGGTTGACTGGCTCTGGGAGATGACGTCGAGGTAAGCGCGGGTGACGTTGCGCGGGAGGGTGAGGGTCTGGGTGAGCTGGTCGGCGGTGGTGTTGAGGGTGCCCGCGTTGTTGACGATGGGCGTGATGACGCCTGCGTTTTCTACGGAGCTGATGGGGATGACGAGGTCAGGGACGGCTGGGGCAAGTGCGGCGAAGGAGGCCGGGTAGAACTCGAGCGCGGCGTTGCCGTAGATGATGCCGGTATAGGTGGAGTTGACGATGTTGTAGACGATGGCCTGGCCGGTCTGCGGAGTTTTGAGGAGAGCGGAGAGGTCGGTGACGTCGCGCTCAATGTGCCAGGAGGGGCTGAGGGCGCTGCGAGGCTCGGCGGTGGTGCCGTAGAAGATGTTGGTGTTGCCGAGGTAGAGCTGCGCGGTGCGGTCGAACTGGCGACCGGCGGTGACGGTGAAGTCGGCGGTGAGGACGATCTTTGCCCAGGGGCCGTGGCAGGAGGTGGGTGGGGTGAAGCTCATCGGCTTACCGCTGTAGTCGCCGAACTCCTGATTGGTGAGCAGAGGGACGACGCAAGGGGTGGTGGAGGGCCTGGTAACTGGCGGCTCGGCGGTGGCGGGGTTGGACGAACCGATCTGCAGGGTCGGCGGAACGACGACGACCTGGGCGCAGGCTGCACCGGCGGCGAGGAGCAGGAGGCTTGAAGAGACGAGAAGACGGCGAGAGCTGGTGAGGATCTGCACAGACACTTCCTTTCAGGGGTGATGGCGGCACGATATCACAGGTGTTGTTGTGGGAAGTTGGTTCTTCGGACGCGCTCAGGAAGACAGTTGAGGGGATGAACACAGATGCCCTTCGGGAACGACAACCAGGGCAAAAACACGATGCGGGGTCTCTCCACTTCGCGTTGCTTCGGACGAGATGAAGTCTGTTTTGGGAGGGGTGGAATGAGAGCCACGAATTTGTGGCGCTCACTCCACCCCGCCCGATCTTAGGCTAGTGGGTTGGGCTTTCTGCTGTGAAGCCGGAGCAGCAGGGTTTCATGACGGGTTGAAACTCCATCAACTCGACGCGGGTCATGTCGGGGTCGTAGAGGTTCCCTTGCCACTTGCCGTCTTTGCCCATCTGGGGCCCGTCGTGGCGGGGGCTGAGGCGGTCCTCTTTGTAGAGGGTTTGGATGGCCTGCTCCATGTTGGGGACACCGATGGAGAAATGGTTGAGGACGCCAAGCTCTCGCTGATCGACCTTCGCGATGGGCGTGGTGGAGCCGTCGCCGACCATCATGTACTCAAGCCAGTCGTGACCGTCGGGGACCTGTGCTGAGATCCAGTCGACCTTGTCGGGCTGCATCGCTCCAAACCAGTAGGGTTTGAAGCCGAGGAGGTCTTTGTAGAAGCGGTCTTCGGCGGCCTTGTCGTGGACGAGGAAGCCGACGTGGATGACGTGGGTGCCGATGGGCTTGCCGCCCGCGAGCGAAGGAGCGTGGCCGGGCTGAACGAACTGGACGACGTTGCCCTCAGGATCTTTGGTGCTGAACCAGTGGCTGCCGTCACTGGCCAGGGCGACGGGCGCGCCTGGGTCGGTGCCGTGAGCTTTGAGGTAGGAGTGCAGTGCAGGGGCGTCGGTGGTGATGAAGGCGACGCAACCGATGCGGCTGATGGAGTGGTCGGCTGGAAGCGGAAGGACCTCGACGAATTGCGTGGCGCTGAAGTAGAAGCGCTTGCCTTCCGCGGACTGGGGGTCGGGAGCTTTGACGCCGCCGAGTACGTGCCCGTAGAAGTTCTCGGAGGCTGCCGGGTCACTCGCAAAGACGCACATGTGGGAGATGCCGGTGATGGCTGGACGCTTTTGCTGAGCAAAGAGACTTGTGAGGCTGAGGGTGGCGCAGGAGGCGACAAGGGCGAGGCGCTTGAGAGAGATCATCATCGGGAGACTCACTTTTGATTTGTGGAGCGAGCAGTGCCGGATATGACGGCAAGGTTCGTTCGAGAACGGTAGCATGAGTCGGCGATCGCTGGCATGAAACGCTACTTCTCCGGAACCGTATACTGGTGCGCGAACGAGTGGCAGTTGTTTTAAGAGGATGGGTGCGGCGTGAGACAGATCAGATTGAAGACCGTAGTGATGGTTGCGACAGGTGTTTTCTGTCTTGGGACGTATAGCATTGCGCAGACTGCGGCCAAGGCGCAGGGTGACTCGAGCGTGATAGCGGTGGATGGAACGGCTACCGTGACGCGGATCGTTCCGGTACCGACAATGATCAGCCAGGAGGCGCAGAAGATGCTGGCGCGGCAGGTCTCCGATGTGGCCGTGCCGGAGACCCTGGACGTGCGACGGACCAAGACGGATACGTGGCAGGCGGGCGCGGGCGAGAAGTTTCGGAAGCTATACCCGGTGAACGTGACGTCGCAGACCATTGGTGGCGTGCCGACGAAGGTCATCATGCCCATGAACGTGCCGAAGGACAAGCAGCAGCGGGTGCTGATCAATCTGCATGGCGGCGGCTTCAACTCGGATTCGGGGTCGCTGACGGAGACGGTTCCGGTAGCGTTTATGAGCCAGACGAAGGTAGTGGCGGTGCTGTACCGACTTGCTCCGGAGCATCCCTTTCCCGCGGCTGTGGACGATGCGGTGGCGGTGTATCGTGAGTTGCTGAAGACGTACAAGCCCAGGAATATTGGCATGTTCGGGACTTCGGCCGGGGCGATTCTGACGGGCGAGGTTGCGGTGAAGCTGAAGCAGCTTGGTCTGCCGCTGCCGGGTGCGCTGGGCATCTTCTCGGGGATGGGCGACTTCAGCCAGGCTGGCGATTCGGTGGCGCTCTATGCGCTGAATGGGTTTTCAGGGCACCTCGATCCTCCGTCGGCAGAGGGGCGGGATAAGGGCTACACGGCAGATATCGATCCGAAAGATCCTGTGCTCTCGCCGATGTATGCGGATCTTCACGGCCTACCGCCGACGTTATTTATGACCAGCGGACGCGACCTGCTGCTGAGTGGGACGACGTTGTTGCATCGAGCATTTTTGAGGGCGGGCGTGGATGCGCGGCTGGTGGTGTTTGAGGCGCTGCCCCATGCTTTCTGGAATAACGAGACGCTGCCGGAGACGAAGGAAGCGGATCAGATGATGGCGGAGTTCTTCAACCGGGAGCTTGGCCGATGAACGGATGTTATGGGCAGACAGGCGACAGATTGGTCTGATGTGATGCAAACTTACAGTCATGAATAATGGAGCCCGGGAACTACAGCTAACCGATGCGATCAACGCGCTGCTCGACGCGCGAAGGACGAACACCCCTCTTACGGATCTCCCTGTCGAGTGGCAGCCGACGACGCTGGATGAAGCGTATTTCGTGCAGGATGCGATGGCTGTGGCGTATGGCGAGATAGGCGGTTGGAAGGTGGGTTCGCCGACGGCTGACGGGACACCGATCTTTGCGCCAATGCCGCGGAACTGGATCGCCCCTGCCGCCGCAGTGCTGAGCGAGCAGACGCATCGCTACCGCGGGCTGGAGGCGGAGATCGCCTTCATGATGGGCGAGGATCTGCCGCCACGGGCGACGCCGTACACCCGCGAAGAGGTTGTGGCTGCGATTGAGAGCTGCCATCCGGCGATCGAGGTGCTGGAGAGCGGGCTGGTCGACCCGGCGGCGGCGGCGCGCATGTCCATGCTGGCGGATCTGCAGATGCACGGCGGGTTTGTATACGGGCCGGCGTGTCCGGAGTGGAAGTCGATCGACTTTACGAAGGAGACGGTGACGCTGGCTGTGGATGGGCTAATCCGCGTGGAACGGACAGGATCGAACACGTCCGGCGACCTGATGCGGCTGCTGCCCTGGCTGGCGAACGAGGGTGCGGTGCGGACGGGCGGCCTGAAGGCGGGTCAATGGGTGACGACGGGGAGTTGGACGGGGAATGTGCAGGCGATCTCCGGAGCGAGTGTCGACGTGACGTTTGTTCATGCCGGGCGCGTGGGACTTCGGTTCGCATAACAGGTCTCTGAGAAAGGTTTCGCATGACGACGTATGGAGAAGGAATTGTCTTTACAGCTCCCGTAACGGAGCGGTTTGCCGAGGTGCTTACACCGGAGGCCGTAACGTTTCTTGCAGGGCTGCAGCGTGCGTTCAATGCGCGGCGCAAGGATTTGCTGGCGGCGCGGGTGGTGCGACAGGCGAGGCTCGATGCGGGGGAGCGGCCAGACTTTCTGAGTGAGACGAAGTCGATTCGCGATGCGGAGTGGACGGTCGCTCCGCTGCCTGCGGATTTGCTGGATCGGCGGGTTGAGATTACCGGGCCTGTCGAGCGGAAGATGATTATCAACGCGCTGAATTGTGGCGCGAAGGTCTTCATGGCCGACTTTGAAGATTCGACTACGCCTACGTGGGAAAACGTACTTGAAGGTCAACTGAACCTGCGCGACGCGGTGCGGCGGACGATTACGTTTGAAGATGAGAAGACCGGTAAGAGTTACAAATTGAATGAGAACCCGGCGGTGCTGTTTGTGCGGGCGCGCGGATGGCACATGGAGGAGCGGCACATGCTCGTCGATGGGGAGCCTGTGTCTGGTTCGCTGTTTGATTTTGGGCTGTACTTCTTTCATAACGCGAAGGAGTTGCTGTCGCGTGGGTCGGGGCCATACTTTTACCTGCCGAAGATGGAGAGCCATCTTGAGGCGCGGCTTTGGAACGACGCGTTTATTGCGGCGGAGGCGGCGCTGAGCGTACCAGCGGGCTCGATCAAAGGAACGGTATTGATCGAGACGATTCTTGCTACGTTCGAGATGGATGAGATTCTCTGGGAGCTAAAGGACCACTCGGCTGGCCTGAACTGTGGGCGTTGGGACTACATCTTCAGCTACATCAAGAAGTTTGCGGGTGATGTGAGCATACTGCTGCCGGATCGTGGGCAGGTGTCGATGACGACGCACTTCATGCGGAGCTATTCGAAGCTGGCGATCAAGACGTGCCATCGGCGAGGGGTGAGCGCAATGGGCGGGATGAGCGCGTTTATCCCGATCAAGAGCGACCCGGTGGCGAACGAAACGGCATTGACACAGGTGAGGGCGGACAAGGAGCGCGAGGCTACGGATGGACACGATGGAACTTGGGTTGCGCACCCGGGGCTGGTGCCGGTTGCGCTTGAGGTCTTCAATCGCGTGATGCCGCAAGCTAACCAGATCGATAAGCAGTTGCCGGATTATCATGTGACGGCGGAGGACCTGCTGCGGGTTCCTTCGGGATCGATTACGGAGGCGGGTCTGCGGCAGAATGTGGCCGTGGGGCTGGGGTATGTGGAGGCATGGCTACGCGGGATCGGATGCGTGCCACTCTTCAACCTGATGGAAGATGCGGCTACGGCTGAGATCAGCCGGGCGCAGCTTTGGCAGTGGGTCCATCATCATGCGGTGCTGGCGGATGGGCGGCCAGTGACGGCGGATTTGGTCAATGCGGCAATCGATGACGATCTTGCAGAGAAGAAGACGGTGCTGAGTGAGGAGCGATTTGTCTACTATGAACGCGCTGCTTCGTTGATGCGCGAGCTGATTGATGCGGAGAAGTTTCCGGAGTTCCTGACACTCTCCGCGTATGCAGAGGTGCTGGAGCATGAGTACGCCAGCTAGGCTGTCCTGCTCAGCTTCATGACGAGACATTTGGCGGCACCGCCTGCTTTGAGGAATTCGCTTAGATCGAGCTGGACGGTGTGGAAGCCTTTCAGCTCGAGTTGTCTGGTGAGGTGGTCGCTGATGCGGTTGAGGATGATGGTGCTGCCGATATTGACGGCGTTGCAGGCGAAGCGGAGTGCGTCTTCTTCGGTCACGACGATGCGTTTCTCGGCTGGATAGAAGGCTTCAATCTTCGCCAGAGAGGCGGCGTCGAACGCGCCGGGGTAGTAAAGGACGAAGCCTCCTTCGAGGGTGGCGAAGCAGGTGTCTAGATGGTAGAAGCGTGGGTCGATGAGGTGGAGCGAGGCCACGGCTACCGGCCATATCCCGGCAAGACGTGCGTGGCTTGCGAGCAAGGTGCGGGGGCCGTACCCAACCCAGAGCGTAAAGCCATCGGTGGAGAAGAGTGCGTCGCCTTCGCCCTCGAACGAGGTGTCGCGGGGCAGGTCGACCACGAGGTAGCCGGCTTGTTCGAACCAGGTGCGGAAGTGCTGCTCTTCTCCCTGGCGCTCGGGATGGAAGAAGCTGCTGAGCATGACGATGCCGTTGCGCTCGAGGCCAGCGTTGGCGGTGAAGACCATGTCGGGCGAGCCGCGTTGCGGCGCTACCAACTGGATGTCGGCGATGCGGGCGAGAGCCTGGTAGAGACTCTGCCACTGTGCGGTGGCGCGGTCGCGTGAGGAGGCGTGGACGTTGCCAGCCATCCATGGATTGATCACGTAGGTGACGTCGTAGAGGGTCGGCGCGCACATGAGGAAGTTTGGGCGTGCGGCTGTTTTGTACGGGATTGGGATCTCTGCGGCTGCGACGTTTGTAACGATTGCGGTGCTCATCTGCGGAGGTGCCTCTATGATGAGCCTGACAGCGCACAGGGATGTGGTCAACATGAATGATTATGCTGATTTTGCTGCATATTCATGCGAAAACGGCCGACCACTTTCGTGATCGGCCGTTGCTTATTTATGACGGATAAGGCGTTAGTTGATAGGCTGCGGCGGTGGCAGTCCCCTGCTCTCCGTGCGGACTGGTTTGTTCTTCGAGAAGAGCGCGAGGAACGTTTTCAGGATGACATAGAGGACGGGGATGAAGACCAGGTTGAGGGCGGTGGAGAGCACCATGCCGCCGACGACCGCGGTGCCCACCGAGTGACGACCATAAGCTCCGGCTCCGGTTGCGAGATAGAGCGGCATGACACCGAGGATGAAGGCGATCGAGGTCATGAGGATGGGACGAAGGCGAAGCTCCGCGGCGATGATGGCCGCTTCGATGATGGTCTTACCATGTTCAAGCTGCTGCTCTGCGAATTCGACAATGAGGATTGAGTTTTTCGCGGAGAGACCGATGAGCATGACAAGGCCGATCTGGACGTAGACGTCATCGTCGAGACCTCGGAGCGAGACAAGGGTGAGTGCTCCAAGGATGGCCATGGGGACGGCGAGCAGGATGATGAACGGGAGCGCGAAGCTCTCGTATTGTGCGGCGAGTGCGAGGTAAACAACCAGCAGGCCGAGGCCAAAGATGATAATGGCCTTGCCGCTGGACTCGATCTCTTCAAGCGCCAGACCTGTCCACGAGAAGGTCATCCCCTGGAGTTTGTTCTTGTTGAAGATCGCTTCCATGGCGGCGAGCCCCTGCCCGGAACTGAGACCGGGAGCGGGTGAGCCATCGATCTCCGCCGCGCGGAAGAGGTTGTAGTGAGAGATGACCTGCGGACCGGAGGTCTCCTCGAGAGCAACGAGGTTGTCGAGGGGGATCATCTGGTTGGAGTCAGAGCGGACGTAGTACTGGCGGAGGTCCTGCGCGTTGCGGCGGAAGAGCGAATCTGCCTGAACATACACGCGGTAGGAGCGATTGTTGAAGTCGAAGTCATTGACATAGGACGAACCCATGAAGGTCGCCATGGCAGAGGTGATCTGCGACAGTGGGACACCCATCGTCTTGGCTTTCTGACGGTCGATGGTGACCTGAAGCTGTGGATCGTTCGAGGTGAACTGGGTGTTGAGCGCGCTTAGACCCGACTTCGGATCGCGGGATTGCGCGACGATGGTGTGGGCTACGCGGTCGATATCGCCGAAGGTGTTGCGCCCTGCATCCTGCAGCATGAACTGGAAGCCGCCGACAGATCCAACACCGGCGATGGCTGGCGGCTCTGCGGCGAAGATGATGCCGCCGGGAACACCGAAGAGCTTCGGCCCGATGCGACCGACGATGTCTCGTGCGGAATGCCCTGCGCCCTTCTTCGTTCGCTCATCTACAGGTTTGAGCGGGGCGAAGATGAGGCCGGAGTTTGGCGAACTGCCGCCCGAGAGCGAGAAGCCCATGACGGAGAAGGTGCCGAAGACGTCGTCATCCTGCCGGACTAGAGCGGAGGCTCGATCGGCTACCTCTGAGGTGTAGGCAAGCGAAGCGCCGGGAGGCGTCTGGACGAGGATAAGGAAGTAGCCCTGATCCTCTGCGGGGACGAAGGCTGTAGGTACATGGTTGTACATGTAGACCGTGGCACCTAGTCCACCAAGGAAGATCAGTGCGAAGACCCAGCGCATCTTGACGATCCAGGTTACGGCGACGGCGTAGACGCTGATGACCCACTTGATGACTTTATCGATGAGGCCGAGCAGCCCGCCGTGGTGGGTCTCAGGCCGGAGCAGGATGGCTGCAAGTGCGGGTGAGAGCGTGAGTGCATTGAAGGCCGAGATCGCGATGGAGAAGGCGATGGTCAGGGAAAACTGTTTGTAGAGAATGCCGGTGGTGCCGGGAAAGAAGCTGACCGGAACGAATACCGAGATGAGCACGAGCGAGGTGGCGATGACGGCGCTGGTGACCTCAGCCATGGCGATGGATGTGGCCTGATGCGCGTCGTGCACGACTGGAGCGTCGGAGTTCGCATTGACGAGGAGATTGTCGGCTAGATGGCGCTGCACATTTTCGATGACGACGATGGCGTCGTCGACGACCAGTCCTGTGGCGAGCGTGATGCCGAAGAGGGTGAGTGAGTTGATGGAGAAGCCGAAGATCTTGATGAAGGCAAAGGTTCCGATGAGGGAGACCGGGATGGTGACCGCGGGAATGATGGTCGCGCGCCAGTCCTGCAGGAAGAGGAAGATGACGACGATGACGATGATGATTGCTTCGCCGATGGTCGTCTCGACCTCTCTGATGGAGTCGCTGACGACGGTCGTGGTGTCGACGGCGATGACGTAATCCATGCCGGGCGGGAAGGATTTGCGGAGTTCTGTGAGGACGGCGCGGCACTGTCTGTCGACGTCGAGGGCATTGGCGTTGGAGAGCTGCTGGACACCGACGCCGACGGCATCGCCGCCCGAGAATTTCAGGTCGGTGTTGTAGTTCTCGGCGCCGATCTCGGCACGGCCTACATCCTTGAGGAGGACGATTCCGTTGGCGGTGGCGCTGTTCTTGATGATGATGTTTTCGAACTGGCGCGGGTCCGAGAGACGACCAACGACGCGGACGGCCATCTGGAAGCTTTGTTTATCGTCACCGGGTGGCAGGCCTAGCTGACCGGCGGCTACCTCTACGTTCTGCTCCGAGAGAGCGTTGGTTACGTCGAGTGCGGTGAGGCTGCGAGCGGCTAGCTTGTTCGGATCCAGCCATAGACGCATGGCGTACTTGCGCTCGCCGAAGATAACGACTGCGCCCACACCGGGTACACGCTTGAGGGCGTCCGCTACATAGACATCGAGGTAGTTCGAGATGAAGGCTGGGGAGAGGCTTTTGTCGGGTGAGACGAAGCCGGCTGCGAGCACGAAGTTGCTGTTTGCCTTGGTGATCGTGATGCCGGTGTTGTTGACGGTGGCGGGCAGGCGGCCCTGTGCGGAGGCGACACGGTTCTGTACGTCGACGGCAGCGATCGAAAGATCGTAGCCAGTCTGGAAGGTGATAGTGATGGCGGAGGTGCCGTCGTTCGAGCTGGTCGAACTGATGTAGCGCATGCCTTCGACGCCGTTGATGGACTGCTCGAGGATGATGGTGACGGCGGACTCGACGTCTTTGGCGTTGGCACCGATGTAGTTCGAGGTGACGATGACCTGCGGCGGAGCGAGCTGCGGATAGAGCGAAATCGGCAGGGTCGGGATACAGACGGCACCGGCAAGAATGATGAGCAGGGCGCAGACTGTAGCAAAGATCGGACGACGAATGAAGAAATCTACCAAAACGAACCCCTGTGGAGCGGCTGGCTCCCGCGAAGCATGGGGAGGATGAAACGAAGCGGCAGGAGGGGTTGTCCCGACCCACCGAAGAGCAGACAAGACTAGCTCAGCGGTTGAACCGGTGCGCCTTCCTGAAGGAACTGAATGCTGGAGAGGATGACCTTATCTCCTTGCTTCAGGCCGCTAAGAACGGGATAGTTGTTGCCGAAGGTTTCGCCAACGGTTACGGCGACCTGATGCGCTGAGTAGCCGCCATGTGCCGAAGGGACCGCAACATAGACGAAGGGTTGACCGCCTACACGGACGACCGCAAGCACAGGGACGACAGGCTGCGAGGCGGTGTTCCAGGTAACACGGGCGTTGACGAGTTGCAGATTGCGGAGGCGCTGGGCCGTTCGCGGAATCTCAGCCTTGGCGAGAATGCTTTGTAGTCCGTTATCCACCTGCGGCGAGAGAAAGCTGATGGAGGAGTGCGCGAGAACCTCGCCCGAAGCATCGAGGATGTCGATCGGGAGACCGGGGCGCACGAGCGAGGCACGCTCAGTCGGCAGATAGATGTACGCTTCCAGGTCTGCGTTCTCATCGACCGTGGTGAGTACGGTGGTGGGCGAGACGTAGTCGCCGAGATGGACCGGGATGTCGCCGATCACGCCGGCGAAGGGTGCGCGGATCTGGTAGTAGGCGAGCTGCTGCTGCTGGGTGGTGGTGAGGGCTGCGTTTGCCTCATAGTCACCCTTGGAATTCTGGAAGGCCTGAATTGCCTGATCGTAGGCGTCACGTGAGGTGACCCCGGCTTCGAAGAGCTTGCGCTGACGCTCAACTTCGGTCTGGTTATATTGGTAGACAGCTTGCTTCTGAGCCTGGGTTCCCTGTTGCGACTGGACGGCAGCAGTCTGCTTCAGTGGGTCGATCTGCATGAGCAGCTGACCGGCGCGGACGGCATCGCCGGATTTGACGAGGATGCGCGTGATGTTGCCATCGACCTGCGGCTGCATGGTCGAGGTGCGACGGCTCTTGATGGTCGCGACATAGGTATCGCGACTGGGCACGTCGGTGAGCGAGACTGGTGCGACTTTGACGGGCATCGCCTGGGGAGGAGGTGCGACCGGAGCAGGCTTGGAGCAACCGACGGTCAAAACAGAGGCACAAATAAGCAGCGGCAGGGCGCGAAGATTCAATAGGTGAGGCAATTTACTTCTCCTTGTAACTCTGTGAAACCGTAACTTTGTGCAACCTGTAACCATGACTCATCCGACTCTATGACGAAGTACAAAGACTGGCGAACGTACGCAGCGCAACGCTTGCAAACGCCAAACTTGATTCAGGCCGCAGTGACGGCCACTGTTCAGTCGACAGTCTGTTCCTCAAAGTATTCAGTAACTGGTTTAGATGAGGCAGCCTAGCGCGTCGATGCGTTTCTTCGGGCCCGCTTCTAAAGTATTGGAGGGCCAGTCCCAAATGCAACCGGTCTGGGCAAACGGCGCAAGCTAATCGCTGAAAGCAAACGGGTTAAAGTCCGCCTGGCGGTCGAAGGTGTCCACCTTTTCTGCTGCCTTAAGGCCGTTGATGATGAGATAGGTGAGCGGTGTGGCAACCACCTCATAGCCGACCTTAAGAAGGTATCCCGTGACGATGATGTTGATGAGGGTGTGGACGGGATAAATACCGGCGAAGGTGAGGGTAATGACCAGGACCGTATCGACGGCCTGGCCAACAACGGTCGAACCGATGGTCCGCGTCCACAGCTTGCGACCGTTTGTCAGGAGCTTGAGCCGCGACATGGTGTAGGAGTTTGCGAACTCACCGGCCCAGAAAGCGACAAGACTGGCGGCCAGCATGCGCGGAATGAAGCCGAAGACCGTCGCAAATGCCTGTTGGTTCTTCCAGCCCGGAGCAGCGGGTAGCGCGATGACGAGCGCTCCCATGAGGTAGAGGAGTGAGGTTCCGAAGAAGCCAAGCCAGATCGCGCGACGGGAGGCTGCGAAGCCGTAGACTTCGGTGAAGACGTCGCCAAAGATATAGGTGATGGGGAAGAGCAGAATCGCTCCGCTGACCGCAAAGGGGCCGATCTGGCAGACCTTCTGGGCGACGAGGTTTGAGACGAGCAGGATGACGACGAAGCCGGTCGTGAGTGCGTCGAGGTATTTGAAGCGTTGTGGCGACATTGGCATGGTGGGTTAGCGGTAAGCTTTCCTGATCATAAGAGCAGCATCGGGAAAGCCGGAAATTTTGACACTTGGCGGGGATGTTGGTAGCGTTAGGAATGACGAGGGCGCAAGTTCGTGCCGTCGTGCTCTGTAGCGTCCCCGTCGTCTAGCCCGGCTCAGGACACCGCCCTTTCACGGCGTTGACACGGGTTCAAATCCCGTCGGGGACGCCAAATAAAGCGATAGCCTATATATTTCGACGGCTGTTCCTATCGTGTCAACACTGCGAAGCGCCGGCAACTTGAGTGATAAGCTGACTTATGAAATTTCGCGTGTTTGCGACCCGGGTTCAACCCGCTCCGCCTCCCTCGCCGATGCGACTTGAGATCATGTTGGTGGAAGATCTTCCAGTTGTTGCAGGGCATGAATTAGCTACATTTCGTCGGGCATTCGATCAGCTTGAGCGCGTCACCTCGACCCTCGCTGACTCGGATATCAATGTGCGCTTTAAGAGCGCGATCCTGGCTACATGCGACAGAGCCATGCGCGATGCGAACGTAAAGAAGACGTCCGAGATGATCGTCGACATCGACCGCAAGCAACTTCGCTTGCTTGACTTTCTGCCACTGTAGAACTGAACGCGAAGGCAATTCGTGACGGTTCTAGCCGAATGTGTTTTCAAAGATGTATGGCGTGCGCATCGGACGTGAGAGCATCGCGTTTGCCTCGTCGTCGTGATTAAAGCGCTCGCGTTCCGGGTCCCAGTGAAGGTGGCGTTTCGTCTTCATCGCGATGTGATGCAGCAGGCAGGTGGAGCAGGCGCGGTGACCGATCTCAACGGGTGCGGTCGGTTGCTTGCGGGTACGAATGCACTCGAGCCAGTTAGCATGCTGCTCTGTTGCGGTGTAGAGGTGGATCTCGTCGGGACCGATGACGGAGTCGAGAATTTTAGGGTCGCTGGCGACTAGAGGCTCGATCTTGACCTTGTCCCCTGGCTTGGCGGTGGGTGATGCCTGCTCGTCGCGTGTGACGAAGAGCGAACCCTTGGTGCCGTACCACTTGATACCGTTCGGGAAGTCGCCGGAGATGTCCATCGTGACACCATTGGCGTAGATGGCATGGGTTAGAAACTTGCCGTGGACATTCCAGAGGCCATGTGTGGGGAACTCGGCCGTGCCCCAGATCTCGACCGGTCCCGTGTGCTCGGTGTTCATGCCCCAGTGGGCCGTATCGACGTGGTGCGCGCCCCAGCCGGTGATCATGCCTGCTCCGAACTGCTCCATACGGAGCCAGCCCGGACGATCGAACCCCTCGAGCGGCATCACTCGATCGACGGTGTACGGCACATTCGGCGTCGAGCCGAGCCAGGCGTCGTAGTTGAAGTCGGAGGGGATCGGCATAGGCGCTGGGTCGCCGCCCGCGGGATCGCCGGGCAGGCCGATCTCTACATGCTTCACTTCGCCGATGCGGCCGTTGCGAACCAGCTCGCAGGCGCGGTGGAACTGCTTCCATGAGCGCTGCTGACTGCCGATCTGCAGGATTTGCCCGGTCGACTGGACGGTGTCGCTGAGGTAACGACCCTCTGCGATGGTGAGCGATGCCGGCTTTTGCAGATATACGTCTTTACCGGCGCGGACAGCTGCGGCTGCGATCAGCGCGTGCTGATGGTCCGGCGTGCTGATCACGACGGCGTCGATATCCTTGTTGGCCAGAAGCTCGTTGTAGTTGTGGTAGCCGGTGACCCCGTCGTAGGGCTTGCCCGTCTTCTTGGTATAGAAGTCGTTGACGAACTGCTTTCCCTCATCCACGCGATGTCCGGCTAGATCGCATACGGCCATGATGCGTGCGCCGTCCACCTTGAGAATGGCCGGCATGTCATGCACGCGCGAGATGCGGCCGACGCCGATAGCACCGACGTTGATCTGCTTGCTCGGAGCCATCTGCCCGAATACGGATGAGGGCAAAATGGTTGGAAATCCAACTGCTACCGCCGCTCCTGCTGTCTTCACAAAGGTGCGGCGAGATATTGCGCTCTTTTGTGCCAGAGTCATGCTATGCCTCCCTTTGTTCCTAAGCGCTCAGGTGAACGAGCTTCGCGTTCTTTTGCGCCTTGATGACAAGCTCTGCGGCAAGCAGGCATTGCGTCTGGTCCTGCGCGATGTGCGTTCGGTTCACAACGTCCGCTACAAATTGTGGACCGAATGGCAGAGTGAGATTGTTGCAGTCGATGTAGCGCGATTGATTCTTGTCGACGATGAAGAGATTGTTCCCGGACTTGCTGACGGCTACGTTGGTGTACTTGCGCACCTCGATGTAGCCCTGCGTGCCGAGGATGAACAGTCGGCCATCGCCCCATGTTCCGAGACCATCGGGGGTGAACCAATCTAGCCGCACATAGCCGAGTCCGCGATTGCCGCGCAGAACCATGTCGCCGAAGTCCTGGAACTTTGGGTGTTGCGGATGATTGACGTTCGCGATCTGCGATTCGACAATGTCGGCTTCGGTGGAGCCTGTGTAGTAGAGAAATTGATCGACCTGGTGGGAGCCGATGTCGCAGAGAATGCCGCCGTAGAGTTCCGGTTCCCAGAACCAGTCGGGCCGTCCTGTGCCACCGCCCATGTCGCCGCCGTGGCCTTGTACAACCTGATGCGGTGCGATGTTGATCGTCTGAATCACCTTGCCGATGGCGCCGGCCTGTACGAGTTCACCTGCCTTCACGGCGGCTTTTACTTCGAGGCGTTCGCTGTACATGATCGCGTAGATCCGCTTGGTCTCGGTGATGGTCTTGCGCACCTCGGCTAGTTGCTCGAGGGTCGTGATGCCGGGCTTGTCGCTAAGGTAGTCCTTGCCATGCTTCATCACGCGAACGCCCAGGGGGGCGCGTTGGTTGGCGACCTGGGAGCTGAGTACGAGTTGGATCGATGGGTCATTCAGGATCTCATCCTGCGTTGCCACCATCTTCACGTCGGGATAGCGCTTCTTGAAGGCCTCGATCTTATCCGGCTCAGATCCCCATGCTGCGACCAGAACGCCACCGCCCCGCTGGATCGCTCCTGTCATGCCGTAGATGTGATCGTGGCTCATGCCGCACACGGCAAACTTGATGGAGTACTTCGGCTTGGCATCGGCATCCTGAGATGGCTCCACCGCTTCGTGCACAATGTGGCCATCCCCGGGGTGCAGGCCGAAAGCAGCCTCGGGGAGTGCGGACATCATACCCATGCCGCCTACCGTCTTAAGAAACGAACGCCTGTTTACCGAGTCCATCGTCATCCTTGCTCCTTCGTTCATTCATCAGGCTACATCGAAGATGCTGCACGGCAATCATACGCAAGCTTTAGTTCGAGACGCCAATTATGCCAACTCGCCTTGCGTCAGGATGAACGAGCGCGAGGGATTGTCGTCCCTTTTCATCTTGGACCCCAGATACGGAAGTTGCCGCTGCAATGAAGCATGCTCATCATGTAGAGCATGCCGTCGTAGTAGCGTTGCTCCCCCGCGGGGATGGGGGTCTTCCATAGCGCGGCGAGGAAGGTCTTCGAAGTGTTACCCGGCGTGGCAGCGAGCGATGCCGTGGCAGTTGTCGCGAGCATTCCTGTTGAGTGGCGCTGCGATAACGGTTTGCCGTCGAGGGTATACTGATCGACAAAGTTGTCTACTCCCTGGCTCAGTAGAAACTTCTGAATGCGATCGCTCAGGATGGGTTCCTGAGCCTCTTTGTGCCACCATGAATAATCGACAGACCAGTTGCTTGCGGTGCGCCAGGAGTCATAGGAAAAGTTTGCTGAGTTGGGGTTAAACGAAGGTCGTGGAGTGCCATCAAAATTTGCATAGTCCGGTGCAAGGCCGGTAGTTGGGTTCGTCGCTTTCTGAAAGTAGACACGGCTGGTGGTTGCGGCGGCAGCCCAGAAAGGACGATCCTCAACTGGTCCCCAACGCGACCATAGCTCGTAGAACGCGGGCAGATGGTAGGAGGGATCGCTGAAGTTGTTGCGATCGCCACCTGGCACAAAGAGGATCATCTTTGCCTCTTCGTTCACCATGGGACCAACCGTGTGGGCACTTGTGTTTGCAGGCCGGCCCGGCCGTGTGGGCGGCACGAACGGCGACCGGTCAGGCTTGAGACGGAACGGCGGCGTACCGCTCTGGACCGGGTGATGACGCATGAGCGAGAGAATTCGATCGGCCTGCGCTTTGTAGTTGTAGATCCCTGTGCCATTGCCCCAACGGTTCGCCGCAAAGTAGAGGCTCATGACGAAGTACTCCTCACCATCGGGTGCTGGCGAGTCGGAGCGCGGCGTGCCGTCCGTATGCATCGACCAGGCGAAGTAGCCGACGGACGGATTCGTCGGATCGGTGATGAGCATGTACGTGTTGGCCCAGTTCCAGATCGCATCGAACTCGTGTTTCTGGTTCATCTGCACGGCGATCATCATGCCATAGGACATGCCCTCAGTGCGCGCATCCTTATTCGCGACATCGGTGATGTAGGCAAGCGGTCCATTCGCGTTGCTGCCGGTCTCATAGTAGAGAGCCTGATGATCTTTATCGCCATGGAAGAGTTGCTGGAAGGCGGCATCGATCTTCGCGCGACTCTCTTGCGGGCTATGGCCTAGCTGCTCGGCGAAGAGGTCACGATAATGGCCGCTGGCGTAAGCTCCAGTTCCATCGTTCGCCTGCGGAGCGCCCAAGGCAAGCGCGCAGAACAGCGTGGCGGTGCAGCAGAAGAGCAGGAGCGATCGGGCGATCTTCATGGTGCTGTCTCCGTTGAGAAGGTGGCGGCCGCTACCAGTCCGTGAGGGTTCCGTCGAGCTTACGAGCTACTGGTAAATACGCGCGCTGGTATGGATACTTTGCGGCTAAGGCTTCATCGATCTCGACTCCAAGACCGGGTGCGTTGCCGGGGTGCATGTAGCCGGCGTCGAAGGTGTACTGATGCGTGAATACCCCATCGGTTAGCGGGCTGTGGTGCATGTGTTCCTGGATGCCGAAGTTATGAACGGCCAGGCCGAGGTGTAAGGCAGCGGCCATCGTAATCGGCGAGAGATCGGTTGCGCCATGATAGCCCGTACGCACCTGGTAGAGCGCGGCGAAGTCTGCCGTCTTCTTGGCGTGGGTGATGCCACCACCATGTACGATCGTCATCCGGATGTAGTCGATGAGGTGATGGCGCATAAGATCGTGCGCGTCCCACAAAGAGTTGAAGACCTCGCCCGTTGCGATCGGCGTCGTCGTGTGTCGGCGGATGAGTTCGAAGCTCTCCTGCAACTCTGCTGGGCAAGGGTCTTCCATCCAGAAGAGATGGAATGGCTCGAGCGATTTGCCGAGACGCGCGGCTTCAATTGGCGTAAGGCGATGATGCACGTCGTGAAGCAGATGGACATCAGAGCCGAGTTCAACGCGCAATTTCTCGAAGAGCGACGGCGCAAAGTTAAGGTACTTCTCTGTGGACCAGAGGCTTTCGGAAGGCAGGCCGCGCTCGGCTGGCTCATAGGGCTTCCCTGCTTTGGGAACACCGTAGCTCGACGCTACACCGGGGACTCCAGCCTGTGCGCGAACGGCAAGATAACCCTCATCCATATACTTGCGTACGGAGTCGAGGGCCTCGGGAATATCCCGTCCGTTGGCGTGGGTGTAAACGAGCACACCCTCGCGACTCCTGCCACCGAGCAGGTTGTAGAGGGGCGTGTTGAGCGCCTTACCCTTGATATCCCAGAGCGCCACATCGACAGCCGCAATCGACGTCATAGTGACAGGTCCGCGACGCCAGTATGCGCCTCGATAGAGGTACTGCCAGATGTCCTCGGTCTGGAACGGATCACGACCAATGAGGCAAGGCAGCACGTGCTCTTCGAGATAGGCGGCAACGGCTAACTCCCTGCCATTCAAGGTGGCATCGCCAAGGCCGTAGATCCCCTCATCCGTGTCGATGCGAAGCGTGACAAAGTTGCGATCCGGGGAGCAGACGATCAGGCGAGCGGCAGTGATCTTCATTTCGTAATCTCGATGTAGTCGACTGGCGCTGGTTCGCCTTGGTCGGGAGTGCCCCGCAGCATGAGCGTGTCGCCCGGCTTGAGGCTGATGTTAGGAATGGTGAAGCGAGTGCTTGTGCTGCCGTTGAGGCGCTTGTCGACAACCGCCGGGGGCAGCGTGGCATCTGCTGTCCAGTTGGCGATGGATTTGTCATTGAGCATGAGTTCGTACCTGGCGTCGCCAGTGCGTATGTCGAAGTACTGCACAGCGATGGTGTACTTCCCTGCCATCTCGTTGAGCTTCGTCGTGAGTGTGCAGGCCGCCGTGCGATCACAGGCAACAGCCTTCCCTCCGGATGCGGTCTCCCACGGTGTAATGTCCATCGGCGTGTAACCATCCGCTTGCATTGACTCTGCTTCGATGCGGCCGGGGTAGTGACCGACGCGCCCGAGCTTATCAGGGATACCGGAGATTCGTTCGAACCATTGATTGACCGCATCGCGCCACACAATCGCATGGCCAGCTTGGAATTCGAAGAGCTTCAACGTCTCGGCATATCGATCTTCATCGACGAGACCATGAAGCTTTTCCCAGCGTGCCGGGTAGGTGGCAGCCGTCGCTGCACCGGCGTAGTGCTCGTCGTAAACATACTGCACCAGGGTCTTCCCGTCGTGCAGGACATGGTCGTACGAAACGTGGTGCATAAAGAGCAGCAGGTTATCCGGACAGGTAGCAAGCGACTCATAGACCGTTGCAAGTTCCGGCGGATACTGGCCGATGTAGCCGGTGCCGGTGGCCACGGTGCGATCCATGCCGATGCCTTTGCTGTCCTCGCGAAACCACTGGCCCCAGCCATTGCGTTCGGCTGATTCAATGCCTGGTCCGAAGTGGATACCGAGAATGTTGGTCAGCGTCCCGATGCCGAGCGGTCCGGTGTACTGCTCGTAAGCATGCCACGAGTTACGTTGGAGATCATCTATCGTCGAGACAACCCTGGGATCATTGCCGAAGGTCAGGCGCGTCCACGAGTCGATGATCTGGTCGGTCGTGAGATCAGGATTCCAGGCCAGTTTGCCGAAGCCATAGAGATTGGCCATAGCCATCGGATGGTGCATCCAGTTTGTGTCGAGCCCAACGTTGGCGACACCTACAAATCCTCCCAGTGGCTGGCGAAAGCTCTTGCCTTCGACGATCTCCTTCACGGGCGTACTGCGATTCTGCGCACGCAGGTCGGTGTCGAGCGCCGTCTTCCACATTGGCACGAGGAAGACCATGTGGCGCTGCTGGCCGGTGTACTCCTGCGTGACCTGCAGTTCAATTGCCTGACTTGTGTGCTGCAGCGCAGCGAATAGGGGCGAGACCGGCTCGCGCACCTGGAAGTCGATGGGTCCATGCTTAACCTGAATCACTACATTCGGTTTAAAGGTCCCATCGAGTGCGTGAAAGTTATCGTATCCAGCCCGGGCGCGATCTGCCTTCAGATCGTTCCAGTCGAGATGATTGTTGTAAACGAATCCGCGATAGAGAACGACACCACCATGTGGTTTCAAGGCGCGGGCTACGGTGTTCGCAGCCTGCGCCGGCGTGCGGCCATACTTCGATGGGCCGACGCGACCCTCGGAGTCTGCCTTGATGACGAAGCCTGCGAAGTCTGGGATCGCCTTATAGATCTCATCCACCTTAGCCTGCCACCAGGCGGCTACTGTCGGGTCAAGCGGATCGAAGGTTGCCAGATGCCCGACGACCTGCGGGCTTGAAAGATCGACCGAGAGCGACATGCGGACACCCCACGGTCGGAGTTGATCGGCGATGCGCGCGAACTCCTGAATCATCTCCGGCTCGAGCGTGCGCATGTCGGAGTTCACGTTGTTGACGGTCGCGCCGTTCAGGCCGACGGAAGAGAGCAGGCGGCCATACTCGGCTACGCGTGTAAGGTCGGGCCGCACGTGACCGTTGTCGAAGAAGATGCTGCGCCCCGCGTAGCCACGCTCGATCGTGCCGTTCAGATTGTCCCACTGGTTGACCCAGCGGATAGGCGACGAGGGAACTTCTGCAACTGGCGCGAGTGGGTGCTGCTCGGCGATCTGCTCAAGCACATGAAAGACCGCATAGAGTTCAGCAGCGGGTGTGCCCCCTTCGAGGATCCAAAGCGTACGGTTCTGCTGCTTTTCGCGCGAGATGCGAAAGCCTTCAGGCGCCAGTGCCGCAGCTTTCCGTCCGGGGAAGAGTGCCTCTAACTCTGAGGGTGTGGCGAGGATGAAAGCATCCCCCGCACCAAGCACACTGACTGAACGTGCGTGAAGGTCAAGCTCTCCAGCAAGCCCTCTGGTCAACTCCGCTCCAGCATTTCTGGAAATAGAATTCTGACTGGTCTGCACGATCTGCTGTGGCAGCTTCTGCGCAGTCGAGTCACTTACCCGTGCGTAGCGCAGCCAGCCGGCAGCGCCTGTTTCTGCGTGAGCGAAGGTCGGGATCGCGAGTAGGAGAAGGAGCCGCCGCACTGGAATCAATGTGGCAGCTCCCGCGTTCCTTCAATGGTGAAGTCGACGCTCTCGCCCTTTGATTCCATCGGCTGACCACCACCTACCGTGATCTTGTAGCTGCCGGGCGAGACGGCCCGCGTTCCTTTCACATCGACCTGCGAGAGCGTTCGCGAATCAAGTTCGAAGTGGACGTGCTGCGTCTGCCCTACCCCAATGTGAACGCGCGTGAAGCCGTCGAGCGCATACTGCGGAGACACGTCGGTGTGTGGAGGCGTGAGGTAAAGTTCCGCCACCTCGTCTCCATCGCGTGCACCGATATTCTTGATGTCCGCGTCGACGATCAATGTGCCTCCGGCATGAAGATGGTTGGTCGACAACTTGAGATGGCCGTAGAGAAAGCTCGTATAGCTGAGACCGTAACCGAAGCCATAGAGCGGTTTGCCCTTGAAGTAGCGGTAGGTGCGATTCGCCATGGCATAGTCACTGAACGGCGGCAGTTGATCGATCGACTCATAGAAGGTGATCGGCAGACGTCCTGCCGGGTTGTTCTTGCCGCTCAGCGTCTCGGCAATCGCCTGGCCACCAGCTTCGCCGGGATACCATGCCTCAAGAATTGCATTAGCGTTTTGCTGCGCCCAGTCGACTGCGAGTGCGGAGCCATTCATCAGCACGACGACCAGTGGCTTGCCAGTCGCCTTTGCTGCCTCCAGAAGTTGTTGCTGTGCAGCGGGCAGCGTGATGTCGGTACGATCGCCACCGGCAAATCCAGAGATATGGATGGGCATCTCCTCGCCTTCGAGATTCGGCGACAGGCCGACAAACGCGATCACTACATCAGCCTTGCGCACGGCCTCCATTGCCTGAGCGCGCATTGGTTCCACGGGCGCGACCCACTGCAACGAGAAGCCTGTACCCTCCAACATCGCATGATGCAGATAGGTCACCTCGAACGGATGCGGGCGTGTGTCATCGAAGTGGACTTTGACAGCCTTGAGAGCCGCTCCATGCTGTGCCTTGTCTGCGCTTTCGGGTATAAGCTCCTTGCCATCGAGACGAATGGTGTACTGCTCCGGCTGAGCGCAACGGTAGCAGTGCGCTACGATGCCGCTGATCTCGTAATCTCCAGGGGCAGGCGCCTGAAGGGTGCCACTCCAGCGTGCGGAGAATGCCTTGGCATCGAGCTTCACGGGATCAGGGGAAGTCACGTTCCAATCGAACTCTAGTTGCTTATCGATGCGGGTGATCACGGGCTGCCCGCTCAAGGCATCGTTGTTGAAGTACTCAGCCTTGAGGCCCTCAATCGCAGAGCCAACGGCAGCGCGGAACTGCGTGCGTGGGATCGTCGTGGGAGCGGTTTCAGCGTAAGGTGAGCCCTGCGCGTAAAGTACCTTTGCCTGTGGAAACTCTGCGGCGATGCCATCGAGCGGCAGAACGGGATGGAGCGGGACGGCGTTATAGTTCCCTTCAATAGCCGCTAGTGACGTCGCATTCGGTCCGATGACGGCGATCGTGTGCACACCTTTGAGCGGGAGGAAATTCTCATCGTTCTTCAACAGCACCATCGACTTCCTGGCAACCTCGAGTGCAAGCGCGCGATGGGCTGGTGAGCCCACCTCAGAAAACGCAATGTCGTTATAGGGCACCTTGCTCGGCGGATCGAAGATGCCTAGCTGGAAGCGCGCTTTGAAGAGGCGCTTGAGAGATACATCGATCTGCGCTTCAGTGACCAGGCCGCGTTTGATGGAGTCGCCCAACGCGAGATAAGTATCCCCACAACTGGTATCTGTTCCTGCCTTGATGCCTTCCGCTGCTGCTGTCTCTTTGTCTGGTGACGTGCGATGAGCCGTTGGCTGGTAGAAGTCATCGATGGCCCCGCAGTCCGAGGTCACATAACCCTTGAAGCCCCAGTCCTGTCGCAGAATCTGGCCAAGCAATTCGTGATCGGCGCAGGCAGGTGAACCGTCAATTCGGTTGTAGGCACACATGATGGAATCAGCCCTACCCTCAACAATCGTCGCTCGAAATGCAGGCAGGTAGGTGTCCCAAAGGTCATGTGGCGTCGGCTCAACATTGAATCGGTGCCGGTCAGATTCAGGTCCGCTGTGGACGGCGAAATGCTTCGGCGTCGCAATCACCTTGAAGTAGTCGGGATTAGTTCCTTGCAATCCTCGTACAAATGAAACGCCGAGGCGGCTCGTCAGGAATGGGTCTTCCCCATAGGTCTCCTGACCGCGTCCCCAGCGTGGGTCGCGGAAGATGTTGATGTTTGGCGACCAGAATGTCAGACCGTAGTAGATAGCGTGGATGTCGTGACGGACTGCCTCGTTGTACTTGGCGCGAGCCTCGGTCGAGATGGTATCGCCAATCTGCCCGAACAGGGCCGTGTCCCAAGTGGCAGCCATGCCGATGGCCTGCGGAAACATCGTCGCATAGCCGGATCGAGCTACACCGTGCAAGCCTTCGTTCCACCAGTCGTAGGCAGGAATGCCGAGGCGTGGAATCGCGGGAGACGTGTTGATCGTCTGCGTGATCTTCTCGTCCAGCGTCATACGCGAGACGAGATCGTCAACACGCTTGTCAATCGGTTGTGAGGGGTCAAGGTACAGCTGGCTCGTCTGTGCACATAGCACTGCAGGGGAGAGAGATAGCGCAACGATAGAAGCTCGTGCGGCAGTACGGATGATGCGCAAGCAGACCAAGATAATTTCCTCTAAAAGAATAGTATGCGACCCGAATTTATGCCATCAGACGAACGTCTGTCAAAGACGGAAACTGCTAATCGACCGCGAAAATGCCCGTTTTCAAGGTTTAGCTGTTCTGTCTGGGTTTGTCTTGCTGATGCCCGACAGATGGGTGGAACGGTGATATCCCGAGTGGCGCTGCAGTACGACAGCAGCGGCGCCACGCAGGCGTGAAAGGTCGCCTTCCTTGGTAATCTCCAGCCTGGGAGCGCTTCCCGCAAGCATCCCGGCAGTAAGCTCCTTCTGCACGATTTCGCCGAAGCGGCTCCAGCAGGTCGTGAGTGCACCGGTGATCAGGATCAACTCAGGCGAGAGTGCGGCGGTGATGAGGCGCAGTCCTCGACCAAGATGTCGCGCCTGACGGCTCACAGCTTCGATCGCCGTGGCATCATCTTCTTCGGTAAGCTGTAGCAGTTCCTGGATCGTGCGAATGTTCGACTTCGGCACCAGTTCGGCATAGAAGCGGAGCGCTGCGTTCGAAGACGCAAAGGTCTCCCAACATCCACGCTGCCCACAACCACAGACCGGTCCTGATGGGTCAACCGGAACGTGACCGAACTCTCCTGCAAGCCCGTTCAAGCCAGAGACAATCTGACCATTCGCAAGTATCGCCGTGCCGAGACCCTCCGACAGGCTGATCAGCACGGCATTGCGTACACCGTCCATGCGGCCAAACCAAAGCTCTGAGAGCAGGCAGGCATTGGCAGCGTTGTCCATCTCGACCTGGAGGTCCAGCTTCTTCTGGATCGCCGACTTTAAGTCGTAGTCAGACCATTTAAGATTTGGTGCAAGAATGAGGCGCTGTGTTTCAGGATGCACGCGGCCAGGGAGACTGATGCCGACGCCTTCAAAGGTCTTGTTTGCATGCCGTTCGCGCATGGCCTGCATCGCGTCAATCATCCGAGCAATGGAACGCTCTGGATCGGAGACGATCGGCACGGTTTCCTGCGCGAGGAATCTTCCATTCAGGTCGACGATCGCGAGAAAGGCTTGCAGCGGTCGCAGGTCCGCAACAATGATCACCAGTTCGTCGTTCAATGAGAGTAGTGTCGGACGGCGGCCTCGCGGACGACGAACGACAGCTCCTTCCACAATCCATTTTTCGGCGAGCAACTGCTCGACAATCGCTGAGATCGTGCTGGGCTGCAGGCCCGAAAGGCGGGACAGATCGGCCCGAGCGACAGGCTGCTTCGAGCGAATGAGTTCAAGCACGATGTCTCGGTTGACCTCGCGCGCATTTTCACTCGAAGCAAGCTCGACATAGGCGAGATCGATACGCCGAACACCGCGACCGGCTGTATTTGCGGAATGCTTCATGCGGTTTGGCTCGTTCGTCGCATGTGCTTACTGGTTGACTCCACTTGCCATATAGCCACCGTCAATCGTCAGGATGGAACCGTTTGTGAAGGAGCTCTCTGCGGAGGCCAGATAGATCGCCCCACCCACAACATCCTCTACATCGCCAAAGCGCTTCATCGGTGTGCGCGTGAGAAGTTCATGGCCGCGCGGCGAGTCGAGTAGAGCACGGTTAAGCTCTGTCGGAAAGATGCCGGGAGCGATTGCGTTGACACAAACGCCACGGTCGCCCCATTCGACAGCGAGCGACTTCGTCAGTGCGCCGACAGCCGCTTTACTCGCTCCGTAAGCAGCGACTTCGTGAAACGCAATGAACGTGGAAAGCGAGGCGATATTGATAATTCGACCGTATCCTTGCGCAAGCATCGTCTTCCCGAAGATCTGGCACGCTCGGAAAGTACCGTTGAGATTGACGTTCATTATGTCACGCCATATCTCCTCCGAACACTCGAGAGTCGGTACGCGCCTTGTGATTCCGGCGGCATTGACGAGGATATGCACCGTACCGAAGGTAGCAACAATCGAGTCGTGCAACGTTTCGAGAGAGCTCCGATCGCTCACGTCCGACACCAAGCGGAGTGTTCGCACTCCTGCAGCTTCAATCGACTGCGCGGTCTCTTCAACATGGGCCTGCGAACGCGAGGATGCGATCACGTCTGCGCCTGCCTTGGCCAGGCCAATAGCGATCGCCTTTCCGAGCCCGGATGTTCCGCCCACAACGACGGCTACCTTGCCCGCAAGATTAAACATGAGTACTCACAATCTCGTTTCAAAGGTAAATACGTGGCGTCCTAATCATTATGACTTGTACTACAACTAAATCGGCCATGTCATTTGAAAGTAGAACCTGCTTCGCTCAAACGGGGCCCTCCTTGCACCAGGAGGGAGCGCCCCCTCGGTGCCACGACCTTAGGTAGGTGCGAGCTAAAACGATTGAAAGTTTGTTTTACCGTCAAACCGCGTTAGAAAACTCTTGACAGTTCTTGCAGGCGATAGATAAAGTTCGCGTCGCGTAGAAAGTAATTAACAAACGCAAACGGACAGCAGCGAACTAAGCCTCGCCCGCAGTACGAACACCTTCGGAGGAACAGAATGATGCACCGAATCTCACACCACGCGACGAACAGACAGGCATCGATGTTGCGTTGGAGCGCTGCCGTGGCCCTGCTGCTCACGCTTCTCATCCCGTCGGCTGCGGCGCATGCCCAGGTCCTGTATGGCTCGATTACAGGAACGGTGGCCGATGCCAGCAACGCGGTTGTGCCAAACGCTCCCGTGACTGTGACGAATCAGACGACCAACGAGTCGCGCACCGCTACCACCAATTCGAATGGTGAGTACGTTATCCGCGACCTGCAGGCCGGACCGTACACCCTCACCATCAATCCGACAGCGAGCTTCTCGAAGTTCACCGAGAAGAATGTCGCGATCAGCATCAACCAGCAATCCCGTGTCGACGTAACGCTGCAGTTGGGCAGCGTGTCCTCCGAAGTCACCGTCAATAGTGCCGCTCCAATCCTCCAGACAGAAACAGCCGAGGTCAATCACGAGATCTCGCAGACAGAGATTGCCGAGCTTCCCATTACTTCGTCGCAAGGCCGCAACTTCCAGAATCTCTATGCGCTCATTCCCGGTGTTGCTGCGCCGACCGAGCAAAACTCGACCGCGTCCAACCCGGCACGCGCGATCTCAGTCAACGTCAACGGCGTTGCGGACACCAGCAACACTACCCGCATCGACGGTGCCGTCAACACCTACGGCTGGCTGCCCTACATCATCGCGTATGTCCCGCCGGCCGATTCGATTGGCAACGTGAATATCGTCACCAACTCCTTCAACGCAGAGCAGGGTACTGCGGGTGGATCGTCGATCAACGTTCAGATCAAGAGCGGTACCAACAAGCTTCACGGCAGCGTCTGGGAGTACAACCAGATCTTCAACACCAACGCCCGCGCTTACACGGCCACACAAGCATCAGTTCCCCGCGTTCCCAAAAACGTTTTCAACCAGTACGGCTTCTCCGTCGGCGGCCCAATCAAGAAGGATAAGCTCTTCTTCTTTGGCGATTTCGAGCGCACAACCCGCCGTTCCCTCATCAGCGGATTTCAGACCGTACCGACCCCTGCCCTCATTGCCGGTAATTTCTCCGCGACGAACACCACTCTCTACGATCCTGCTACTGGCAATGCCAACGGAACCGGACGATTGACGTTCCTCCAGGAATACGGAATCAACGGCATTCCCGCATCACGTATGTCCCCGCAGGCAGCCAAGATGCTGGCTCTGTTGCAGCCGATCGCTGCAACCATCACCAATCCCGACTACACCACCACCAAGCTGAACAATGACTTCTTCGGGACCGCAACCGCTGCCTACAACCGCGAGGCCATCGACGCGAAGATCAGCTACAACGCCAGCGCAAATACCACCTTCTTTGGTCGGTACAGCATCTCGCCTGACTCTCTGACCGATCCGCAGGAACTGGGCGCAGCAGGCGGCGGTACCTTCGATGGAGGCCAGCCCGGCTCCGCTTCGGGGCGCATTCAAAACGTTGGTCTGGGTGCAACGCACATCTTCACACCGAATCTTGTCCTCGACTCGAACTTCGGCTACACCCGCCAGCGCACCGGCGCGCAGGCCGATGACATCGCACTCGGCTCCTACGGCCTGACCACGCTCGGCATCCCCGGAACCAACGGACCGACCACACTGCAGGGTGGCATCCCGGTCTTCGCTTTCTCGAACGGGTTCTCCTCACTCGGCAACAGCAACGGTTCAAGTCCCTTCCTCTTCCGGGACAACCAGTACACCGGCAACGTCAACGTCAGCTATACCAAGGGCAAGCACGCCACCAAGTACGGAGCAGAGTACTACCACTTCGCGTTGAACCACTTCCAGCCCACCAGCGGCAGCGGTATTAATAATCCACGCGGCGGCTTCATGTTTACTGGAAACCTCACCGCGCTCAACGGAGGCGCGAATCCCAACATTTACAACTCGCTTGCTGACTTCGAACTCGGCGATCCGAACAGCGTCGCGAAGGCCACCGGCCTCATCGCTACCAACGCACTCCGCTGGTCCGCCTTCTCCTTCTACGCCCAGGATCAATGGACGATCACCAAGAAGCTCACGCTCAACTACGGCGCGCGCTACGAATACTACCCAGCCCCTACGCGCGACCATGAGGGTATCTTCCGCTTCGACCCAACCCTGCCTCTCGCGTCGAATGTGATCGCTGGTGGCTTTAATGGCGTACCGAACAACGCAGGCACCGACGTCGGCATGGGCCTCGTCGTTCCTCGCCTCGGCATCGCCTACCGTGTCAATGAGCACCTCGTAGTTCGTTCCGGCGCAGGCATCACCGAAGACCCGGATAACTTCCGCTTCCTCCGTGACACCTATCCTGTAGACCTTGCGCAGAACTACGCTGGCGTCAACGCCTTTGGAGTCGCTGTCGACACCAGCCAGAACAATCTTCCGCTGACGCTGGCCGTGGGTATACCTGCGGTCGCAGCCCCGAACTTTTCCTCTGGTTCAACCTCACTTCCCGTCAGCGTCACAACGACCACCATTCCCCAGAAGTTTCGCCGCGGCTACATCGAGAGCTGGAACCTGTTTATCGAGCAGGATCTCGGCAACCAGTTCGTCTTTGAACTCGGCTATGTAGGGACCCACGAGATCCGGCAGATCACCAGCCTGGACATCAACCCCGCCCCCCTACCCTCCTCCGCAACGCTCTGCGATCAGAACGGAATCTACTCGAGCACAGAGACCACCACCAAGACACCCTGCTCGTTCAACGTCAACCGGGTTCTGAACACGCTGCATTGCCCGCAGGTGGCGAACAACACGCAGGCCGCCTGCTACAACAACACCGACGTCGGCGCGGCCACCCCCGCGTTCAGCTCGAACTACAACGGCCTACAGACGCAGTTAACCAGGCGTGCCGGTCGTCTCGCACAGTTCGGCCTTATCTACACCTGGTCGCACGCCTTCAACTTCTCCGATAACAGTAGTTACAACGGCGCATCGTTCTCCCTGCCGCAGTACTTCAGCAGAAATCGTGCCAGTGCCGGCTACGATCATCCCAACAATCTCCAGTTCTGGTCCATCTATCACCTGCCATTCGGCGGCGGGCAGATGCTCCTTCACGATGGGATTGCCTCGAAGGTCTTCGGTGGCCTACAACTCAACACCACGATGAGCCACGTCAGCGGCGCTCCGTTTTCCGTAACGGCAACGAACAACCTCAATGCTGCAGGAACCTCGGTCTTCGCTGACCTCGTCAAGCCGTATCGTCAGCTTGGCGGGCACGCGCAGGGATCAAGCAGCCCAGTGAGCGGCGGCCAAGCCTTCTTTGATCCCACATCCTTCGCACAGCCCGCAGCCGGTTCCTTCGGCAACACTCACAGAAATGAATTTCGCGGACCGGGCACAACGCTGGTCAATGCCAGCGTCTTTCGCTCCTTCCATGTCTTCCGCGAGAGCTCCTTCCAGGTTCGCGTCGAAGGCTTCAACCTGCTCAACCATGCCCAGCTCACCACCAATCCGAATGCAAGCGTTACCTCGGCAGTGAATGGTTACATCACAACCTTCGGCAACACGCGTTCGCTGCAGTACAGCGGTCGCTTCAACTTCTGATATCGTTCCACTTAGTTCCGGGGCAGCTCCTCAAGGGGCTGCCTCTTTCGCTGATCAAATAAGAAAGGCTATATGGCACATCATTCGTTCACAACATGGTCTACGCGCCTCGCACTTCTTGCACTGCTTGTGCCACAGAGTAGCCGCCTGATCGCGCAGACCGCCGGCAGCCCTCCCGGCGTCGTGCACCTCACTGCCGAGCAGGACCATCAGCGCACCATGGACCTGCTTCACATGACCACGATCCGTCGAGGTCGTGACGGCAGCCCGGACTCTCCGTTCGCTGCGAATTATGACGAGTCGAAAGCTAACCCCTCTTCAAGTCTTCCCGACCCGCTCCTCCTTCAAAATGGCAAGAAGGTAACCACCGCAGACGCCTGGTGGAAACAGCGACGCCCCGAGATCGTCGAACTCTTTGACCGCGAGGTATACGGCCGCGCTCCCGCACACACTCCGCGGGTCACGTGGGAGGTAACCTCCACCAAGCCCGGTACGAACGGCGACTTCCCGATCACCACGAAGAGTCTCATCGGTCATGTCGATAATTCCGCTTATCCACTGGTCACGGTAGGCATTCAGCTCGAACTCGTCACACCGGCCAACGCCACCGGTCCCGTTCCCGTCATCATGGAGCTCAGTTTCATCGGTGGCTTTCCGCGCCGTCCCGGCGCACCTGCACCACCTCCTCCGCCACCTGGCCCGACCTGGCAGCAGCAGGTCCTTGCGAAGGGCTGGGGCTACGCCACAATCGTCCCCGGCAGTATTCAGGCTGATAACGGCGCAGGTCTGACCGAGGGCATCATCGGGCTCGTCAATCACGGCCAGCCACGCAAGCTCGACGACTGGGGTGCCCTGCGCGCCTGGGCATGGGGCGCAAGTCGCGCGCTCGACTATTTCGAGACAGACAAATCCGTTGATGCAAAGCAGGTTGGCATTGAAGGCCACTCACGCTACGGCAAAGCCACGCTCGTTGCGATGGCATATGACCCGCGATTCGCCATCGCGTACGTCAGCTCCTCAGGAGCAGGTGGCGCCAAGCTCAGCAGGCGCAACTGGGGCGAGACCCTCGAAAACGTAGCAGGCACCAACGAGTACCACTGGATGGCTGGCAACTTCCTCAAGTACGCCGGTCCGCTCACACCGAACGACTTGCCCGTCGACGCGCATGACCTCATCGATCTCTGCGCGCCACGTCCGGTCTTCATCGGCGGAGGAGCGACCGAAGGGGACGGCTGGGCAGACTCTCGCGGCATGTTCATGGCGACCGCTGCTGCGGGCCCTGTCTATCGCCTGCTCGGTAAGAAGGACCTCGCCACCACAGAACTTCCGGCGATCGAGACGCCACTGATCGCTGGCGACCTTGCCTTCCGCCAGCACAGTGGAGGCCACACTCCCGGCCCCAACTGGCCGACGTTTATTACCTTCGCGAGCCGCTATCTCCATGCTGCGCCGACACAGGCAATGCTGCAATGAGTGTTAACCGTCCCACTCTGTACAGGCGGGACGGCAAGGTTGCTATCGGCGATAGAACCCCTGCTGGTAGCCGCGCAGGTAAGCACCCCTGAAATAACCCTGGTACGGTCCAAACGGTCCAAAGCGCGGATCGTAGCCGGGCGTCTCATGGAACGCGCGATCACGCTTAGGCGCATATCCATAGCCGTTGTAGGCGTCACGTGCACCAGCATCGGCTCCAGCGCGGAAGCCGTTCTGCTCTGCCTCTGCAACCAGTGGCGACGGCCCCGGCGGTGGTGGAGGCGGTGCGACATAGTACGCGCGCTGCGCACATCCAGCCGTAAACAGCGTTGCTGCAGCGACCAGCGTCAGTATTCCATCTCTAAACTTGAACAATCTCATCACATCCTCGCTTTCGTCTGCGCTCTCTAAAAGCAGCGCAATCACTCATACGAACGCGAGGAGCCATGAAATGTTTCTAAGGAATAAAGTTGCGCAAGGAAACGTAAATTCTTTGACAGGAATCTATGCAGTTCCTGTCGGCAGCCGCACCACAAACTCGGTATTTCCCGGCTCCGATGAGAACAGGATGCGCCCGCCAAACTGCTCCACAATCCTGTGCACGATGCCCAGACCGAGACCCGTTCCGACACCTACCTGTTTCGTCGTATAGAACGGATCGAAGATCTGGCGCTGGCACACGATCGGTATGCCCGACCCGTTATCCGTAACGCTGATGCCGATGTATTTCTGCGAAGTAGTCGAATCCTTCTCGATCACCTCGGTCCAGGTGCGAATCTTGATGTGGCCCTTCTGCGACACGGCATCGATCGCATTATCGAGCAAATTCGTCCAAATCTGATTCAGCCCCGAGCACTCTGTATTCAGCAGAGGAAGGTCGGCCGCAAAATCCTTTTCCAGCACGATTTCCTTCTCACGAAACTTGTGCCCAAGGATGACCAGCGTCGCATGAATACTATCGTTTACATCAAGCGTCTGCTTCTGCCCCTTGCCCTCATAGGCGTATGACTTTACTGCATGGACGAGGTCGCTCACGCGCCCGATGCTCTCCTCGATCGTAGCCACGAGCTGCATGCTCGAGACCATCGCCTCAAGCCAGCTCAACGCATCCGAGAACTCGCCCGCCGGGAACTCCGAATGTGCACACATCAAACCTTTTGCATCGATACCGATCGACACCAGTGTGGGCGCCAACTTCCACGCATTCTCAATTTCGGCAGTTTCCATCCACTCGGCAAGCGCTTCCTCGGCATCGCTCTGCTCAAGCGAATTCATCCGTAGCGGCGCTTTTACAGAAAGCGCGTACGCCTGCAAGTCCAGAATGCATTCCTTCTGTTCCTGCGTCATCTTGATCCGCGTAAACTTAGCGGACAGCGCATGGAGACGCATCAGGTTCTCGCGAAGCTGTGAAGCCGCACGTCGTGCCGCCGCGCCGGGATTGTTCAACTCATGCATCAGGCCCGCAGCCAACGTTCCCAGAGATGCCATCTTCTCCTGATGGATCACGATGCTCTGCATCTTCTGGATGCGCATCGCCATATTTCCAAGGATCGCCTTGCGGACCTCTGGGCACGCAGTCATCAACGTCCAGAATCCGTCCTCATCGAGCCGAAGCAGGCGCGTATTAGCAACGGAGCGGATGTTTACGGCAGTTGGCAAATTTGCCAGCAGCGGCACTTCACCGAAAGCAGACCCCGGAGGCAGCACATACATGTTCATCTCATGGCCCTCCGTGGTGACCTGAGAAACCCGCAACTCTCCGTCGAGCAGGATCCAGAAAAAGTGCGCGACTTCGCCCTGCACCGCCACGGTTTCGGCGTCCTTCAGATAGACATTGTCTGCATTCTCGAGACAAACCAGCTTATCGACAGCCAGTGACTGGAGAATCGGAACATTACGCAGCTTCGCCACCGTATCTGCGTCTAGTTCCCGTCCAAGTTTTGCATCGGCAATCAGTGTACTTTCGCTCATATCCTCACGCAGTTCTACCATTACAGGGTCGCCAGGTACTGGTGTACAAATTGAATCGCAATCGAGCCCTCGCCAACCGCAGAAGCACATCGCTTAACCGAGTTGAAACGGACATCGCCAGCAACAAAGATGCCCGGCACACTCGTCTCAAGCAGGTACGGATCACGCTCCAGAGTCCACTCTTTCGCAGCCCTCGCCTTCAGGTCAGGTCCTGCAAGGATGAAGCCCTTGGGATCGCAGGCTATCGTCTTTGGCAACCAGTCGGTCTTCGGAGACGCTCCGATAAATACGAATAGAGAGTTCGCCGCCCGCCGCTCTTCTCCGTTCGGCGTCTTCAAGGTTAGGCACTCGAGGTGCGTGTCGCCCGACATGCTGACGACCTCCGTGAACGGTTCAACCACAATGTTCGGCACAGCCTCGATTTGATCGATCAGGTACTTCGACATGCTCTTCACCAGCGACTCGCCGCGAACCAGCATATGGACCTTTGAGGCAAAACGAGAGAAGTGCATCGCCGCCTGACCAGCCGAGTTCGCTCCACCGACGATATATATCTCTTCTTCGGCACACCCTTTGGCCTCGGTGAGCGCCGCGCCGTAATACATACCCGCTCCTGAGAACTTGCTTTCCCCCGGAATATCCAGTTTGCAATACGACACGCCAGTCGCTACCAGACAAACATGACAGGTAAGTTCGCGCCCGTCTGCCATCTGCACGACATGGTAGTTGTTCTCGCAACGCAGCGCGGTAACCCGCTGCGTCAGAAACTCGGCTCCCAACCTCTGTGCCTGAAGATAAGCGCGTTTCGCAAGCTCGTCGCCGCTCAGCCCCTGCGGAAAGCCCAGGTAGTTCTCGATCTTCGAGCTCGACCCTGCCTGCCCGCCCACAGACTCACCTTCAACAATCAGCGTGCGCAAACCCTCAGAAGCTCCGTATACCCCTGCCGCCAGGCCAGCCGGCCCTGCGCCAATCACGATCACGTCGTAAAAATCCTGCTTCGCCTGCATCGGCAGACCAAGTTTCGCCGCAAGTTCCTGGGGCGAGGGCTGCAGCAGCACCGTTCCGTCCCCAAAGAGCACAACCGGCATCTTCGAGTCGTCGATCCCCTTCTTCTTCAACAACTCCAGCGCGTCCGAGGAATACTCCGGACTCAGCCACTTATATTCGACCCGGTGTCGGGCCAGAAAGTCGCGCACCTGGTAGTCCGCCGCCGACCACCGCATCCCGACCACCTGGATACCTTCATAGGCTGGCCGATAGCCCTGCTTCCAGGATTCCAGCAGATCGTCCAGCACCGGATAAAGTTTCTCCTCAGGCGGATCCCAGGGCTTATTCAGGTAGTAATGGATCTTCGCGGCGTTGATCGCGCGAATCGCCGCTTCCGTATCCGCATAAGCCGTCAGCAGCACCCGCTTTGCATCGGGAAAGAGCACCATCGCCTGCTGCAGGAACTCAATCCCGCTCATCCCGGGCATGCGCTGATCGGAGAGGAATAACGCCACCGTCTCCTCGCGCTGCTTCAATTGAACACAGGTTTCGAGCGCGGAATCTCCGGAAACAGCACGGATTATGCGGTAGTTCTGGCCGTAATGGCGACGCAGATCCTGAACAACTGCTTCCAGGACGCTCGTGTCATCATCAATCGCTAACAGTATCGGTTTAGGCATAGCTCTACTATGGCGCATTTGTAATAAAAATGCCCATAGATTGGAGTGGTCTGACCGGTCGAACGCTTCAGAAAAATTTACCTGCCATCTATAAGGAATCCGCGCCAATAACCTCTATCCCACGAAGCGCTTCGATTGTTGCGCCATGCGCACCGACGTTTACGCTCAGTCTTAAAATCGGGCGTAGACTTGTACGAATAGCAGACATGACGAGGAAGCACCCGGATAGCCGCCGATGAGGTGACTGCGGACAGGAGAGCTTATGCCGCAGGAGATCGACACCATGAATAGGCTCATACTCGCGGACAACCAGGCTATCTTCCGATCCGGCGCCGCCCGCGTCCTGGCCGTCGAAGACGACATGCGCATCGTCGCACAATGTGAAGACTCCGCTCGCCTTCTCGCCGCGATCGATCAATTCCGCAGCGTCATCGTTCTCTTCTCGACCAGCATGATGCTGAATGTAGACCAGGTCCTCTCCCGCGCCCAGGCCGCTGGCAGCCGATCGATTCTCGTTACGGAGAACACGGAAGAGGTCGCCGAAGAGATCGCTTCGCGAATCGACGGCATCGTCTGCAGGAATATCAGCGGATCGGATCTCGTCGATTGTCTCCGCCGCGTCGCTCGTGGGCAGCGCTACGTTCATCACTCCAACATCACCGCGATGACGGCTACCGACACCGTGGGAGCCCGCGTCCGCGATCGCCTCACGCCCAAAGAGATGCAGATCGTCGCCCTCATCGTGCAGGGCTGCAAGAACAAGGACATCGCGTTACAACTCAACACCAAGGAACAGGTCATCAAGAACTACCTGCGCGGCATCTACGACAAGACCGGTGTGTCCGACCGTCTCGAACTGGCCCTCTTCACCCTCCACCACCGCATCCTTGCCGACGCCGCCGCCAAAGCCGGAACCCTCCTCCAGAAGAAAACCGCCTAGCGCAAAAATAAGCGGATAAGCGCCCATACGAGCACCTATCCGCTTGTGACCGCTGCGCGCCACCTGGCTAAATTCCCATCAACTCCTCTTCCATCGCTTCCTTTACCGTGGCCCCGCCCACCTTCTCCGCAACCGACTTACCCTGCGTAAACAGCAGCAGGTAATCCGGGCCACCCGCCTTTGAATCCGTCCCGCTCATATTGAAACCACCAAACGGGTGCGCCCCTACCATCGCTCCGGTGCACTTTCGGTTGAGGTAGAGATTGCCTACCTGGAACTCCTCACTGGCGCGGTCCAGCGTCGCGCGTGATCCCGAGTAGATCGCCCCGGTAAGACCATACTCCGTGCTGTTCGCAATCTGCAGCGCCTGGTCAATCGACGTCGACTTGATGACCGCCAGCACCGGTCCAAAGATCTCCTCCTGCGCGATCCGCGCATTAGGTGCCACGTCCACAACGACCGTCGGCGCGACGTAGTATCCGCCATCCTTCTCAATCGCGCTTCCACCATTCAGCAGGCGCCCCTCGCCCTTCGCAATCTCCAGGTACGAGAGCACGCGCTGATACGCCTTGTCGCTGATCACAGGGCCGCCGTAAAAATTATCCGCCGGATCGCCAACCTTGATCGTGTCCACCCTCGCCTGCAGCTTTTCGCAGAAGGCGTCGTAGACCTCCGCCGCCACAATCGCGCGCGAGCACGCTGAGCACTTCTGCCCGCTAAACCCGAACGCGCTCGCGGCAACCCCTTCGACAGCCGAATCCAGATCGCAATCCGCCGCCACAATAATGGCGTCCTTCCCACCCATCTCAAGAATTGTCCGCTTGATAAAGATCTGACCCGGCTTGGCCTTCGCCGCGCTCTCATGGATCTCGAGACCAACCGCCTTCGATCCTGTAAACGCGATAAACCGAACCTCCGGATGCGCCACGATTGCGCTCCCAAATCCCGGCCCTTCACCCGGACAGAAGTTCACCACCCCATCCGGCAGCCCGACCTCTTCCAGCAGCTTCATGAACTCCGCTGCAATCGTCGGCGCATCGACGGAGGGCTTGAGAACTACCGTGTTTCCGCACACGATAGCTGCCGCTGTCATACCCGCCATAATCGCCAGCGGAAAGTTCCACGGCGGAATGACCGCACCCACGCCAAGCGGCACATACCGTAGCCGATTCCGCTCACCCGGCATCTGGATCGGCGTCGCCACTCCATCCAGCTTCAGCGCCTCACGCGCGTAGAACTCCAGAAAGTCGATCGTCTCGCCAACATCGGCATCCGCCTCGGCCCAGTTCTTGCCTACTTCGAAGGTCAGCCATGCGCAGAATGCAAACTTCCGCTCCCGCACCAGAGCCGAAACCTTCAGCAGTAGCTCTGCGCGTTCGACCACCGGAACGCGACTCCAGCCCGCGAACGCCACCCGCGCCGCCTCAACCGCAGCCTCCGCGTGCTCGGCCTCCGCACGTTGATGAACACCAATCACCTGCGCAGGTCGCGCTGGGTTGACCGAGGTAATCTTTCCATCCGTCTTGAGTCGTCGCCCACCGACGACCATGTCGTACTCTCGACCAAGGCGGCCGCCGACCGTAGCCAACGCCTCCTCCATCGCACGGCGATTCGCCGCATCGGTAAAGTCCAGAAACTCTTCATTCTTGAAGGAAGGGAGCGAGGCAAGCAAAGCCGCAGCAGCAGTAGTCATCTTGCGATTTTACCGCGATCAGCCGTGCAGCATTCCCTGGCCGCCTATGTCTTCACCGGCCAGGCCGTCTGCCCCCCGCGATGGTACGCAAGATTTCCAATATGTCCCGCTCGCGCTGCTGCTACACCAGCCTCGACCGGCGCATTCGGCTCACGACGGCTCTTGATACAGGCAAAGAAGTTCTCCATGTGCGCGATCGTTCCATCCCTGAAGCTACGTTCCGTCAGCACGGGATTCTGATCGCTCTTGATGTTCTCCCGATAGAGCGTAAATCCGCTACGCGAAAGCTTCAGCGTTCCCTCTGTTCCACGGAAATCCAGCCCGCCATCATCGATCGACGAACTCATCATCCCCTCGTACACCACGTCGAAGCCGGGGTAGCGAAACGCCGCCTGCAGCGTATCCGGGCAATCCCACTCCTCAAACACATACTTGTCGCCGAGCATCTGCGCCATCACGGGCTGGTCGGCCTTCATTGCCCAATGCACCACGTCGATCCAATGTGCGAACAGGTCCGTCATCGCGCCGCCACCAAAGTTCCAGTACCAGCGCCAGCGGCTGTACTTCTCCACGCTGAACGCCTGGTCCGGTGCGCCGCCAAGCCATCGCTTCCAATCCAGCAGGCTCGCATCCATCGGCTTCATAGCCGTCCAACCGCCGCTGGAACCGTAGTTCTGCCACCAGTATGTTCTCACCTGCGTGATCCGCCCAAGGCTTCCACCCTGAATCAAATCCACCGCATTGCGGAAGTGGCTCCAACTGCGTTGCTGCATACCGCATTGCAAGATCTGCTTGCTCGATCGCACCGCATGAATGAGCGGCGCACCTTCTTCAAGCGTATGCGTCACCGGCTTCTCGAGGTACACATCCTTACCGGCAGCGATCGCGTCCGTTGCAACCCGAACATGCCAATGGTCCGGCGTCGCGATAAGTACCGCATCAATACCCTTGTTATTCAGAACCTCGTGATAGTCCACATGCGACGTAGCCCCCGTAGCATTCGCCCTGGCCTTTACAGCGTCGCAGTGCGGAGCATACACATCACTCACTGCAACAATTTCATAGCCGCCGAGCGCATCCGCTGAATCCAGCAGGTTCCGCATCCGGCCACCCGCGCCGATCACGCCGACCCGCAGCACATCGTTTGCACCGAACGCTTTTGTCGAAGCGAGAGCCGTGAGTCCGCTCCCGATAATGAAGCTACGCCGATCAGCTTTAAAAGACATTACGTTCCTCTAGTTTGGATCCCGATGATAGTACCAGCGAGCGGTACACTCTGGCATCCTCTCCGCTGAGGAGTAAGTCGACCGACCTATTGCATCATCTTCTCGGTAGACTTCGACATCTTCGCCGTTCGATCCAGCTTGTCCCACGCAAATGGCTTACCGTCGATCGCCCGCTTCACGGTCTTGAACAGCACCAGCGAGAACACCTGTCGATACGTGAATCGTTGAATCCAAATGTGGAACAGAAGCCAGAAGTCACCCTTGCTCGCCTTGTTCTTCCGTTCCAGCGTAAAGGCCAGCGCCGACGCACAAAAGTCGATCACAGTGAACGCCAGGAAGAAGCCGAGCAGCTTGTAGAAGCTTGTCGTCGAAGCCGTCTCCGGATGGAAGTGCCGGTCGACAAGATAGTGGATGACCCCGAACACAAACATCAGGTCGATCAGCGGCGACACCAGCGGCAGCAAGATCTGGAAGATCAGGATATTCGGCAGCGCAAACAGCCCCATCGCTCGATGCTGACGAATCGCACCACGGTGCTTGAAGATCGCCTGGAGTATCCCGAACGACCAGCGGAACCGCTGCCGCATCAGCCCATCCATGTTGACCGGGGCCTCGGTAAACGCCAGCGCCTGGTCCTCATAGATCACCGAGTATCCCTGCTCCAGCAGGTTCATCGTCAGGTCGGCATCCTCAGCCACCGTGTTGGTGTGGTAGCCGTTACCGGCCCGGACTGCCGCCGTCCGCCACGCGCCGATCGCCCCCGGTACCACCATCACCACATCGAAGAGGTCCAAGGCTCGCCGCTCAAAGTTCTGGCTCGTGATGTACTCCAACGCCTGCCACCGCGTCCACAGATTTACCCTGTTGCCAACCTTCGCATTTCCCGCCACCGCCCCGATCTTCGGGTTCGCGAAGTGGCAGACCATCTTCGTAATCGCATCATGGGCGATCACACCATCCGCGTCGATGCCAACGTAAATGTCTTCGTCAATCCGTTCAAGCGCATAGTTCAGCGCATCGGCCTTGCCGCCATTCGGCTTCGTCAAAACCGTCAGCCGGCCGGACTCGATATCCGCCGGATACGCATCGCGTGCCACTTGGCTCGTCCGATCCTTTGACCCGTCATCGATCACGATAATGCGGATGTTCTTGTAGGTCGACATCATCGCCGACCGGATCGTCCGCACGATCACCACCTCTTCGTTGTAAGCCGGAATCAGCACAGCAACCCGCGGCAAGTAGTCCGCCGTTGCAAAGTTCTTCCGCTTACGGAGACGATCGATAACAGCAAACACACCAATCACAATGAGCCGCGCACTCATCAGCACATCGCCGACAAAGAACACGCCAATCACGAAGTGGTTGAAAAAGCTGATGAAGAAGAACGCAATTGAATCGACCGCAGCCTGCCACCGCTGGCGCGATGTAAGCGCAGGCATCACCTCCGCGCGGGTCTTTCCAAGAAGCTGCGACACCGGCACAATCTCATACCCGCGCGCACGCAGCGTTTCGATCAGAACCGGCAGCGCCGCAATCGTCGGCGAGCGATCCCCACCACCATCATGCAGCAGGATGATCGATCCCCGAGTCCAAGGCCGCGCATCCATCTGCGCGATGGCGTCGAAGACGCTATCCGTAATCTCTTGGGGAGACTTCCGCGGATGCTCGTCCCAATCATTCGTGTCGATCTTGTTGCCGATAATGATGTAGCCAAGGCCCTCGATGCGATCCACCGGGGCAGCCTGATCATTTGTATCCGGCTCTTGGTCAATCGAGTAGGGAGGCCTGAAGTAGAGCGGCTGCACGCCCAGCTTCGAAGCGAACAACCGCTCCGTGAAGTTCAGCTGCAGGTCGATCGATCGGTTTGAGATTTCACTGATGTCTGGATGCGTATAGGTATGATTGCCAATCTCATGCCCTTCGCGATACACCCGCTTCATCACGCCGACGTTATCCTGCGCCTCTTCCCCGATCATGAAGAAGGTACCGGACACACCATATTTCTTCAGAATGTCGAGGATCTTCGGCGTCCACGTCGGATCAGGTCCATCGTCGAACGATAGCGCGACCTTCTTCGCTTGGTAGCCATACTGCTCGATCGTGTACGACAGAGGATAAGACTCCATCCGCTCCTGCGTCACCGACCGCGACGCTAACGGAACATCGTCGTCATCATCCATAGTGATCTCGCGACGCCCAATCTGCGGCTTACGCGTCACCCTCAGGATGTCTCCATTCCCTTCTGTATCCACGTCGTAGCCGGGGTCCACACTCGCCAGGTCCTTTGCAGGATCGGCATGCCCCGGCCTGTCCCAGATCTTCCAGAGCGAGTTATCTTCCGACCCAAGCTGCCACAGCGCAAACGTCTGCAACCCCAACGCCTGGGCCGCACGCATCTGGTTCAGCACCGTCACCGCATCCAGAAACCAGATCTGGTGGCGAATGTGCGCGTCATTGTCGTCATACGCGAAGTGCACGTTGAGCGAGTCATCATCAAGATCGATCTGCGACGCAGAGTCGAACGCCGCTTGCCATGCTGTCTGCGTCGACACAGTCTGCGCGTACAGGAACTTCGGAGCCGCCGGTGTAGCCTTCTTCTTCCCCTTGACAGCCGAGGCCTCCGTCGGCAACTGGGAGACCCAGTCGTAGCCATAGCTGCCCAGCGAACAGATAATCTTTTCCTTCGGCACCGTCTTCAGAACGCGCTTTAGATTGTCGACAAACCAATCCTGCGCCGCAATCGGACCCGGTTCACTCTCCGTTTGGTGCTGGTCGTAGTTCATCAGCAGCAGGCCGTCGGAGTTGTCGGCGATGTACTTCAGGTTGAAGTCATCATCAGCAACCGGCGTATTCACGTACAACCGAAGATTTCGCGGATGGAAGTCCGCATAGAGCGCTGCCACCAAGGCCTGAAAGCCCGGCTGCGCCTCGGTGGGAATCTCTTCGAAGTCCAGAGAAAGTCCACGATAGCTAGGGTTCTTCGCCAGAAATGTGTCAATCTGCTGGATGAAGTTCTGACGCGCTACCGGGTTCTTCAGAAACTCGCCGATGTTTGGCAAAAACTTGTTGACCGTCGGGTCGTAGTTATTGATCAGCGGAAAGACTTCCGTATCTTCGTGCGCGTCCGAGATCACCCGAGCGACCTTATTCTCGCGATCCACAAGGTGCACACCCGCCGCATCCACCACCGGATACGGCCGATTATCGAGTGAGTACGCCGTCAGCGACCCATCCGGCGTCACCATGTGCAGCCACTCAGGAAACAGCAGGTCAATCTGTTTCACATGCTGCTTCAAAGAAGAATAGCTGGCCGGGTCATCCTCAACGTAGTACGCCGCACGCAGACCTTCACCCGAGTTGAACGGAATCTCCGAAGGCTTCCGATCCGTTCGTCGGTGCGCAGCACGATGCAGCTTCTGCCCGGATTTGTTGTCTGTCGCCTGGTGCGCCAGTGTGCGGAAGTTCCGCTTCTGCATCGGCAGCAAGAGCTCCGGCAGCGGCTTCATCCGCAGCAATCCCACCACGAAGAGCGCTCCCACCACGAGGCCGAGCAGAGCGAGCACGTCGAAGATGCGCCGCAGACGCTTCCAGCGCTTTCGTTGCGGGTCGTAGAAAACTGGATCGCTCATGTGTTGGGAAATTGCCCGCTCTGTCCTGCGTCTCTCACTAACGCCATCGTATGCAGCACCGTCCCCTGAGTCAACGAACCATCCACGACACACCACCGCTCGCGTTCACAGTATGATGCGAAGCGATGCACCCTCTCACAAATCAGCGCCGCACCCTCTGGCTGCACATCGCCGCCGCGCTCGCCATCGGCTTCGCCCTCCGCCACTGGTTCATCACCCACACCGCCCGGATCGACGGCGACACCCTCATCTACGGCGAGATCGCCATCAACTGGATGCAGCACAACGTCTACGGCTTTGTCATGAATGCGGGCGTCCCCAAGCCCACCCTCATTCGCCTCCCCGGCTACCCACTCTTCCTCGTGGCCTGCTTCCGCATCTTCGGCCTCAGCGCCTACACGGCAGTCATGTACGTGCAGACCGTCATCGACCTGGTCTCCTGCCTCCTCATCAGTGCCCTCGCCGGAAGACTCTTCGGTCCCCGCGCCCGCGTCGCCGCCCTCTGGCTCGCAGCCCTCTGCCCCTTCACCGCCAGCTACGTCGCCGCCCCTCTCACCGAGACCCTCACCCTCGCCTGCATCACCCTCGCCTTCTACGCACTCGAGCGCTGGAGCACCACTGACCATGGCCCCAACCGCTGGCTCTGGGTCATCACAATCACCCTCGCCTACAGCATCCTCCTCCGGCCCGAGCAAGGCCTCCTCGCCGCCGCCATCCTCCCCGCCATGCTCTGGCTCGCAATCAAATCCCGGCCGCCCCACCCTTTCGCAGCCCTACCGCGAAAGGGTGGGGTCGACAACGTCTCCCTCACGAAGCGCGCCCTACCCGTAGTCACAGCAGCCATCTGCATCCTGCTCCCGCTCATCCCGTGGACCCTCCGCAACCAGCGCACCTTCCACGTCTTCCAGCCACTCGCCCCGCGCTACGCCACCGACCCCGGCGAGAAGATCCCTCTAGACTTCCAGCGCTGGTACCGCACCTGGGCCATCGACTTCACCTCCACAGAAGACGTGTACTGGAACTACGACGGCGGCCCCATCCAAATCACCGACCTCCCCAACCGCGCTTTCGACTCCGACGCCCAGTACATTCGCACCGAAGCCCTCCTCAACGACTACAACGACACCTCGAACGACACCCCTGCCCTCGAATCCCGCTTCGCCGAACTAGCCCACGAGCGCATCACCGCCGACCCCATCCGCTACTATCTCGCGCTCCCGGCAGCTCGCCTCATCAACATGGCCCTGCGTCCCCGCCTCGAGATGCTCCCCATCTCCCTCGAGTGGTGGAAATGGAGCGAGCACCACGCCCAGACAGCCTTCGGCACCGCCTACGCCGCGCTCAACCTGGCTTATTTCGTGCTCGCAGGCATCGGCGTGTTCCTGTGGCACCGCCGCAAATGGAACGGGCGAGCCGCCCTCGCCTGGGCTATGCTCGCCTCCATCACTCTGCGCTGCGCCTTACTGCTGACCCTCGACAATTCAGAACCTCGCTACACCCTCGAGTTCTTCCCCATCGTCTTTCTGGCCGCGTCCATACTCTTCAGCCGCCAAAAGGAATCCGCCCCTGATCCATCCACAAACCTGTCATCCTGAGCGAAGTCGAAGGATCTGCGGTTGTTCTTGCCTCTGCCGTTCTGATGTCATTTCCAAAGGGAACCTGCGTTCACCCCGCACCCTACCGATTCGACACACTCGTCTTAGAGTTCGTCTTAATCTCATACGGCTTCTTATCCACCTTGCCGTTATAGCGAATGTTCTTATAGATCGCCGTCCGCTTATCGTCCGAAGGTGTAAAGAACTCCTGCCGCAACGAAATGTCACGTGCCAGATCGATCCACACCGTCACATGCGAGAACATGTTCTGCACATTCTGATCCTTCGACACAAGGTCCAGTTTGGCTGTCGAAACACCATCCACAGTCTCCGCTCCCAGATCCTTGATCGTCCACGCCTTCTCCAGATCCCGTCCGCTTCCCCCAAACCCAAGCGTCAGGAAGCTCTCCACCTGCGCTCCGTTCTTTGCCGTCGAAATCTTCAACAGCGTATTCGGACCCGGATCATAGATCTGCAGTCCATTCTCCTTGAAGCTCAGGAACTTCAAGCCCGGCGTCGTCATCTTCGCGCCCATCTCCGTCGTGCTCTTCTGCTTTTGAAAGAAGATCGTCCCAGCCTGCGTCGAGGTCGACCGCGTCACCCGCTCATAAAAATCCCACTGAAAGTCAGCCTCAGCTGACTGGAACTTCGCGCTCGCCGCATCCATCTGGCTCAGCACCCCCGCCAGATGCGCCGCAGGAGCCTGCGCCAACGCTCCCCCCGTCATCATCACCGCAAACGCCACCACACACCGAAGCTTCATCATCACTCCTAAGACGCCATCACCCGGATCTTCGTTACCGCAGCACCCATACGTTATACGCAATCAGCCGTCCAGACGGATCGTTCACCGGCTCATACTTCTCAATCGCCACTTCGCCCGAAATCGGCTCCACCACGCGCAGGATCGCACTCCGCACCTCGGCATCCGTCTTCGCCGCGCCCATATCCTCTGTCCGCACCTGGTACAGAAACCGCGCCGTGTTCCCCACGCTACCCGCCTCGCGCACCAGCACCTCACTCGCATGCGTGGCGACCGTGGTCACCGGCCGGTCCTTGAAGTTGATAAAGTGCGGCGATACAAACAGGAATAGCAGGATCACCGTCACCATCACGTCGTAGTGCAGGCTACCCCGCTCATACGTCCACCAGAAATATCTGCTCACCAGCTTGAACATGGTCTACCGCTTCCCCGCTTGCTTCCCGATCACCGTCTCGCCACCCATGTACGGCACCAGCACCTCCGGCACCCGAACCGTCCCATCCGCCTGCTGATAATTCTCCAGCACCGCGAGATAAGTCCGCCCAATTGCCAGTCCGCTGCCGTTGAGCGTATGTAGAAATTCAGACTTCTTCTGCCCGACAGCCTTGTACCGGATATTCGCCCGCCGAGCCTGAAACGCCTCAAAGTTCGAGCAAGAACTAATCTCCCGATACAGCCCCTGCCCCGGCAGCCATACCTCCAGATCAAAGGTCTTCGCCGCCGAAAATCCCATATCGCCTGTACACAGCAGCATCCGCCGATACGGCAGGCCCAGCTTCTCCAGCACCGTCTCCGCATGCCGCGTCAGCGCCTCATGCGCCGCCGAAGAATCCTCTGGCCGCACAAACTTCACCAGCTCCACCTTCTGAAACTGGTGCTGCCGGATCATCCCGCGAACATCCTTGCCATAGCTCCCCGCCTCACTCCGATAGCAAGGCGTATACGCACAAAACGAGATCGGCAGTTCGGCCTCCTGCAAGGTCTCATCGCGCAGCAGGTTCGTCACCGGAACCTCAGCCGTCGGGATCAGCCAGTGATCGTTATCCTGGTACTTCCCTGCCTCATAGGCGCCCTTGTCGTCGCAGTGAAACAAGTCCTCGGCAAACTTCGGCAACTGCCCTGTCCCAAACAGACTCTTCGAATTCACCACACTGGGTGGCAGCACCTCGGTATACCCATGCTCCCCCGTATGCAAGTCGATCATGAAGTTAGCCAGCGCCCGCTCCAACCGCGCTCCCTGCCCGAAGTGCACCACAAACCGTGAACCCGAGATCTTAGCCGCCCGCTCAAAATCCAGTATCCCGAGCGCCTCCCCGATCTCCCAATGTGCCTTCGCCGCGAAGTCGAAGGCGGGCTTCTCGCCCCACACCTTCACCTGCACATTGTCGTGCTCGCTCTTGCCCAGCGGCACATCGTCCGCAGGCAGATTCGGCAGCCCCTGCATCATCTCCCGCAGCCGCTCATCCGCCGCAGCAGCCGCAGCCTCCAGTCCTTCACCGCGAACCTTCAGCCCCTTCGTCTCCTCCGTCAGAGCCGTCGCATCCCCAGCCGAACGCCGCAACTCGGAGATCTGCTCCGTCAGCCGATTCCGCTCAGCCTTCAGCGTCTCCGCCTCGGTAATCGCCTCGCGACGCTCCCGATCGATCGCCGCAAAGTCCTTCAACATCACCGCAGGATCAGCCCCACGCGCTCGCAACTTCTCTTCCACAAGGCCAAAGTTAGCCCGAACATACCCAAGGTCAATCATCACCTAAGATTCTACCGTCTTCCACCATCACCTTTGCCTGGCTCAGGTCCCACAACCCTCTCAACGACAAGTCATCACGTATGCTGGTTTGGTCACGAGGGTAACTATGGCCGCTCCCGCAGCAATCAATCCCGTAGAGATCAGGCTGCGCCAGCTTCTTCTCGAAGAGTTTCAGAGCAACACAAGCAAACCCGCTTGGGTCGCCGCTGGCGGCACTGGAATTGCGATTCGCTGGAACCAGTTCTCCCTCACCCCGCAGATGAAGGCCGCAACCAACGAGATCGGCCAAAGGCTGGGCTGCCATACCTGCAACACGCGCCTTGAGATCGATGCCGATCAGCCCTGGGTCGGCGATCACTTCCCGCCCACCGAATTGAATATCAGCGCGCGCGCCGCCCTAGACGTCGCCTTCGAGGGCAAAGACGTTAACGCCAAGACCTATATGCTCCGCCCTCAATGCAACTCCTGCTCCTATCAGCAGGCGGCAACCGTGCGGCGGCTCAACAGCATGACCTCAACCGAGATCGTCAAATGGCTGAACAGCGACGCAAACATGAAGCTCGAGGTATTCATGCTGATCAACGGCGTCTCTGAAGGAAAAGTCGGTGTCGACGCCATCCAGTCCTCAGGCCCGAAGGTCACCAGTACCGAGGGCTACCGGATTCAGCAGCTCGGCATTGCGAACGGCTGCCACAGCGATCCCTCCCACCGCTTTCCAGCCAACACCTACCACGCCGACCACATTTGGCCCCAGGAGCTCTGCACCAGCTACATGGAGCAGGTGCTCCTCCACCTCAATCTGCTCAACCACAGGCCCGCACAGCAGGAGCTTCGCCCCCAATGCCCCCGGTGCTCCGGAAATCAGGGTGGCAAGCTCAAGCAGATCGCCGACTACGCCCAGCAGTATGCCACACAGCACAACATCACCTTCTACAAATAAGCACCTCCTATCCGGCTCGGCAGAAGCCCCGTTGTACCCTAAGTCCATGCGAAAGTACGCCTCTGCCCTCCTCACGCTCCTGCTCGCGCTCCCCGCCGCCACACCCGCCAGCGCAGAGGCCTACAACGCCAGGCCCAAGCTCGTCATCATCCTGGTCCTCGACCAGTTCCGCGGCGACTACCTCGACCGCTACCGCGCCGACTTCAAAACCCCCAACGGCTTCAACCTCTTCCTCAACCGGGGCGCTTACTTCACCGACTGCTACTACGACTACGCCAACACCATGACTGCCCCCGGCCACTCCACCATCGGCACCGGTGCCTACACCGACGGCCACGGCATCTCGCTCAACGAGTGGTGGGACCTCAAACGCTCCACAACCCACCCCGTCAGCTCCGTCGACGACGAGCAATACTCCCTTGTCGGCAACGATGACGGCCCCCAGGTCGGCACCTCCCCGCGCAACGAACTCGCCTCCACCCTCGGTGACGAGGTCGTCCTCGCGACCCGCGGCCAGTCCAAGCTCTTCGGCATCTCCCTCAAAGACCGCGCCGCCATCCTCACCTCCGGCCACGCCTCGAACGGTGCCTTCTGGCTCGATCACGCCTCCGGCAAGTTCGTCTCCTCCACCTACTGGGGACCGCAGCTTCCCGCCTGGGTCCAGGCCTTCAACAACAGCGGCCGCGCCGCACAGGCCATCAAGGAGGCCAACGGCAAGACCGGCGACTTCTACAACACCGTAGGCCGCAGCCCCGCCTCCGTCTCCTACCTGCTGGACTTCGCAAAGTCCCTCGTAGCCGCCGAGCAAATGGGCAAGCACGACGTCACCGACGTCCTCACCATCTCTATCTCCTCCACCGACATCCTCGGCCACCAGGTCGGCCCCGACGCACCCGAGCAGCGCGCCATGATCGACGCCACCGACACCCACCTCAACGACTTCTTCACCTGGCTCAACACCCACGTTGACGGCGGCCTCCCCAACGTCTGGGTAGCCCTCACCGGCGACCACGGCGTCGCGCCCATCCCTGCCGAAGCCGCGAAACTCGGCATCCCCGCCTCCAGCCTCGACCTCGGCAAGCTGCAGACAGCCCTCAACGCCAGCATGAACCAGCACTTCGCCACCACCGGCAAGGCCTATCTCTTCAAAGCGCAGGAGCTTCCCTATCTAGCCCTCGACCCACGCGCCTTCTCCGACATAAAGATCTCCGAAAAGGAAGCCGAGCAGGCCGCAGCCGACCTCCTCCCCGCAGCCTTGGAAGCCACCCTCCCCGCCCAGCCCGATAGCCCAAGCCAGCAACGCCTTCCCGCGCGCCCCCTCATCCGCCACGTCTACACGAAGCAGCAGATGGCCGCCGGCGACGTCCCCGCGACCGACGAAGGCCGACGCATCCTCCACAGCTACTCCCCCAACGGCGGCTGGTACGTCATGGTCACCTTCGGCATGTACGAGCTGGCCGGAACCCACGGCACCAATCACTTCACCCCGTACTCCTACGATCGCCACGTCCCCCTGGCCTTCTTCGGCTCACCCTTCGTCCCCGGCACCTACCACGATCTCGTCCAGCCCGTAGACATTGCCGCCACCTTCGCCTCACTCCTCGGCGTCAACCGCCCCTCCGCCGCCGTCGGCCACGTAGTGATTGAGGCCCTCAAGGCACAGCCTAATAAGGTAGTGGCAAAGCCTTAGCCGCAGCCACAACTACTTCTACGCTGGGCGCGACCCGGCAATAAGAATGTCGACGATCCGCCGGGCGCTCGCCTCCCAGCCCGGCAGAGCCGTCGTGTGGAAGACACCGATGAGGGTACGGACCAGGTCGTCGGGGTTCGTATCCGCGCGAAGTTCCCCGCTGTCGATCGCGCCCTGAACCAGGGTGAGAAAGCAGCCGTGAATGAGTCCGCGCGCCCCCTCGATCAGGCGTATGGAACCCCCCGCAACCGTATCCATGGCGGGCAGTATAAGTTTCTTTTGAGCCACGTGATCAATGAAGAGCAGCATCCACGCGCGAAGTGCGTCGAGCGGCGGCCTCGTTGTCGTGAATCGCTGACCAGCCGCAACCAGCTTCTCCACCTCGCTCCGGTACACGGCTTCGATAAGAGCATCCCGTGTGGGAAAGTGACGGTAAAGCGTGCCTGAACCCACACCCGCCTGCCGAACAATGTCGTCAAGCGTCGTCGCCGCTCCGTCCTGCGCAAAGGCGAGCCGTGCCACCTCGAGGATGCGGCAGTAGTTCTGCTGCGCATCCGCACGAAGCTTGCGTTTAGGCGAAGTTGGAGCGGAGTGTTTTTGCGCCATACATAAGTCTCGCAGAAGATTATGCAACCGGGGAGGGTCTCCGCTTATCTTATAAACGGGGATCGTCTCCACTTATGAGTGAAGACGCAACGATCAATCCTGACGCGTGGTCTCGCAGTCGCGTCAGCAAACAGCGAAGGGACACATCCATGCGAATTTTTGTAACGGGAGCGACAGGATTTATCGGCACACCATTAGTAAAGGAACTCATCGACGCAGGGCATCACGTACGCGGTTTGTCCCGCAGCGACGCCGGCGCGGAGCAGTTGAGAGCAGTGGGTGCCGAGGTGCAGCGCGGCGACCTTGAGGATCTGGACAGCCTCCGCAGCGGAGCGACGGGCATGGATGCCGTGGTAAACCTCGCGTTCAACCATGACTGGTCAAGATTCGCGCAGAGCGCAGCGCAGGAGATCAAGGCCATCGAGGCACTGGGGTCAGCTCTTGAGCCGGGTAAGCTGCTCATCGTCACCTCGGGGATTGGTATCACGAGCGGCGGTCCGGGCCATGTCCGCCTGGAGACAGATCCTGCGGTCGATATGCCCACGATTCCGCGCAAGCCGGAACATGCAGCGCAGGCAGTAGCGGAACGAGGCGTGCACGTAGGGATCGTGCGATTGCCGCAGGTGCACGACACGCTCAAGCAGGGTCTCATCACGTACCTGATCCAGATTGCACGCGGGAAGGGCGTTTCCGCGTATGTGGAGGAGGGCGCAAACCGCTGGGCTGCGGCTCCGCTCAAGGATGTGGCGCACCTGTATCGTCTGGCTGTCGAAAAGACAGGGCCGGGCGTGACGATCTATCACGCAGTAGACGAAGAGGGCGTGTCGCTCCGGGACATCGCTGAGACGACAGGCAAGGGACTCAAATTGCCGGTAGTTTCTCTCTCGCCAGAGAAGGCTGCCGAACACTTCGGCATGTTCGCGCACTTTGCAACGCTCGACATGCCCGCATCGAGTGAATGGACACAGAAGAACCTCGGGTGGGAGCCGACCGGGCCGGGATTGATCGAGGACCTCACCAACATGAACTACTTCTAACGGAGCCTCACCGCGACCGTGATTGCCGAGAGAAAAGAGTTCATCCCAATGAGCTCCTCTCGGCAACAAAATCCGCATCAAGTTCGTGGATAGTCTGCTGAGTGCACAGCTTCATCGCGAAGAGGGCCAGGCAGTATACATCCCTCCAGGCCTCTGCTCCGGCGAAGCTACAATACGAACAGCATGACTCCCTCCACAAGCACCCAGCCCAAAGGCCCCGACATGCGGGTCAACCTCTGCGGCGTCGAACTCGTCTCGCCCGTCATCGCTGCGAGCGGAACCTTCGGCTATGGCGTGGAGTTTGAAGAGATCGTCTCACTCGACCGCATCGGCGGCTTCGTCACCAAGGGCCTCTCCCGCGAACCAATGGCCGGCAACCCCGCCCCGCGCATCATCGAAACCGCCGCCGGCATGATGAATGCCATTGGCCTCCAGAACATGGGTGCCAAAGCCTTCGTCGCCGAAAAGCTGCCAAAGCTTCGCTCCATCAAAGGCGCAGTCGTTATCGCCAACATCTTCGGCTTTACCGTACCGGACTGCCTCGAAGTCATCCGCATCCTCAACGACGCACCCGGAATCGCCCTCTACGAGCTCAACGCCAGCTGCCCCAACACCAGCCACGGCGGCATGGTCTTCGGCACCGACCCCGCACTCCTCGGCGGCCTCATCGAAGCCTGCAAGAGCATCGCGAAGCGGCCAGTTATCGTCAAGCTCTCCCCGAATGTCACCAGCATCGCCCACATGGCAACCGTCGCCGCCGGAGCCGGTGCCGACGCCGTCTCCCTCGTCAACACCTTCCTCTCACTCGCCATCGATGTAGAAACCCGCCGCCCAAGAATCGCCAACATCACCGGTGGCCTCTCCGGACCAGCCATCAAACCGATCGCCGTCCGCATGGTCAACGACGTCGCCAACGCCGTCCGCATTCCCATCGTCGGCCTCGGAGGCATCACCCGTCCCGAAGACGCTGTAGAGTTTCTCCTCGCTGGAGCCACCGCCGTAGAGGTAGGCACCGCCACCTACGCCGACCCCCGCGCCGTAGAGAACATCGCCTCAGGCCTTCGCCGCTGGTGCGCCGACCACGGCATCGCAAAGGTAAGCTCCCTCACCCGCGGCATGATCCGCTAGAGCCACGCCGTGTCCCAACCGGGTCCGCCTAAATCCTAAAGCCCTCGCAACTCCCCATTCTCAATCACCCGGCTGGGCGACCCGCTCAACGCTACACCGATCATCGCCCATCCCAACTCCGCGGTCGTCGTGATGTACTTTGGGAACCGCCTCTGCAGCCACGGCGCAACCGGACGCATCAGTGTATAGACCATCTGATACATTGCCGTCTTTGACCGAATCCCGTGCAGCGGCACAATCCCGCCCGGCCGCATCATGTACACCCTGCGAAACGGCATCCGCAGCAACTCATTCTCAGTTCGCCCCTTCACCCGCGCCCACATACTCTTGCCTTGCTCCGTCGAATCCGTACTCGCACCCGAAACATATTCGAACACCAGGCCAGGATTGAGCCGCAGCAGCGTCTGCGCCACATTCATCGTCAGGTCGTGAGTCACGCGCGTATACGCATCCTCCTTCATCCCGAACGACGACACGCCGAGGCAGAAGAAGCAGACATCAATCCCCGTCAGTTGATCCTCAATCCCCGAAAGATCGAACAGATCCGCCTGCGCAATCTCATGCAGCTTCGGATTCTCTTGCCCGGTCACGCTGCGCCCCAGCGTAGTCACCTGGTCGATTCGCGCATCGAGCAGACACTCGCGCAACACGCCCTGCCCCACCATCCCGGTCGCACCGGTCAAAAGAACATTCATTCAAAGAGCTCCCAGGGTTCTAACGACGCAACTGCGCCAAGCGTAGCACTCTACCCATCCCACTCAACTTGACAAATTCGCCCCTCACACAGGCCCGATCGCGTCCGGACCTTCAGGCATCCGCACCCCGAGCCGCTACGAAGTACCAACCTAAAGTATCTGCTTTGAATACTTTAGGTACTTAGGTAGGGAGGGGGTACCTCCTTTTATCAGCTTGTAGCCAACCCACTTAGAAGGTCATCAAGACTGTGGTGAGCATCTTCAAGCGCCGTCTGCGTTCCCTCAAGACGGCTGATCATCAAGGCTCCCTCAAGCGTCGCAATGATCGTGTTCGCGATCTGTCGCGGCAGCACGCGCTCACCAATCTCACCACGCTCGATACCAGCTTCCAGAATCCGGCAAAGCCTCGTCTTCCAAACCTGAATACCATCGCAGGCCAAAGCACGAAGCGCAGGATTTCCATCATCGGAATCAATCGCCGTATTCATTAAAGGGCAACCGCCAGGAATCACAGAGGGCGACTCCACAAAGTGGCGAATCAAATGGCGCAGCTTTTCAACAGCCCCCTGGATCTCCTCAACCTTCTCCGTCCGCGAGCGAACTGCTTTTGCCAGCGCATAGCGCAGTGACTCAACCGCAAGCTCCTCTTTGCTAGAGAAGTGCCGGTAAAGTCCGCCTTTCTCCATGCCCGTCGCATCCATGATGTCCTGCATGGAACAGCCTGCAAAGCCGCGCTGATTGAAGATCGGCGCAGCCTCCGCAATGATTCTCTGCCGCGTCTGCTCTCCCTTGGTCATCGCTTTTCCTCATCCAGAGCGTAAGAAAACGCATCGCTCACCCTTGTACACGAATCTGATGCATAAAGCGACCAAATAGTCTCTTTCGAACGCACGAGGATTTTGCATGGCGACTGCTGTACTCGCACCACCTCAGATTCAGCTAAAACGGGCCTTGATCAATCCATGGATCGTAGCGCTGACCGTCACCTTGGCGACCTTCATGGAGCTGCTCGACACCTCCATCGCCAACGTCTCGCTTCCTTATATAGCAGGTGGTTTAGGCCGCTCCTTCGACGAGGTCACCTGGATTCTGACGACCTATCTCGTAGCAAACGCAGTCGTTCTCCCGATGTCCGCCTGGCTCTCGCGTGTCTTCGGCCGCAAGAACTATTACATGGCCTGCGTAGCGCTCTTCACCATCACCTCCCTCTTCTGCGGTCTAGCCCCAACCCTCGGCATCATGCTTATGGCCCGTGTATTGCAAGGCATCGGAGGAGGAGGTCTGGCGCCAGTCGAGCAAGCCATCCTGGTCGATACCTTCCCGCCCGAAAAGCGCGCCACGGCCTTCGCCCTCTACACCGTAGCGATCGTCACCGCACCAGCAATCGGCCCAGTGCTCGGCGGTTGGATCACCGACAACTACAACTGGCGATGGGTCTTCCTGATCAACATCCCAATCGGCATCATCTCGCTCTTTCTCACCAACCGCTTCGTCCACGATCCGCCGTCCTTCGCCGAGGAGCGCAAGACCGTCCGCGTCAACGGCAAGCTCCGCGTCGATGGCATCGGCATCGCCCTCATCGGACTCGGCTCAGCAGCCCTCGAGATCCTGCTCGATCGTGGCCAGATCGACGACTGGTTCGGCTCCACCTTTATCTGCTGGTGCTTCGTCATCGGCGTCTCCTGCCTCACCGCAGCCATCTTCTGGGAGTGGCACAATCCTGATCCTGTGATCGACCTGCGCCTGCTCAAGGTCCGCAACTTCGCCATCGCCAACGTCTTCTACTTCGTATTCGGTTTCGGCCTCTTCGCCTCGACGACGATGATCCCGCAGCTTCTCCAGTCGCTCTATGGCTATCGCGCCATCGACGCAGGCCTCGTCCTCGGACCTGGAGCCCTGGTTATCACTTTCCTGGCACCGGTTGGTGCGCAACTGGTCCAACGCGGCATCATTCATCCGCGCATCCTGATGTTCGGCGCAGTCATGATCGTCGGCATCTCCTTCATCCACTACAGCCACTTCAACCTCGACACGGACTACGCGCATTACGCTCTCGCCCGCGCGCTCCAAGGTCTCGGCTACGCCTTCTTCTTCGTGCCGCTCTCCGTCATCTCCTACTCGCAACTCAAGCCAAACCAGAACAACAAGGCCTCATCCCTTACCAACTTCTTCCGCAACTGGGGAGGAAGCTTCGGCATCGCCTTCGTAACCACCATGTCCGAACGTCGCCAGAACTTCCACCAGGCAACTGTCGGAGCGAACATCAATCCCTCCTCCAGCGCCTTACAGCAAGGCATTCGACAAACCTCCGCGTACCTGCAAACCCACGGCTTCTCAGCGGTGGACGCAACGCGAGCAGCCTATCTGCGCTACTACGACCAGCTCGGCTCCCAGACCAAGCTCCTCGCCTTCATGGACTGCTTCTTCGTCATCGGCATCGTGACCCTGGTCGCAGCGCCGCTCGTCCTGCTCACCAAGAACTTCAAGATAGGTGGGAAAGCTCCACCAGCGCATTGAGGCAGCCTGCGCAACTCTCAAATCAACAGGGCAAAGGAATAAACTAGGGTCGTGATCACTGATTCAAGCAAGACCTCGTCTGCAACCGACCTTCGCCCAATTCGCCGCGCCCTGCTCTCCGTCACCGACAAGACGGGATTGGTCGACTTTGCCCGCGCCCTCGCTTCCTTCAATGTCGAATTGGTTTCGACCGGCGGAACCGCAAAGGCTCTCCGCGATGCAGGCCTGATCGTCCGCGACATCAGCGATCTCACCGGCTTTCCCGAAATGCTCGACGGCCGCGTCAAAACCCTTCACCCCAAGGTTCACGGCGGTATCCTGCACATCCGCAACAACGCCGAGCATATCGCCGCAGTCAACGAGCACGCGATCCAGCCCATCGACATGGTCGTAGTTAACCTCTACGCCTTCGAGAAGACCTCGCAGCGTCCCGGCGTTGCCTTCGCCGAGGTGATCGAAAACATCGACATCGGCGGTCCGTCCATGGTTCGATCCGCAGCAAAGAACTTCGACGACGTAGCCATCGTCACAGCCACCGCCGACTACGCTCTCCTCACCGAAGAGTTGCAGGCCAATAACGGAGCACTCGGCCGAGCCACTCGCTGGCGTCTCGCCAAGCAGGCCTTCGCCGTCACCGCAGCATACGACGCCGGAATCGCCACAGCGCTCGAATCCATCACCGAGCCAACCGGGCCAGCGACCTTCTCCACAGAAGTCTTCCCGCCAACCATCCGCATCATCGACCCCATCGCAAAGACGCTCCGCTACGGCGAGAATCCCCACCAGAAAGCCGCGCTCTACGTCGATGGAAGTGGCAAAGGCGTTGCCGCCGGGAAGCAGTTGCAGGGCAAAGAACTCAGCTACAACAATCTCGTCGACCTCGACGCCTGCTGGGAGCTGGTCAGCGAGTTCGGTCTCGACTCCGCCGACGCCGCAGTAGCCATCATCAAGCACACCAATCCCTGCGGAGCCGCCACCGGCTCCACCGTCCTCGAAGCCTACAAGCGCGCCCTCGAAGCCGATCCCGTCTCAGCATTCGGCGGCGTCATCGGCATCAACCGCGAGGTCGATGGAGCAGCCGCAGAGCAGATCGCCAAGCTCTTCGTGGAGGCAATAGTCGCCCCATCTTTCACCCCCGAAGCTCTGGAGCGCTTCGCCGCCAAAAAGAACCTACGCCTCATCGAGATCGCCACAGCCGACTCCTCGCGCATCTACAAACAGGTCTCTGGCGGTTTCCTCGTGCAGGATGCCGACCGCCGCCACATCGTCGAATCCGATCTCCAGGCAGTCACATCCCGCAAGCCGACGCCCGAAGAGATGCGTGCCCTCCTCTTCTCCTGGAGCGTCTGCAAGCACGTCAAGTCGAACGCCATCGTCTACGCCCGCTTCGACGGCGGATACGGCCAGACCGTCGGAATCGGCGCAGGCCAGATGAGCCGCGTCGACGCAGCCCGCTTTGGAGCCATGAAAGCGGTCCTCCCGCTCGCCCGAACAGTAGCCGCCTCCGATGCCTTCTTCCCCTTCGCCGACGGCCTCGAAACCGTAGCCAAAGCCGGAGCGACAGCGGTCATTCAACCCGGCGGATCGGTCCGGGATGCCGAGGTTATCGAAGCAGCAGACAGGCTCGGCGTTGCCATGGTCTTCACAGGCGTTCGGCACTTCCGCCACGGATAGACTTCGAGACAGCACGCAATCCAGTTATAATCACCGGCAATGGTTTGCGAAGGCCGCCCGTTCGCAGCATCCAAACACGGACGGCCATCGTCCAATTGAAGTGGATAGTTTCTCAAGCGATCTCAGCCGGCCAAGGAAAGTACCTTCTATGACGTTGTCGCAACGTACTTCCCTTCTTCGTTACAGCTACCTTCTGCCCGCCGTCGCTCTCCTTGCGATGACCCCTTCGCTGCTCGCACAGGCACCGGTAAAAGCCGCAGCCGCGGTCTCGGCAACGCCTGCCAGCACACCCGATCACGCAGCCTCGTACTACCACTACGGCCTCGCCCATCTCTATGAAGAGATGGCAGTTAACGCCGGTCGCCCCGACTACGCCACGCAGGCAGTCGAGGAGTACAAGCTCGCTCTCGATGCCGATCCGAACTCGGTCATGCTCCAGAACGGCCTCGCTGACCTTTACTTCAAAATTGGCCGAATCCGCGAGGCGGTCACCGCTGCTCAGGAGCAGGTCAAGAAGAATCCGGACGATCTGGAAGCCCATTCCCTGCTCGGCCGTGTCTACCTGCGCTCCCTGGGCGATATGCAGGGTGCGCAGTCCGCACAGATGTTGCAGCTTGCCATCGCGGAGTACGAGAAGCTCGCTCAGCTGAAACCAGACGATATCGAGACACACCTGCTTCTTGGCCAGCTCTATGGCCTCAACCACGATTCCGCCAAGGCTGAGGCAGAGTTCAAAGCCGCCCAGAAGATCGATGCCAACTCCGAAGAGGTCGTGCTCAATATGGCGCGCCTCTACAGTGAGCAAGGCGACACGCAGCGGGCAACCGACACGCTTGCCGCCATCCCTGAAGGGGATCGCACCGCCCGAGTCGAGTTCGCTCTGGGTGCAAGCTACGACCAGCTCAAAAAGCCGAAGGAAGCCGCCGCAGCCTATCAGCGCGCTCTCGATCAGGAGCCTGACAATCTAGACACAGAGCGCGGGCTCGCAAGCGCCCTGCTCCTTGACAACCAACTCGACAAGGCGATGAAGATCCTGCAGCAGATCGTCGCGACCGAGCCGCAGGATGCCCAGTCTCAGATTCACATCTCGGAGATTCAGCGCAGACAAGGTCACTACGACGAAGCCCTTGCGACGCTGAAGAAAGCTAAGCCCCTCGCACAGGACTCGCTCGAACTGAGCTACAACGAAGCGCTCATCTATGACTCGCTGGGTCGATACGATGAAGCAACCACGGTCCTGACGACCATCCTGGCAAGCTCCGACCATCCCGACGGCAAATACGCAGATGGTGAGAAGTCCAACCGAGCCATCTTCCTCGACCGGCTGGGAATCATCTACCGTGAAGAAAACAAGTTCTCCGAAGCCGCTGCCGCCTACAAGCAGATCGCCGCCATGGGTGGAGACTATGCCATCCGTGGGTATCAGGGCGAGGTCGATGCCTATCGTGACGCCCACATGTGGAAGGAAGCGACCGGCGCTGCAGCAGAAGCAGCAAAGGCGCTCCCGAAAGAGCGCGGTGTCCAGTTGATGTACGCTGGCCAGCTTGCCGACACCGGCAAGGTTGACGAAGGTATCGCGCTGGCAAAGAGCCAATACACAGGCACCACCGACGATCGCGATGTCGATGTAGCGCTGGCGCAGATGTACATTCGTCTACGTCGCTGGCCCGAGGCCACCTCGCTGCTCGACAAGTCTGAAGCTTCCGCATCCAAGCAGGAGGAGCGGCTTTATGTCTACTTCCTGCGGGGAGAAATGGCCGATCGGCAGAAGCTCTACGATCAGGCGGAGGCACAGTTTCAGAAAGCCCTCGCGATCGATCCTCAAAACTCGACTGTGCTGAATTACCTCGGGTATATGTACGCCGATCGTGGCATCAAGCTGCCAGAAGCCCTGTCGATGATTCGTAAAGCTGTCGAGCTCGATCCACAGAACTACGCCTTTCTTGATTCACTCGGCTGGGTCTACTTCAAATCGGGTCAGTACACACTGGCGGAAGAAAATCTCCGCAAAGCGAACGAGCGCGGCAGCACCGATCCAACCGTCCACGATCATCTCGGCGAAGTCTACGAGAAGACAGGCAAGCTGAAGCTGGCCGTCTCCCAGTGGGAGCGTTCCATGACGGAGTACGCGCACTCGCTGCCCGCTGACGCTGATCCAACCGACGTGGCCAAGGTGCAGCACAAGCTCGAAAACGCTCGCGTCAAGCTGGCCAAACTCGGTAACGCACCCCAGAACCAGAGCCAGAACGGCAAAGAGACGAAGCAGCAATAACCGCTTCGTCTCCGCTACACTTGGAACCATATGCCCAACAGCCTGCATAGCTGTGCCGTCACGGATACGGCAGCAGAGGAGTTATACGCTCGCGTGTACCCCGCGCCTCAGCGTGCCTCGCGGACCCCGTTCCAGCGCGATCGCGAGCGCATCGTCCAGGCACGAGCCTTTCGACGCCTCGCCGGTAAGACGCAGGTATTTACCAGCCGCGTCTCCGACCACTTTCGCAGCCGCCTGACCCACACCATCGAAGTCGTCCAGATAGCTCGCGACGTCGCCTCGGCTTTGGGCTTGAACGAAGACCTCGCGGAGACCCTGGCTCTCGTCCACGATATCGGCCATCCACCCTTCGGCCACGCCGGAGAGCGGGCGCTCGACCAGTGTCTACGGCGCCACGGCCTGCGCTTCGACCACAACCTTCATGCTCTGCGCATCGTCGAGCACTTCGAGCAGCGCTACGCCGCACATCGCGGTTTGAACCTGACCCTCGGGGTACGCGAAGGAATCATCAAGCACTCTCGCGACTACACCGACGAGGCGCACCCGCTGCTCGGCGAATACCTGCTCGCCCAGCGACCTCCGCTCGAAGCCCAATTGATCGACCTTGCAGATGAAATTGCCTATCTGACCGCCGATCTCGACGATGGCGTGGAATCGGGGCTACTCGAGATCGGCCACATCCGCGAGCATGTCAAGGTACTCGCGCGGTGCTATTGCATCGTCGAGAAAGAGCATGCAGGTGTCGACGCAAAGTTCCTCTTCAACGAAGCGCTTCAACTCATGCAGAACGTCCTCACCGACGATCTGATAACGAACACTCGCCGGAACGTTCAGGCCATCGGTGCGGAATCGCTCGCAGACATCCGCACCCACCCTGCGAGGCTTGCCGTCTTCTCCCCCGAAGTTGAAGCAGAGCGCCTGCAGGAAAAACAGTATCTCTACGACACGCTTTACACCTGCAACGCCCTCTCGCTCGAACACGATAAAGCCGAAGAGGTGGTCACGGCGCTCTTCAACTTCTGGATGGAGCGGCCCGAAGAACTGCCCCAGGGATACTTCGACGAAGTTCCCGCAGAAGGACTGGCCCGTGTCGTCGCCGACTATATCGCCGGCATGACCGATTCCTTCATCCTCCTGCAGTACGCAGCCGTCAAGCGAGCGATCCGCCCGAAGCCCGCAACGGCCGATTCAACACCGTTGCGCTCCTCCAGATAAAGTCGAACAACTTGACAATTTCGACCTCCGTTAGGGCCCCACGGTGGCTACTAACCTGGAAAGAGTCTGGACCTGACATACACAGGTCCAGACCTAAGTTCATTGTTTAGTTAGACTTTGGACTTTTAGAAAAAATAAAAGCCCCACCGGAAACAGCAAATACTCAATAATGGAAGCGGTAGCGAACCTCACCGTAAAGCTCGCGCGGATCGTTGAAGTGAAATCCCCCAAAGGTGAGGCTGTTGTCGAGCAGCACCCGCCGGTTTGCGACGTTGATCGCGTTCACCGAAACCGTCGTGCTCTCCCCAAACGTCTTCCCGATCGAGAGATCGACCGTAGTGTGCTGCGGCAGATAGTCGCCCGGATACTGCTCATTCGGCGATCCATTGTGAAAGCCCGACCCATAGGAGACATTGGTCGAGGCATACGCGCGGAGTGGCAACGTAGCATCAAAACCCACGTTCAACGTGTCGCGCTGATCGTGATCCACAGGCGAGTACGTAAAGTCCGAACTGCAATCCGGGGACGCAATCGGAAAGCAGACCAGACCACCGGTAATGGCTCCACGTTGCTTGGCAATCTGGTTCGAATAGGCAAGATGCGCTCTCCCAAAGTTCCACAGCCGAGGTGAGCGCACCGTAAGCTCCCAGCCTTGAATCAAGGCACCATCCACCGTCACCGGGTAGTAGATACTCGACTCGCCGATGTTCGAGTGATCGAGGAAGTTGTTGACGCGCGTCTTGAAGGTATCGGCATCGAGCAGCCAGCCTCGAAGGGGTATCTGCACCCCAAACTGATGCTCCTCGTCACGCTCCCCATGCAACGGTTCGAAGGTCGTATTCTGGCTGTTCGCAAACTGAACGATCGGACCAGCCGCAGTGAGCAGCGGCGGCGGTTGGTAGAAGCGGCCATAGAATCCCCGAAAGACCCAATGCAGCTTTGGAACCTGGACCGCCGCGCCGATCCGCGGGCTGAGACGGTTCTCCGTGAATTCACCCACAAAGTGAGATCCGCGTAGCCCTCCGATCAGCGTAAGCCATGGCGTCGCCTTGTACGTGTCGGAGACGAACTCCTCAGCGAGACCGCCACTAGCCATGTCTGTGCTGCGGAAGTTGGTTGCACTCCCATCATTGAAGATGGAACCGAAGACATAGCTGTCATGCTGGCCAAATCCATAGACGCCGCCCTGCAACGTGTTGCGGGCGACCTGGCCAGTCAGCGATCCCTGCAAGCCTGCATAGTTTGAAGCGCGATCGGACGTAGTGGCGATCGGAAGGTCGTTCAAGCCGGGCTCATAGTCCGCTCGATTGTAGTGATAGAACGGCGAGACCTGCAGCAGTGTTGAGGCGTTGAAGGTATGGACCCACGAGAAATCCACCAGACCATCCAGCTCGTGCTGCCCGTCGCGCAGGCCGCTTGAATCGAACTGCTGATTTTCCGAGCTGCTGGAATCAGGATCATAGGGAATCTGAAAGTAGTCTCCGCGAAGCTGGCTCACCATCCGAAACTGATCACGCGGCGTGCGATTGTAGATCAGCGACGCAAAGCCACCGTATCCGTTGGCAGCATCATGATGAATCTGGCCGACTGGCGGCGCAAGACCATAGTCCGACCGATTGCCGCTCAAGCTGGCGTAGTAAGCAAACTTCTCCGTGTGACTGCCAAAGTTGACCTGATCGTTGGTCTGGAAGAAGTTGCCAAAACTCATTACCACCTCAGCCTCATTGTTCCGCTCGAAGCCTGTCCTCGGCACGACGTTGAAGACGCCGTAGGTTCGGTCTCCTACATCGGACGCATAGCTTCCCCGCTGCATCTCCAGATAATCGATGTCCTTCGGATCGATCTGCGCGCCAAGATTGCTGGCGATATTCGTGTTAGGAATTTGAACACCATCAATCTCCCAGCTCACCTGATGGCCACCGCGCAAGTGAAGCATATCGTGCGTCATGTACGCGCCCGGTACGAAGTCGGTAATCATCTGAAGTGAGTTCGTCCGATCAGCGCCTGGTGTTCGCGCTATGTCATGACGATCAATCGTAGTTGTCGGCGTGACACTATCGATGTTCGTCGCGGACGACTGCGTCACAACGGTCACCGATTCCTTCAGGCTGCCAACCTGCAATTCAAAGTGCAACGTTGGTGTCGTGTTTGAGGCAACGCTAAGGCTTTCTTTCAACACGTTGAAGCCTGGTTGCGCGACCGTGATGATGTACTCCCCAAGCGGCACCGTGGGCAGGCTGAAGGCTCCATCCTGATTCGTCGTAATCGTCTGTATGAAGTCGGAGTGTGCTGCGCGAAGAGATATTTGCGCACCGCCGACAGGGCGATGTTGCGCGTCATGGACAACACCTTGAACTCGACCAAAGACGGTCGCATAGAGAAGTGTGCCGGAGAGAAGAAACAGTGCTGCAAAGCACCGGAAAAAGCTGCGCATCGTTCCATATCCTCATCACGAAATTCGTGATTGTAAGAGCTTGTGAATGACAGCGAATATTCCTCATCGTGAATAGACGGAGGATTGCCTGCTGCCTGACGAAAGCGTTACGAGAGGATTACTGGAGGTCCACGCTTCTGCCGGGACCGATTGAACGCAATGCGATAACGCGCTTCGGTCTGCGGTTGAGCGTTGGGATGAGCAACAATTTCGGCGAAACGAGACTGTGTCCGCACGAAGAATGCAGCCTGCATCAAAGTGACAGCGGTAGCCTTGGGAAAAGCAGGGCACCTTGCGTGCAACGCCGCAAGCGTGTGATCGGACCCGATCGCCACACCCATGTCCATACCACCCATACAATGATGATCCCCATTTTTCCGGCAGCAGAGCGGAAGCTTTGCGGCAGCCGTCCTCGCGAACAGAGGCGCGATCAGCGGAAGGCCGACCAGCAGCAACAGGAGGATGGAGAGGGTTCGCCGCACTTCGTTCGAGTGTAGCGCACTCATATTGCGATGCCTAGAAAAGATGACTGACTTCAGGCGTGTAATGTGAACCGGTAGCTCCAGTCGCCGCCACACCATTGCGGATAATTCGTGCCCCATGCGTTGTTGAAGAGGCTGAAATGAACACCCGTCGCCATCGTGGGAAGTGGCAGCGAAAAGTTGAGAGGCGTCCGGTCACCCAGCGCAACCACCGGCGCGTCGAGTGTGTCAATTCGAAGAGACTGGCCGCCGCTAACCTCCTTAAACTGCAGTCCATCGGAGAGAGCATGCATCGCCCGGCCGCCACCGCGAACCACGTCTGTGACGGCAACCTTCTGTCCAACTTTATCGAGTGTCCATCCGCGACGCTCCGCCTGGGGCGGATTAAACGTAAGCCACATCGCTTCGGGCATTCTGTTCGCTGTTTTGCGCATCGTTGTAAGGTTCAGATGAATCACCGGTTCCGCATCGGGCAATAGCAATTCCAGATAGATATCTGCAGGCCATGCCGTGTTGCCCGTCGCGCTGGCTGCAGAATCATCCATCTGCATCTGGAGCACAATACGCACATTACTACCCTGTCTTCCAGCTAAACAACGAACTAGCTTTGGATGCCACTCCTGTGATCGCGCACCAAAGCTCGCAATGTTCGGCTTGCCGAAGTCGCCGGGGGCCCACCAGGATTTGACAAGGATGTACCTGTCGAGGAAATCGGTAAAGTCGGTAGCAGAGAGCGTCTGATAGGTGAACAGTGCAAGCGGGTGATCCGGTCCAGCCCACTGGCGCTTTGTAGCTCGGTTCCTCAAGCCAATGATCGCACCCGTAGTCGGGTCGAAACTCATATCGAAATGAGTCGTTTCGATGGGCTTCGCAGGATCATGAACAGTCAAGCCATCGAGCGAAGGTACGGCCGCTCCTAAGGTCTTCAGCCGGGTATCAGCCTCTTCCCGCAACGAGGTTGGCAGCGAAGCTACAGACTCGCTGATGTCGTCGCGCTTCTCCTGCCAACTCGTCGTCATTACCTTGTAAGGGGAGGTATCGATTACCTTCGCCAAGTCAGCAGGACGATAGTGATTATTATCCAGGTAGCTCTTGGTGTCCGTACCCCACGTATGTTCCACCGCGAGCAGTAGCCGTCGCAAAAACTGGCGATCCGTGGCGTCGCCTGCAGCGAATTTCTTCTGCGCAAGCCAGTCCTGCCGAAGCCGAGCCAACTCGCGGTACCGCGCTACCTTAAAGGGATCGCTTGGTATGCCATAGATCCACGTGTCGCCGATCTCTTCGGTGACGACAGGCAGCACGCTGCGGAATGGCTCGACGGCATGAGCCACGTCCGTAAGGCTGGCTGCTTCAACAACAGCGCCGGGAAATTGCGCGCGCAGCTTGCTGTAGATTGCCGCAACCTCTTCTGCGGTATGCGGCCCGCTGTTGTCATTCCGAACCTCTACATCGATCGCAAGATCTGATCCCGGAATCTGCAACACACTTCCGTAGTCATGCCGGTGGTACAGCATGATCAGCGAGTTACCCGTGGCATCCTTCCATAGAAAAACATCTGGAACATCCGGCGGCGTACTCGCTGCGTTGATGCCCACGTCCAATAACGTGACGCCATGCGCCTGTAACGGCGCAATGATGCCACGCGAATGACCCGGAACATCGCTCATCTTGCATCCAGTCGTGACACGCCCAAAACGACGATCAAGATCGGCTGAGAAGCTCAGGCCTCCTTCGATCATGGAGCGATTCAGCATCTCGGTCTGCCAGGTAAACGGCAGTGCATGCCACGCTATATCTCCGCGTCCGATCGCAGCTTCCATGGCGCTGCGCTGTGCCGGCGTTGCTTGCTCAAGATATTCATAGAGTAGCCACGACCCGGTCGTCCAGATGTAACGATCACCGCCCGCAGCACGAAGCTGAGCAGTCCGCTCAAGCGCCGCGGGGTAGTACTCATCGAAGTACTTCCGCATGACCTGTGCCTGCGTGAGTGAGAAGCCAACATCGAGGTGACACTTGAAAACCACCAGCACTCGCTTCACTGGCCGCTGGACCGGCTCGCCGAGAAGTGACCCCGGCACTGCCGCTGCGCCTGCGACTAATGCGGATAGCTTGAGAATGGAACGTCGCTTCATTTCGTCACGCTCTTGTTCCGCCACTTCTCAGCAAGCGGCTTATCTGCTAGCGCCTTGATGAAGAGTCCGCCAACAACGCTCCGCGCCTGGAAGCCAACCTGCTTCCCCGTCTTTGTGTCATACCAGTCCGTCAACGGCACCCGCGCAGTTGTCTCGTTAGCCCACTTGTACATCGGGTCAACAAGTGAGTTGAAACCCTCCGGCGTGTCGGCCAGTGTAGCCGTCCACATCGTCCAGTCGAGCTTCGTATAGTCAGCCCGGCTGTCGAGCGGCAGCCCATAAACATTCATCTTCGTCTTGTAGTAGGCAAGCTCCGCATCACGAACCTTCTTCGGGAACAGGTTGTAGTCCAGCACCTTATCCCAGACGAGGTTATACTTCTGGCTCCACGAACCCGGTGTAGTAAACGCAAGCTTGTAGTGGTCACCATCCTTCGCTAAATCGATCCACTTTTCTGCCATTGTTTTCGCAGTGGCGGCATACTGCTTTGCCTCAGCGTCATGGTGCAAGATCTTCGCCAGATCCGCATAGGCTGCCAGCGCATCGATCGCCTTGATGGATAGATTCGCATTGTGCGCTAGATGGCCGGCAAAGTCGTCGGTCGACAGTTGGTTCTCAGGATCAAGCCCGTGCTCCTTCAGGTACTCCGCCCATCGGGTAAGCTGCGGCCAGAACCGCTGCGCCAGGGCTGCATTGCCTTCCGTACGCGCCAAAGCATCGATAAGGATCAGCATGTTGCCCGACTCCTCAACCGGCATCTGGTCCTCTTCCGTCTTCTCACCACCGCCGTACTCCTGACCATTTGCCAATGGGTACTGACCAAGATCATGCGGAGCGAACGGAAAGTGCCAGTGATTCGGCATCGCCGCGTACTGCAGGACAGGCAACAACTGCGCCTCAAGCAACTTCGGGTTGAAGAATAAAAACAGTGGCGCTGAAGGATAGAGCACATCGACCGTGGCCATATCACCGTTGGAGAAGTTCTCCTTGGCGAACAGCATCGGCGTCCCGCGAGCATCTGCGACGAGCTTATGCGCCGCAATCGCCTGCCGGTAGGCCAGCGTACACAACCACGCATAATGCTCCCCTGCGCTGTGGGTCAAGTCATCCGTAAGCTGCTTATCAAATGCCACGCCACGCGCATCGAGTGCGGCATACTGCTGCGCTGCCTCATCAAGCATGGTAGACACCGGCTTATTATCACGCTGCCAATACGGGCGCAGATTTTGCCCAAGCACCTGCACCGCATAGCCTTCCGTATAGCTCACGAGAACGTGCCGCGCGACAGGCTCAGTGCCAACGGCGCCAAGATCAAACGAGACCGCCATCTCGGACGCCATCCGGTTCAGCGGAATCGGACCTTCCATCTCATCAGCTGCTGGCAGACCTCCATCCTTGGCGAAAGCCCGCTCAGGTCGAGCGCTGACCGTGCTCTTCGATGCTTCACCACGAGGCACGGCAATGTTGAAGTACCCCCAGTCGATCCGCAAATCGTCGCCCGAACGATTCAATACAGCTTGATCGCGAGTCCCTACCGAGAGCACCGACGTATCCGCCGTCTGGTGACGTGAGAAGACAACCTGCTGGCCGTTCATACTCGTTGCAATCTCAGCGTTCGCGGCCAGCATAACAGCGACCTGATGCTGTCCACCATCCGTGCTGTGCGCAGCCCATGTCAAGTACGTCACCGGCCGTGACAGCAGATCCATATCATCCAGAAACGCAGGCGTAAAGAAGGTGAGATCGATCTGCACTCCCGATCCAGCAAAGCTGTAGGCCGTATGCGTCGGCGTCAGATGCATGGAGGTCTGCTCCATAGCTGGAACACCTCTCGGGTCGCCGCCCATAATCCGAAATGGCTTTCCATCCACACGGACAAGGCCGGTCAATGCTTGTACATGACCCGTCCAATGACGCGTGTTCGAATCCGTAAGCTTGTCCGTGTTCGACCACACACTGAAGTACGGATCGTGCGCAATCAATGGCGTAGCAGGTGGTCGCTCTGTCTGTTGTGCAGCGAGGCCAGCAGCAAACAATACGGAACAAACCAGAGAGCACCGGGCACCAGCTAAGGACATTTTCTAATCTCCAGGAACGCGGAAGCGTCGCCAGAGAATTGTAACGGCTTACATCCCTCCCGTGCGCCGCTGGATCATTGCGCCGGAGGCACGTACATCGGAATGCCGGTGGTTGGCCAGTGATCTACCTGTGCTCCCACGTTCGTCATCGTAGCCACAGAGCCGGCGGATGATGAAGTCACCGCCACATTCCAGCCATCGACAACCACCAGTGGCATCTCTCCTTTGAGAGCTTCCACGCTCGCTTCGATCGAGAGCGTCCGCGTCTCGCCGGGTGTAAGTGAGATGTAATTATCGGTGTAGTAAACAGGGAGAACTCGCTCGCCCGACTTCTGCCTACGAAGCTGTAGGTGGGTCATCAGCGCCACCTGCGATCCGGGATTATGCAGCGTGACCGCGATGAGACATTTGCCATCCTCGTCCTTCCGAGACGCCTTCATCTCCAGAGTGACGGGATGTAGATCATTAAGAGCCGTCAGATCATCCGGATGATCAGGCATTCCACGCCAGTAGAAATTCGTAGAGAGTAACGATCCCGCCGCATCATGTAAATCAAGCTTGATGAAGTGAACCGGCGAAAGCCCTGCTGGCCAGTCCATCTTGCCAAGGCTTGTCGCCACGCTCGCCGGAGCGGTGACTTTGAAATCATGCTGATACGCCGCCGAACCATCCAGATTGTAGACAGCAACGCGCGCCACAGCACCAGTGATCGGAGTTCCCAGGTTATTAATCACCTGCACATCACTGTCGCTCTCATTGAGCTGTACATGCACCATCTCAGCAGCCTTCTGTACGGCGAAGAGCGAAGAATTCGGCTCCAGGTCATGATGGTAGATCTGCCATACAAAGCTCGGCTGTGCTGGATTACTCATCCACGTAATGACACCTGTGCTCGGGCTGAAGAGCTTTGCGTTGCGGCCCTCATACATTGCGCGAAAGGCCTCGTAGTTTGCAAGCTGCGACTTCCTCACGAAGTCGGCAAGATTGGCCAGCTTGCCATAGCGCGCCTCGATGATGCCGCGATATTTGTCTCCACCCGACGCACCCTTGGCAAAGTCATGCTCGGCCCAGTCGTCGTTGATGATCTCCCAGTCCTTCTCTGGCATCATGCCCTTAATGGACTCGATAGTTGGCACCGACACCGTGCCGATCTCTGTCTTAAAGGCCTCGTCAAACTGATAGAACTCTCGCGGCGTGCGCCAATGATATGGGCCGCCCGAATTAACGCCATGTCCCGCCGTCGAACTCGGCTGATAGAGCCGTGTCGGCTCCAGCTCCGCCATCAGCACCCGCAGTGCATCGTCAATCTCCTTCGGCGGATAGCCCTCATTGCGAGCACACCAGACGGCAATCGAAGGATGGTTGCGATAGCGCAAAATCTTGTCGCGGACGTTCGCCAGATAGGTAGGCAGATCCGTCGGATTAGGACCGTCGCTCGGATTCGGCTGGAAAAACTCGTCCCAAAGTAGAATCCCATACTTGTCGCAAAGCTCGTAAAAATCCTCGCTCGTACTCTGCCCGACCCAGTTGCGAATCATGTTCATGTTCGCGGCCTTGTGCATGCGAATCTGCGCTTCCAGACGCTCTCGCGGGATGCGCTTCATAGCCTCGTCAAGGCCCCAGTCGCCACCGCGGATAAACACCCGCACACCGTTGACCGAGATCGTCAGGTTCTCTGAATCAGGCACTAAGTAAGCGATCTTGCGAACACCAAACGGTACATCCTGGCTATCAGAGATCTTCCCTTTCACCTCAAAGGTGAGGTGAAGCTCATACAAATTCTGCGGGCCGTATCCATTCGGCCACCATAGTTTAGGATTCAGGACGTGAAGCGCAGGCGTGCTCTTCGCGTCAAACGAAACCGCTGTCGAGCTGTGCGGGGACACTTCTATATTCTTCTGAAAGGAGACTCCACCAAAATTCCCTTTCAACAGTCCCTGTTGCGGCAAATCGGTGATGTTCTCAAGCCGTGCCTGTACACCTACATCTGTACTATCCAATTTTGGTAAAGGAAGGTCCGTCGTCACAAGCGGATCTTTCAACAGCACCGGCCCGGTTGCCGATAAAAAGACCTTTTCCCATATTCCCGAGTCGCGATCGCGAATTCCCGGAATCCAATCCCAGCCGATCGTGGAAAGAAAAGTCGGCCCATCGATAGCCGTAATGCCGCCGTTGGTCCCTACACCATTTCGAATGTTGTGTTCAATCGGATCGCCGGGATGCGGCTGCGGTGTCACCAGAACAGCCAACACTGCCTTCTTGCCGGGCTTTACCAGCGCCGTGATGTCGAAGATCCCGCGCTTGAACGCCCCGCGCATCGTGCCAACCTGCTTGCCATTAACCCACACCTCGGCCGAATAGTTAATCCCGTCGAAGTTGAGGAAGGTCGTCTTCTGCTTGTAGTTCTTCGGAACAGTAAACACGGTCCGGTACCAGAAAGGAGTACGGGCCAATGTCTCCGGAATCTTGGTCGCCCGGTCGTTTTCTCCGTATAGCGGCTCCGGATAGACTCCGTCATTCACCAGACTGGTCAAGACCGTACCCGGAACTGTCGCCGCAAGCCACCCAGTCGTCTGAAAACCCGCTCCCGATACAGCCTCTCCGGCCTGAGACACCTTGCCCGCGTCCTGCAACTGCCAACCTGACGAAAGCATCATGGTCGCAGGAGGAGCCGACGCTGCTAACGAAGAAAGCGTTGCAACAAAACCTGCCAGAAATACACCGGCGCAGCGAGCTATCGACGACTTCCATCCTGTGTTCACGTGTCCATCCTTCATGATCCCGACGCTTCCTTCTATCCGAATGGTATCTGTAACGCAAGCGCCCAGCCCTGATGTCTGCCCATTCGTACGGAATGCTTCGTCGTCTGTATAGGAAAATCGCATAATTCTTTCACGCAGGCGCAAACCATGCATAGACCATCTGCATGATAGGTCTCCGTCCTGCATCCTACTCAGCATGTTGCCCTACACAGAACACGGAACCGGCGAAATGACCCTCATCCTGATGCCTTTTCTCGGAGGAACTCAGCGAGAGTGGACGGAAGTTGTCGAGCCTCTCAGCAAGACGCATCGCTGTGTCACCATCGATCTTCCTGGCTTCGGCGAAGCGGCAAGCATCTCGGGGTTCTCGGTCGGCGAAATGACGGATGCTTTACTCGAAGTGCTCGCAAGCCTTAACCTAGAGCGCTACCTCCTGATCGGTCACAGTATGTCGGGCAAGCTTACTGCCGTTATGGCTCGCCGCATTGTGGATGGAACGACTTCGCTCCCCCTACCGACCGGCCTCGTCCTGATTGCTCCATCCCCTCCTGGTCCGGAACCGATGAGCGACTCAAAGCGAGAGCAGATGCTGGCAGCATTTGCAAACAGGGACAACACCGACGACAACCTTAAGCACGCGAGAAAGTACATCGAGGACAACATCTCGCGGGTCATTCCAGCGGTGGTTTTTGATCGGTCTGTGGAAGATGTTTTGCACATGAATACCGCAGCATGGACAGCATGGCTCGACAGCGGCAGCAAAGAGGATTGGGCCGAACGAGTCGGTACGATCAGCCTGCCGACGCTTGTGATCGCCGGTGATGATGACGGCGCCCTTGGACCTGCCGTTCAACAGAAACTTACGCAACCTCACTTCCCTGAGTCGCACATGATCGCCGTGGTCTCCAATCACCTGATAACGTTTCAAGCGCCCGACGAACTGACCGCGCTCATCACAAACTTCCTCAAAGTTTTCTGACACTTCGCGTGCGGAGAGGTCTTTTTGACAGAATACGAAGCACTTATTGCGTCCGACCGTGTCTCTTCGCAAACACGCAACGTTCTACTCGAACGAGGTAAGCTGGACGACGTTGGATACACGCCAGACTGCCTCGATCAGCAAGAACTCCACACCCTGCGTGCACTATTGGCACGAGTCATTCCACAGAACGCCGGTGCGGATACTGTGGTCATCGATCTCGCGGCGCGATTGGATGCACAACTATCTACAGGCAAAGGTGATGGCTGGCGATACGCCGCGCTGCCGGCCGACACCGAGGCGTACCGCATCGGCCTGCAGCTACTCGATAGCTTTGCACATAAATTGAGTTCTATTCCATTTGACCGGCTGGCTTCCGATGCGCAGGATGCCTTGATCTCCTCTATCGCAAGCGGCACCATCACCTCTAAGAAGCTCGATCTCAGACGATGGTTTGAAGATGTGCGCTCCGACGCTACAAAACTCTTCGTAGCCCATCCTCAGACGCTAGCTTCCATGGGGTACAGCGGTATTGCAGACAACGAACACGGCTTTGTACAACTTGGCATCGGCGAGCGAGAAGCCTGGGAGCCTGAGCCACGATGAATCTTGACCAAAGCAAGCGTTACAGCACAAGCGAAACAGTAGACGCCGTGGTGATCGGTACAGGAGCAGGCGGCGCACCTGTACTGGCCCGCCTTGCCGCTACGGGCCTCAGCGTTGTCGCGCTAGAGGCTGGAAGGCTCTGGAAGGATCCCGCCACAGAGTTCGCCACCGACGAGATAGACGCCGCCAAGCTCTACTGGCTGGACGAACGTCTCAGCGCTGGCGAAACTCCTACTGCCTTCGGCTCAAATAACAGTGGCACCGGCGTCGGAGGTTCCACCCTTCACTGGGGAGCCTTTGTGCCGCGAGCCGATCCACGCGACCTGAAGATCCGATCAGAGTTCAACGCGGGAAAAGATTGGCCACTCACTTACGCCGACCTTAAGCCTTACTACGAAGAGGTAGAGCGATTCATTGGCGTCTCAGGACCCGCCGACTACCCTTGGGACTTAGAACGGACCTACCCCCTTGGCCCGGTACCCCTCAATGCACCGGCCCAAGTCATGCAACGAGGTTTTGAGCGCATTGGTGTCCGCACCTCACCTGCTCCGATCGCCGCGCTCAGTCGTGACTACAGGCAGTCGGAGTATGGCGAACGCGCTGCCTGCGTCAACCGCGGGTACTGCCATCAAGGCTGCCGCAACGGCGCCAAGGCCAGCATGGACGTCACCTATCTCCCTGCCGCTGTTCGTAACGGAGCAGAGATCCGCCCTGAGTGCTTTGTCCATCACATCGAACGCAACTCCCAAGGCCAGATCGAAGCGGTCATTTACCGTCACCGAGGCGAAGATATCCGCCAGCCATGTCGCGCCGTCTTCCTCTGCGCTGGAGCGATCGAGACCCCACGCCTCCTACTCCACACCGGCCTCGCCAACTCCAGTGGCCAGGTTGGCCGCAATTTCATGGCACATGTGGCTACGCAAGTGTGGGGAACCTTCGCCGAAGAAATGCGCCCGAACAAAGGCTTCCCCGCCTCGCTCATCACCGAAGACATGATCCGCCCAAAGGATGCAGACTTCATTGGAGGCTATCTCGTCCAAAGCCTCGGTGTCGTTCCCGTAACGTGGGCTACCCAGGTAGCTCGTGGACGTGAACTATGGGGCAAGCCTCTCGTCGACTACATCCGCCAATACAACAACGTGGCCGGTATCGGCGTTAATGGCGATTGCCTGCCAAGTCCCGAGAACCGCATGGAACTCTCCACGGAGATTGACGACTCGGGAATGCCCAAGCCAATCATCTATTTCAGCTATGGAGAAAACGAGAAGCGCATGTCCGATCACGCCGAGAAGGTCATGACGAAGGCTTGGCATGCAGCCGGAGCGACTGACATCTGGACGTTCCAGCGCTCCGCCCACACCATCGGAACCTGTCGCATGGGCTTGGATCCGGCCGCCTCGGTGGTCAACGAGGTAGGCCGCAGTCATGACATTCCAAACCTGTGGATCGTTGATAACTCAGTCTTCCCAAGTGCGCTGCCTGCAAATCCGGCGCTCACCATCATGGCTCTCGCACTCCGCTCAGCGGATGCCTTTCTGCAACAACGTCCATAACATTCACGATCCGCAAGGCGCATCAAGTAGACTAGACGTAATGAGCACAATGGATGAAGCCACGTTCCGTAACGAATCTGATCGCGCCCTTGAGTCTTTAAAACAAGCCCTCATCAAGGCTGAGGATGATTCCGGAAGCTTCGAGTTCGAAGATAACAATGGCGTAATGAACATCATCTTCGAGAACGGCTCGAGCAAGTTCGTCGTCACGCCAAACACGCCTGTCCGCCAGGTCTGGATCTCGGCGCAGGCGACCAGCTTCAAACTCGAGTGGAACGAGGCGAACAAAGCCTTCACCCTTCCAAAAACTGGCGAAACCCTCAAACCGCTCGTCGCTCGCCTCCTGCGCGAACATCTCGCCGACCCCGACATCACACTCGACTGACGGCACTATTTACAAAAAACGACCAGCAAGAATGGCAACCGAAACTCTGGGAGACATATCCATGCCACCACTGCTATCTGTCGCCATCATCACGAAGAATGAAGAGCACAATTTAGCCCGCACACTTGCCAGCGTGCAATTCGCTGACGAGATCATCATCATCGACTCCGCCTCGACCGACCGCACGGTTGAAATTGCTCGCTCCTTCAATGCCTCCGTCTACGACGAGCCATGGCAGGGCTTCGCGGCGCAGAAGAACTCGGCTATCGCGAAATGCAGCGGTACATGGATCCTGTCTCTCGATGCTGACGAGGAACTCTCGCCCGAACTCCAGCAGCAGATCCGCACCCTGCTTCCCTCAAACCCGCCACACGACGCATACTTCATCCGTCGCCGCAATCTCTTCCTCGGTCGATGGATGAAGCGCGGAGGCTACTATCCTGACCCGAAGCTTCGCCTCTTTCGCCGCGACGCCGCCAACTTCTCTCACTCCCCGCGCTTTGCCGAGCGCCCTGTTCACGAGACCATCGCCTTTGACGGCGACGCTGTAACCCTGGACTTCGATCTCATCCATCACGCCTATCCAACACTCGAGTCCTACCTCGAACACATGGATCGCTACAGTACTCTGGGCGCTCAACTTCTCGTCGACAGTGGCAAGACCAGCCGGTCACTGGTAGGCTTCCACGTCAACATCCTGCTCGTCCCTCAACTCACCTTCATCTGGAACTATTTCTGCCGCCTGGGCTTCCTCGACGGTCGCGAAGGTCTCCTGCTCCATCTCTACCACGCAGCCTACACAAGCTGGAAGTACGCCAAAGCCTGGCAAACCGTCCGCAAATCGATCCCCGCATAGAGGGACCTGATTCAAAGTTAGAACCCAGGGTTAGCTTTGAATCGCTGTCATCCGCGTTGATCGATGTTGTGCCTTTCTCTCCCCCGCCAACCTTCGTGCTACAAAGGCACATGCCCTCAAAGTTCCTCGCCGTATTTCTGGCCCTCGCTGCCCCAGCCACATTCGCTCAGGCCAAGCCCGAGATCACGCCAACCATCGCCGCGAAGATCACCGGCATGAAGCACACCGACGGCTTTCTTCCGCTCGATTGGGACGCAAAGTCCGGCAAGCTCTACCTTGAAATCCCTCGCCTGGATCAGGACATCCTCTACACCAATTCGCTGCCCTACGGCACTGGCTCGAACGATCTCGGTCTCGACCGCGGGCAAACATCTCAGGGCAAAATCGTCCGCTTCGAGCGCACCGGCCCCAAAGTCCTCCTCGTTGAACCCAATCAGGCCTTTCGCTCTTCATCCTCTGACGCAGCCGAGCGACTTACCATTCGCCAGTCATTCCCCGAATCCGTCCTATGGGGCTTCAAAGTCGAGGCCGAAGACCCGTCAGGCTCAGTCCTCATCGACGCCACCGACCTCTTCTTGAAAGACGTCCACGGCGTCACCGAATCCTTGACCCGCCTCAAACAAGGTGCCTACAAGGTCGATCCCACCCGCTCCACCATCTCCTTGGACAACACAAAAGCATTCCCGAAGAACACCGAAGTCGAAGCTATCCTTACCTTCACCGCCGACAATACCAGTCGCCATAGCTTCGTAGCGGACGTCACTCCCGATCCTCGCGCCCTCACCCTCCGCGAGCATCAATCCTTCCTCGAGCTTCCCGGTCCCGGCTTTACGCCACGCCGCTTCGACCCGCGCGCAGGCTACTTCCCCACCTCGTACCGCGACTACAGCGCCCCCTTAGGGGAGCCGCTCGACCAGCAGTTCATCATCCGTCATCGCCTCATCAAGAAAGATCCTTCCTGCAAGTCGGCCTGCGAACCCGTCGGTCCCATCCAGTACTACGTCGACAACGGAGCTCCAGAGCCCATCCGGTCAGCTCTCGTCGAAGGAGCCCGCTGGTGGGATCAGGCCTTCCAGGCCGCGGGCTGGGCCAAGGGGACCTTCCGCGTCGATGTCCTTCCCGCCGGGGCGGATCCAATGGATGTCCGCTACAACATGATCCAGTGGGTCCACCGCTATACCCGCGGTTGGAGCTACGGCGCAGCAATTACTGATCCCCGGACCGGCGAAATCATCAAGGGCAATGTGACCCTCGGCTCTCTTCGAGGTCGCCAGGACTACCTCATCGCCGAAGCTCTCCTCAGTCCCTACAAAGCTGGACCGCACGCAGGACCCGGACCCGGTGGTCCCGGCGATCCCATGCAAAACATGGTTCTCGCCCGTCTCCGCCAACTCTCCGCTCACGAGACCGGCCACACCCTGGGGCTCGCGCACAACTTCGCAGCAAGTGCCTATTCGCAATCCGCTAGCGTTATGGACTACCCTCACCCCTACATCACTCTCAACAAAGAGGGAATTCCCGACCTATCCAAGGCGTACGCTGTCAACATCGGCGAATGGGATAAGGTCGCTATCGACTATGGCTATCGCCAGGGAAATGATGATCTCGCATCGATGGATCGCCTACTCCGCGACTCACAGAAACGCGGCCTGATCTTCATCACCGACGAAGACGCCCGTCCCTTGGGCGGAGCCCACCCGCACGCCCACCTCTGGGATAACGGCGCGGATCCCGCAGCAGAGCTCGACCGCATCCTGACTATTCGCACCGCCGCCCTCAAGCGCTTCGGCGAAGACGCCATCAAACCCGACACGCCGATGGCCCAACTGGAAGACGTCCTCGTTCCCCTTTATCTCCTCCATCGCTACCAGACTGAAGCCGCGATTAAGGAGATTGGCGGTCTCGACTACCGCTACAACCTTCGTGGCGACGGTCAGCCGAACCCCTCCATAGTCTCTCCGGCAGACCAGAAGAAGGCTCTCGCCGCCGTTCTCAAAACCCTCTCCCCCGAAACCCTCACCCTACCCGAGTCGCTCCTTGCAATACTCCCGCCGCTCCCACCCGGCACGGAGCGGACCCGCGAATCCTTCCCCTCTGAGACCGGCCTTACCTTCGATCCCATAGCTGCTGCCGAAAGCTCCGCAGATCTCACCCTCTCTGTCCTCCTCGATCCAGCCCGCGCTTCACGCCTCGTCCAGTACCACATGCGCGAACCAGCCGCTCCCTCTCTCCGCGGCCTCCTCGAAGACCTTTCCAAAGCCGTAGCCGAACGCCCAGAAGGCGGCCACACAATGTCCTCCGAGGTGGAGAGAGCCGTAGAAACCCGTGCTCTCGAAGCTATGCTTACCCTCGCAGTCGATCCAACCGCATCCAGCCAGGCGCGCGCCATCGTTCGATCCCACATCGCCGACGTCCTGAAAGACATCACCACTGCGGTCGCTTTGCAGGATACCGCCGAGGCCATTCACCGCGAGGCCCTCATCGACCGCATCAACGACTTCAACCGCGATCCATCCAAATTTACCCCGGCCAAGCCCATTGATGCCCCACCGGGCATGCCCATCGGCACCGATGAGGACTTCGACTAGCTCCTTGGCCGTATACTTCACCAGATGCCTGCGCCACCCATCCGCGTCCTTGTAGCCAAGCCCGGCCTCGATGGCCACGACCGCGGCGCAAAGATCATCGCACGCGCCCTCCGCGACGCAGGCATGGAGGTTATCTACACTGGCCTCCGCCAGACGCCTGAAATGATCGTCTCCGCCGCCATTCAGGAGGACGTCGACTGCATCGGCCTCTCGATCCTCTCGGGAGCCCACAACGTCCTCGTCCCACGCATTACAGCGCTCCTCCGCGAGCAGCGCGCCGAAGACATCCTCATCGTCCTCGGCGGCACCATCCCGGAGCAGGATGTAGCAGGCTTAAAAGCAAACGGCATCTCCGCCATCTTCGGTCCGGGGACACCGCTTGCCACCACCATCAACTTCATCCGCGCCAACATCAAGCCGCGCGGTATGCTGTCCTCGTAATTACCAGGGCAGAGACTTCCCGAGGTGGAAGTACCCACCGGTAGGGCCATCCTCAGGCAGCAGTGCAAGCTCCACGCTGGTTTGAGCACCCTCCTCAATCTCCAACATCGCGCCCTCGCCACCCATCTCGGTCTTCACCCATCCCGGATGCGCCGAGTTCACCTTGATCTTGGTATCTTTCAGCTCATGCGCCAGATGGATGCTGAACGAGTTGAGAGCCGCCTTCGATGCATCATAGGCAAACGTCTTCGCATCATAGACTGGCGACCCAGGCGTTGCATGCAGCGTGTTCGATCCAAGGATGCTCGAAAGATTTACAATCCGCCCAGCCTCACTCTTTCGCAACAATGGCAGGAGGGCCTGCGTAAGGCCGACCACAGCAAAAAAGTTCGTATCGAAGGTCTTGCGGAGAAGCTCAGCAGACGTCGTACTCGTCTCATTTGCCTTCCGATTGTCGATGAGCACGCCCGCATTGTTGATCAGAATGTCGAGTAGTCCAAACTCCTTCTCGATCATTTTGGCGACAACCGTATAGTCCGCCGGTGAATCGACATTCAGCTTCACAGCACGCGCACTAACGCCGTCTTCCTTCAACTCCAATACGGCAGCCTCGCCTTTTGCAAGATCACGCGCTCCAAGTAGCACTGTGACGCCCAGCTTTCCAAGCTGTCGCGCCGTCTCAAGGCCAATTCCTTTGTTTGCGCCCGTAATTAGCGCGACCTTCTTCGTTTGCTCACTCATCGTGTCTCTCCTGACTTCAACTATCAGATGAGGTGGGCCGCAAAACGCTCCGCATATTTCTCAGGCAACCGCGCCTTCTTCATCTCGCGATTTACCACCACATGAACCGTCTGTCCTTCACAAAGAAGCGTTCCAGAGCGAAGCACGCGATAACCGAAGCGAATCACCGAACTCCGAGCCGCTGTCAGCCGCGTTTCAATGACCAACTCGTCGTCGTACCGCGCCGGGGCTCTATAGCGCGCATTTGCCTCAACGACAGCAATCATGCACCCAGCCTCCGCCTCCATCTCCTTGTAGCTCAGGCCCATCTGCCGGATGAACTCAACCCGGCCAACCTCGAACCAGACTAAGTAGTTCGCGTGATACACAACGCCCATCTGGTCCGTCTCGGCATAACGCACGCGAATCCGCGCTTCTACTACCTTTGCATCGGTTTCGCTCATCCAGTTAGTTTACTAAGACTTCCAGATTGGCTTTCGTTTTTCGAGAAAGGCCGCAATGCCTTCCTGATAGTCATACGTCCCACGCGCCTTTGCCTGGGTTGTAAGTGCTGCATCAAGCGCCTGGTCGAGCCACAACTTGTTCTGCGCCGCGAGCAGTCGCTTCGTCGCCGCCAAAGACTCCGGACTGTGCGCCTTCAGTACCGTCGCCACCTCCTGCACTCGAGCCATCAGCTTCTCCGCCTCGACCACTTCCGTCACCAGCCCAAGCCGTTGAGCCTCTTCCGCTTCGAACAGCCGCCCGGTCAACAGCAGATCCCTCGCCCGCTTGTCGCCGATCTGCAGCGTCAGGTAAGCCGAAACAACCGCAGGCACGAAACCGATCCGTACCTCGGTATAGCCGAACTTGGCCGCAGGCACCGCTAACGTGAAGTCACACAACGTCGCAATCCCGGTTCCTCCCGCGACGGCCGCGCCATGTACCGCGGCGATCGTCGGCTTTGGCAACTCGTACAATGTACGGAACAGCAACGCAATCCGCTCAGCATCTTCGCGGTGCTCCTCCGCCGTCTTGTCCTTCATTGCCTGCAGCGAACTCAGATCAAGTCCTGCGCAAAACGCCTCGCCCGCACCGGTAAACACAACGACTCGACAGGCACTCTCGCCAGCAGCCCGCATCGCCTCGATCAACTCGGCCTGCATCTCCGGTGTCATAGCATTCCGCCGGTCAGGCCGGTTCAGCGTGATCCTGCAGACCTCGTCCCTCTCCGTCACAAGGATGGTTGCGTAGTCGGTCATTGCACCCGTACTCCATACTTCCGCTCGATCTCGTGGCTCGCATGAAGCAGCCCGTCCAGTGGCCGAAGCTCCGGCAACTCAGCTCCAAGCGCCTTCAACTCCGCCAGTAGCAACTCCGTTGCCAGGTTGCCCACCAGCGCATCCTGAGCAAAGGGACAGCCGCCCAAACCGCCCAACGCCGCATCAAACCGCCGGCAACCCGCCTCGTACGCCGCCCGCACCTTCGCCGCCGCATCGTCCGGTCGCGCATGCAGATGGACGCCAAACTCAATCCCGTCATGCACCGCCATCACATCCGACAGCACATCGCGCACCTGCTTAGGGGTAGCAAGCCCAACCGTATCTGCGAGTGAGATCTGCGTCACCCCGGAGTCCACCAACAAGTCGCAAGCCGCCACCACCTCATCAATCTCCCACGCTTCTCCATAAGGATTGCCAAACGCCATCGACAGATACGCCACCACCTCGAGGCCGCCTTTATACGCCAGCGTCCCAATTTCCTCTAGCGCCTCGATCGACTCCTCAGCCGTCTGGTTCTGGTTTCGCTTTAGAAACGTCTCCGAGATCGAGTATGGAAACCCCAGCGTCTGCACCGCCCCGGACTTCACCGCACGCTCAGCGCCCTTACCATTCACAACAATTCCGATAATCTCCACATCGTCCGGCGGATCAAGGTATTCGAGCACCAGCTCCGCATCTGCCATCTGAGGCACCGCCGTTCGTGAGACAAAACTCACCGCATCGATATGCTTGAATCCAGCCGCTACCAGCGTTCGTAAATAGTCCGCCTTTACCTCTGCCGGCATCGACTTCGGCAATCCCTGCCACGCATCGCGCGGACACTCAACAATGGTTACGACTTGGCTCAACACGTCTCCTTGAAAAACAAGTACTTCAAAAACATACTCCTTACGAAGCAGCCACTCTTACAATCAGGGTGGCGTAAATGAATCCATCCACGATAGGGTAAGCCGATGACCTTGATCTCACGACGCTCAGCGCTCTCCCTGCTTGCCGCATCACCCGCAGCCCTGCGTGCCTTTGCCAAAGCGCCCGCCGCCCCTGTCGCCCGGCTGTATGTCGGAACCTACACCGAGCCGGTCGGCGCATCTCCAGGCGCGAAGGGTATCTACACCTGCTCGTGGGATGCAGCTACCGGCATACTTGGTGCGTTTGAAGTTGTAGCGACCACACCAAACCCGACCTTTCTGGCAGTTTCGCCAAAGCAGCCCGGCCATCTTTACGCAGTCAATGAGCTCGGCAACAACCAGATCGGCACCGTCTCCACCTTCACCGCCAAACCCGGTACGACGCAGCTTACCCCGCTGAATGTAGTCAGTTCCGCTGGCAAAGGCCCCTGCCACCTCGCCATCGATCACACCGGCCGAGCGCTCTTTGTAGCGAACTACGGCGGCGGCATCGTCTCATCCTTCAAGATCACCCCGCAAGGTCTCAGCGAAGCAGTCTCCGTCTTTCCCTTCAGCGGTCACGGCAGCGATCCTGACCGCCAATCCGCACCGCACACCCACTGCGTCCTGCTCTCGCCCGATAACCGCTACCTGCTCGTCAACGATCTCGGCCTCGACCGCATCATGGTCTACCACGTCGACCCGGCCACCGCAGTCCTCACCCCAGCCGCGAAGCCCTACTACGAAGCCACGCCTGGCTCCGGGCCGCGCCACGCGACATTTCATCCCCAGGGTCGCTGGCTCTACTCCACGAACGAACTCAATTCCACCGTCGATCTCATCGACTGGAACCCCGCAGACGGCACGCTGACGCATAAGGCCACTGTCTCTTCGCTACCGCCATCAGCAATCGGACAGAAGAACGCCCCCGCCGAGATCGCCATCGACCCCACCGGTAAGTTCCTCTACGTCTCCAACCGATTCCACGACAGCATCGGCGTCTTTGCCATCGATCCGAAGGCAGGGACCCTGTCGCCCGTCCAGGACATGAACTGCGGCGGCAAGACGCCTCGCCACTTCACCCTCGACCCCACAGGCCGATGGGTCATCGTCGCCAACCAGGACAGCCGCAACATCGTCGTCTTCGAGCGCAATCACTCCACCGGCGAACTCACCGCGACCGGCAGAAGCTACGACCTCAACGCCCCTGTCTGCATCGTCTTCGCCTGAAGCTGCTACTCCCCTGCCGAGTTGCGTGGCCAGAGCCATGCAGCTCCGCGCACACCGCTCGAATCGCCATGGATCGCTTTCAGCAACGGCGTATCGCATCGGCCACCGAAGACATAGTCCGGGAGCTGACGGCTCACATTGGCGTAGATCCGATCAATCCGCGATACCCCGCCACCGAACACAATGGCGTCTGGATCAAGCACGTTGATCATCGTAGCCAGCCCACGCGCGATGCGATTTTCTAGCCGCTCCAACGCAGTAAGCGCCTCTTTATCGCCAGCCTCGCTGGCGGTCACGATTTCCGCGCCCTTTAGCAGCGTTCCCGTATGACGCTCGTAGTCTGCCATCAGCCCAGTACCGGAGATCCACGTCTCCAGGCAGCCCCGCCGACCGCAATAGCACTGCGGCCCGGGAAATTCATCAGCATCCGGCCAAGGCAGAGGATTATGTCCCCACTCCCCACCGACACCACCACGACCGGCATGCACACGGCCATGAATCGCAACACCGCCGCCGCACCCCGTACCGAGGATGACGCCGAACACAACTTCCACTCCTGCTGCCGCACCGTCCGTAGCCTCAGAAACCACAAGGCAATTCGCATCATTGGCGACACGAGCCTCACGCCCAAGGGCCACACTCAGGTCTCGGTCAAACGGTAGCCCATTCAGCCAGATCGAATTTGCATTCTTTACCAGACCGGTAGAACTCTCCACAGTTCCGGGAATTCCGACTCCAACGCTGCCGTGCAGCCCGGTCTCCAACTCCAGCCGCTCCACCAGGCCGACGATCGCAGCGATCGTTCCTTCGTAGTTACGCGGCGTCTCGACGCGGTGCCGTATCAACTCCTGCCCGGCACTATCCATCGCCAAGGCCTCAATCTTCGTGCCGCCTACATCGACACCAATGCGCATCGTGCTGATTACCTCCAGAGCCATCCTACCGCGACAGAGGCTTATCCTCCACATGGCGCGCAGGTTAGCTCAACGAAGGCCCTTCAACAGTTCACGCGCAATCACCATCCGCTGGATCTCACTTGTCCCCTCACCAATGGTGCAGAGCTTCACATCCCGATAAAACTTCTCTGCCGGATAGTCTTTGATAAAGCCGTAGCCACCGTGAATCTGCACGCCCTCGTCACAGATCCGGCAGGCCGCCTCGCTCGCATACAACTTGGCCATACTCGCCTCAAGTGTCACTTTCTTACCTGCATCCTTCATCTGCGCCGCACGCATCGTCAGCAGCCACGCCGCATCGAGCTCCGTCGCCATCGTCGCCAGCTTGAACTGGATCGCCTGGAATTCGCTGATCGCCTTACCGAACTGCCGCCGTTGCGTCGCATACTTCATCGCCGCATCCAGCGCCCCACGCCCGATCCCGAGACCCAGCGCCGCGATCGAAATCCTGCCGCCGTCGAGCACGCGCATGGCATCCTTGAAGCCGTCGCCCTCCTTACCCAGCAGGTTCTCTTCCGGAATCAGGCAGTCCTCAAAGATCAACTCCGCCGTATCACTGGCCCGCAGCCCGAGCTTGTTCTCCTTCTTTCCCGGACGGAAGCCCTTCGTCCCCTTCTCCACCACGAAGGCCGAGATCCCACGCGTCCCTTTCTCACGATCGGTAACAGCCAGCACCACCGCGCAATCAGCATAGCTACCGTTGGTGATGAAGGTCTTAGATCCGTTCAGTACCCAGCCATCATCGGTCCGCACCGCACTGGTCCGCGCTCCACCCGCGTCTGAACCTGACCCAGGCTCCGTCAGCCCCCACGAGCCCAGCCATATCCCACTCGCCAGCTTGGGAATCCATCGCTGACGCTGGTCGTCATTGCCACCCAGCATAATGTGATTCGTGCACAGCGAATTATGCGCAGCAACGATAATTCCCACGCTCCCATCCACCCGCGAGAGTTCCTCAATCGCCAGCACGTACTCCACATACCCCAGGCCAGCCCCGCCAAGCTCTTCAGGAAAGATCACGCCCAGCAAACCCATCTCTCCCAGCTTCTTCACCACGCCCGCTGGAAACGTGCTCTTCTCGTCCCATTCCGAGACATGGGGCGCAATCTCACGCGCCGCAAACGTCCGAACTTCCTTCTGTAGCTGCCCCTGCTCTTCCGTCAATCCAAACATGCTGCACTCCTTAGCCCCATAACGAAAACTAATCCTTCTATCATATTCCTGCATACTCTGGCTCGTCTCAAGACTCCCAAAAGTTACTCCAATCAACACCGGTGACTGAAATAATTCGGAACATTCCTCCCGGTAGCGGAGTCTACCCTTCCAGCAAGCCCGCACCATCGGACGTAAGGCGTCCCACCGTGAGATTGATCGTTTCCCTTGTCTTCTGCTCAATGCTCGTTCTGCCACCAGAACCGCTACCCGCGCAATCCACGCCGAAGCACCCTGCTCCATCGAAGATTGACCCCGCACAACGCGATCAGCTCCCCGTCACCCGCGTCTCCCTCTATAAGAACGGCGTCGGCTTCTTCGAGCACGCAGGGCACGTCACGGGAAATCAGTCCGTCACGATCGAGTTCACCACCGCCCAGCTCAACGACGTCCTCCAGTCCCTCACCGCCGTCGATCTCAATGGCGGTCGCATCTCCGGAGCAGGCTACAACTCCACCACACCCATCGAGCAGCAGCTCAAAGCCCTTCCGCTCGGACTCGGCGAAGATCCCTCGACCGTCGACTTCTATAACGCCATCCGCGGTGCTCGCGTAGAGGTCCACACCACTTCCGGCGCCTTCGCAGGACGCCTCCTCAACATCGAACTCCGCACCACGCCTGCAAAGGACGACCAGCCCGGCGTCGAAACCCGCTTCCTCACCATCGTCTCCGACACGGGTGCCGTTCGCACCATCCAGATCACCCCGGCGACTGAAGTCCGCCTCCTCGACAGCGCCCTCCACACCGACGTCACGCGCTACCTCCAACTCCTCGCCGACACCCGCAATCAGGGCCTTCGCCGCCTCACCCTGCAGGACAACGGCACCGGCCAGCGCGACCTCCGTGTCAGCTACATCAGCGAAGTCCCCATCTGGAAATCCACCTATCGCATCCTGTTCACCGGCCCCACAACCCCACAGGCAAAGCAGACTGCCACCCTCCAGGGCTGGTCGGTCGTCGACAACACGACAGGAACCGACTGGACCAACGTCCAACTCTCCCTCATCGCTGGAGCCCCGCAGAGCTTCATCCAGCCCCTCTCCATCCCCTACTACAACCGCCGCCCCGAGATCGGCCTCCCCCAGGAGGCTCAGCTCTCCCCGCAGACCCACGACAGCGGCAACTCATCCGACATCAAGATGCTGAAGGAGGATGGCGCACCATCTCCTCAGGTCGCCGGCGTAGCTGGCATGTCAAGCGGCAGCGGATTCGGAAGCGGCGTGGGTGGTGGAGTAATGGGAGGGATCGGAAACGCTCCGTTGCCGTCCATGGCGCGGAAGGTACGCAATAATGCGGACGCCTTCGCAGGAGGCGGCCTTGCCCCTGCTCCCACCATCGAGTACGAGACCGCCGCCAACAACTCCATCGCCCCCCAGACCACAACCTCTGCCTTCGACGACTACTTTGAGTACAAGCTCTCCCAACCCATCACCATCCGTAAAAACGAATCCGCTCTCGTCCCTATCCTCCAGACCAAGGTCGACACGGAGCGCGTCACCCTCGTCTCCCCTGAGAATGGCCGCCTTCGCCCCCTTCGCGCCCTATGGATCACCAATACCTCCGACATCACCCTTGATCGCGGCAGCTTCTCCATCGTCGAAGACGGCAACTTCGGCGGCGAAGGCCTGCTCGACCCCATCCACCCGAAGGAGCGCCGCCTGCTCTCCTACGCAGCCGACACCGCCGTCCGCGTCACAACGGAGAGTAATCACAACAGCGGTCACGTCACCAGCATCACCGCCTCAAAGGGCGTTCTCGTCATGCATCGTTCCGAGGTCGCTGAGGTCACCTACCTCGTCCACAACGCCGCCACCGAGCCCCGCACCATCATTCTCGAACACCCGGTCCGACAAGGCTTCGTCCTTGATTCGGACCCCAAGCCAGAGGAGACCACTGCCAGCGTTTATCGCTTTCGTGTTCAGGCTGGCGCAGGAGAGACGATCCGCCTCCACGTCGGCGAAAAGCGCACAAGCAACTCGCAATATCAACTTGTTCGCTCCGACGATAGCCAGCTCACATACATCCTCAACGAGAGCAGCCGTGATGCGAAGCTCACCGAGGCCCTTCAGCCTATCCTCGAAGCTCGTCGCCGTGTAGCCGAGGCACAGGAAGCTGTCACCGCCACCAACGAACGCCTCACAGCCCTCCGTGCCGAGGAGGAGCGTCAGCGCGCCAACATCGTCGCCCTCAAAGACGCCGACAAGTCGGCCCGCACCCGCTTCGTCAACGAACTCAACCAGTCAGAAGACCAGATCACCCAGCAGCAGAAGGAGTTCACCACCCGCGACGTCACCCTGAAGACCGCCCAGCAGGATCTGACCAACAAGATAGCCGCCCTACAGATCGACGAGACGCTCTAAGCTTCGCGGTTGCCTAAACAGCGACCAAAGCTTGTCATCCTGAGCGAAGGCACTCACAGAATCATCGTAAGTGCCTTCGCTCAGGATGGCCTGCGTTTGCTTCATGGCGCTATCTAGATCCGGTCCAGCGCCTGCCCAAGATCCGCCATCAGATCCTCAACGTCCTCAATCCCCACGCTCACCCGCATCAGCCCATCCGTGATCCCCAGCCGCGCCCGTCCCTCGGCACCCACCGCTGCATGCGTCATGCTCGCCGGGTGACAGATCAGCGTCTCCACACCGCCCAGCGACTCAGCCAGCAAACAGAGCTTCAGCGACTTCGCAAACGTATTCGCGTTCTCCAGCGACCCAAGCTCCATCGACAACATCGACCCGAACCCGCTCTGCTGCCGCTTCGCCAGCTCATGCTGCGGATGCTCCTTCAAGCCCGGATAGAACACCCGCTTAACCGCGTCGTGCTCCTTGAGGAACGCCGCCACGACCTGCCCGTTCACATCGTGCTGCTTCATCCGGACAGCCAGCGTCTTCACCCCACGCAGCAGCAGGTAGCTCTCAAACGGCGACAGGATCCCGCCCGTACACTTTTGCACAAAGCGGAACCGCTCCGCCTGCTCCGGAGTCGTACACACCAGCACCCCGCCGAGTCCGTCCGAATGGCCATTCAGAAACTTCGTCGTCGAGTGCATCACGATGTCCGCCCCCAGCGCGATCGGCTGCTGGAAGTACGGCGACATAAACGTATTGTCGACGCTCAACTCCACGCCTCGCGCATGGCTGATCGCCGCCACCGCCGCGATATCCGTAATCGACATCATCGGATTCGTAGGCGTCTCAATGTGCACCAGCTTCGTCTCCGGACGAATCGCCCCGGCCACATTCTCAGCCACACTCGTGTCTACATAGGTGAACGTCAGCCCATAGTGCGTCAGCACCTTGTCGAAGAGCCGCCCCGTCCCGCCGTATACATTGTCCGAGCAGACCACATGGTCACCCGACTTCATCATCGTGCATAGCGCCGTAATCGCAGCCATGCCGCTGCCGAACACATGCGCGCTCGTCCCGCCTTCAAGCGAGCACAGGCTCTCCTCCAACGCATCCCGCGTCGGGTTCGTCAGCCGCGCATACTCGTGGCCCTTGTTCTTCCCAATCTCTTCCTGCTGGTAGGTCGAAGTCAGGTAAATAGGCACGTTCACCGCGCCAGTAAGCTCATCAGGCTTCTGTCCATCATGAATCGCCCTTGTCGCAAAGCCATGCTTCTTTGTATCCGTCATCGTTGTAACTCCTTGCGTACAAACCAGCGCTAGCTCAACACGCCTTTCGATAGATACCGCTCTGCTGAATCCGGAATAACCGTCACCACCCGCTTACCGGAGCCAAGCTCCGCCGCAATTGCAACCGCCGCTGCCACCATCGCTCCTGCACTAGACCCAGCGAAGATGCCCTCCTCTGCCGCCAGCCGCTTCACCATCGCAAACGCCGGTTCATCGTGGATCATCACCACCCGGTCGCAGACCGATCGATCAAACGTCGCCGGTATAAACGACACCCCAATCCCCTCAACCTTGTGCGTTCCCGGCACACCGCCCTGCAACACACTCCCCTGCGGCTCCACAGCCACAGTCAGAATCTCTCGCTCCTGCGCCTTGAAAAAGCGGGCAATCCCCGTAAACGTTCCGGCCGATCCCACGCCGCTCACCCACGCATCTACCCGACCGTCCATCTGTTCCCAGATCTCTACCGCCGTTGTCGCTTGATGAAAGTCAGGATTAGCAGGGTTCTCAAACTGCAGCGCCGCAAACGCGCCTGTCGTCTCACGCTCGAACACCAGCGCTTGCCGAATCGCTCCTGCCATCCCCTCGGCTTCAGGCGTGCGCACCACCGTAGCGCCCAGCCCACGCATCAGGATGCATTTCTCCTCTGCGAACCCCTCAGGCACAAACAGCATCACCGCATAGCCGCGATTTACCCCAATCAGCGCCAGGCCGATCCCGGTATTCCCCGCCGTAGCCTCAACAATCGTCCCGCCGGGCCGCAGCACGCCGCGCCGCTCCGCATCGAGCACAATCCCAAGCGCGGCACGATCCTTAATGCTCCCACCAGGGTTCAGGAACTCAAGTTTGACCCACACCTCCGCTGCGCCCGAAGGCACCACGTGGTTCAGCCGCACCATCGGTGTCTGCCCAACTAAATCAACTATATTTTCGCTCACCCGCACCGGTCTATCTTACCGCCCAGCCACATCAAGGCCGTTTCCCGGGAGCGCTCAGGCCCTGACCCGCACCGCTATCCTTGTTGTCGATCTTCGGGAAATATCCACTCCGCGTTCGCACCGTCAGATGGCTGAACGCCTTCGACTTCGCCTCGACATGCACCTCGCGGTACCCACCCAGCGTCGGCGACTTCGTCGAATGATACGCAATCGTGTACTGCGTCCGAATGTCCTGCGCTACCTCTGCGGCAATCGGATCAATCTCCTTCAGCGACCGCGGAAAGTAAGCAGCCCCGCCCGTCTGCTCCGACAGCGTCTCAAGCACCCGCCGCGCATGCCGCGACTCGCGTTTATCCGTATCCTGCCCAAACAGCAGCCCGACGCAGTAGATCACCGGCCCATCCAGATCCTGAATCCTGCGAATCGCCTGCTCAAGCGACGCACTTGAAGCGTTATCCTCACCGTCCGTCACAATCAACAGCACCTGCTTCGGATGTTTGGCGTTCTTCGTCAGATAATCAGCCGAGGCCACCAGCGCGTCATAGATTGCCGTTCCACCGCTGGATTTGATGTAGCTCAAACCCTGCTGCAGCTTCGCCGGATCGTTCGTAAAGTCCTGATCGATGAAAGCCTCCCAACTAAAATCCACCAGGAACGCCTCGTCCTCAGGATTCGACAGCTTCACGAAATCCAGCGAAGCCTGATCGACCGCCGCCCGCTTGTCGTACATCGACCCTGAACTATCGATCAGGATCCCCAGCGACACCGGCAGATCCTCATGCCGGAAGCCCGCAATCACCTGCGGAACACCGTCCTCATATACGTGGAAGTCTTCTTTATTCAGCGTCTGAACGGAGCGTCCGCTTCCATCCAGCACCGTCGCATCAAGCCGGACCTCATACGCGTCCTCGCGCAGGGTGTACTTCCCATTGGCACCCTTGCCGATGTTTGCAGCCGCAGCCTGTGCAGCCGTATCACCCGACTTCACCGGAACATCAGGGTCAGGAGACGCGATCGGGTCGCGATCCACCGTCAGATTCGGCACCTGCTTCGGGCTCTGTTGCGCCTGAAGATTCGCTGCGCCGACTATCGGCATCAGCAGAAACAATCCAACCCATCCGGCGGCCCGCGGCCAGTAGCCTTTACTGCGAAGGTGCATAGTACCCCTGGCGATTGTGCACCGTTAGCGGAGGCAGCCCCGGCGGCGGCACCAATCGTATCTTCAATTTACGCCAGTTGCCGTCCTGCTTCACCTCCGAGGGTCGAAAGCCGATCACATATTCGTTCCGCAGCTCCGCACTGATTCGCGACGCGATATCCCCCAGATCGTTCAAATCTGACACCCGGAACATGCGCCCACCCGTCATCTCGCAGATCTCCGTCAGCAGCAGCGGTCCCGTCTGCTCCTCTGTAGTAGGGGCATACGCGTCAAAGATGCCGATCGAGTAGAGCTGCACATCGCTCTCCCGAACCACCCGCCGCAACTCGCTCTCCGTATACCGGCTGCGATTATCACCCCCATCCGAGATAATCAGCAGCGCCTTCCGCTCATACTTCGCCTGCCGTAGCTTATTGACCCCGAGATAGATCGCATCGATCAACGCCGTCCGATTCTCTGGTTTCAGCATCACCATCCGCGCCTCGACATCGTCGATATCGGAGGTATAGTCCACAATCACTGCCGGCCGATCGTTGAAGCCAATCACGAAAAACTCATCCTGCGGGTTGGATGTCCGCAGAAACTCACTCAACGCCTTTCGTGCCCGCGCAAACTTGGAAGACATACTCCCGCTCAGGTCGAAGACGATTCCAATCGTCACCGGCGCATCATCCGTCGAGAAGCTCTTGATCGTCTGCAGCACGTCCTTGTCATAGATATAAAAATTTTCCTTCTCCAGCCCCGTCACCAGGCGGTTCATCTGATCCGTCACCGTGGCCGGGACCAGCACCAGGTTCACATCCACCCGGATTCGCGCATCCCTTCGTGATGTTCCCTGCGAAGCTGCGTTATTCGCCCCACTCACCACCGGCTTTGAGTCTTCTGGGGACTTCACCGGCGGAGGAGGCGCCTGCGTATGCACCTGTCCGAGCGGGTTCTCCTGCGCCCTGCACCACCCAACACACAACATGGCCAGCAGCAGACACCTCATCCCCGCTCGCTGATACGCTTTGCTCGTTCCCGTCCCTCTGCCGCCCATGGAAACCACGCCGTCTTCGCGGCCGAACCGATCCTTTCATGAGCGCCGCGAACCCCCACGAAAGCTTCAACCTGCAACGAGAACAGTGCAGAACCCAGCAGCCCTCGCCCGCAGACTACACCGCCTCAGCCATATTCGGCACGTATGTCAGCATAAATTTTGAAATGCTGACAAAATCCAGACGGCTTCCTGCATCTACGAGTCCTCACCTGCTCTGGATGGCAGCCACACCCCCCACGTTGCCCGTTCTTCGTCCTGTACCCTTCACCCCGTACAATCAAATCCAATCATCTGCTCTACCTCTGGGAGAAATCACACCGCATGGCCCGCATCTACCCCTTCCGCGCACTCCGCTACGATCCCGCTCGCGTCCCCATGGGGGATGTCGTCACCCAGCCCTACGACAAGATCTCCCCCGAGATGCAGCAGCGTTACTACGATGCCAGCCCCTACAACCTCATCCGCGTCATCCTCGGCAAGAAGGACCCTGCCGACACCGAAGAGTCAAGCGTCTACACCCGCGCCGCCGAGTCCCTCACCGCCTGGCGCAAAGACCGCATCCTCCTCGAAGAAGCCGAGCCCGCCCTCTACGGTTACGCCCAGACCTACAAGGTTCCCGGCACAGAAGAGATTCGCGAGCGCCGCGGCTTCATCGCCCTCGGTCACCTCTACGACTACGCCGACAAGGTCGTCTATCGCCACGAGCAGACCTTCCCCAAGCACAAATCCGATCGCATGAGCCTCTTCAAGGCCACTCGCACCTACTGCGAACAGATCTACATGCTCTACTCCGACCCCGCCTTCACCGCCGAAAAGCTTATCTTCGGCGCCGGTAAGAACGGCACAGACACCACCCCCGCCGACCTCGCCATCACCGACGAGTACGGTGTAGTCCACCGCGTCTGGAAGCTCACCGACCCCACCCTCATCAACCTCATCGTCACCGCCATGGCCGACAAGAAGCTCATCATTGCCGACGGCCATCACCGCTACGAGACCTCGGTTGCCTACGCCAAAGAGCGCTCCGCCCAACTACGCCTTCCCCTCGGTCAGCCTCGCGACGAGGATGAGAAGCTGAGCCCCGGCCATCTCCCCGTCCCCGCCTTTCCCGAGGCTGCCATGATGATGACCTTCGTCAACATGGACGCCCCCGGCATCACCATCCTTCCCACCCATCGCGTAGTCTTTGGGCTGGACCAATTCGACACCGAGGCCTTCCTCACCCGCGCCGAGGAGTTCTTCGACATCGAACCCCTCGTCACCGCAGACCTCGAACCGCTCGTCGTCTCAGGTGCCGTGGCCTTCATCGCCGTAGCTCGCGACGGCAACCACCTCCTCAAGGCCAAACCCGCAGCCATCGCCGCAGCTCTCAAGGACATCTCTCCCCGCCAGGCCCAGCTTGACGTCGTCCAGCTCCACCGCATCGTTCTCGAGCGCCTCGTCGGCCTCACTGCCGCGTCCATCACCAACGCCGAGAACATCCGCTACGTCCGCGAAGCCGAAGATGCCGTGGCGCAGGTGCGTTCCAGCGCAGCCAACATCGCCTTCTTCATCCGCCCCGTCACCCTCGACCAGCTCCGCGACATCTCTCTCTCCGGAGACGTCATGCCCCAGAAGTCCACCGACTTCTACCCCAAACTCCTGAGCGGCCTCGCCATCTACGCCCTCGATTAACCCTTACCAGCAGCGGAGTGGAAGTTTACCTTCCACTCCGGGTCGTCGTCCCAAGCGCAGCGAAGCCCCCGCATTGGCTCCTGATCTTCTCCCTGCCCACCGAAATCCAGCCATTGCTTTTCTTTCTGTCATTCCCGAAGGGGACCTGCGTCTGTCCTGCCTCGAACGCCAAAACTAAACTCCCCTCTTCGCAAAGGAACTCAAAGTATTATCAACAAGGTGCGGGCCGAACCATACTGCATTTGCCGCAAACCAAATAATCAGCCTTGACCCCCACCCGCCAAATCCGTCGCCTCACGCTGACACTCCTCCTCGGAGTAGCGACCGGCCTCGCCCAAACCGCTCCCGCAACCCCATACATGAACCGCAACCTCATCGTCCTCGACCCGGCCCACGGCAATCAGGATAGCGGCGCAACCATCAACAACCAGCCTGAAAAAGAAATAACCCTGGCCTTCGCCACGACTCTGAAGACCCTCCTCACCGCCAAGGGCTTCACCGTAGTCAGCACCCGCGAAGCAGAACTCCCCGCCGTCCTCACCACGGACCAGCGCGCCGGCACCGCCAATCATCTGCGTCCGGTCGCCTGCATCGTCCTTCACGCCACCAGCACTGGTGACGGCGTCCATATCTTCACCTCATCGCTCCCGGCTACCAGCGACCCCTACGAGCCAGCCGCCCAAATCTCCTGGGAGTCTGCCCAGACGACCTATCTCGCCCAAAGTCAGCACCTCGCCAACGATCTTGGCCTGGCACTCGTCCGCACCAAAGTTCCCGCCGTCCTCATTCGCACCGCCCTCCGTCCGCTCGATAACCTGACCTGCCCGGCCGTAGCAATCGAACTGGCTCCGCTCAAAAACGGCAACCATAGACCGGCCGACGAGGCCTACCAGCAGCGCGTAGCCGATACCCTCGCCGCCGCTCTCCTCACTTGGCGCGATCTCATCAACCCGCGCCCTGCTCCTAAGGCTGCCCCCACCCCCGCAGCGGGAGCCACGCCATGATCCCCCGCTACCAGCGCAACACCTTCTACACTCTTTGCGTCCTCATCATCCTCATGGCCGCCTTCACGATTCGCGAGCGTCAGAAATCTCACGACCGCATTGCCGCCGCTACCGAAGCCCTACCCTACATTGAGCCCGTCAACGCCCAGACCGAGTCCGTCACCCTCGACCTCGCCAACGACGCTAATGGGTCAATCATCTCCGGACTCCGTGACACCGCCCTCCCGCAGGAGCCTTCCTCGCGCGCCCACGCCCTCCTCGATCGTCTCTTCGCCGAGTACGCCCAGCCCAACTCGCCCCACCCCATCCGCGCCAGTCAGAATGGCCAGGTAGTCGACGACGTTTTTCTTCTCAAGCTCCCCATCGCCACCCAGCCCTCCGCGACCTTCATCCCCTCCGGTCTTCTCGCCGTCGTCAATCTCCGCGCAGCCTTCGTGGATGCCCACCCCTCCGGCGTCACCGTGGAGAACCTGACCATCCAGTCCATCATCGGCACTCTCCACGCCAACCTTCCCGACATTACCGAGATCCGTTTCCTCGTCGACGGCCAGCCTCGCGAAACCCTCGCCGGACACGCCGACCTTACCCACACCTATCCCGCCGTCGACACCGCCGCTACCTCCCTTCAGCCCACGCAGCCAGCAGAACTTCCGCACCCATGAGCCTCTCGGAAAACCTCACCATCGGCGTCTTTGACTCCGGCTTCGGCGGCCTCACCGTCCTTCGTGCTCTCCTCCCGCTCATCCCCGGAGCCCACTACATCTACCTGGGCGACACCGCCCGTCTCCCCTACGGCTCAAAGTCGCAGGCGACCATCGCACGATACGCCGTCGAAAGCGCACAGTTCCTCGTCGCCAGGGGTGCGGACATGCTCGTCATCGCCTGCAACACCGCCACCGCCCTTGCTCTACCAGAGATCATCGCCTCCGTGCCAGTCCCGCTTGTCGGCGTCATCGAACCCGTCGTCCAGATGGCGCACTACGGTCGTCAGAATACCCAGGTCCTCGTGCTCGCCACTCAGGCGACGGTCCATTCGCACGCCTACCTGCACGCATGCGAACGACGCGATCTTCTGGCGACCGAGAAAGCCTGCCCCCTCCTCGTGCCGCTCGTGGAAGAGGGTTGGATTGACCATCCGGTCACGCGGGATGTCCTCCGCATCTACCTGTCAGAGGCCCTGCAGCTCTGTTCACCCTCTGCCGTCCTCCTCGGATGCACCCACTATCCACTACTGGTCTCACCCATCGAGCAGACGCTTCTGGAACTCAATTCGAACGCCGTTCTCATCGACTCCGCAAGAGCTACTGCAGAAGCAGCCGCAGCCATGGCAGCCTCACTGCAAAAGCCGTCGTCCACCCACCAGCCCGTCACCTTCGAGTTCTACGCGACCGACTCCATAGAAAAATTCCAGAATCTCGGCAGTCGCTTCCTGGGTCAACCCCTGAACGAGGTTAAGCTCCTTGACCTCGGCGGTTAGCCGATCGGTGCTAAGCCTCTGTATATCCCCCGTCGCCTCTCCTATAACCTAACCTCATGCCCTATCTCCTCAAGACAGAACCAAACAAATACTCCTACGATGACCTCGAGCGAGACGGCGAGACCACCTGGGACGGTATCTCCAACAATCAGGCCCTGCTCTATCTTCGCGGCATGAAGAAGGGCGAAAAGCTCGTCATCTATCACTCCAACATCGGCAAAGCCGCCGTCGGCACCGCCAGGGTAGTCTCCGTCGACGCCACCGACCCCAAAGCCCCAAACGTCCGCATCAAGGCCGTCAAGCGCCTGAAAATACAGAAGCAGCTGGCCGACATCCGCACCGCAGCCGTCTTCCATGGCTCCATCATGTTCCGCCAGTTCCGCCTCTCCGTCGTCCCCATCACCGACGAGCAGTACGACTGGCTCACCCTCACTTAGATCGCCCTTTAAGCTATCGCTAAGCATCACCCTGCTATCCTTACCCTTGCAGCAGGCAGCCGTTCGAAAGGATCTCCAACCGCATCATGATCGATCTCAAAGGCAAAGTAGCCGTAGTCTTCGGCCTCGCCAACAAGCGCAGCATCGCCTGGGCCATCGCCCAGAAGCTCTCCGACGCCGGAGCCTCCCTCGCCATCTGCTACCAGAGCGAACGCCTCCAGCGCGACGCCGAAGAGCTCGCCGCCGACCTTCCCGACACCAAAACCTTCCGCTGCGACGTCTCCCTCGACACCGACATCGACACCGTCTTCGAGCAGCTAAAGGCCGAATACGGCAAGCTCGACATCATCGTCCACTCCATCGGCTTCGCCCCGAACATCAAGAACGATGTCCTCCACACCACCCGTGAGGACTTCCGTGTCGCGCACGACATCAGCGCCTACTCGCTTATCGCCCTCGCCCGCGCAGCCGAGCCTCTCATGACCGAGGGCGGTGCCATTCTCACCCTGACGTACTATGGCTCGACGAAAGTCTTCCCTAACTACAACATCATGGGCGTCGCCAAAGCCGCACTCGAAGCCGCCGTCCGCTCGCTCGCCGTCGACCTGGGCACGAAGAAGATTCGCGTCAACGCCATCTCAGCCGGCCCCATCAAAACCCTCGCCGCCCGCGGCATCGGTGACTTCAGCAAAATCCTCAACGCTGTCGAAGAGCGCGGCCCCCTCCATCGCAACGTCGACGCAGCCGAAGTCGGCAATACCGCACTCTTTCTCGTCTCCGATCTCGCCAGCGGCATCACCGGCGAGGTCACCTTCGTCGACTGTGGCTACAACATCACAGGCCTATAATCCCGACAGCGAGTTCGCCTCGCATCCAGCCCGGCCAGTGCGCAACGAACCCGAGGGATCGTAAGCTCACTTCCTGCAGCATGGTCCGCACCGCTCTTTTCAGGAGACCCGCAATGCCTCTATATGACCTCCTACTTCCCGAGTTCGACGACGAGATCCGCAACACCCGCAAAGTTCTCGAGCGTCTTCCCCTCGAAATGGCAGACTACAAGCCGCACGAGAAGTCCATGCCGCTGGCCAAGCTCGCCGCACACGTTGCGCGGATGCCGCAGTTCTTCTCGCTCATCCTCACCACGCCTGAGATGGATTTCTCCAAGACCAGCATGGGGCCTTACCTGGGGACCACCCGCGAAGAACTGCTCGACACCTTCGACGTCGGTGCAGCTACCGCCCGCGCTGAACTGGCCGAGACGGCCGACCGCGCCATGCACGAGAACTGGAAGCTCTGTTCCGGCACCCACAATCTCTACACCGGCTCCCGCTACCACGCCGCCCGCAGCCTCTTCTTCAATCACATGGTCCACCACCGCGCCCAGCTCGGCGTCTACCTCCGTCTCAACAATCTGCCCGTCCCAGGCTGCTATGGCCTCTCTGCCGACGAGAAGTAACGCTCCAGCACGGGCGTGAGCCACATGAAAATTTCAACTGCTGGCCGGACACGGATCATGTAAAGTGGGTCTCCAAAGTGTGTGGACTGTTCTGCTGTGAACAGTCCACACGCTCAACTCCTAACTGATTCTGGAGACCACCCATGACCACCGCCGCTATCCTGCTGCAGGACTTCGACGTCGAGATGCAGAACACCCGCACCACGCTTGAGCGCATCCCGGAAGATAGATCCGACTTCAAGCCACACATCAAGTCCATGCCATGCGGCCGCCTCGCCGCACACGTCTCCCAGCTTCCGCGCTTCGGCATCAGCATCCTCACCACGGACGAGCTCAACATGGCGAACTGGAGCTTCCCAAAGCTCGTCTTTGAGTCTCGCGAAAAGCTCCTGGCCGACTTCGACGCCCTCGCTGCCGAAGCCCGCAGTCATCTAGCCGCAGCCCCGGACGACTACATGCAGAAGAACTGGAAGCTCGCCTGGGGTGACAAGGTGATCGCCGACGCGCCGCGTTCGCTGCTCTACCGCACCATGTTCTTCAATCACCTCATCCACCACCGCGCCCAGCTAGGCGTTTATCTCCGCCTCAACGATCTGCCGGTTCCACCGCTTTACGGTCCCTCAGCCGACGACACCCTCGGCTTCTAGGAATCCTCACCGCCGATACACCACCCCGCCCTTCATCACAAACCCCACCTTCATCACCGCCGAAATATCCTTCAAGGGGTCACCCGGTACCGCGATCACATCCGCGTAATACCCGCCCTTCAACTCCCCAATCTGCCCCGCCCACCCCAGCAGCCGCGCACCGTGGATCATGTCAGCCTGCAGCGCAGCAGCCGGCGTCATCCCATACTTCACCATCAGCTCGATCTCGTGTGCCTGCGTTCCGTGCGGGAAAGTCCCTACATCGCTCCCCATCGCTATCGGCACACCAGCCGCAAGCTGCTTCTTGAACTCACTGGCATGGAACCCAATCAACCACTGTTCACGCGATTTCGCCCGCTCGCTTGACGCATGATCCGCAAAGTACTCTGAGATCGCAAACGTAGGAACCGCGTAGATCTCCCGCTCCTTCATCAGCCGCATCGTCTGCTCGCTCAACTGGTACGCATGATCCACAGATGCCACGCCTGCCGCTGCAGCATATCCCGTTCCCGGCTCGCCCGTCGCATGCACCGCCACGCCTCTACCCGTGCCAGCCTTACCGCCAACGCGTTCTGCCTCGGTCACCGCCTCCTTCAGGTCCTCGAGCGAATATTGGTACGGCGCCGTAAAGACCCCCTCAACCAGGTCATCTCTGCCCGTCTCATACATCTTCGTAAAGTCTGCTCCAACCTTTCTCTGGTCACGCATGACCTTCACCACCTCGACAGCAGAGTCCGCATAGTCCGCATTCGAAAGCAGCTTCTCCGCTGGGTTATACCCAATAGCGTCCTCATGGCCGCCCGTCAGCGAGATCGCATTGCAGCTCACCCGCATCCGCGGCCCAAGGATCAATCCTGTGTTGATCGCATTCCGCACCGCGACATCGGCGCACCCCGCCCCCTCGGTCCCCATATCCCGCTCAGCCGTAAACCCCGCCATCAGATCAGTCTTAGCCGCATCCGCAGCGATCAGCGTCCGCTGCGGCACACTCTCTTCGAGGGTCTGTGAATCCTCTGCTCCCACATGCAGAAACAGATGCACATGCGCGTCGATCAATCCCGGCATCAAGGTCACATCACCCAGGTCAATCACCTCGACCCCGGCAGGCCGGTCCACCTTCACCCCCGCCGCAACAATCCGCTCACCCTCAACCAGCAACTCACCCGGCGACAGGGTCTTACCCGCAGCAACATCCAGCATTCGCGCCGCGTGTAGCACTACCGCATGCTTCGGAGCGAGAGCCTGCCCAAACAACGGCACGACTCCTGCAAGTACAGCCAGGCCCAACCTGAAAGTCTTCATGATGCAACCAGCATACCGCGAGCTGAACTACCCGACCTTCTCCGTCAGCTCAGCCCACCGCGCATACAGACCATCAGCCGCTTCCTGAGCATCTTCCATCTCTTTCAGAGCAGCCGTCAGCTTCACCGGATCGGTCACAACCGCCGTCTCTTCCAGAGACTCACGTGCCGCCTGCAGCCGTTCCTCCGCCGCATCGACAGCAGCCTCAATCCCCGCATATTCCCGAGCCTCAAGGTACGAAAGCTTCTTCTTTCCACCCAAAGCCCCATTCGTAGACGCAGCCGTAGGAGCAGCAACCGCCACCCCGGCCTGCCCCGGAATGATCGACTCCTCGATCGTCACGCCCCGCCACTGCTCCCACTGCGAGTAGTCCGCGAACGTCTCCGTGCCGCCCTTGCCGTCCAGCCCCAGCACAATCGTCGACACCCGATCCAGCATGTACCGGTCATGTGTCACCAGGATCAGCGCGCCCGTATATTCCAGCAAACTCTCTTCAAGAATCTCAAGCGTGGCAATATCAAGATCGTTCGTAGGCTCGTCCAGCAGCAGCAGGTCCGCCGGTTCCAGCATCAGCTTCGCGATCAGCACACGCGCCCGCTCACCGCCGCTCAACCGCTCCACAGGCTGGTTAAGCTGCTCGCTCGTAAACAGAAATTTCGTCGCATAGCTCGCCACATGCACCACCCGCCCCTGGTACACCACCGAGTCCGAGTCGGGAGCCAGCGCCCGTCGCAGCGTCACGCCCTCCTCCAACTCGCGCGTCTGCGAGAAGTACACAATCTTCAGCGAAGCCGCCTTCTTGATGTTCCCCGAGCTAGGCTGAATCTCATCCCGCAACAGCCGCAGCAGCGTCGTCTTGCCCGAGCCATTCGGCCCCACAAGCCCAACCCGCATCCCGCTCGTCACCAGGAACTTCAGCCCCTCGACGATCTTCCGATCGCCCAGCACACAGCTCACATCCTCAAACTCCACCAGCCGTTTCGTCTGCCGATCAGTCGCCGCGAAATCAATCCCGGCGCTCGAAACCTGCGTCCGCGAATTGACCTCCTTCAACTGACCGATCAGATCGTTCGCATTGTCGATACGCGCCTTGGCCTTCGTGCTCCGAGCCTTTGGCCCACGCCGCAGCCAGTCCACCTCGATCTTCACGCGATTCTTCAGCGCATCCTGCAGCTTGGACTGCGCGTCCATATACAGCTGCTTCTCTTCGATAAACCGCGAATACGTCCCTGCCACGCGAAGCAAACCATCCGCATATACACGGTTCAGTTCCACTATTGCCGTCGCGACATTCTCAAGAAAATAACGATCATGGCTGACAAGCACGCAAGCAAAATTAGCCTCATTCAGTAGCGTCTCCAACCACGAAATACCTGCAAGATCCAGATGGTTCGTAGGCTCATCCAGCAGCAGCACGTCCGGCGCAGTCACCACCGCCTCGGCAATCGCCAGCCGCTTTCGCCAGCCGCCCGAAAGCTTCGCCGCCTCAGCGGTCATATCCGGAAAGCCCGTTCGTCCGCTCGTCTCCCGCAGCCGACCCTCGTGCTCGCCCTCAGGAACCTTCGCCAGCACCAGCGCCCGCTCCAGCACATCGCGCACCGTCAGCCCCGGCGCAAAAACCGACTCCTGTTGCACATAGCCGATTCGAGCCCGCTTCCGCGTAGCCACATCACCAGCATCAGCATCTTCATCACCCGCCAGTACCTTCAGCAGCGTGGACTTGCCAGCGCCGTTCGGCCCGATCAGGCCGATCCGGTCGCCGTCAGAAACAGTAAACGAAATCTCGCGAAACAAGGGCGTCGCGCCAAAGGCCTTCGTCAGCCCCTGCGCATTAAGGATTGGTGGCATTTCTTCAGTTTACCGTCTAGCCCCCATCCTTCCTAATTATCCCGCCAGGTTGTAGCCCCATCAGGACGCAGCGTAAGCTATGCTCAGTCAAACCCCACAACATACGTTGCCTGTGTGCAGCCTTTTCGGTTCGCCGCATCACACGCTGGAGACGCATGATCAATCGACGTTCCTTCCTGCACGGCTCAGGCGCAGTCGCCGGACTCAGCATGCTGCACCTCACCGGCTGCCATAGACCCCTCACCGCCGCAGCCACCCCCACAGCACCCGGACTGCCGTACTACGACGCCGTCTCTCCCATCATCCCCATCCGCGCCGACCTCGACCGCATCTTCCGCATCACCGTCTGCCTCCGACCCTTCCGCGCCGCCGGTCCAAGGCTCGACATAGAACAACTCGGCGACAAAACAGTCGTCCACAACTACGGCCATGGCGGCAGTGGATGGTCCCTCTCCTGGGGTTCGGCAGACGTAGTCGTCCGCAAGGCCCTCACCGCCCTCCAAGGCTCTCGCGACATCGCTATCATCGGCTGCGGAGCTCTCGGCCTTACCGCTGCTATCACCGCCCAGCGCGCCGGACTCCAGGTCACCATCTATGCAAAAGAGCGTCCACCCTTCGTCCGCTCCTCCCGCGCCACCGGCTCATGGACACCCGACTCCCGCATCGCCCTCACATCCGCCGCCGCCCCGTCCTTCGCAGCCGATTGGGAGTCGATGGCCCGCACCTCGCTCGCCATGTACCAGAGCTACCTCGGCGCGCCCGGCACCCCCATCGAGTGGACCGACCGCTACATCCTCTCCGACCAGACCAGCGAACAGCGCTCCATCAATCGCGAGCGCGAGGATAGCCACGGCTTCGCCTTCTACCAGGACCGTATCGCCGACCTCACCCCACACTCCCACGAACTGCCACCCGGCGCAACTCCCTTCCCTACGAAGTACGTGCGCCGCACCTCCTCCATGACCTTCAACATCGCCACCTACTCCCGCCAACTCCTCAACGACTTCCAGATCGCAGGCGGCAAGATCGAAACCCGCGAGTTCCACTCCCCCGCCGAACTAAGCAGCCTGCCGCAGCGCGTCATCATCAACTGCACCGGCTATGCCGCCCGCCAGCTCTGGAAGGATGAGTCCATCATCCCCGTCCGCGGCCAGATCGCCTGGCTCGTCCCGCAGGAGGGCGTCAACTACGGCATCAACTACGGCAACCTGAATGTCCTCGCCCGCCGCGACGGCATCGTCATCCAACCCAGCCCCAAGGGCGACGACACCGGCTGGAACGACGACCACGAGCAGCCCGACCGAGCCGAAGCCGAAGCCGGCGTACTCACCCTGCAATCCCTCTATAACCGCATCCAGACGACGTCATCAAAACACGCCTGACCAAGCAAGCGGGGCAGCCGCATTGGCTGCCCCGCATCTCGTGAAGACCAGAAGTCTAGACCTGTCCAACCGGCTTCTTGAACGTAACCAGCCCAATCCCAAGTGCCAGCAGCACAAAGCCCATCATGCCGAACAGCGGTAGATTCGTCCCAGCAAGCGGCAACTCCGCCTCTGCAGCCGACTTCGCCACCAGCAACGCACCCGTCATCGGCGGTGTGTTCGGGGCAACAGCGTCAGCCGCAGCATCAGCCGTAGCCTCGCCAACCGTCGTGATCACCGTGGCCTCAACCATCATGTCCGGCTTTAGTTCGGCGATCGACATCGGCTTCCCGCCAACCGTAAACGTCGTTCCTGCAGGCACCGTAAAATCCTTCGTCCCATCCGCAAGCGACAGGGTCACACCATCCGGTGGCGCAGTCCCGTACACCTTGGCCTTGATCACCGAAACGCCTGACACCATCTTCGGATCGGTCCCCGTCGCTACCGGCTTGATCAGCGCCGTCCCCGGCTTCAACTCGGCGACCGTCAACTCCTTACCACGCGCGGAAAAGTGGTACCCGGCAGGAACGGTGAAGTTCAGCAGCTTGCCATCCGCCGCCTTCAACACAACGTCATTGCCCCCAACGTAGACAACCGTCGAGGTCGGACCGGAGGTAGGAGCGGCAGCAGCATACGAGCACACCGAGGCGGTGGCGAGAACGAGAAACGTCGTGACGTTGAGGCGGCTGAACTTCTGCATGGCGAGCGTCTCCTGAGGTTAGTTAATCTGTACTGCGCGTTCGGTGGTCGACAAAAGGGAGGCCTGCACGATAAATCGCTGCGGCGCTGACCCAACGAAGTAGAAGGGAAAACACGTAATAAGCGTCAGTGTGGAATCTGCTGTTTTGTTAAGGACGGATGTATCCGACGGAAAGACTACCTTCGTCGTCCGAACCACATAATGATCCGTCCGGCTGCCACCCAGCCGCTCCGGCCGCTGCACCTCGATCAGGTCGCCCGGCACCACATCCTTCAGCCCTCGGAAGAACCCATCGCGATGCCCGGTGATCGCCACATTGCCCACCTCGCCCGGCATCGCCGTCCCCGGCACATGCCCGACCCCACGATTCAAAGTCAGGTCCGAAACCCCTTCGAGAACCGGTACCTCAATGCCAACCTTCGGCACCCGCAGCACAGCTTCAGGCGCGGCGAAGGAGACCGACAGCGTCCGCTGGTAAGCCCGGATGCGCGCGCTGTCCCACCCGCGATGCGCTACGTTCTCCGACCGAAACTGCCAGAGAGCAAGGTGCGCCATCGCCGTCCCGTACACCGTAGGCACCAGATAAATCCCAAGCAGAAGCCCGCCGATAACGACGAGAAACACTCCAAGCTTTCGCGACAAAGCCATGCGCTACAACTCCGGTGGAGTACGAGTACGAATGGAAATCGACCGTTCCTTAATCAAATAAGATCGGCGGTTCTGGAAGAGATGCGTGGTTACACCCATAATACGCGAGGCTCCGCATCCATCCAACGCGATCGATCATTCCGGGCCTCGCGCTCTGTACCCAAGCCGCAAGCTCATCACGTCAATCGAATCGTGCCACCCAGCGAACCGTGTTTTCGGTGTCGAAGGTCGCTCCCTTGTCGCTCGGTCGAAAGAAGCCATGCTGCGCGCCGCTAAAGCGAATCGGCCGAAGCACCCGAGCAACCTGCCGATACAACTCTGGCGGTGTCCCTCCACCCGCATCGCCCATGTCCGGCTTCGCTCCCGCCTGGAAGATGACACCCCCGTCGTACCGATAGATCGCGATCCGCGGGTCAAGCCCACGCGACACCTTCTCCCACCCCCCAAGCCGCTCCAGATAGTGGTCCCCTACAGCCGTCAGCCAATTGACAGGGCCAAGCGCATCCTTCAGGAACGTTGCCTCCCAGAAATGCGAAGGAGAAAAAACCTCCAGCCCAGGGTAGCGCGTTGCGAGTGCATAGGCCAGATGACCTGCACGCGCAGCAATCGTGCTTCCCGGACTCTGCAGAACCCCAATGCCTGCATAAGCCTGGTCCGCCTTGAGCAAAGAAGCAAAGCGTTGAAATCGAATGATGAAGTCCGAATTCAGGTGAGCAAGCGGAAGCTGGAACGAAAAGTTGCTGATGCCCACCGGATCCCACGAAGGCATGCACATGAACCCAAGCTCATACGGTGAAGCATCGATCGAGGTAGCGCCTGAACCAAACAGAAACTCGAACGGCCCTCTCTTATCCTTGAACCACGGTGAAGCCTCGATGGACTGACTGGCGCCCGCTTGAAGATTGACCGACTCTCCCTCACGGCTTCGCCAACGCAACTTGTCTCCCGCTATCTCCATGTACTCTCGCACCGCGGCAGCTACTGCCTCACGCCGCTCCACCGTGCCACCATCCCGAAAGATAAAAAGCGCCGTCAGGCCGATACCGATCGCCGCAGTGCCGTCCACGTTGGTAAACCTGCTACCCGCTGCGACTTCTTGGATCTCTGTTGCTGACAGCGTTGCATCCTCTTGCATTGACAACTCCTCTATACGCCTATTGCGTTGCTGCAGCGCCGCCCAGGAGCAGCCCGCCAAGACGCAATGCCCCATAAGCTGCCGCTGCGACAGCTTCCTCTGGAAGTAGCGCAATCGCACCGACAACTAGCGCTCCTCCAATAAGAACATTCCGCACCGTATGATCCTCCGGCTCGGTCGCCGGTACAGGAGACGGCACCGGTACAGGCACCTTTTCCGGCTCCTTCTTGCCGCATCCACATCCCTGCGGAGACATCTCCTCCGGCGGCACACCCCCGTTGATACGAGCATAGTTGGCATTCTGCAAGGGATTTGGTTGATCCGGCGGAAACTTGATCTCCACAACAGAGCGAATGTTGTCTCCTGCTGGCGGCAGCGTAGGATCGTTCACGATCACAGCGTCCGGCCTGCGCATCATCCCCGCGCCCGGAACAAAATCCGGAATCTTCTGCCCCGGAAAACTTCCCGGCGGATGGGGCCGCGTCGGCATACCGTTCACCATAATCGGTGCCGGTGGATTCTGAGTCATATCGTAACTGACCTCAGACTTGATCGTGCTCTGATACCCCGCAGCCGCATCCTGTGCATTCAGCTTGGAGGAGACGCATAGCTGCTTCAACTGCGCACCCGTCGCTGAAATCATCGGCGAGGCATCGCACTGGCAGATAGCGGAGCAGATCGTCGCTCTCTCCGCGGGAGTCATGCCCTTCACTGGCTGTGTTACCGCGGCCTGCACCATCGCCGGAGCACCAGCGCCGGGATGGTACACAGCATCAATCAACTTCGCCCCGGGCGTCGAGTACGCCGAAGCATTAGGCTTCTGCGGATTGCTGATCCCCGCCGCCACCATGCCCGCCACAATCCCGCCCAGCCCGCCGGCCCCCGGCGACCCAGCCCCGATCTCCCCAATCATCACCGTCGGCGATCCCATGATGATTACGCCGCCATGGGTCGTCAGATCCCCCAGCCGTGCCGCCGGCAGGTAGTTGATGAAGACACCCGTCGACCCCTTCACAATCATGTCGGGCGGCCCCACGCAGGTCGCCATCGAGGTCACCGTAGCCGCCGGCAGAAAGTCGATCAGCACCGTGGGTGCCCCCGGCGGCAAAATCGGGCCGCCCACATGCGGAACGAGGACCGTCACCATGGGACAGGTGTGCATGTCAGTGATTCGAGCGGCAGGAGGCATAAGCTTTTCTGTATGCGAGGAGTTCGCCCATCCCTTTTACCTCAAACTCTCAGGCGATACAAGGTAGCTGAGGGCATATGCTGCATCCTATGTTTTATGTCTGACACACGACAGATACACGCAAAATCCGAACGAACCGTAGCCGTAACGCGGCGCTTCAGCAACTCCTTGCTGAACGCCCTCGACCCCGATTCGATCCGTCGCCTCCATCTCGTGCCCGTCACCTTCGAACTCCTTCACGAGATCGAATTTCCCGGTAGCCCCATCGAAAACCTCTTCTTCGTCGAGCAGGGCATGGCGTCCATGACCGCCACCTTCGAGGACGGCTCCCAGGTCGAAGTCGGTATGTTCGGCTATGAGTCAGTCATCGGCGTCTCCGCCCTCATGGGCACCAAGCGCAGCCTTAACCGCGTCTACACCCAGATCGAGGGACATGGCTACTCCTGCACCGTCGAAGCCGCCCGAAACGAGTTCAAGCTCGGTGGCATGTTCCAGGCGCTTGCCCTACGGTACGTGCAGGCGCAACTGGTCCAGGCCATGCAATCGGCAGGCTGCAACGCCAAGCATGAGGTTGAACAACGGCTCGCCCGTTGGCTCCTCATCTGCGCCGACCGCGCCCACAGCAACACCTTCAGGATGAACCACGAATTCCTCGCTGACATGCTCGGCAGCTCACGCCCCACCGTCACCACCGCCTCTGGAATCCTGAAAGACGAGAAGCTCATCAAGTACAGCCGCGGCCTCATCGAGATCATCGACGCCGTTGGCCTCGAGCTACGAGCCTGCGAGTGCTACCACATCATCAAGGATCACCTCGACAACTACACGGAGTTCGATAGCGGCATCAGTGAGTAGTCAGAACGACGCCTGACGAGTCAGCATCGTTGTTCCAGAGCGCAGCACCTCGGTGGACTACTTCCACCGCAGTCTCATCGCCGTTTAGCGACCGTCCCGCGAACAGGCACTACAAATACCCCACACAATCAATGAACTCCAAATAGATCCCACCCCGGGACTCCATTCAGACACTTTCAGCATCTATCCCCTCAAAACGTAACGTCCTCATTCCACAAGAGTAGATTCTGGCGCCGTTCTTTTCGATAGGGGCATAGACCAGTTTTTTCTTCGCGAGAAACCGGCCTGCTCAGTATTAGCCTTAGGGGCGCCAATGAACTTCGGTCACAATAGATCGCCTCAGAAAGATCAACTCCTGCAACGGGAGTTGAAGCGAACCGCCGCACTGGGTACACCGCTCGCTCTTGGCGAACTCGGATGGATGTCGACGTACATCGTCGACGCCATCATGGTCGGGCGGCTTCCTCACTCCGCGCTCGCCATCTCCGCCTCGTCGCTCGGCAACACGATCTTCTACGCCATCATCTTCTGCGTCATTCGCGGCCTCGATGGTATCGAAACACTGGTAGCCCAGTCCTACGGCCGCGACACCCCGGATAGTCGCGAAGACTGCCTCCGCACCCTGGCGCAATCCATGTGGTTCGTCCTTCTCGGCACCCCGCTCGTCATCCTGGCGACCCTCGCCTCCATCCCGCTCCTCACCCACTTCGGCGTCTCGGCCGAGATCGTCGCAGAAACAAAGCGCTACCTCGACGCCCTCGTCTGGTCCACGGCACCCCTCCTCCTCTACATGGCCCTTCGCCGGTACCTTCAGTCCATCAACCATGTTCTGCTCATCACGATCTCGCTGGTCACCGCAAACCTCGTCAACCTCGTCGGCGATTGGGCATTGCTCTACGGCCATCTAGGCGCTCATCCGATGGGCATCGCCGGCTCGGGCTGGGCGACCGGCATCGTCCGCCTCTACATGGTCGGCCTGCTTCTTATCGGGTTCGCCTTTGCGCTGCGACGGCAGAAACTACAGCTCCACTGGAACCTCTTGCGCCCCGACCTCCAGCGCCTCCGCCAGCTCACCGCCATTGGCTGGCCCTCGGGCGTACAGAACATCACCGACCTCGGCTTCTCCACATGGATGTCCGTCGTCTGCGCACGCCTCGGCACCACACTGCTCGCCGCCCATCAGGTCGTCCTCGATCTCGACGCCTTCGTCTACATGGTCCCAATGGGCCTGAGCTACGCCGCAGTCATTCGCGTCGGCCAAAGTGCTGGTCAGGGAAGCCTGCCCGGCGTACGCCGATCCGCCCGAGCGAGCCTGTTGCTCTGCATGGGCTACATCTCCATCGCGTCCTTGCTCTTCGCCGGTCTCCCGCGCCTATGGGCAGGGGTCTACACGACTGACCCGCGCGTCATCGCCGCAGCCGTCCCCATCTTCATGATCTGCGGCCTTCTACAACTCGGCGATGCCGCAAGCGTTATCTACGCCTCCGCCCTCACCGGTCTCGGCGACACCCGCACCCCGTTCTTCGTCAACACCATCATCTTCTGGCTCATCGGGGCTCCCCTCGGATGGTATCTGGCCTTCCACAGCTCCCTTGCCCTTACAGGTCTTTGGATCGGCCGCGCCGTCGCTGCCATTCTCACTGGAGTCATCCTCGCCATCGCCTGGCGAACCCGTCTTCAGCAACTTGAAGGACGACGCGACATCAACATCTTCACCGCACTCCAGCCACTTCAAACCTTGCAATTCAAGTAAGCCTCTGTACTCCGGCTAAGTCCAGCCCCACTGGTTCGATCTGTGTACGACGACCATCAACACGCTCCACACAGAGAGATCATCATGTTCGTACGCCCGTGCAAACGTCGCTTCTTACTCTTCGTCTTCGGTGCCGGCATCATCGCCTCATCCGCCTCCGCACAATCGACCCTCGGCTCCATCAACGGCGTCGTCCACGACACCACCGATGCGGACGTACCCGGCACGAAAATCATCCTCCACCGCACGGAGAGCAACACCGATCGAACCATCACCTCCGGCTCCGACGGCAGCTACACCGCCCTCAATCTCGAACCCGGAACCTACTCCATCCAATACCTCCTCCCCGGCTTTGCCAGTAAAACCGAGGTCGGCGTCCATCTCACAGCGCGTCAGCAACTCACGCTCAACGTCACCCTCTCGCCAGCCTCCGTAAGCGCAACCGTCCAGGTAGATGCCTCAAGCTCCGGCACCATCACTACCGAAAACGCCTCAATCGCCGCCACGCTCAGCCCCCGCGATGTCCTCGACCTCCCCGCCAACTATCGCGGCGCTGGCTCCACCTCGCCACTGAACGTCATCCAGACCCTCCCCGGCATCCAGCCCGACTCGGGCGCCTACCCTCCACCGCCCTCAACCTCGCCCAACCCCTCCATCAAGTTCTCCATCCAGGGCGGCCTTCCCTCCCAGTCCGAGACCACCGTCGACGGCATATCCGCCCAAAATCAAACCTCCAATAACATCCTCGGCGACGCCTTCCCCTCTGCCGAATCCATCGCCGAGATTCGCGTAGACGGCGTCAATAACAACGCCGAGTTCGGCCAGCCCGGCGAGATCACCACCATCACGAAATCCGGTTCGAACCATCTCCACGGCTCAGCCTTCTGGTACTTCCAGAATCAGGCCTTCGACGCCATCCCCTACGGAACCGACGCCGCCAACAAGCCCCACAAAGTGGCCAACGACTTCGGCGGTTCGATCGGCGGCCCCGTCTACATCCCCCACCTCTACCATGGCCAGAACAAGACCTTCTTCTTCGCCACCTACGAAGGTCTGCGCTTTCCCGAGGCCGCCGTCGTCCAGTACCTCGTCCCCACAGCACGCATGAAGCGCGGCGACTTCTCGCAGGAGACCTCCACCCTCCGCAACCCGTTCACCGGCGGCATCTATCCCGGAGCCACCCTTCCCACCATCAATCCAAGCTCCGCTGCCTTCCTGTCCCTCTTCCCCGATCCCAACGTCAACCCGAATGAGTCAGTGCAGGATTCGCTCGCCGGACTCGGCTACAACTACCTCAGCACCCGCCCCAACAGCATCGACTCAAATCAGTACGACCTACGCGTCGATCAGAACCTCGGCCAGCGCGCCAACTTCTTCGCCCGCTACACCAACAAAAGCATCAACCAGATCCAGCCCGGTGCTCTCGCCCTGCCCAACGGCACCGGCTTCGCGCAGTACCGCATCTTCGCGGCCTCCTTCAACTTCGCGTTCACTCCCAAGCTCGCGAACGAAGTCCGCTTCGGCTTCACCCTGGAGCAGGATGGCAGCCAGAATCCCTTCGACGGCGCTACGCTCCAGCAAGCCGCGAAGCTCAACGGCCTCAGCCCCACCTTCCCCTTCAACGGCCTGAGCCACCTCGGCTTCACGCAGCTGACCAGCGTCGGCAGTCGCCTCAACTCCACCGAACGCTCGCGCCTCTTTCAGTATGTAGACAACGTCACCTGGCAGCACGCCGGTCACACCATCCGTGTTGGAGGCGATGTGCGCCGCCTCAACGCCTTCACACCGCTAGGCTTCTCGCCGTCCGATAACTACGGCAACTTCTACTTTCAGCAGACCGGCAGCTATACCGGCAACGAGTTCGCCGACTTCCTCGTCGGCACCCCGTACCAGACCCAGACCGACAACATCACCACCGACAACAACGGAACCGCCACCGCCTATGCCGTCTACGCGCAGGACAACTGGAAGGCAACGCCGAACCTCAACCTCACCTTCGGCATCCGTTACGAGCTCCACCCCGCCTTTGCCGCCTCCAACGGAGAGATCGCCAACTTCGATCCCTCTGTCGCCAAATCCGGGCGTCTCATCTATCCCGACGGCAACGCGAGCCTTCTCTCCACGCAGGAACTCGCCAACGTAAACGCCTGTTCCGTCGCTGGAGTCACCAACCCCTACGCGACCAACGCCTCCGTCAATGGAGCACCCTGCACGCCGGTCGTCTCGAACTCGCAGGCTGGCCTGCCTGCTGGTCTCCGCTCAACGCCGAAGCTGCGATTCGAACCCCGCTTCGGCTTCGCCTACCGGCCCTTCGGTAACGATCGAACCGCATTGCGCGGCGGCGTCGGCTACTACAACATCACCACCTCGGGAGCACTCTTCTACGCCCTCACCGGCACCCTCCAGTCGAACCTCCAGACCTTCAACAACACCATCACTCCAACCGGCCCCGCCTTCGTCTTCCCGAACATCTCCGCCGCCTCCACCAACGCCTACACCGGTCCCGACTACGGCAGCACCACCTTTTACTCCGCCGTCGACACCAACTGGCACGACCCCTACTCCCTCCAGACCAACCTCTCCATCGACCACGACCTCGGCCACGGCTTCGGCATTCGCGTCTCCTACGTCGGCCTCAAGACCTGGCACCTCGTCTGGCAGCCCGAGCTCAACATGCTCCCCTACTCCAGCACCACCACCGCAGCCAGCCAGCCCCGAACCGCCTTCCCCTTCCCGAACTTCTACTCCATCTACAACCGCGCCACCTCCGCACAGGCCAGCTACCACTCAGGCCAGGTAGAACTCTCCCACCGCTTCTCAAAAGGTCTCTCCTTCGATAGCGCCTACACCTTCGCCAAAAACCTCGCTGACAATCAGGGCACCTACGGCGCAGCCAGCGGCACTCAAAGCTTCGTCGACGAGCAGGGCGGCTACGACGCCACCTACACCTACGACCGCCACGTCGACTACGGCAACGTCACCGGAACCCGCCGCAACCGCTGGCTCACCAGCTCCGTCTACGAACTCCCCATCGGTCGCGGCAAGCGCTTCGGCAATAGCATGGGCCACCTCGCCGACCTCGCCGTCGGTGGCTGGCAGGTCTCCAACATCTTCGTCATGCAGAGTGGTCCCTTCATCTCCGCCTACATCTCAGGCAGCAACACCGACCCATCCGGCACCGGCTCCGGCACTCTCTTCTTCCGTCAGCAGCGTCCCGACCGCGTCGCCAGCGGCAAGGCCAGCCACCCCACACGCACCCAGTGGTTCAATCCGAACGCCTTCGCCTGCCCCGGCTCCACCGGCTTCACTTCACTCCAGAACGGAGCCTGCGACGTAGGCGGCGTCGACGCCAACAGCAATCCCGTCGCCCCCATCGGTCGCTTCGGCACTGAGAGCATCGGCGATCTCACCGGCCCCGGCACCATCAGCCTCTCCAGCGGCGTCGCCAAATCCTTCCATGTCACCGAGACCCTCCACCTCCGCGCCGAGGGCACCTTCACCAACATCCTCAACCACACCAACCTCGCCGACCCCAACCTCGACGTCACCAGTCCCGGCTTCGGCACCATCACCCAGGCACGTGGCTCCGACTTCGGTGGCAACCGAACCGGACAGGTGTCAGTAAAGTTGGAGTTCTAGGCAGCTAATCGAGGTCAAAATCCCGCAGCGGCTTACCCGTATCTGGAGTCTCTTTAGCCTTCTTCACGGCCTCAGCGAACTTCTTCGCCATCACATCATCGCGATTCCGCTGCGCATCCACCGATTGCTGAAACAGGCTGTCCCGCCGCTGATCGCTCTCGCGCAGAGCCTTCGCCGCCTCACCAAAGTCTTCAAACATCTTCTTCCGTGGAGCAGGCGTGTGCGCAATGATCGTCCGCGTCACCGGGTCCACCTTCAGCATGGCTCCACAGTCCGGACAACTTACCTCAAACACCTCATCACTCATGCCCATCGCACACCCCTCAGGCACCCATTCTAGCCGCTAAGCTAGAGCCGAATCACCACATGCCCCGGGCAAAGATTCTCAGCCTCAACCACCAACCGCTCAATCAGCCCATCGCCCGCAGCTGCCAGGAAAAACACCCCACCCAGCACCCGTTCCTGCGGATGACCCTCTGGAAACAGATGCAGCGTCAGCGCCTCCGCATGCTTCCGCAGACTCGCCTCCTTCTGCAGCTCAAACGTAGCCGCCATCCGTCGCAGCCGATTCATCTGGTACCGCATCTTGCTGCCCGCCACCTTGGCCGACCGCCCAAGACTCGCATCCATAGCCCCCAGGTACTCCGTCAGCGCCTCAAGCTCCGCGTCCATCGCCCCGCCCACCGCCGCCAGCTTCCGCTTGCCCTCGATCGGCATCGCCCGCGCACCAAGCCGCTGCGCCAAAGCCTCCGCCGTAGCCATCGCATCCGGCAACTGCACCTCGTGCCGATCCATTACGGTCGCAATTGCCGGCTCAATCAACGTCGCGCTCAGCCGCGGCAGCACCGGTGTCATCCGCCCCAGTATCGCCTCATACAACACCGCACTCTGCGCAAAGTAAGCAATCTCAGCCGGCCCACCAACATAAGCCGCCGTCGGCAAAATCGTATCCTGAAACACCGGTCGTAGCAGCGCATTCGGGCTGATGCGCTCTGGCTCCGCCTCAAGAATCCCCAGCAGCTCCGCCGTCGAGTAAACCTGCTTCCCTGCCTTCCACCCACCATCCGAAAGCCGTTTCAGCGCCTGTCGATCCAGCACCCCATCCACCGCAGTCACCAGAAATAGCAGCGAAGCCCCACTCCCCACCAGCACCTGCGCGTGATACCCCGCACCCTCAAGCTCAGCCGTCCGCGCCATCAGCCCCGCGGCCAACTCATCCGCATGCTCAATCGCATACCGCAGCGTGGACGCCCCAAGCCGGTGGAACTCCCGCCCGGCCGCATCCATCACAATCAATCCCTCAGCCGCGAACACCCTCGCCATCAGCCGAGCAAACGCTCCCCCAAAGCTCTGCCCCGGGGTATAACACTCCCGCAGCAGGTCGCACACCGGCGCATATCCGAGCAACTCGCTCGCCTGCTCCAGCAAACCCTCGATAGATTCATCCAACACAATCCCGCCCACAGGAGCAGCATGCACACCCACAGCATGGCTCACCCGCAGCGTCTCCACCGCCGTCTTGCTCAGCAGCGCCACATGATCGATCTCCGCCAGATCATGGTCCTCCGTCGCCAGCCAGAAGATCGGCACATGCTCCACACCCGTAGCCGCCGTAGCCTGCTTCGCCCGCGCAATCGCCGTAGCCGCCTTCAGCAGCGTCAGCAGCGGCCCCCCGAACAGCCCCACCTGCTGCCCGGTCACCACCGCCCGAGCCCCCGCCCGAAGCTTCGCAATATTCGCCATCGCCGCCGGACCCGCCCCAAACGCTACACTTTGCGCCGCAAGAGCATCCGCAACACCCGCACTTGCCGGAGTCACCGCACGCCCAATCCATCGCCCGGCAAACGGCTCAGCCCCATACCATCGCCGCGCTGGAGCGTCAGCCGCGCCATCGCCCATCGCCAGGTAATCCTGGTACAACCGGGAGACATGCGGCAGGACGGTAATCGGGTAACACTCAGTACTCATAGACCACTCATTCCCTAATCCGGATAGCGCCTGCACAGCTCCACCGACATCATCATCTTTTGCTGCTTTATGGAGTGCCTCTGGTTGGATGCCCCGCACCACCCTCCCGATGCAGGATGATACCGTAGCCCCATGGCCGCCACATCACGAAAATCCGCTCCCAAGCCCGCAGCGAATCCAACCTCTGCCATTGTCACACCACAGCACTTCGGCAAACCGAAATCCTCGCTCAAAGCGAAGCTCGTCAGCTCCAAGCTCGCCTACAAAGGCAAGGTCTTCAACGTCTACACCGACACCGTCATCGAGCCCGGCGGCAACAAGAACGTCCGCGACGTCATCCGCCACAATGGCTCCGTCGTCATCCTCGCCGTCGATGACTCCAAAAATCCGAAGGACCCCGACGTCATCCTCGAGCGCCAGTACCGCCACGCCGCCGGCCAGTTCCTCATAGAACTCCCCGCCGGTCGCATCGAGCCAGGCGAGAAACCCCTCGCCGCCGCCAAACGCGAAATGATCGAAGAAACCGGCTTCCGCGCCAAACGCTGGACGCTCCTTACCAAGTACTTCGCCAGCCCCGGATTCCTCGGCGAATGGATGCAGATCTACCTCGCTCGCGACATCCGCGAAGGCACAGCCACGCCCGAGCCCGACGAACACATCGAGATCCACCGCATCCCCCTCTCCGAAGCCATGCGACTCGTCGCCTCAAACCAGATCCACGACGGAAAAACCATCATCGGTTTGTCTCTTTACGATGCCGCTGTACGAGCAGGCCGCACTTTGTAAGATAAGCGACAAACACCCTGTAAATACAGGAGTTCTGTCACTTAGACGACACTGCTTTGCCCCATTTGTGCCTCATTCTGTTTATGTCGGGAAGGGGGAAAACCATGATCGCCAGATCAGCGTCTCACTCTCGTCAAGAGGCTTGTCACAGCTCATTGAAAGAAGGCAAGGAGAGACAACCGTGGCACAGTACAAAGGGCAAGTGAAGTGGTTCAACAATGCGAAAGGTTACGGATTCCTCGGCAGGGACGAAGGGGCCGATGTATTCGTGCATTACAGTTCCATTCAGCTTGAAGGATATAAAAGCCTCAAAGAAGGCGACCCCGTAGAATTTGACATTATTGAAGGTTCGAAAGGCCCACAGGCAGACCAGGTAATTCGCATCAAATAGTGTCCCTGCTCGCTCTGGACGAGCCTCCTGTCGCATACTAGGGCGAGCACGGATTCCATCCGTCTACTGCGCCTATGGACAACATTACGATTGCGCGGCTTCTCGACGAGACCGCCGCGCTGCTTGAAATAGATTCTGCTGATCCTTTCCGGGTCCGCTCCTATCGGCGTGCCGCAGAAGCTGTCGAGCAACAAACCACGCAACTCTCTACCCTCATCACCGACCCCAAACTGCTCCTGGCCATCCCCGGCATCGGCAAAGCCATGGCCGCCAGCATCGCCGACCTCGTCAACACCGGCACCATGCCCCTCCGCGACGATCTTCTCCTGCGATACCGTCCCACCATGCTCGAACTTCTGCGCCTCCCCGGCATGGGTCCAAAGACAGTAGCTCTCGTCTGGTCGGCGCTCGGCGTGTCCGACATCGACGGCCTCGAGGCCTCCGCCAAGGCAGGCGACCTCAACACACTCCCCCGCATGGGCGAAAAGTTCGTCGTCAAGCTCCTCAAAGGCATCGAGGATCATCGGAAGAACTCCAGCCGCTTCCGCATCGATCAGGCCCGCGACTACGCCGACCGCATCGCCGCCCTCATCCTCGCCTTCCCCGGTATCGATCAGGTCACACCCGCCGGCTCCCTCCGCCGTGGCCGCGAGACCGTAGGCGACCTCGACCTCCTCGCCACTGGCCCCGCCTGCGAACCCGACATCGTTGCCGCCGCCGTTGAGTACGTCGCCACCCTCCCGCTCATCGACAAGCTCATGGCCCGCGGCCAGAACAAAGTCACCTTCACCCTCCGCAACAACCTCCAGGTCGACGTTCGCCTCCTCCCCCGCGCCAGCTACGGTGCCGCCCTCCAATACTTCACCGGCTCCAAGCACCACAACGTAGCCCTCCGCCAGCGCGCGATCAAGCGCGGCCTCACCCTCAGCGAGTACGCGCTCCTCCGGCTGGAAGACAACGTCATCGTCGCCGCAGCCACCGAAGAGGACATCTACAACGCCCTCGACATGGATTGGATTCCGCCCGAACTCCGCGAGAACTGCGGCGAACTCGACGCAGCCGCAGCCCACACCCTTCCCACCCTCATCACCCGCGCCGACATTCGCGGCGACCTCCACATGCACACCGAGGCCACCGACGGTCGCGACACCATCCGCCAGATGGCCGAAGCCGCCCTCGAACGCGGCCTCCACTACATCGCCATCACCGACCACTCCAAGAATCTCGCCATGACCAACGGTCTCGACGATGCCCGCGCCCTCGCGCACATCCAACGTATCCGCGAGGTCGACAGCGAGATGGAAGGCCGCATCCGCGTGCTCCCCGGCATCGAGGTCGACATCCTCGCCGATGGCACCCTCGACCTCGACGACAGCACCCTCGCCCAGATGGACGTAGTCGTCGCCAGCGTCCACTCCCACTTCGCCCAGCCCATCGAAGAGATGACCGCCCGCGTCCTCCGCGCCCTCGAAAACCCGTACCTCCGCATCCTCGGCCACCCCACCGGCCGCAAGCTCCTTCGCCGCGAACCCTACGCCATCAACATCGACGCCATCCTCAAACGCGCCGCCGAACTAGGCGTAGCCGTAGAGCACAACGCCAGCCCAGCCCGAGCCGACCTAAACGACCTCCACCTCCGCCTCGCCAAGCAGCACGGCTGCAAAATAGTAGTCGACACCGACGCCCACGCCACCGAAGAACTCGACCAGATGGCCTACGGCATCACCCAGCTCCGCCGAGCCTGGCTCTCCCCCGCCGACGTCATCAACACCTACCCCTTCGAGGCTTTCATGGCCGCACTCCGCCCCAAACCCTAAGCGCTCCCTGGCCTTCATCACTGCAATGGATGGCCTTTGCCGTCGATTTTCGGGTTGTCATTCCCGAAGGGAACCTGCGTTTGCTGGAATGGATGCCACTGCCCTGCTCTGCGCTCAACCCAAACTCACGTCACCCCGCATTGTCCTTCCTTCCGTCAGCCTCAATGACGCCAGGGTGCCCCATCTCCCGAACTTGGGAGGTGGGAGTGTACAACCCTTCCCGGCAAAAGTCCCCTACTTGACAAATCCAGATCCCACACGCCCTACCCAGGTAAAACGCCAGAATAGGGTCCAGACTTAACCCGCCTGTTATGTAGACTTTGGACTTTTGAAAAAATAAGATCCGCCCTGTTTCCTATCGGTCCTGAAGTGGAACCCGCATCTGCCGTGATATCCCAAAATAAGACCTGCTTGGTTGACAAATCTAACCCTCACAAACCCTCATATTCCCTTCAGACTCCTCGACCCATCAGACTCGTCCAGACCTAAACCTTCTGTTATCAAGACTTTGGACTTTAGGAAAAAACACAATTCAGACCAGAAAGTCCCTTTCAAGCCACAACAGAAGTACAGCGCCACGATGACCCGGCACACTTCCCATAAAGCCCACTAAATAAACGCGGTATCCTTGAAATGTGGCCACCTCAGTAACCTCCGATCAGCTCATGGCGCCGACCAAAGCCGCGCCAACCCTGCTCGCCGACTACGCCACCCTCTTCAAACTCCGCGTCACCCTCATGATCATCATCACCGCCGGAGCCGGCTTCTACCTCGGCAGCCTTCGCAGCGGCATCAGCCCCTTCCACGCCGGTCTCATTCAAGCCCTCGTCGGCATCGCCGTCGTCACCTGCGGCTCCAGCGCCCTCAATCAGGCGCTCGAACGAAAGACCGATGCCCTGATGCGCCGCACCGGCAATCGCCCCATGGCCGCCGGAAGAATCGGCTTCGCCCACGGTCTGGCGCTCGGCTTCGCCGCCGTCTTCCTCGGCTCGCTCTATCTCGCCTGGGTCACCAACCCACTCACCGGCATTCTGACGCTACTCACCGCCATCAGTTACGTAGCGATCTATACGCCGCTCAAGCGAGTCACCACCGTCAACACCTTCATCGGCGCCTTCCCCGGAGCCCTGCCGCCGCTCATCGGCTGGACCGCCGCCCGCGGTGTCATCGAGTGGCCCGCCGTCGCCCTCTTCGCTGTCCTCTTTGTCTGGCAGTTCCCCCACTTCATGGCCATCGGCTGGATGTATCGCGACGACTACGCCCGCGCCGGCATCCGTCTCACCCCCACACTGCCAAACACCGCCTACGCCGCCCGCTCCACCGTCGTCCAATCACTCTTCTACGCCGTCCTGATGATCCCCGTAAGCCTCTGGGCCGTCAGCCTCGGAACCGCCGGGTACACCTACGGAGTCGCTGCCACACTCCTTGGCCTCGGCTATCTCTGGTACACCATCCGCTTCGCCCGCATCATTCGTCAGCCCGACGCAGCCATCTCGCGCCAGTACGCCCGCGACCTGCTCCGTGCATCCGTCATCTACCTTCCACTGCTTCTAGCCGCCATGATGCTCGACGCAAAAGGACGACTCCTCTTCTAAATGGACAGCACCCTCACCAAGCCAAGCACGCTGCGCACCCCGCCCTCGGTCATCGCGACCATCATCGTCGTCAGCGCCCTGGCCAGCGCGCTCATCTGCTATCTCGTCTACTTCCACGCACCCTCCGACGTCACCGGAACGCACCTCCGTTCCCTCCCGCTGCTGAACGCCGTCCTCAACGCGCTCTCGACCATAGCGCTCCTCGTCGGCTTCACCTTCATCCGCAGCCGCCAGATCACGAAGCATCGTGCCGCCATGTTCACGGCCTTCTTCTTCTCCTCAATCTTCCTCGTTTCGTATCTGCTCAACTTCACTCTCCACGGCGAGACGCACTTCAATCGCCTCAGCGCCTGGTGGCCGTTCTACTGGAAGCTGCTCGCCACGCACATCCTCTGCTCCGTGCTCGCGCTTCCGCTCATCCTCATCACCTTCTTTCTTTCGCTCACCGGACGCTTTCCCGCCCACAAGCGGCTCGCCCGCTACACCTTTCCCATCTGGCTCTACGTCTCCGTCACCGGAGTCATCGTCTACGCCATGCAGGCCACGATCCACTAGACGAACCAAGCGAGCGCCCGAATCTCCATGCAGTCAGACACACGCCAACTTCTCCGCACCGGCATCTACATCTTCGGCACCGGGGCCATCTCCGCCGCACTCATGCTCTATGCCTTCGGCGGAGTAAGCAAGCAAGGCCCACACACCAACTCCGGCTGGCTCGCCCTGGTCATCGCCCTCGGTTGCCTTCCCACCGGCACCCTGACCTTGACCCTCGGCCTGCTCAAGCTCCTCGGCGACCTGCGTCGCCGCTAGGCGTCTGATATCCTCCCTCAGATTGGAGCGAGTATCGTGGCCGCGTTTTTAAGATCTGTCGTAGCAGCCACATTGCTCCTCTCTTGCCTCGCCTTCGGTCAGACTCCGACCCCGCAACTCTCGCCGCAAGCCGCCTACGACGAAGTCACGAAGCCGCTTGAGATCACCCGCCGCTCCATCGGCAACTGGTCCGACGCCGAGACCGGCGCGCTCGGAATCGCCGTCAAGCAGGCGAGCGAGCAGTGCTCCACGCGCTCACCAGACCACTTTGCCGGAGACGACCTCATCGCCTTTGCCCGCCTCTGCGCCCTCGGCCAGCAATGGCCCATCGTCAGCAGCGCTGCCGGACGCTACATCACCAATACCGACCCGACAAAGCCCCAACTCGCACAGGCTTACGCGTACCAAATCGATGCCAACCTGCATGCCAACGATCCCAAAGCCGCCCTCGCCAGCAGCCAGGCCATGTTGAAAGCAGTTCCGTACGAAGCCCTTGCAGACGAAGCCACCGACGAGGCGCTTCACTACCTGCAACTAGCCTTTACCCCAGACGCCCTAACGCTCTACGCAGACCGCGAGCCGCTGATCCTCGCTCTCCTCGCCGAGAGAAAGGCCAGCCCGAACGCAGTTCCCATCCACAAGCTCTACACCAACGGTCTCGCCTTTGCCGCGCTCCAGCAGCTAGCCGGATCAGCCGTCGATGCCGCAGTCACCGTCAAAGATGTGGACACCGCACTCGCCACCGTCACGCCTCTACCCAACGACGAGTCGATACTGATCGCCGATGCCCGCCGCCAGTACGCTCTCCTCGGCAAACCGCTCCCACGAATACGACTCTCCGTCTCGCTCTACTCCCCAACCGAGACTCCGCGCATCAATCGGGACTACGGCGCATCAACCGTCCTCTTCCTCTTCCCCGACTGGTGCGCGCAATGCATCCGCATGGGCCAAGCCTTCCTCCCAGCCCTCTTCCGCATCAGCGAGAAGGACGTGCACCTCTACGGCCTACTGGCCCAGCCAACACCACCTGTCGCCGCACCACCGAAGACCACGCCCAAGCTGGCACTCGAACCCACAGCCCCGATAGCGCCAAAGACACCCGCCGAGATCCTCCGCGGCACCCCAACTCTTATCGTTCCGCCCGAAACCCTCGCCGAGTTCGCCGCCACCGACTTCCCTCTCCTCATCGCGACCGACCCCAAAGGGATCATCCGTTTCATCCAGCCAGCCTCTGAGAACGCCCTCAATCCAGGCGACTTCCTCGACCAGGTCATCGACCACATCGCCCTCAAGTGGCCCCGCGAACCCTCCGCAAAGGCCGCCATCAAGGCTACTTCTACACAGCCCTGAGCCCTTGCCCACTGGCTCCCATCTGCTATCCTCAACGTTGCGAACCTTCGAACTGGAGCACCCCATATGGCAAAAGGCGTCAATAAAGTCCTTCTTCTCGGCAACGTCGGTAAAGATCCCGAAATGCGCGCTACCGCAGGCGGAACCCAGGTTGCGAGCTTCACGTTGGCCACGGCCGACCGCGCAAAGGACGCACAGGGCAACTGGGCCGACAAGACCGAGTGGCACAATCTCGTAGCGTTCAATCGCACCGCCGAGATCGTCCGCGACTACGTCAAGAAGGGCACGCAGATCTACGTCGAAGGCAAAATCCAGACGCGTTCCTGGGATGACAAAGAATCAGGCCAGAAGAAGTATCGGACCGAGATTTTGGTTAATGAACTTACCCTCCTCGGCAAGGGCGGCGGCGACGGAGCATCCAGCGGCAGCAGCGCATCAAGCGGCGGCTATTCTCGCTCCAACATCGCCAGCTACGATCAGAGAGCCCCCGCAACCCAGCCAGACTACGCCGACACTGGCATCACCGACGACGACATTCCCTTCTAAACCCTACCGCTCAGGCGTTCCAGTCTGAGCGGTACCGCATGCTTTGGACGGATCGTGAAGCGAGGCAGCAACTCAAGATCCTCCGGCGATCCCTCTGGCAGCGACAGCCGCCAATGCTGCACCACCGTGGCCAGCATCAACACTGCCTCCATCCACGCAAAGCCCTCGCCAATGCACTGGCGCGTTCCCCCGCCGAATGGGAAGTAAGCGAACTTGGGCCGTGCCGCCTTGGCCTGGTCGGTGAAGCGCTCCGGATCGAAGCGTTCCGGCTCGGGATAAAATCGCGCATCATGCTGAACCACGGTCGGCGAAGTCACAAGAGCCGATCCCTTCGGAATAAACAGCCCTGAGCGCATCGTGTAATCCTCCATAGCCGTTCGTGCGCTGATCCATGCCGGAGGATACATCCGCATCGACTCCGCAAACACCCGCGCAACATAGCCTAGCTTCGGATAGTCACCCGCCCTCGGCGCGGCATCTCCAATCCCGTCAAACACCTGCTCCCGCATTCGCTCCTGCACGTCAGGATGCTTCGCAATCAGCCAGAGCGCAAAGGTAAGCGCGCTCGCGGTCGTCTCGTGCCCAGCCATCAGGATCGTCAACGCCTCGTCCCGAGCTTGCCGATCGTCCATGCGCCCCTCATCATCCTTCGCGCCCAGCAGCATGGCGAGCAGGTCATCCTTCGGCTCCCGACCATCCGCTTCTTCCCGGCGTCGCTCGCCGATAATCCCGTAGATTAGAGCGTCGAGCGCCGTAAGCGCTCGCTTCATGCCAGGCATCGGCCCAATTGGCAGCTTCTCGAGCAGCGTCGCTCCAGGCAGCAGAGCGTACGGCAGATAGTCGTTAAAGGTCTTCATTGAATCGACAAAGGTCTGGATATCGGGGCGGACATCGGTCCCGAGCAGGCAGCGACTGGTGATCCGCAACGTTAGCGCGACCATCTCCTCATGCGCCTCGATGCTCGCGCCATCCTCCCACCTGGCCGTCATCTCTTCCGTGATCCGGACGATCGTTGCACCATAACCAGCAATGCGCGATCTGTGAAAGGCAGGCTGCGCAAGCTTACGCTGCCGAATATGAATTGGGTCCTCACTTGTCAGCAATCCGTCGCCGAGAATCCCTCGCGCCCGCCGCAGAACGATGCCGCGACTATGACGCGACGCATCGCCAATAAGTAAGTCCTGAATATCGTCAGGATGATTAAACTGAAACTGGCGGTAGCCGTAGGGGGTACGGAAGCTCAGCACGTCCCCATAGATATCTTTGTTCTGTTGGAGACCTTCCGGCGAATCAACTGCGAAGAGCTTCCCGATTCGTAGGCGTCCAAAGAGTGAAGGACCTGCGGGGAAGCTGGAACGGTGTTCTTCAGCAACGTTGGATAATGCCTCTTCCTTCGCCAAGCCCAAATCTCCCATTAGCTTATAGACAGCAGTCATCACTATTGAGAGCGTAGATCGCTGACAAATTGCTCCCAAGTCCGACTACTGCTTCAGATGCAAAATAATACGGCGAGATCAACGCACATCGGAATCGTCCCAATTCTTACTCTAAGTGAATCGCTAAGTCTTGGTTGACCGCTGAACCAATTCCCTGAGGCAGACTACCGCTTGATCGATATCCTCATATCGCAATTCATAGGCATCAATCTTTGCAAGATGCTGCAGCACACGAGACTGCAGATAGCGCACCTCAGGTACAGGAAAGAGCTCCTCGTAAAAAGACCTATATGCTGTGCCAGCGGGAAGCAACACAAGCTCGGCAGCCTCGATTGGCTGTCGCCTGAGAAAGATGGCGGCTCCTACTAAAGCCTCCCGCGAAGTGAGCATCCATGGGAAGTGTAAAGTTGGAATCTCGATCGATGGTTTACCGGCCGCACGCGGTGTAAGGTCGTAGTGACCTATCTCTGGAAAGAGATCACGCGCAGATGGACGAAAGCGCACTTGGCGAGAGTTGCCAACAACACGCACTGCGGTAGCATCATCGACTAGAAAGCTTCCATCATCTGAAGTGTAGATCCACCCCGCCCTGGCGCATGCGTACGCCAGCGAAGATTTACCCGCCCCGGAAGGCCCGTTAAGCAACACGCCAAACCCCTTAAGACTGACACAAGCAGCGTGTAACCCGACAGCATGAGACATGCCCACAAGAAGATTTGCAACGGGATCAAGAAAGTAATAATGAAGATAATCATGATGCTTGAGGGTGTTGCGGCTGAGATAAGTCGTAGAAAATTTGGCTATCAGGTCACAAGCAGCGTGATTGCTTAGATCTGCAACAATCGAGACTAGATGACGACTTGCCCGCATAACAGGAGTCGGAGGGCATCCGCCATCTTTACTGTCACCGACCCGTATCTCGATCCGAAACATTTGCCCCGCATATAGCTGTCCCGCATTTCCCCAGCACCGACTGGCTATCTCCAGAACCTCACGCTCATTGGTCACAATCTCTATAGCAAAGCCAAGTGGATAAAACACGGCTCTCTCGGACAAGACCCATTTGCAGCGTAATGGATCATCGTCAGCTAGAACTTCTCTAATTGCTACAGATAGTCCGATCCCGGAGGCACTTCGCTCTGAACCTTTCTCAACCACAGTGACATCCCTTTCTCGCATCTGGTCGCCTGACAACAATCAATCCCGAAGGACATCAGATAAATGTCAGTCAGTAACTCTAGGGCCGCGCAGAACCAACGCCCACACCTTCGGACGTGTGGGTCTTTCTACCCTGCTCCAGCATCCGATTAGCCTCATAGGATTTGAACCCTGTAAGTTGTAACGATATGTGAAAGAGAAACGCAGGAACGTTCATCAGGTATCTCTTCCAAAGGTGTTTGGGATCCTGGAAGAAACGGTGCAGCCACTGGAAACCCGCTTGCTTGATCCATTCAGAACAATCAGCTATGCGACCCGTGTGAAAATCAAAAGCCGCTCCCACAGCAAACATCAAAGTGGTGTCTAGTAGTGGCAGATAGCGGCTCATAAAGTGCTCTTGTTTCGGAGTACTTATACCTACCCACACGATGTCAGGTCGAAGAAGATTGACCGAAGAGACAAATGCCTCCTCCTGAGCTAAGGACATTGCCTCAAAGGGAGGCATGAAGGTCCCTACAACTTTTACAGATGGGAATCTCTTTTCCAATTGTGCTCGAAGTTCCACGGCTATACCCTCTTTACCTCCGCACAGAAAATGAGAGTAACCTCGGAACTCTTCCCTTGAGATAACCTCAAGCATAAGGTCCGGCCCAGTAACACGCCTCATCCCCGCGTGTCCCTGATGGCGACCGACCCAAACTGTGGGCATACCATCTGGAGCAGTCAGGCTTGCATTATTAATAATGTTCGCCAGAACCGGATTTCGTTTGCATTCCATTACACCGTGGACGCCCACAAGGCAAACGTATCCCTTAAGACGATGTCTCAAGCTATACGCTAAACGCGTCAAAGCCCCCTCCATGTCGACGGCATCTATAGAGACACCAAGCACGTTCGCTTTCTTGTCTTCAGTACAAAGGATCATTTGCGCCCTCTTGCACCGATCGGGCCGGTGCCCCGTGCCATCCTCTTTCTTTTCCCTCAGCGATAAGGCACTCATACAAATCCAGGTAGCTTTGAGCGATGTGCGCCAGCGAAAACCGCTCTACAAGAGGCACCGGCAATGGTGGTCTATCTAAAACATCAAGGCAGGTATCAACAAAACACTGTTCGGCTGAGTCATCCAACGGAACATAATTGCAGTAGGAAGCTCCAACTTCCCGAAACGCAGCTATATCGGAGCAAACAACCTGAGTTCCATGAATTATCGCCTCAACTATTGGCATTCCAAACCCTTCCACCAGGGAAGGAGCAAGCAGAAATCTACATTTATCGTAAAACCAACCCAGCTCTGCATCCGAGACATCACAGAGAAAAACAACTCTTTTCTCCAACTTCAAGAGTTGAACCAATTTCTGAATACTTCTAGTTTCTGGACCCTCCATACCAATCAAAACAAGAAGCATATTTGCTGGGAACTGGCTTCTAGAGATGAGCTCCCTGAAGATCTCTAAAGCAAAGCAGATATTTTTATTGCGCCGGTGCTGTGCCACACACAGAATAAATGGATTCGTACTCACGATAGCTGAGCAATGATGAGAAAACTCAGTGCGCTCACACAGATCAACACTGTTGTAGACAACTTTCGTTTTAAAGACGAGGCTCCTGTCCGTAATCTCCTCCAAGCGTCTCGCAGTGCTCTCTGAGACACAGGCAATAGCATTTACAGAACAAAGACACTGTCGAAGAATGATTCGGTTTGCAAATACTTTAGGAAAGCCAAAGTTCGCTGGAATATCATAGGGATAGAGATCATGTAGTGAAACAACCACCGGACAGGTAAAGCTCTGGTTCCTATGGGGTACAGGGTAAGCAAGATGCACTATCTCCGGTTCTAGCGCTAGAGCCAATTTTGGCAATTCAAAGTAATACCAGAAATTTCGTTTCAGCGAAGATTTTGCTATGAAGACAGGATGCAAACGCAATCGAGGGTCCAGCGTTGGCATTGACTGTAACAGTGAAGGCATCTGCCACTCCGCAGCAACCAAATTAATTTCAGAAATCTCGGAGCATGTCAGTAGACCCAAAACAATATTTACAGCATGACGCGGTATACCAGACAGATGACCAGTGGAAGAGACCGCGACAACCATCACTTTCATATCGACTCCTCTCGCTGGAAGGATCTTGACGGCGAAGAATCAGTTCCACGCAGACTGAGGCTGAGAAGCGTAATTGCCCAAAGCGGCAGCGAAATATCAAACACCTCTGTGTCTGTTAAGCCTCGAATAGCTACAAAGAGCAATAATCCAAATAAAAGGATTTTTATAGGCTGCGATTCGAGCTTCCGAACTTGATCGTAAAGGCTGAAGTAGAGGCCAGCCAGCATCAACACACCTACAACACCATAGGCGTAGAACTGCTGCAAAACCTCATTGTGAGCATGTCTTGCTTCGAACAGTCCAAAGGATGGAATCACCTTCCATACCGAATGAAACCCATGACCGATCCAAGGATGGTCAAGTGCTCGATCAAAAATAACTGCCCAGATCCCTATTCTTCCGGTCAGAGTTTCTGCTTGATTCCCCGCATTTGTATAAACATCGTAGTAAGCCTCGAGCAAGGGTAGAAAAGCAGCCATGCCCACACTAACAAACAATGCAATGATGACTTTATTCTTGCGGCGAATAGTCTTGCTAAAAACAAGGATAAGAACCTCTCCAAATACGAATGCAATGATTGAAGTCTTACTAAGACTCCGAACGAGGGTCACCGCGAGAAGTATTGCCGCCCAGCCCCACTTGGGCGCTTGCTTGATCACCAGATATTGAGCAAAGAAGATTGCGAACGCGCATAGATAACCAATTTGGTTAGGTCCTAAAAGTTCCTCGTCTCCTAGTCGAAGGTCAGATTGTGCGGGAAGAACCCACGCCAACAATCCAACAGCACAGGATCCGATGACGTAGCCTTTCATGAGCGATAGTGAGACCTCATCGGAATCATCCGCTCGCAACAGAAAAACAACAATAGCTACATCGGCAGCCATGGCGGTCCAATAAGCAAGCGCAGCCGATATCGACATCGCTTCGGTCCAGAAAAGACTACAAACTGAGAAACAAAGATATCCGACTACCCAGCGCACGCAGGCAGCCTGGAGGATAGGCTGATAGCTCACATCTGCGGGACCAAATGCGCAGAAGGCGGTCCAGCCAAGCAAAAACATATTTAAGGCGATTCCTAATGCGGCTCCAACCTGCGCATCTGCGTGAAAGCCTCGCACAGAAATGAGGGTAATGATGAGCCTAAATGAGAAGAAAAATCCCACAATCATAGAAAGCACCCTGCCAGATCTGATGATCGGCGAATCGAACAATGTAGCACTCGCAATCATGCTTCCCCAATCTGCGCGTCTACTGTGGTTGGTGTGACCTTGGAACATGTAGACAAATAGAACAACTTAGCCAGCGGGTAGTACATCACCAAGGCTATAGCCCCGTAAGCAAGACGAGAACAGGCAACTCCGCTCGGTCCCCACTTTAGGAGAAAACACATGAATGTCAACATTATTCCGCCACCAAAAAGGTTTGACCAGGTGAAAATTTGGACATTTCCTAACGCTAGGAGCGCATAGTAGGCTGTAACACTCAACCCTAAGAGGGCAGAGCTCCCGACAATAGGTTTCAACATTAAGTCAGAGCTAATTGCAATCCGACTACCCCACCATAATCCCAAAAGACGACGCCCGTAGAGCAATGCGAATGCTGTAGCAAGAAAAGTGATACCTATGTATAAACCAAGAGCTAGCGATACCGGTTTTCGAATCTCATCAGGATTTTCTGATGTGGCGTAGAGCCCCGACAGATAGGGAAACAAGAAGTGAAGTCCGGCGGCTTTGAGTCCATAAGTAGGCTGTACCAGTCGGAGGCAGAAGACATACACTGTTACAGCGGTTGCCCCTAGCGATACGCCAAGAATCAGGCGATCTGCTTGGCTAAAGAGTACTCCAGCAACCGCCTGCAACCAATTGAATGGTCCAAACGCAAACAAGGCTCTTAACTTTTTGGTGTTAGTGTGAGGCAAGAGTGTGACCCCGTAAAGGCTGTGCCGGATCTGAAGTAGCTGCGCCACACTACCAAGACCAACAAAGCAGGCCATTGTAAACATAATGCTTATCAGTTCACAGTTTAATAAAGCAAGAGCAACAGTGGCCGCTAAGGCTAGCATGCGAGCAACTATACTAACCCGAACAGCAGCCCCATACCTTCCGAATACTCTTCGCGTGCTAACGCATACGCTTTCCATTGCTCGAATCAAGATCAACAGACTTGCGAAACGAAGTGACCAGAAGCAGGTAGTCTGCAATTCGCAATTGTCAGGAGCGACATGATTTGCAACCAATGGTACAAACATCCAGAGCAAAGAAGCTACTGTCACACCCAGCAACAGGTTAATGCCCAATATCGTTATGGTAACCACCACGAGATCATCTCGTTGATTCTTGCTGTGCATAGTAGCTAAAAGCTGAATATTCGCATCTCCAAAGCTTGATGCGATGATGCTGCCGACGTTAATGGCCACCATGCTAACTACCCATGCCCCATATTGCGTGGATCCAAGATGGTGAAGCAAGGTGGGTACGAGCAACAACATCATGACTAGATAGGTAGCGTAGTCAAGGGTTCCATAGAATGCATTTGCAAGATGCTGTCTCACAGTGGTCCTCTAAGTGTGAAGAGCCCTCGGACCCACACTCGCATATCCATTGCAATCCTTCTTATAAGCACTTTGCGAGGATCAATGCTACTCATCCGGGTCCAGAGATGAAGAGCAATTACCAATACAGACGCTGCCAATATCGAGAAAAGAGTAAACACCACAATAACAAGAAGGCGTGGCGGGAATGACTTTTTCTCTGCAACGAGGGGTGGATCTACGATACTGACAACAGGAGTGTCCTTCGCTTCTTCAATGCGTGACATCTCGTATTGCTGCGAAAGCAGCTCAAAAACGGTTTCTTGAATGCGGACACGCCGGTAAAGATTTGCATAGGGAACTGCAAGCCTTGGAAGCTGGCGAATCGAGGGATAAATATTTGAATTTACTGGACTACCTTCACTTGTCTCTATAAGAGGATCACTACTACCACTCATCTTTGATAATTCGCGTTGTAATCCGGCGATGCGTGCCTGTGCTGCCCGAACACGAATATTTTGATCGCCATAGACTTCCTTGAGTGACTCTACCTCCGATTGTGCGACGATCAATTCTGCTTGCAATTTGGCGGCGGCATCCACCATCGCGTGGGTCTGTTCTTTGATGTCAAGTGTTGTGTTTACACTAGAAAATTGGCTAAGCGCTTTCTCCGCATCCAGCAGATCAGTTTGGACACTGATCAAACGCTTTTCAATGAATTCTCGTTCTCTGCGTGCAGATGATGTATTCGAGTGAGTAATCTTGCTGTTCAGTTCTTCGAGGTATGCCTGGGTAACATCGTGAGCGCGCTGCCGGTCAGTATCCGTGAAGGTAATACTAATAATGCCACTCTTCTTATCCTCTGTAATCACAGTTCGATGTGCCAAATATTTTATGGTGTCGATACGATAGTGCTTGTGGTAAATCCGCTGAAGGTCGAAGCGATCAATAAGATGATCACCGATTGTCCTGCTGTGTAATAAATCGATAAATAAAGCACTTGAGGTTTTACTCCCAAGCAGACTTCCAGCAAGACTCCCTAGACTACCTAGAGAATGGCCTGCGATAGCTGCCAACATGGCGGCTCCAGAACTAGCCTGGTCAGGTGGCATAATACGAGCTGTCGACTCGTAATCCTTGGGCATAGCAAAAGCAATGATTGCACTTACTAGGAGTGCGCAGGCGCCCACATACCCGAGAAACAATCTTTTCTCCCAGAGCAGACTTGCATTGGTCACCCAATTTTCCTGAATTGGAGATGGTATCAATGAAGGGGTCATCAGATAATTCCCGCAACTGCGGCTGTTATAGCTATCGAAGAAGAGATTTGAGCGACAGTGAGTAAATTCCTCCAGAATAATGAGCCGCCCAAGATTCTTTGCGGAACTACAACGACGTCTCCTGGTTCCAACCTTGTCCCAATAACATTTGTTCCATACCATCCTCCGGAGCGCCTGCCGACAACAGAGCCATTTGCACGAATGACAAAAATGTCTTTTCGATCTGCAACATCATTGCTTCCGCCAGCCCGGCGGAGATACCAACCAGCTACTTTTCCCGGTACAAAGGTGATCGCAGATGAGTTGTAGACCTGACCACTGACTAGCACAAATCCAGGGCGCTTAGGGACTGTCAGCACATCTCCACTCCGCATTTCGATGTCGGCATCAGTATTTTCCCAGCTTTTGATGTCAGTGCCGACATGGATAACGAGGCGTCCACTTGCGGGCTGACTCTTAAGACGTTGCAACACCTCAGCTTGCTGTGCAGCCACAGCTTGGAGCGTAGACGATTGATCTTGGGCTGTGAGACTCGGTGAAATTCGCGAAGCAGCCGATGTACTCTCAATCTGACGAATTAGCTCGGCTCGGCTTTTCTCTTCTAGATCTCTAACCTGGGTGCGGATGAGCACTGCTCCCGAAGGGTATGCAGTACCTCTAAATTCCCCGGCACGGCGCAGGACTGAACTAAGCCGCTCCCCCTCCTGCAGGCCATAACTACCTGGATAAGTTACTTCACCTTCAAGGGTCACTGACGTACCAATATCGTTCCAGCCTGAGATCTGATGAATAGTAAGAACATCCCCTGCCTTCAAAGCGACATCATCCCTCTGGTATTCTGCCTTCAAAGCTTCTCCAATGCGTACTGACAAACGTTGGCTTACGATTTTCTTTTCGTCTTGAATGGTGTAACTAGTCAGGTCAGCACTGTCCAATAAGGCATCACGTTTGAAGCCTCCCGCCATCTTCACGAGTTGAGCGGAAGTCATCCCCTGCGACAGGGCATACGCTCCAGGCCGGAGAACCTCGCCACGAATCGTGACCTGCGGAGAATCCACCTCATAACGCCCAAAGATACGAATTGTGTCGAATGGCTGGAGCAGCACATTATTATTTCCAATAAGCACCTCCGCCAAATCGAACTGCATTGTTTCCGGATGGAGATCTGGTGCTGCAAGGCGAATAATTTCGCCGTGCATCGCGGGCTCAGGAAGAAGATCTTTATAGGTCCCTAGAACAGCACTCAATTGCATCCCATCTTTATAGGGATATTTTCCTGGACGTACCACGTGCCCTTCGACATAGATCGCTCGTTCGCTATAGGGAAGAATCGGTGCAACCTGTATGCGGTCGCCATCTTTCACGTTGAACCTTGCAATCACCTCGGAGGTCGACTGAGGATCGCCTCCTGCCGGGGGGTCTAGGCTGATCGTCTCTCGTTGTTGATTTGCTTGTATGCGTTCGATTGTCACATGATTCAGAGCAGCCATCACAGTTGTTCCGCCAGCATCCTCTAGAAGCTCGGCCAGGCTGGAACTGCTTCTAACTTCATAGATCGCGGGCCGTTTAACCATACCGCCTATGGCAACCTGTGGACCTGCCGGAGGAACAAGGAGCGTGTCACCCGACTCAAAGCGGTCATCATCCATCCTCAATCCATGTAAGAGAAAGTCGTACAGGTCAATGTCCCGTATGATCTGCTTTCCGCGAAGATGGTGCATAGTCCGGAGCGACCCGATCCCGGTAGGTCCGCCGGCCGCATAGAGAGCATTGAGCGGCGTGGATAAGGAACTTAGTTCATATGCGCCCGGGCGCTGTACATCGCCAACAACATATACCCGAACCGTTCGGAGTCGAGCAATAGTAATGTCGATTTGCGCATTGCGAAACTGCTGTTTTAGGGCATTCGCTATGGTTATCTGCGCATGTTGTAGAGTGAGACCCGCAATCACGAGCGAGCCGACCTCAGGCAAAACCACCTTGCCCTCTCGGTCGATCACACGCGTAAGACTTTGGGAGATTCCACCCCAAAGATTGATCGTGATCCCGTCTCCGGGCCCAAGGATATAGTCGGGACCTACAGGGAGATCTATTGGAAGATTGCCTTGACCCAAACCGTTTCGACTAAGCAACGATGAATCTCTATTAATAAACATGTCCGAACCAAAGCGCTTTAGCTTTATGGTGTTCTGAGGAATTTGTGTATAAAGATCGCGAAGAGACTGCAGGTTGTATGGTGTGGGGAGACGTAGAACTTCAGGATCATCAGTAATGTTCCTCGCTTGCTTGACCGACCCGCCTTGTTTCCCTTGCAGGCTACTTGATATTCCTGCAGATGCTGCCGGATTTGCAGTTGACGGAAGCATGGCAGAAGCATTTGCACTTGATAGTGTGGTGCCAGGTATCTGGCTGAGTGAATCAAGCGTGGGCCCTGGCCGCAGTGCGCCACCGTCATCGTCGTTTTCAGAATCACTGAATGAACGATGAAGATCAGCACTGGAGGCATATCCGCGCGCGCGCATCCAAAGAGTGATGCTAGCTCGAAGATCCGGCCGCGTGGCTATCTGATTAAAAAGCATCTCGTCAGTGATAGAGTCTGCTTGTGTATTGACGCCCTGCTGTTGTAATTGATCCGAGACAAAACTTTTCAACTCGATCACGACCTCTGGTTTTTGCTGGAGGATTGTGTCAATTTGGCTAGCAGTCAGGGCATTACGTAATGAGGCATCATCGCTCACACTATTGGTTGCTGCCAACGATGAGCTTTGACCAGGATCAGACATGCCGTCATTATTTGGAGGTGCTAACTGACTTTGTTGAGCGATCAGATGACCCGAAAGAGCAATCAAGGTTATTGCCCACCGTAAAGAACGCCAGCTACACCCGAGGTAAGTTGTGGAAAGAATTCTCATGATGTGGCGTTCTCCGTCACGGGCACCACATCAGAATTTGATCGTGGGCAAAGTTTATTCTGCGTCTGTAACTGGGCCAGGCTTGATTGCCAATTTGCTAACTCCGCGAAGTAAAGAAAGCCCTCGATAATATGAAAGCGGAGACGAAAAGAGATAAATTGGAGCTGAATCAAGATTCTATAAAAGCTGGCTCCACGTGATCCAGCAGGAGACTGTTGTGCAATAGACGGGACCGTCAGAGCAGGCAATAGATGACGATGTTTTGTCTCCTGCCACAATCTCTCATTAGTCTGAAGCTGCTGCTCAAGAAGAAGATAGAGTTTGGTTCCAGGAAAATCGGCGAGGACAGCTCGTTCTCCATATGTTTCGGCCCATAACTTCACTGTAGGGGCTAAGCAGTCAACAGTCCATATATTGAGGTCTTTAGGGGTTTTGCTGCCTAGGATATTGTGAGACAGCAGATTTACCAAACCTATGGCCGTAAATGCCTCATGGTAAGTTTGGGACCGAACTCTTACCTCATCCCAGAATGTTGCATCGTCATAGTGGAAGGAGATATGCCTTTCATACTCTAATATCCAGGAAGGCCGGGTGTTAGCGCTACGGAGATGGGACATTACGTGGATAGCTTGCCCAATCAACTGGTCACTATCAGGTAAAGCGCGGAATGTGGTTCCGTGCAAAGTCTGCCAAACTGCCCGATCAAGAAGATCATTGCTTAGAGGCGTGTTGTGCTTTGGGGAATCGAAATGCAATTCGACTGATCGCTGTGGAGTTGCCTCGTAGAAGTGCCTCATCTCAGGCAACTTGAAATTATTAGCTTTGAACTCCCACACACTTTTTGTCACTCCGGTGCGTATGTAGCCCGTTGTTGCTAGAGTTTCTGCGCAAGCTTCAAGGTGACGGCTATCTACCAAGAAATCAAAGTCACTTTGACGGCGCGCTGCTGGGTCAGGACACGCGTGCGGCGAAAGCGTAAAGCCTTTCAGATTGCAATGGCGTATACCAATCGCGTTAAATGCTTGGTTTATTGTTTTGAACTCCCCAAACATTGTGTTGCTGCGTTCCTCATTGTCGATATAGTTCCTTCGCAACCGCTGCAGTGTCTCAGCCGGAAGAGCATCCTCAAGTTGCATCAGTTCAACCTGCTTGAGGAAATAAAGCGCCATACCGCTGGCATCCAGCCAGTAATAAGTTTGAGCCCACTCGGACAGCTTCAAAGGGGCAAGTTGCTTGCGGCAAGACTCGACCGGATCGCGAAAGATCGCGATCACAGCTTGTACAACCCTCCTATTCGCCGGCTGCTTCCACTTCATAGAGCACTCCCTGTCAGCATTGTTAGTGGCTGTACATCTCTGGTTCACCAAGACTTCCAGCGGGCGGCAGGTGACGAATAAAATGTACGATAGACCAGATGTCCTCGTCGCTTAGCGTACCGCTCGAGGCTGGCATCCCCGATGGTGAAATACCGTTATCGATCACCCATTTCAATTGCCCGTCCGTATAACTTTGTACTTCTGCGGAGCTCAGTGCTGGCAGCGGCGGTGACAGCCGATCCGCAAACGGAACTCCGGTATTCTGTCCGTCCATCCCGTGGCAAGCGACACAGTAGTGGTTGAACGCCTCTTTGCCAGCTGCTAGACTCTCCGAGGTCAATGGCAGAGGATTCTTCTGATCCTTGTTCCGCACCGTGAGACGGTGTTTCGTTGCTACGATCAACTGTCGTTCGAAGCTAGTTGGGGGGCTAACTTTGCAACCGCACACGAGAAGCATCAGCGCCAGTGCGAATTGGGCTCCAAGGCGCATGATTACTCCGTCACGTGGAGCGTCATCTTCATGGAACCGTGACCTGATCCGCAGAACATAGCGCACTGCCCGACGAAGGTACCGGCCTGTGTAGGCGTGAACGATGTTTCGCTGGTCTGACCCTTCTTTACTTTCAATACGATGTTCAGATCCTTGAACTTCAAGCCATGATCTACGTCTTCGCTGGTCAACAGGATGGTGACCTGCTCATTCTTCTTCAGGGTGATCTCTGCCGGCGAGAAGGTGAAACGCTTCGCAGTGATCTCTACACGGCGAGGACCCTGCGCGTGGGATCGTTGCGTTGCGACCGAGAGCACAGCCAAGATAGCCAGGATGAAAAGATGCTGTGTAGACTTGAGCTTCACTTAAATAGATCTCCTTGAGTTGGTATGTCAGTTCTGCTAGGGAGCGAGGTAGCGGAGAATATCGCGCTCGTCTTCCGCACTCAGCAAGGCGCGCACACGCATATGGCGAACCACTGTTCCTACAATCCTTGGCGAAAGCTGTTCGGGTGCATTGTGACAGCGATTACAGTTAGCTTGGAATTTGCGTTCTCCTGGGTCTGATTCTGTAAGTACTTTTGCAGCTAAAGCCTTCTTGGAGTTGTCACGCGCAGTTGGCACGGCAGGCGCATTCTGCGAGTACGAGAAAATAGTCCCTCCCGAGAAGACAGCAAACATTAGAAGAAGTATTTGTAGATGACTGCCAGTATTCCGTGTTGTAGCTCGTTAGGAATGACAGGGTGGCTAGCCCATTAGAAATGTCAGTATAGAGCCGTAGCCGTCGTGCTGTGGGAATGTGTGAAATCGCCGCACTTGGCGATTTTGCATATTTCCACAGCTTTGGGCGCCGGCGGTTTTTCGACATAGTCTGGCCCATAGATCTGCCGGCCGCGCTTCTTGTACCCACCCTTGGCGCTGTTGGTTAGCACCGTAGTCGGGCGCTTGAGTTCCTGCTGCGCCCTGACAATCGTCAACGCATGACTCAGGCGCTTGTTCTCGATCGTTGCTGTATGGCTCACACGCTGGTCTTTGCTGAAGACCCGATAGGGAAGCAAGTGGCCTTTCCAGCGCACCTCGAGCGGTCTGTCGGCGAAGTCGTAGACCTCGACGTACTGGCCGGGCAGCTTGTCGGCCAGCTCGCTGCGCTCCAGCAGGATCTGCTTCCGGTCGTACGCCAGGCTGAGTTGCTGGCTGACATGACGCAGCTCACGATGGCACAGGATGTCGGTCAGTCGGGAAGCCTGCACGTTGAGCCTTCGGTGCAGGTTCTCGGTCCTTACCGGGGCCAGCGCGAACTTCTCGTTGAACCGCTCCAGGAACCCTGGCAGGAACTCGTTACCCGCAGCCATGCCGCTGATGTTCGCCAGGCGAAGCTCCTTCACCAACCGATCCTGCAGGGTGCGGTTGGCTCGCTCCACGCGGCCCTTGGCCTGGCTGGAGTTCGCGCAAAGGATCTCGATGTTGAGCTCTGCCAGTGCGCGGCCGAACTGTGTCATGCCCTGGCCGCCCTTCGCATCCGGCTTGTTGACGCGGAAGACCGTGTGCTTGTCCGAGTAGAAGGCAACAGGGCAGCCGTGCGTCTGGAGATAGCCTTGTAGCGCCGCGAAGTAGGAGTCCGTGCTCTCGCTTGGCACGAAGCGCAACTGCATCAGCTTGCTGGTCGCGTCGTCGATGAAGACCAGCAGCGTGCAGGGCTCACCGCGTTGCTCGAACCAGCGGTGGTCGCTGCCATCGATCTGGATCAGTTCGCCATAGCTCTCGCGTCGAAGCCGCGGCTGGTGGAAGGTTCTCCGTTGTGTTCGCGACAGCCACAAACCTTCGGCCATCATCCATCGCCGCAAGGTCTCCTTGCCGATCCGGAGCTGATGCTTGTCCAGCAGCATCTCGGTCGCCAGCGTCGGCCCGAAGTCCGCGTACCTGGTCTTGACCAGTTCGACCGCGTACTTCCGGATGCCTTCGTTGTGACTTCTGTTGGATCTTCTTCCACGCGCCTTGTGGATCAGCCCGCTGCCGCCGTCGGCCTCGTAGCGGGCCAGCAGCCGAAACGCCTGGCGCCCGCTGATCGCGAGCACGGCTGCCGCCGCAGCCACCGTCCGACGCCCAGCCCGCACGTCACTCAACACTTCGATCCGCCTCAGATCGCGCTCGCTCATCGAGATCCATCCCATCCTTAGAACCTGACAGTTCTAATGGGCTGGACCATGACATTTCTATCGAGCCGCTACATTCCGCCACGCAGTAACTCGTGTTATCAGTCTTTTCATTTAGAACCTCGCCAAGCAGGAAAGAGAAGTCTGTAGGTAAGCGATATCTCCCAGATATTTGTGTTATTTGTCGCAGAGAACCTTCGCGCATAACTCGAATTAAGGCGGACCTCATGAGGAAGGTGATAGTCAAATCCAAAATCGGCCTGTCTAGTGTCAACACCGGGCAAGCCGTCTCCGGGACCAGGACTATCGCGGAAGGTCTGCTGGATGCGAAAAAGGGGTTCGAAGCGGCCGATCAGGCTGTCCGGTCCGTGCCACTGTGACATACGGTAGGAGTTCTCAATCTAGTAACCCTGCGCGTGCGCTGCATGGACATATTCCGAGCGCACCTGAAGCGGAGATCGCGCTGGTGTCCACCAAACGTGGGTTCCGTATGCGTTCACAGGTGTTCCGGTTAGAACGCGCGAGAAGGAAGAACCAATTTCCAAGCGCTTCCTCGGAAAATAGATATCGATACGATCTCCTACAGATCGCACGGATTGAAACTGAGATATGCTGCTGGACGCTTCAAAGTATCCGATGTAGTTCATCTGCACGGCAGGCTTGGAAAAGATCACGCCCCGAAGCATGGCACCGTTGCCCGAACCCAGAGGATCACCTGCGGAGAAAATTAGTGGAGCGTCCTGGAATCTCTGGATCCAAATAGCGGACAGCCGTTCGTTGTAGGTTCCAAATGGCGTAAGGAAGCGTCCTGCGACGAGGGTGACATGACGATTGACGACGTAATCAAGTTGCAATGCCTGTGTCGCCTTGAAAAAAGTCCCCTTGTATGGTCCAGTCGCACCATTCTCGGGCGTGTAAAACTCGCGGAAGTCGAACCGGGACTCCGCGAGAAAATGCTTCCCCAACGGGAAGGCAACCACAGGTGCAAGCACGGGCTGGAACGACATCGTCCCGAGGTTTCTGCTTGCAAAGAATCCTGCGCCACCAGAAATGATCGGCGTGTCCTGGGCTGCAAGGGAGGGCGAAGACATCAGCAGGATCAGGCCAAGAATCCAACATGCTGCCACCGCGCTGAAGTGCGGATGGTGATTGCGTCTCTTGACTTTCTGAGACTGCATTTGTGACTGGCTGCTCATGAACCCAAGCTACCGGCGTGCAGCGGAGCAAGTGTCAGAGGGCTGTCTTCACTATGTCATCGGTTTGTAAATGAGTCTTGCTTCTATCGCCAGTGAGTCGTGAGCGCGCTGCAGAGCGAAGCGATGGTCGGCTCTTTGGCCTGGATGTCTGGAGGATAGCCAAGCTCTCGAAGCGTCTGCGAAGTGACCGGTCCTATGGATGCACGGACGATTGTCTTCGGAAGTGTCAGCGCAGCTTGTTCGAGCAGTGCAAATAGGTTCGTGGCCGTCGACGAACTAGTGAAGGTGATCGCGTCGGGCATGCTTTCTGGATGCGCAAGAAGCTTCTGCAGTGCGGCAATCGACTCTGTGGGAACGATGTTGCGATAGGCGCTTGCGATGGTCAGTTGCGCTCCCGCACTGTGCAGAGCGTCCGGAAGAACATCGCGTGCTTCTTCGGCACGGATGAGCAACATGGCACCACTCGACGCAAAAGGAACAAGTGCCTCCGCAAGCGACTCCGCAACGTACTGCTTTGGCATCAGGTCGACGATCAGGCCGATCTCCCGAACGGCCCGCGCAGTCGCCGGTCCGATCACCGCGATCTTCCGCGGGCTTGGCATGATTGACAGAGTCTTAGCACGCGCGGCGAAAGCATGCACCGCATTGATGCTGGTGAAGATTACCCACTCAAAGCTGCGAAGCGACGCGAGCGACGCATCGAGCACGCAGTAAGACAAAGGCGCAGCCAGCTCGATCGTCGGAATCGAAATCGTCTCTGCCCCTGCGGACTCAAGCTGCGCCGCAAGCTCCGAAGCCTGATGCCGCGTTCTCGTAATTAGAATGCGCTTGCCGATCAGCGGCATCGTCTCAGGCCAGTTCGGAGATAGGTGCGAGCAGTTCGAGAGCGCCTTGCGCGATCAAGTCTGCTGCGAGCTTCTGGCCTATCTCGCAGGGATTCGCCGTCAACGGTGCAGTCATTGCAAGCTGAACCATGGCTTCTCCATCCGGCGCGACGACCTGCGCATAGAGCCGATAGTGATCGTCTTCAGGCGTACAGTATGCGCCAATTGGAAGCTGACAACCACCACCAAGCGTGTGCAACACAGCACGTTCCGCATCGACGCAGAAGCGCGTGTGCGTGTGTTCGAAGAAGGCGATGGCACCGCGAACGTAAGCATCACGCTCGTCATCCGCATCGTCGGTCGCCGGGCAATCCACAGCACGGGTTTCAAGCGCAAGCGCGCCTTGTCCCGGCGCCGGACACATCTCCTCAGGCGAGAAGCGCTGATGAACCCACTCTGCGCGCTTTAGCCGGTCGAGACCCGCCGCAGCGAGAACCAGCGCATCCGCATCGCCCTTCTCCAGCTTCTTCAGGCGCGTGTCGATGTTGCCGCGGATCTCGACGAACTCGAGGTCAGGCCTCAGCGCCAGAAGCTGCGCGCGACGGCGTGGACTCGTCGTACCCACTTTCCCACCTTCAGGCAGCGTGTGTAAGGCCCAATACGGCTCGCAAACCCATACATCGCGTGCATCGGCACGCTTCGGGATCGCGGCAAGCGTAAACTGCGGAGCGATCTGCGTTGGCAGATCCTTGAGCGAGTGGACGGCGAGATCGATCCGGCCAGATTCCAGCGCCTCCTCGATCTCCTTGATGAAGATGCCTTTGCCGTCGAGGCCTGCTGGCGGAACGAAGCCAGGCTGCTGCATTCGGTCGCCGGTCGTGCGAATTACTTCCAGCTCAACCTTGTAGCCGGCGTCGCGGAGCGCGTAAAGGATATGGTTCGCCTGCCAGAGGGCGAGCTGCGAACCGCGGGAGCCAATGCGTATCGGTCGATTCATGTCTTCCTCAGAATACGGGAACCGAGGCGGATTGTTCCGCCATGTGGTCTAAGATGCTCCCATGCGTCTGCTCCTGTCCCTTCTCTCCATCGCTCTCGTTCTACCGCTCGCGGCCCAGCAACGCACGCTTCCCTTGTGGCCGAACGGTAATCCTGAGCCGTCGAAGATCGTTGGCCCGGAGAGCGATCCGACGACCGATGCTAACCGTATTGTGTCCGGCAAAGTGACCGTGCGCGTCACGAATGTGAGTCATCCCAGCCTGATCGTTTACGAACCAAAGGGAAAGAACACCGGCGCTGCGGCGCTCGTCTTTCCCGGTGGATCGTATATTCGTTTGGCCTACAACATCGAAGGGACCGAGGTCTGCGAGTGGCTGAACTCCATCGGCATGACCTGCGTTCTGGTGAAATATCGGGTTCCGGAAGAGGGTCATTATCCAGAGAACGTGGAGGATATCGAAGACGCGCAGCAGGCGATGCGACTCACGCGCGCTCATGCTGCGGAGTGGCATATCGACCCAAAGCGCATCGGCGCGATCGGCTTCTCTGCTGGCGCTCATCTGGCCGCTGTGTTGAGCACGCATCCTGACTTTCAGGGCAAGACTGTTCCGGCTTCAGCCATCGACGCTCGGCCTGACTTCCAGATGATCCTTTATCCGGGCTGGTTGAGCGGATCAGACGGCAAGGTTGCGCCTTCGCTGTTGCCCGATGCGGCGATTCCGCCGACGTTTCTTGTGCAGGCTGAGAACGACTATACGGCGCACGTCGAGAACTCGCTGGTGTACTTTCAGGCGCTTAAGGACGCCAAAGTCCCTGCTGAGCTTCATCTGTACACACAAGGCGGACATGGATTCGGGCTGCGGCCGACAGACCTGCCGATCTCTCATTGGCCTGCGGAGGCGGAGGTCTGGTTGCATACAATCCACATACTCGGCGAACCTGCGCCTGTCGGACGACCCTAACCGTTCTTTTGGATCAGCGTTGGTTGCTGACCTTGCTTTCCGCCGAGGAGCCAGTCGAGTCGGGATTGGATATCAACATCCTTGGCTTCACCTTCGATCTTGCCGACCACTTCGCCGTTCTCGTCGAGGATCAGGGTCGCGGGAACGAGAATGCCTAACTTGAGATCCGTCAGTGTTCGGTCCGTTGCGCCGAGCCAGACTGGAATCTTGAAACCTGCTGTTGCAAGAGTTGCGTCGATCTTGTTGCGCGTGTCGGGAGCGTCGAGCGAGATGGCCACGAACTGGACGTTTTTTAGAGCGTAGGTCTCGGAGAGCTTCTGTAGTCGAGGCATCTCGTCCTTGCAGGGACCGCACCACGTAGCCCAGAAGTTCACAACGGCTGGATGGCCGCGAAGCTCGGCGATGGTGTGTGTTGCGCCTGCACGGTCCTTAAATTTGATCGGTTTGTCGGCAGCGGCGGTCTGCTTTGTCTGAACCAAGAGGCAAACGGTGGCAAGTAGGAGGGCGGCGACAAGCTTCAGCTTAGGCATAAGTGGTGGTCCAACTATAGGAGACCCAAGCCCGCTTTACCTCCACCGAACGGATGAATGTAGCGCTGGTACCCCCCTCCCTACCTGAATGCGCAAAGTCTTCAAAACAGGTCGGTTAGGGGGGTACTTGTACGACTTCCAGTACGAATATGTACGACTTCTTTGCGGGTATACGATTTTTGGTTCAATTCGGGCGAATGAAACGGGAGGCGCGGGATGACGAAGTGTAGCGAAAGGCGCGTAAAGACTGAGGTTTAGCTGGCGAGGCGGAGACGAAAATTCGTTATGGTTCGTCTTTTGCGGGGGTGGTCTGGCGAAGCGCTCTCAACTGTGGGTGCAGCAGCTTGGCGGTGAGGGAGCGCGTCAGGGCTTCTACCGCTGCAGCCTGACCGGGCGTCAGCTCGGCTAGCTTCGATGCAGAACGGGCAAGCTCAGCCTGGCGAATCTGCTCCGCAGATTGCTGGAGGGCCAGAATCGCAGGAACGGCGTCGCGGGAGTGGAGCCGCTGCTCATACTTGGCGACCTCGCTTGTGATGATGGTCTCAGCCGCAGCGGCTTCGCGAGAACGATCCGCCAGATTCGCCTGCGCGACCTGCTGAAGGTCGTCGATGTCATAGACGAAGCAGCCCTCGACCTCGTTCATACGCGGGTCGACATCCCGCGGGACCGCAATGTCGATGAAGAACATAGGCCGATTGCGGCGGCGCTGGAGAAAGTGCTGTCCATGCGAACGTCCGAAGAGCTTCTGCGGCGCTCCGGTCGAGGTGATGACAATGTCGGCGCGATCAGCCTGACCATACAGCTCGTCGAACGGAATGACCTCGGTGTGGATGGCCGGACTGCGGAACTCGTCAGCGATCTTCTCGGCACGACCCTGTGTACGGTTGGCGACGAGGATACTCGCAGCCCCCTGCTGAATGAGGTGACGTGCGGCCAGTTCGGACATCTTCCCTGCTCCGACCAGCAGCACAGTCTTGCCGGTGAGGCTGCCAAAGATCTTGCGGGCGAGATCGACAGCTACGGACGCAATAGAGACGGAGGACGAGCCAATCTGGGTTTCGCTCCGGACCTTCTTGGCGACTGTAAAGGTCCGCTGCAGCAAGGCTTCAAGGTTCGACTGCACAGCGCCAACCTCACGCGCCGTTGTGTACGCGTCCTTGACCTGCCCGAGGATCTGCGGCTCGCCCACGACCATCGAATCAAGCGATGAAGCGACGCGGAAGAGGTGACGGACCGCCTCCCGCTCGCGGAACTCGTAGAGATGCGGAGTCAGCGTAGCGATCGGCAGGGAGAAGTATTCGTGGAGAAACCGGGGCAGATCGGGCGAAACGCCGTTCTCCTCCTGCATGGTCAGCAACTCGACGCGGTTGCAGGTGGAGAGGATCAGCCCTTCCTGGATTCCGGGCTGATGAAGCAATGTGCGCGTCGCATCTGCAAGACGGCCAGCAGGGATGGCGACACGCTCGCGCACCTCGATGGGAGCGGTGTTGTGGTTGATGCCAAGAAGGACGAGATGCCTGGTGCCGACGGTTTCACTCATGGCGCGGTGAACCTGTGGACGGCGGAGAACTGGTTCGCGGCCCAGACAGCCAGCACAACGAAGAAGACGAAGGAGGAGAGATAGACCGCTCGACGGCCGCGCAACCCGGAGTGGCGGCGGATGAAGATCATGCTCGCGTAGGCAAGCCACATCGCAAAGGCGAGAAGTACCTTTGGATCGAGGAAGAACGAGGGCCCAATCGTCTGCTCGGCGATGACAGCACCGATGAGCAGGCCTGCGGTCATACAGGGGAGTCCGTAGAGAAGCGCCTTGAGGGCGATCTGGTCCGTTGTTTCGAGCGGCGGAAGCCACGGAAGCGTCGGCGCCTTGGACTTCAGGCGGCGCTCCTGGATGAGGTAGAGCAACGACGCCAGCAAGGAGATCAGCAGCGCAGCATACGCAGCCAGCAGGAGAGCGATGTGCAGGAAGATCCAACCGGTGCGGAGAAGCGGGAGAGCGATCTCCTGCCCGGGCCGATAGGCCGGAATCAGGCCAAGGAGAAAGCAGATCGGAAGCAGAAAGATACCGAGCGAGACGGTCTTGAAGCGCCAGTACACCAGCAGAAAGGCGAGCGCAAAGAGGAGGCTGAGAAGCGCCTGGGTCTCGTGCGTTTCTACGGGAAGCGCATGGTGCGCGGCGTTGAGCATCTCCGCCAGCGAGACGAAGTGGAAGAGGACAGCGATGATGGTGGCGGGAATGGCGATATGCCGCCAGCGTGGGCGATCGTAGAGAGCTGCGGGCAGCACCGCGAGCGCGGCAACACCGTAGAGCAGAACTGCGACTTTGAGCCAGAGAAGGGACATACGGGTTCGCCAATCGGCGCGAAGCTCCAGTATATCGGGTATGGCCAGGTTGGACAGCGACCCAGTGACTACATGCCAGCTATCAGGTGAGCCATATGATGCCACCACGGTGTAGCGCCGAGGGCAAAGCGCAGAGGGGTGAAGGTGGCGAGACCGAAGAGCACTCCATAGATATAGACCCGGTGGACGCGCCGCCGGGTTACGAGATCGTAGACGGGACCGGCGAACATGAAGGCGAGGTTGATGGGACCGAGCACCTGCGGAGGTACGCCATGTATCCCGAGACGACCGAGCGCCGGCCCGATCAGCCCGATGACGACCGCCATCATCATGAGCCGCTGGTGAGCCTCGCGATCTCGTCGGTAGAGGTACCCAGTGACAAAGAAGAGCGCAAAGGTGAAGAGATCGACCAGACCGACGAGGAAGATGGTTTCGGCGTCATAAGGGCCGCCGCCATGATGTAGACGGACAGCGGTGAATGCGACGACAAGTCCGAGGAGTATGACCGCAGAGCCGAGAAAGGCTCCGCTGATGCCAAGTTTTCGGTGGAGCGAGGGCCGGTTTACGGCAATAAGCGCATTCTGGAGGACGAAGTAGAGCATCCAGGTGGTGAAGACGAAGCCATGGATGTGGACAAGCAGGCTTAGCGCCGGAGACATCGGGAAATGCGCTTTGAGGTAATAGGTTCGGCTAAAGCCGACAAAGATGAGGACGAAGGCGGCGATGGCCATCGTGAGATAGAAGCGGCGGTCGTAGGCCACACGTTTGCGGAGGGAGATGGAAGGAAGAACTTGTGTGGACATGAGCACCACATGCTGGCGGATCGGTCACCCGAGGGTAAACGCGTCGCACGAGATTAGACACCTTGGCCCGATAGTGCGGTGAGGATATGCAACGTTTCGTGGCTGCTCGGCTGGAGGGTGCCAGAGTAGCAGATTTGCGGAATATTCAAGCTTGAATATCGAGGCTACGTTCAAATCGATGCTTTAGGTGGGAGTTGAGCCTATCCGGCACTCAAGCAAATAGCTGCCATGCTACGGTTATCGCATTCCATCTTTCAAAGGAAAGCTATGAAACTTGTTGTCTCGGGACTGGATAACACCAGAGATCCTCTTCGCTTTAGACATCTCTGGGGACGCTATGTACTGGGCGTGAAGCCTTGGAAGCACTGTCTTGAAGGTCTAAAGACGGAGGTTGCGAAAGATGTGCTGCCGGACATGAAAGATGGAGAGTACGAGTTGGAAGACAGACTCTTCTATCTATGCGGTGTCGGCCACGCTGAGTCAAAGGCACGGGGACTGACATTGAATCGAAAGGTTACAAATGTTCACCTTGCTGTTCGTCCGCGAGAAGGCAGCGTTGCGTCAATCGGCTCGGTCTATGGGGTAACGTTCACGATCAAGGGCGCTCACGCCATTCCGATCGAACCGCTTCCAAAGGATTTCGGCGGCCTTCCCCCGGAACACTACCGTTGCAAGAACTTTCAGTTTGGATATCAGACCTTTGATGTGGAAACCGTCGGGGATGCGGCTGAGCCGAAGGGAGTAATCACCAGACTTCGTAACAATGATGATTAGCCGCCATCATGTCGCCGAATCGAGCTAGATAGACTTCAGGAGGAGGGCAGGCGGTATTCTGTCGACTGTGGCAAACGAGACTGGATCACCTGAAGCGACGATGGATGCGGGAATGCTGACGCCGGTGATGCGGCAGTATTTCGCGGCGAAGGAGCTCTACCCGGACTGCCTGATGTTCTGCAGGATTGGGGACTTCTACGAGCTGTTCTATGACGACGCGATCCTGGTGGCGCGGGAGTTGCAGCTTACGCTGACTGCGCGGGATCGGGAGAAGAAGCAGCCGATGTGCGGCGTTCCGTACCATGCGGCTGAGGTCTATATCCAGCGGCTGTTGCGGAAGGGCTACCGGATCGCGCTGTGCGAGCAGATGGAAGACCCCAAGACGGTCAAGGGCATCGTCAAGCGCGAGGTCACGCGTGTCCTGACTCCGGGGACCTCGATGGACCCTTCGCTCGGGGCAGAGCAGTCGAACTATCTTGCGAGTGTTCAGCTCAAGGGGAGCTGCGCGGGGGTGGCGCTACTGGATCTTTCGACGGGAGAGTTTCGGGCGACCGAGTTCACGGGGCCGGGTGCGTGGGCGGCAGCGGTGGATGAGTTAGGGCGAGTGAGGCCGGTGGAGTTGCTGTACGGGTCGGGCTTGCTGGGTGGGGTGAATCTTGCGGGGGAGCCTGAGACTTCGGCTGGGCTCGACGCGATTCGGACGAAGACGGCGGTAGACGAGTGGGTGTTTACGGCCGAGTATGCCGTGCCGCTGCTGCGGAATCACTTCAAGGTCTTTTCGCTGGAGGGGATGGGCCTGGGCGGGCACGAGGCTGCGGCTGTGGCGGCGGGGGCGCTCTTACACTACATCCAGAAGACAAAGCAGGGCGCAGTTGAGCACGTGGACGGGGTGCGGTACTACGAGCGGTCGACCTGCCTGGAACTGGACGCGGTCAGTGTAAGGAATCTGGAACTGGTAGAGCCGCTGTTCTCTGGCGAGTCGGCCCAGACGACCCTGTTTTACACGCTGGATGCCTGTTGCACGCCGATGGGTAAGCGGCTCTTGCGCGCTACGCTGTTGCGGCCTTCGAATGGCCTGCCGGAGATTGAAGCTCGGCTGGAGGCTGTGGCTGAAGCTTGCTCTCGCCTTCGAGAGCGGGAAGCTTTGCGACGTTCGATGGATGGCGTTCTGGATCTGGAGCGGCTTCTCGGGCGAGTGGCGCTGGACTCAGCCGGGCCGCGCGAGGTGATGGCGCTGGCCGGAACGCTTGGGTGCCTGCCGGGTGTCGTTGCCGCTGTGAGGATGTTTGCGGCGGGACGGTGGCAGGAGCTGGGGAAGATGGCTCATCCCACCCTTCGCGGTGAGGCTACGAAGGATGGGGCACCCGGAGGTTTTGGGCTCATTGACGGGATAAAGGCACCCGCAGGTCCTTCGACTGCGCTCCGCTCCGCTCAGGATGACAGATTCTCGGAGAATGGTTTCGATGCTCTGGAGGATTTGTGTGGATTGGTGGTGGGGACGATTGCGGAGGAGCCGCCGGTAACGTTCTCGGATGGTGGGGTGATTCGTGCGGGTGTGGATGCGGAGCTGGATGAGCTACGCGAGTTGAGCCGGAGTGGGCGGCAGGCGCTGGTGGCGATCGAGGAGCGGGAACGGACGAGGACGGGGATTGGATCGCTGAAGGTTCGATTCAACTCGGTCTTCGGCTACTACCTTGAGGTGACCAAGGCGAATGCAAAGTCGGTTCCGGCGGACTACGAGCGAAAGCAGACACTGGTCAACGCGGAACGGTTTACGACGCCGGAGCTGAAGGACTATGAAGCGAAGATCCTGACTGCGCAGGAACGGTCGGGTGAGATCGAGCGGCGGATCTTCGCCGAGTTGCGCGCTACGCTGCTGGCCGGAGCGATGCGAATGCGAGCGACAGCCAAACGAGTGGCCGAGATCGACATGCTGGCCTGCTTCGCGCATCTTGCGGCGTTGCGCGGCTGGGTGAAACCGACCGTTGAGGAGAGTGGCGTTCTGGAGTTTGTGCAGGCCCGGCACCCGGTGGTGGAGCGGCGGCTTGAGGAGAGTGGCGGTGGGCGGTTTGTGCCTAACTCGCTCTACCTCGATGCGGGCTCAGACGGGGCTAGTCCCGACGACGCTTCGGGCCCTGCGGTGATGTTGATCACGGGACCGAATATGGGCGGTAAGAGTACTTACCTGCGGCAGGCCGCCCTGCTGGTCGTCATGGCGCAGTGTGGATGCTTTGTGCCGGCGGAGAGAATGCGGCTCGGCTTGGTCGACCGGATCTATACGCGAATCGGAGCGAGCGATAATGTGGCGCGCGGGCGTTCGACGTTCATGGTGGAGATGACGGAGACGGCGGCCATTCTGAATACAGCTACATCACGCTCGCTGGTACTGCTCGATGAGATGGGACGGGGAACCGCTACGTATGACGGCTTGTCCTTAGCGTGGGCCACGGTAGAGCATCTGCATGATCGGATCGGTGCGCGGACGCTCTTTGCTACGCATTATCACGAGCTGACGCTGCTGGCGGAGCGGTTGACGCGACTGAAGAATCTGAGAGTCACCGTCAAGGAGACGAGTACGGGGATCGTCTTCCTGCATACGGTCGAGGCAGGTCCGGCGAGTAAGAGCTACGGCATTGAAGTCGCGAAGCTTGCTGGGCTGCCTGCAGTGGTCATCGGGCGCGCCCGTGAGGTGCTGAAGCTGCATGAGAAGGCGGAGACGCAGCAGGTGGCTTCAGCCCTAGCTGCTTCATCGGGTGAGACAGCGCGCCCGCTGCAGATGACGATGTTTACGCCGTTGTCGCAGAGGATTGTAGATCGGCTGGAAGCTGCGGATGTGGATGAGATGACTCCGCGAGAAGCGCTGAACCTGTTGGCGGAGCTGCAACGAGAGCTGAAGAACTGACCGCGGATGGCGCGGATGAACGCGGACGAGTGCGGATAAAGCCAACACTGATTTAAGGCTTGAGGCGGAGCGATGATTATTGCTGGTGTGATGAGTGGGACTTCGGCGGATGGGGTGGATGTGGCGGTTTGCCGGATTACGGCTGGGCCTGATGCCGCGTCGCCTCGGGTGAAGCTGCTGAGGTATAGCTCGTTCGCGTACCCGAAGGCTGTGCGTGCGGCGGTGCTTGGGGCTATGAATGCTGAGGATATTTCTACTGCGGAGTTGGCCCGGCTGAACTGGCGGCTTGGGGAGATTTATGCGGATGCTGTGAGTAAGGCTTGTGCTGCGGCAAACGTTCGAGGCAAGAGCTTGAGCCTGGTGGGATGTCATGGGCAGACGGTGTACCACCAAGGAATCGCAGCAAAGTATCTGGGTGCGGAGGTGCGAGCTACCTGGCAGGTCGGAGAGGCGAGTGTGATCGCAGAGCGGCTGCGAGTGCCCGTTGTAAGTGACTTTCGACCGGCAGATCTGGCTGCAGGGGGACAGGGGGCTCCGCTGGTGCCGATGCTGGATTACGTGATGTTTCGGTCAGAGAAGGTGAGCCGGATCCTGCAGAACCTTGGGGGGATTGGCAATCTTACGGCGTTGCCTGCGGGGTGCTCGGCTGATGGCGCGATGGCCTTCGACACGGGGCCGGGGAACATGGTCATCGATGGGTGCATGGAGCGGCTGTATGGAAAACACTTCGATCGGGGCGGGGCTGTAGGTAGGCGTGGCGGCGTACTTACCGACGTGGTGCAAGAGGTACTGCGTAGACCGTACTTCTCTGCCCCGCCGCCTAAGAGTTGCGGGCGTGAGGAGTTTGGATCGAGCTTTGTGGACGGATTCATTTCGCGATGTCGGAAGGTAAGTACGAGCGATGCAGATGTAGTGGCTACGGCTACGGCGTTGACAGCCGAGTCGGTGCTGTTGGGTTATCGGAGTTTTGTTTGGGCGCATGTGGGGCAGGCGGCTCCGCTTGCAAAGGTTGAATATGTAGTGGCGGGTGGCGGAGCCAAGAACGCTGCGTTGATGGACATGTTGCGCGAAGGGTTTGGAGCGCTGGGTGTAAAGGTGCGCGTGATGGAGGATTTGGGCGTGCCGGCTCAGGCCAAGGAGGGTGTGGCGTTTGCATTGCTGGCCTGGTTGACGTGGCATCGACTGCCGGGGAACGTTGTGGCTGCAACTGGCGCGACGAGGCCTGTGATCCTAGGGAAGGTTACATTTTGAAGTTTGCAGGGAGATGGAAGAGTGCCAGTCGATTTGCGGATGCCCACCTGAGCGCAACGGGCACGCGAAGATCGAACCTGCAAATCTCTCGCTGCCTTCTGCAAAGCTTTGCTGTGTCCATGCTGCTTGCGATGGTGGCCTGCCGCGGTCGGATTGAGGATCGCTCGACGGTCGTAATGATAATCGAGAGTAGCCCGAACAACCTTGATCTTCGGCAGGGCACGGACGCTCAGTCGGAGCGTGTGGGTGCGCTGATCTTCGACGCGCTGGTGAAGAAGGACGAGCACTACGAATTGCAGCCCTGGCTGGCTACGAAGTGGGAGCAACCGGATTCTTTGACGTGGGTCATCCATCTGCGGGACGGGGTGCGGTTTCAGGATGGTCGACCGCTTGAGGCGGAGGACGTCGCGTGGACGGTGCGGAGCATGATCGATAGCTCGGTCGCGGGTCTGATCACGGCGAAGGGTGGTGCGTTTGCGGCAGTCGAACGTGTGGAGACGCCGGATCGCCTGACTGTGGTAATCCGGCTCAAGCGCCCCGATGCGGGACTGCTCTTCAACATGAGCGACGGCCTGTTCGGAGTGGTGCCGCGAGGTGCGGGTAAAGACTTTGGGCTGCATCCGGTGGGCTCGGGGCCATTTCGCTTCCTGAGTGCAGTGCAGGATAAGGAAGTACTGGTCGAGCGCAATCATGACTACTGGGGGGATTCTCCTATCCTTCTCGGCGCGGCTGCAACCAACAAAAACCCGGTTGCCTCTGGACATCGGATCGAGCGGATCCGCTTTGCCGTGGTGCCGGATGCGATTACGACGGCGCTTGAGTTGAAGAAGGGCTCCGCAGATTTGGAGAGCAATGTCATTCCGCTGGACATGGTGTATGCGTTGCGCGAAGCTCCGAATCTTGTAACCGAGACGGGAGCAAGTTCGGTGGTGATCTATGCGAACTTCAACGTGCTCGATCCGTTGCTGAAGGATAAGCGAGTACGCCAGGCAATAGCCTGTGCGATGGACCGGCCAGCGATCATCGACGCCCTGTGGCGGGGACAGGCGCGGGTGGCGAATACGTGGCTGCCAACAGGACATTGGGCGGCGGCAACGAATGAGCAACTCCCGTTGTATCCACATGATGTGGCACGTGCGCAGGCGCTGCTGGAGGCGGCGGGATTCCGCGCAGGCAAAGATGGTATGCGCGTGCGGATCACGCTGAAGACTAGTACGGATGAGACGACGCGGTTGTTAGCAGCGGTGCTGCAGCAACAGATGCGAGCAGCGGGAATCGACCTGCAGATACGATCGGCGGAGTTCGGGACGTTCTATGCGGATGTGACGAAGGGCGCATTCCAGATGTATGCGCTGCGATGGATCGGCTCAAATGAAGACCCGGATATCTTTCGATACACGTATGATTCAGCTAGCTTTCCGCCTAAAGGTGGCAATCGGGGCCGGTATGCCAATCCTCGGCTGGATGCGCTGCTCAGGGAGGCTGGGGCTACTACCGATCAGGGGGAACGGCGGCGGCTTTACGTCGGAGTGCAGCAGATTCTAGCGGAGGACTTGCCGGGAATTCCGCTGTGGTATCCGAACAACGAGGTGCTCCATTCGCGGCGACTTGAGGGTGTCGTGCCTCATGCGAGTGGAGACTTCGATTTCCTGCGGACGGCTACGCTGCGATAGCTACGCGGCTGCTTTGGCCGCGAGGATGCCGATTCCGTTGAGGACGGTCAGGTGCTCTTCGAGGAGATGATGACGATCGCGCAGATACTCTGTGCTGTTGTAGCTGATGGTGACTTTACCTCCGTGCAGATCAGCGGCGATGAGCAGTTTGAGCGGAAGATCGATCGCGACGCTGGGCGAGGCGAGCATGAGGGGTGTGCCTGATTTGGGGCTGCCGAAGATCATGACCTTGGTTGGCGGCATGTGTAGGCCGACTGCCTCAGCTTCACCGCTGTGATCGATTAGTGCGAAGAGCTTAATACTCTTGGCGGCGAGCAGATCGGTAAGGCGCGCTACGGTTTCGTCTACGGAATGATTGGAGGCTATGGTGATCAGGCCGGAGACTTGCGATGGGCTTTCCATGCAAGCAACTTTAGTGGATAAGACGGACATTCGGCAACGTACCCAAAACGAGCCGGAGATGTTGAAAAGGCTTCGACCTCGGCTCGCTCTGAAACGCTGCCCCTTCTGGTCAACCCTTCCAGAGCATCATGATCAAGCCGCCAACAACCACAAAGGCACCACCGAGGTAGATGGGTTGTTGGGCGACTGCTGAAACTGCACTCCGGCGACGATTTGGGCAACGAGGAAGAAAAGTACCACATAGATACCCAGGAGCTTGCCGAAATCTATCTTTGAGGAGTTCAGGAACAAGCTGTAGCAAATGAGCACTGCCGCTCCAGCAGCGAACAAGCCAATCTGTCTTGCGCCCGAGGAGTGATAGAGGCCGGACTGGAAGCAGGCGTCTCCCTGTACTTCAAGGTAGGCCGCAAGAGCTAGAACTACGACTGTTCCTGCTGGTGAATCTGATGGAAGATGCATTTGCCGCAGGTTTCGAGAGTGTCGCATTGGCAGTTGGTCATCATGTCTTTCAGCAAGCTTTGCATGAATTGGATCTCGTCCATTTTCGCTGCGAGCTCCTTGATTTTCCTGGAGGACAGTTGCTTCCACCGTTCCGGTGCGGGGGTGCCCGGAACGAAACCTGTTAGCAATTCCTGGATTTCGTCCAAGGTGAATCCCGCCTGCTGAGCTCGCTGCACGATGGACAGGCGATAAAACACGCTCCTGTCATATCGTCTTTGTCCGCCGACACGTTCTACCGAATCGAGGATTCCGATTTCTTCGTAGTAGCGAATCGCCGAGGTCCGTAAACCAGTCTGTTTTGCGACTTCCGAAATGGTCAAAGATGCCATGCACGATTATTGCAGCTTGCCTTCAAGTTAACTTGAAGGCGTACCGTTTGGAGAATGAGATTCAGGCGACGTGTAAATACACGACCCCGGAGAAAACGATGAAAAGAATCTTGCTTACGGCAATGACCTTACCGATAATGACAATGACATTGCACCCTGCGCTACAGGCGCAAGCGCAGGCTCAGACCTCAACTGTCGCGACAACAAAGCCAGTGGTGTTTGCCTGCGACATGAGAGCGATGACCTCGGCTCAACGCAAGCGACACTCCGAAGTCTTGTCACCTGCTCTGAAGTCCGCAAGATTGAGCACGAGCGAGCTGCGAGACGGATATGCATTCCAATTCCCGTCGGATGCCAAAACCTTCGCCACCATGTCGGAGTGGATCGGAAACGAACGGCTATGCTGCCCCTTCTTCGAGTTCGATGTCCATGTCGGGGACGCCACCGGGCCAATGACGCTCCGTATCACCGGTCCCGAGGGAGTCAAGCAATTCATCAGGGCTGAGCTCTCAGAGCTAGTCGGCTGATGGGGTTGAAAATACTGCGAATGGCTGCTCTCGTGTGCCTCTATATCTTGCCCATAGCTGAAGTGAGCGCGGAACCCATCGCTGCCGGGCGCACGGCACCTACGCTTGTGCTAAGACAGGCTGACGGCAAGGCCGTCAGCCTGTCCGGGTACAGGGGGAAGGTCGTCTTACTGAACTTCTGGGCTACATGGTGCGCTCCGTGCCGGGTAGAGATGCCGTGGTTTGAGGAATTCTCGAAGGTCTATACGGACAGAGGTTTGGTCGTCCTGGGGGTTTCGCTCGACGATGACGGATGGAAGGCTATTCAGCCCGCAGTCGCCAAGCTGGGAATCTCGTATCCAATTCTCCTCGGCGATGCAAAGACGATGAAGAACTATGGGATAGGCGAACTGCTCCCCGTGACATTCCTGATTGATCGCCACGGCAAGATTCGAATATTGAAAGTCGGATTCGGCGACAAGATGGAGTTTGAGAAAAGTATCGAACAGCTTCTCCACGAAGAGTAGTCATACCACCCTGTCAGATCTTCGCCGAGCATCACTGAAGCTGAGCGAACAGCGCAGAAAGCTGTGAGGTCGGTGAAACTTGGCTCCACTTGCCGCAGGTCTGAGAACAGCGGTGCCAAGGCCCCGTCTGCTGCTACCTACGCGAAGTGCTGATTCAGTGAAGCTGGGCGTGGACTTATTTCTCCAGACATGGCCCAAGTGGATTAGCTGCTTCTCTTGAGGATGGGAAACAGTGAGAACGGCAATTTTAATTCAAGATTTTAGGCTCGCTCAATCGCGCCGCTATGTCAGGCTCAGACCTCCATCGGAGACCACGATCTCACCAGTCAAATAATCCGACGCGATCAGCATCATCACGATCTGCGCGATATCGTCCGGGCTGGCTGGCCGCCGCATGGGCGAGTGGTCTCGCCAAAGTTGTTGGGCAGCAGTCCAATCCGCTGTCAGAGGCGTGTCCACGAGGCCAGGGGCGACGGCATTCACCCTAATGTCCGGAGCGAGCGACAGCGCGAGCAGGCGAGTGACATGGTTTAGCGCTGCTTTGGACGCGGCGTAAGGGATGGATGCGCCTTTGGGCCGGACACCAGCGTGTGAGCTGATATTAACCACACATCCTGATCGGCCGCGACTGGCCACATCTCTGAGGGCGGTTTCAGCTTCCGCCACAAGTCGAAACGGAGCCACCACATTAACTTCGTGCATCTCGTGCCAGATGACGGGTAAAGCCGCCAAAAGATCGGTATGAGGAATCATGCTGCTCATGCCGGCGTTGTTGACAAGGACATCAAGGCGGCCCCAGCGAGATACCGCCTCCCTCACGAGCCTGATTCTATCGGCATCGTCAGCCAAATCAGCTTGAATGTAGATAGCGTTTCCAAGTTCAGCTGCCAGAGAGCGCCCCGCTTCCGCCGAACTGCGCGAGTGCAGAACCACGGCATATCCCTCGCCGGATAAACGCCGGGCAATCGCAGCACCGATGCCAGAAGTGGAGCCGGTCACAAGGGCAACGCACGCGGAACTATTCGTAGTCTTGTTCAAGAAATTTTCTCTATTTGCTGCCATCCTTGATTTCGATCCATATGTCCTGCGTTCCAAGATCGGCCACGGAGTTCTGTCGTCGGTCGGAGCGTTTCAACGCACTCAATGCTCTTTGAGGCACTCTGCATTAGTTCTCACACAAGTAGTATCTTCTGAAGTCCGGTGCCAACCCGGTGTCAGTGAGCACATTGGCAATTTATCACTTGTCGAGCCAAGAGCCAGCCGGACTCGATCTACCGAACTGTACGGACTGGACGATCAATCTGGTTCCACCGATTGCCAGTGAGCATCGCGCGAACACCATCACTGCGAAGCCTTTCCTGCGGGTACCCAAGGGCTATGGCGCTCGCCTTGTCCAGACGCGCAATCTGTTCTGCGTCGAGTCGGATCAATGAAGCTCCGAGGTTCGCGTCGAGTTGCAAGCGAGTGTTCGCCCCGAGGATGGGAATAATACCTTTGGCGCACACCCACGCGATCGCGACCTTGGCGGGATCGCTCTGAAGCTCAGCGGCAACAGCAATCACAACGTCAAGCAGGGCTTCGTGCTCGGCACCTGCCTGTGGCACACCTGCCTTGAATTCAGTCGCGCGCCCTTTCTCTCCCTTGCGGTACTTCCCTGTGAGGATTCCCGCCGCAAGCGGCGAGTAGCCGAGAACGCCTAAGCCCATTGCCTCTGCCATGGGCAAGAGTTCGCGCTCCGTAGTTCTCTCAATCAAGCTATATTCCAACTGGACTACAGCAATCGGCAGCCAGCCTCTCAAGTCGGCCAGCGTTACAGCGGTGGCAACTCTCCATGCCGGGAAGTTGCACAAGCCTCCATAAACGATCTTGCCCGCGCGTGCCAGGTCGTCGAAACCTCGCACAATTTCTTCTATCGGTGTCATGCTGTCATCCAGATGTGCGAGATAGATGTCGATATGGTCGGTCTTGAGCCGCTTCAAGCTTTCTTCGACAGCTTGCACCATGACCTTCCGGCTGTTGCCCAGAACGCCGAGCGAAGGGTTGGCCTGCGCGCTTCGGGTGTATTTGGAGATGAGGACGAAGTCGTTGCGTCTGTTCTCAACGAACGTTCCGACCAAACGTTCGGACTCTCCTCCCTGGTACGCATCAGACAAATCGATCAGGTTACCGCCGGCTTCGGCATAGCCTTCGAGAATCTTCAAAGCTTCGTCGGGCTCAGTTCCATATCCATAGGCCTTGCCCAGCATCCCTGTACCCAGGGCAAACTCTGAAACCTTGAGACCCGTTCGATCTCCCAAGACTTTATAGCGCATTGAACTCCTCGTTCCGCCCTGAGGAGGTCGGTGTAAGTCAACCCTATGCGCTATGCTGCTGGGATGACAAGAACCCACAAAACGGTGGTGTACTCACCGAAAAGTAAGCCTGGTGTCGTAACGAGAGGCAGAGACTGTTCCCCTGAGACGGCAGCAGAGGCCTTTGGACTCTTGGAAGGACGATGGAAACTGGTAATCATTCACAATCTCAGCGGACCGGAAGGAGTCAAAACGCCGATCAAGCGCTTCTCGGAGTTGGAGCGGGCCATTCCGAATGTGTCTCAGAAGATGCTCATTCAGCAATTACGCTGCTTGGAACGTGATGGAATCGTGCAGCGCACCATCCATCCTCAAGTTCCGCCCAAGGTTGAATATCAACTGACGAGTCTCGGCGAAGCCCTCCGTCCGATGCTGCGTGCGCTGCTTGATTGGGCGAATCTCAGGAAACAGCAGAGTCCGGGTTAGCCTTCGGAGACGCTCTTCTTTTCGTTAGAAAAACGGGGGAGAAGCCGACCCGTCGGAACTTACGAGATGTCGCCTTCTTCGTAACGCTTTCAGCTCCGGAGCGCATGCCTTGTAACGGCATCGCAATCATGCTTCGTCTGTGGAAAATACCCGCAGGTGTACCCTCATCCCTAAATTATTCACATGAAGAACATGCAATTTTCGCAACGCGTGTGATCTGAATTTTGCTTACTGTGAACTTGCTGTGATGGCAAATGATCACCGAGATGATGAACGCACAGGAGTCCAGACTTGGCCATCAAGGTGCTAATGGTGGACGTAGATGGCGTTCTCATTGATGGACGTCCCGAGGACGGGCGTCACTGGCAAACATCAAGCGAAAAAGACTTCGCGCTCACCGCCGCCCAACTTCATGAGGGGTTCTTCGCACCTCACTGGGAAGACATTATCGTTGGTCGCCTTGGGTTAATGGAGCGGCTGCCCGCTGCACTTGCACTGATCGCTCCTCACGTGAGCCCGTCTGAATTTCTGTCCTACTGGTTCGACAAAAACTCTCGACTTTCTATCTCATTGCTGCATGAGCTTGCACTGCTTCGCTCTGAAGGAATTCAAGTGTATTTGGCAACCAACCAAGAGCATTTGCGTGCCTCTTATTTGATGGCTCAACTGGGTTTGGCCGAACGTGTCGACGGCATTTTTTATTCTGCGATGCTTCGAACGAAGAAGCCCGAGGCGGATTTCTTCACTAAAGTCCAAGCAGCCGTTGGGTTCAAGTGTGAAGAGATATTGTCTATTGATGATAGCCAACAAAATGTTGTGGCCGCGCAAGAAGTGGGTTGGCAGACGATGCGTTGGACGACGGATAGTTCTCCCGCCATCTTGCGCAGCTTGATTGCAAATCTCAACTATTAGTGAAACGTTCGCCGTGCATAGGGTGACTGTGCTTCTCGACTGGCTTGGTGACAGCGATTCTTTCGTAGCCTGCGACAAGAGTCTCGATTGCCGCTAGACCGTGCTTGGACGGCGGAAGCGCAAGCGAAGCTTCGTGATGTGCCTCACTTGCCCAAACTTCAGTGACCCATAAAATGCTATCGTCTGCCGCATCTTCGGAAACGATGAAGCTGAGGCATCCCGCAATCATGTGTGAGTCGTCACCACCGAGCACTTCAATCAACTCTGCGCGCCGCCCTGAGACCGCAGTCAGTTTTACGATGAGCCCATACATGAGAACACCTCTCTAAACGCACGATACATCAGTCCGTAAAGACGAAATAGCTTCATCGAGACAATCCACTTAGAGCACGAATCGAACCGTCTACTTAGCGAGGATGGCTTGCTGAGGGGCTTTTTGCTGCCGATGGCGGTGACGTTGTTTTCGGTCTTGCTCATGGTGTTTGCTCCTTTGCGTTTGCTGTTGCCTTTCATGCCGTCGCGGCATGTACCTACATGCCGAACGCCTCCTGGCGAAGGCGGGGGGAGCAAAGGGCAAAGGGAGGGGTGTCCCCATCTTGTAGCGAAGGCGAAGCTGGAGCGGAAGGACGGAGCGCAGCGGAGGTCTGCACAAGCTGCAGGCGCGGAAGACTGGGGAAACCCATTGCCCTGCGCGATTGGGGCAGAGCCCCTTAGCGAGGTGTGGTTTCCATTTCAAGTGCGTGTAGCGCACAGAACTCTTGGGGTGGGCGTTGCGGGCGGGAAAGGCCCGCAGAGATGGGAGCGGAAGACGCCGACGGCGGCTGGAGCTGGGAGGAGGCCTCCTCCCCTTGACACGCGGTCTGCGATCTTTCTGAAGGCTCTATCTGTGGTGAGCGGGAATAGCGGTGCAAACGACGAAGAGGTTCGAACCTACGTGATGCAAGCCGCGCGTTCACGAGGCCACCGTCTAGCTGCACGCTATAGTTTTCAATGAGAGTAGCATCTGCCAAATTCGAGATCTTTCTGTCCTAATCGAGTCTATAAGAGCGTCGGCACTTGGGGAGAGCATAGCTCCTTCACTCCGAAGCAGGCTCACTTCTCTATTCAGCCCCTTAAGTGCGATCGGAAGCCTAGTGAGCGAGCAGTATCCCGAAGACCTCCCCCTGGACCTCCATGCGGAGGCCCATTTCCCGGCCGACCGGAGCTTGATCGCGTATCGCAAGGGACTGGCTTCCCTGGGTTGGGACGCACGTTCACTTCCTGATTTTTTTTAAACGTATTCCGGCGAGCCGTCACCATTCAGCAAGAGACCTAATCCAGGAGTGCATGGATACAGTCTCTGCGCGGCAGGACGCGTATCGCGTAGCGCTGATTGCAGCGTAGCGAACTGCGCCCTAAACCTTGTGCAAGTACAAGCTACTCAAGTTTTGCTTCGTAATATCGCGTTCTACGACAGACCGGTTCCAGAGATTTCTGCCTTCATCACTGAAGTAATAATTTCCAGCTTTTCAGTTGACACGATGGTATCCGCCGTTGATACTCGGCTTCGCTGTACAAAATTCTTTCTGGCCCCCTGAACAAATCGGAATCCTGACCCAAGAGTCCTGAGAAGTCTCAAGTACCTAGATGTCTTGGGATGGCCGGCGCACAGCCGCATCCCTTCGGCCATGTTTCGCTGAAATTTGGGCCCTCTTTTTCACCATCAAGTGATTGCTGAGAACGTGCGAACCGAGGAGGCGCATCATGCCAAGCGCATTGACTTACCCTGGCGTTTACGTAGAAGAAATTCCATCAGGGGTACACACCATTACCGGTGTGGCTACCTCCATCACTGCCTTCATCGGAAGCGCGCCGCGCGGGCCGGTCAACACCGCGATCACCATCGACAACCTAGGAGACTTCCAGCGGATCTTCGGCGGCCTGTGGGTGAAGAGCACGCTGGGATACGCGGTGCAGGACTTCTTTGCCAATGGAGGCTCACAGGCCATTGTGGTGAGGCTGTACCACGCCGATCCCGGCAACCCCAAGGCAGACCCAGCGGTAGATGCTCCTGAGACGACCGCAGTGCTCACCGTGGGCGCGATGGAGTTTTCGGCTGCAAGCCCAGGAACCTGGGGCAACAATCTCCGCGTGACCATCGACCAGAACAACCCTTCCAGCGATGTTGCCACCAGTCTTGGCGTTGCGACGACCGCCCTGTTCAACCTGACCGTCCGCGATACGGGAACGGGCGCGACGGAGCAGTACCTGAACCTTACGGTAAAGGACACTCCGCGACGCGTGGACCGTATCCTGAGCGCGAACTCCGCGCTGCTGGTTTACAGCGGAAACAACGGCGTGCCGGCGCCGACGACGGCCATCGCGGCCGGCAGCGATCCGCTGAGCACGCTTGAAGCAGTGGTAGCCACCGCGCAGGCGGCGTTGCTGGCAGCGCAGATCGCAAACCCGGGCGGCGATGTCACGACACAGCAGAAGGCCGTTACCGATGCAACCACCGCGCTGAACACTGCCCTGACCAAGGCGAGCACGGCTGTCTCCGACGGACTGGCGCTTTCGGCGGCGGACTTCCTGCCCAATAACGGACAGGCCGCCAAGCAGGGGATGTACGCGCTGGAGCAGGCGGACCTGTTCAACCTGCTGGTGATCCCGCCCTATCGCTCGTTCACAGACACGTTGGATACGGACACGATCGTGGTGTCGTCTGCTGCCACGTACTGCGAGAACCGGCGAGCCATGCTGCTGGTAGACGCGCCGAAGGACTGGACAACGAAGGACACAGCCAAGAACAAGTTCTCCGACGCCAACACCGACTACGTGGGGACGCGCAGCAAGAATGCAGCGTTGTTCTTCCCGAGGTTGCTGGAGGCAAACCCGCTGCACAACTACCAGGTGGAAACCTTCGCCGCCAGCGGCGCAGTTGCGGGCATCTTTGCCCGCACGGACGCGCAGCGCGGCGTGTGGAAGGCACCCGCTGGACTGCAAGCCACATTCAACGGCATCTCGGGCTTCAGCGTCCCGTTAACGGACGCGGAGAACGGCGAGCTGAACCCGCTGGGTATCAACTGCCTGCGCTCCTTCCCGGTGCTGGGGCAGGTAGTTTGGGGAGCGCGTACGCTGCGCGGCGCAGACCAACTAGCCGATGACTACAAGTACATCCCGGTGCGGCGCACCGCGCTGTTCATCGAGGAAAGCCTGTACCGCGGACTGAAGTGGGTAGTGTTCGAGCCCAACGATGAGCCGCTGTGGGCGCAGATCCGGCTGAACGCGGGCACGTTCATGCAGACACTGTTCCGCAAGGGCGCGTTCCAGGGCAGCTCGCCGCGCGATGCCTACTTTGTGAAGTGCGACAACGAGACGACCACGCAGGCCGACATCGACCTGGGCATTGTGAACGTGGTGGTCGGCTTCGCGCCGCTCAAGCCGGCAGAGTTCGTCGTCATTGAACTGCAGCAGATCGCCGGACAAACGACGACCTAGCCCACACCATTGAAGGCTTGAGCCCGTACAGCGAGCCAGCCGCAAGGACAGTTTCACTCGCCAACAAGAGAGGAACCCATGGCAGAATTTACAGTCAACGCGCAACGTTTCGATCCTTACAAGAACTTCAAATTCCGCGTCAAGCTGGACAACAACCAGTATGTGGCGGGCGTGAGCAAGGTCAGCGCCCTGAAGCGCACAACCGAAGTAGTGAAGCACCGCGAAGGCGGCGACCCGAGCAGCAGCCGCAAGTCGCCGGGGCGCACCGAGTACGAAGCGATCACGCTGGAACGCGGCGTGACCCATGACAAGGCCTTCGAACAGTGGGCCAACAAGGTGTGGAACTACGGCGCCGGCCTTGGCTCCGAGGTTTCGCTACAGGACTTCCGGAAAGACATCACGATCGAGGTGTACAACGAGGCCGGGCAGCTCGCGCTTTCGTACCAGGTGTTCCGGTGCTGGGTGAGCGAGTTCCAGACGTTGCCCGACCTGGACGCGAACGCGAATGCGGTGGCGATCCAGCACATCAAGCTCGAAAACGAAGGCTGGGTGCGCGACGATCAGACTCCGGAACCCTCAGAACCAACGTTCACCGACCCCGCCAGCTAGCGCAGGACGGGCCCGATCCTGAGGAGACACCATGGTTGGTTTCAACACAGCCGCGCTCCTGACCGCATGGGAGCAAGCCTTCGCCGACCCGCCGGTACAGCGAGCCGTGCGGCTTCTTTCAGCCGCCCCGCCCGAAAAAGCCGTCGAGGAGTGGGCGCGGCTGCGCGTGGGCGACCGCGACAGCGCGTTGCTGGACCTGCAGGACAGCATGTTCGGCGATGCCCTGGAGACGGCCACGCCCTGCCCTCGCTGCGGCGAACAGGTGGAGCTGGCTTTCACGACGCAGCAGGTCAGGGTGGATTCGGCGCGGGCGGAAAATTTCACGCTTACCGAGGGCGGCTACCAGGTCACGTACAGGCCGCCGACAAGCGAGGACTTGTTGGGACTGCCACGCCATTCCATGGAAGCCGCGCGAACGGCATTGCTTGCACGGTGCGTGGACGCTGCGGTGAGGAATGGACAAGCGGTACCGGTGGAGGACTTGCCTGTCCCGGTGGTAGAGGCGGTAACGAAAGGGATTGCGGATGCAGACCCACAGGCGGAGGTGAGTATCGCGATCGCCTGCCCGGAGTGCGGGTTCCAGTGGTCGATGGACTTCGACATTGCGAGCTACCTGTGGACGGAGATCCAGGAGTGGGCGCACAGGACGCTGCGCGATGTCCACACTTTGGCTTCAGCCTACGGATGGAGCGAACGCGAGGTGCTGGAGATGTCCTCGCAGCGGCGCGGACTTTACCTGGGAATGGTGGAAGGCTGAGCGATGGCAAGGGATTTTCTGTCCGGTTTGATCGGCCGCGCTTTCGAGCAGACCCCCGTGCTTGAAAAGCGACGGCGCTCGCTCTTCGAACCCGACTCTGCAGGGGCGCGCCTTTCGGGAGCGTGGATGGAAAGCGCGCAGGAGGCGGGCGCGGAAGAGCATCCGGCAGAGAGGGAGCCGCAGGAGATATACGCGGAACGTGCGCTGAAGTCGCACGAAGGGAACGAGTCTGGCGCAGCCGCGGTGAACCCCGCGCAGCCGAGTGTGCAACGCAGTGAACGGCCGCGGCCTTCGGCCCGCGTTGAACGACAGGAAGTTGCAGTCGAACGCCCGGCTCCTGGAGCTCTGCAACCCTCGGTTCCCGCTCCTCGGTCACAGCCCGTTCCGGCGCTGGTGGAGCGCAGAGTCGAACACCGTGTCGAGAGGCAGCGGACGCTTGTCGAGCGGCACGAAACACGTGTGGAGCAGCAGCCCAAGGTTCCTGGGCCTGCCAAGATGCCTGAGCTGATGCGCGCGAAAGCTACTGAAGCGCGGTTTTCCCAGGAAAAACCGCAGACAGACGCCACACGGGCACCGCGCGACACGGCATCTCCCGCGCCGCCCAAGCGGGCGATGCAGCCGGCTCCGCCCGCTCCTCAAGCGCCCAGGGTGCCGCCGCGGTCGAGGGCCGTCCCAGCAGAGACGACGCCCGCCCTGCCGAATATTCAGGTGACGATAGGGCGCATTGAACTGCGCGCTCCGCAGAGCGCGCCCAAGCCTGCCGTTTCGCGCGCAGCAGCGCCGAAGCTGGGGCTGGATGACTACCTACGGCAGAGGGGAGGCGTGCAATGAGTAGCCCCCTAGCAATCGCCGCTGTCACCGCTGTTTTGAAGGACCTGTTGAACGATGGGCTGCTGGACCACGACCTTTCAACCGTGGGCAGCTTCAGTCTTACGGCACTCCCGCCCGACCGGGTTTCGACCGGCCAGAACGAGCCCAACCAACTGAACCTTTTTCTGTACCAGGTCACGGCCAACCAGGGATGGCGCAATGAAGGCCTGCCCTCAGTGGACAACAAGGGGCAAGCGCGATTGAGCTCTCCGCCACTGGCGCTGAACCTTCACTACCTGCTTACGGCCTATGGCTCGCAGGACCTGAACGCGGAGGTGCTGCTGGGGTATGCGATGTACCTGCTGCACCAAACGCCGGTGTTGACTCGCGCGCAACTGCGAACGTCCCTGGGCACGCCTTCTCCGATCGACGGCATGCTGCTGCCCTCGCCCTTCGGAACTCTTTCGGCAGTCGACCTGGCCGACCAGATCGAGATGATCAAGATCTCGCCTGTCTACCTGAGCACCGAAGAGCTTTCCAAGATCTGGACGGCGATGCAGGCACGCTACCGGCCCAGCATGGCATACATGGTTTCCGTGGTGCTGATCCAGCATCCGGCCGAAGGCCAGGCCGCGCCTCCGGTGCTGCAACGAGGCGCACCGGCTGTGGGCGGCACACCGGCGCCTGTGCTGACAGCGGCACGGGTGGCGACCTCCGACCTGCTGCCGGCGATGCGCCTTGGCGACGATGTCCTGGTCGCGGGAATGCGGATGAACGATCCCACGATCGCCACGGTGGTGTTCACCAATGACCGCAGCCAGTCCAGCAATGAAGAGACGCCGACTTCCATCGTGAGCAGCACGCAGTTGATCTCTCATGTGCCTTCCGCTGCGGAAGACGCCGGCGCCATGAGCAACTGGGCGGTCGGTGTGTATGAAGTGTCCCTGCGCGTGAAGCGGCCGAACACGCCTTCGTGGACTACGAACGCGGTGCCGATCGCGCTGGCCCCCACGATCACGGTGAGCCCTGTCAACGCCGCGCCGGGCGACCTCGCGCTCACGCTGACCTGCGCGCCGCGGCTGACCGCAGACCAGCAGACGCAGGTGCTGCTGATCTTCGGCGACCAGATCCTGCAGCCGGACACCGTTACCAATGCCGCGGACGCGACCCAGCCGACGACGCTCGCCTTCACGGTACCGGGTGTGACGGCAGGCGAGTACATCGTGCGCCTTCGCGTGCAGGGTATCGACAGCATTCCCGCCATCTTTGCGGGCACACCGCCCACGCTGCAGTTCGATCCTGAACAGAAGGTGGTGGTCGCATGAGCGCGAACGCCTGGCAAGACCAGAACAACGCCTATCTTGCCGCCTCGCTGGAGTGGCTGCGACTGCGACTGCAGAAGGTGGCCTCTCCCGCAGCGACGACGAGCCAGCCGACGGCGACTGCAGCGAAGCCCGCAGTGCAGCCGGCAGCCTCATCGACCCCACCCACCACAGCGACCACGATCGACGCTGCAACGCACGAAGGTATCTTCCAGCGCCTGCGGCGCAGCACTCCGCCCAGCCCTTCGGGCAGTTCGACTCCGGCTACCGCACCGGCAATTGCCGCGACCACTGCTTCTACCTCGGCACCGGCAGGACTGCTTCCTGCGGAGGTTCCCCACTCGCTCGACGAGCAGTTGGAGAATGCGACGGCCAAGCGAGCCGAAGCTGCCCAGATGGACCCACCTCCTGCGTTGATCGTGCTGGCAGAGCGCTTCGGCATGTCGGACTTTGAGCGCGACACGTTGCTGCTGTGCGCGGCGATGGAGTTCGACCCCGGGATCAACGTGCTCTATGGGCAAGTGCAAGGCACCCCCTCCCGCAGCTACCCCACCTTCGGCTTTGCCCTGGCTGTGCTGGACGATGCGAGCTGGGAGGCGCTCTCCGCACAACGGCCACTGCGGTTTGCGCGCATGGTGGAGTTGAGCCAGTCTTCCGGAACGCCGTTGACGGCCTGCCCGCTCCGCGCGGACGAACGGATCGTGAACTTCATCAAGGGACTGAATACGGTGGACGACCGGCTCACCGCGTTCCTGAGGCCGATGCCTGCCGCGGCGGATGTCGATCTTTCTGAAGGCGAAAAAGCGAACCTCGCAAGCATCCTGAAACGGCTGCGCCAGGCGGCCGCACAGTCGAGCGTGCCGGTGGTGCAACTGGCCGGGGGCGACGCGTGGAGCCGCACCGCGATCAGCCAGCAGGCCTGCGAGGCGCTGAATAGAAAGCTCTACCGCCTGGGCGTGGAGTCTCTGCTGCCCCAACCTGCGGAGCTGGAACTGCTGGCCCGCCTATGGCAGCGAGAGAGCATCCTGCTGGGCGTCGCGCTCTACCTTGACGCGGAAGCGGTGGAAGATGCTCCAGGAGCGGAAGCGGCTTCTACTCTCTCCCGCATTCTTTCGCAACCGCTGGGGCTGGTGTTTGTAGGCGTGCGCGAGACGCCGCTGCGCCTAAGCGTCGACTCCTTTGTGGTGGAAGTCGCGAAGCCCACGACGGCTGAACAGTTCCAAGCCTGGAAGACGGCCCTGGAAGGCCACGGCGAAGCCGAGCAGATCGAGGCCACGGCAGCTGCGCTGGCCGGTCAGTTCCGCTTGAACCTGCATGACCTGAGCACGGTGGCGCAGGCTGCGCTGCAATCTCCTGACGGCGACGCGGACCTGAACAAGCGCCTATGGGAAGGCAGCAGAGAGCTGACACGGCCGCGGCTGGACATGCTCGCGCAACGGCTGGACACCAAGGCGCAGTGGGCCGACCTGGTGCTTCCGGCCGAGCAGATGCGATTGATGCGCCAGATCGCGGCGCAGGTGCGGGAGCGCTACAAAGTCTACGAGCAGTGGGGCTTTTCGCAACGCATGAACCGAGGGTTCGGCATCAGCGCGCTGTTTGCCGGCGAGAGCGGAACGGGCAAGACGATGGCCGCCGAGGTGATCGCCAACGACCTTGGGCTGAACCTTTACCGCATCGACCTGTCCGCGGTGGTGAGCAAGTACATAGGCGAAACGGAGAAGAACCTGCGCCGGTTATTCGACGCCGCGGAACAGGGCGGAGCCATTCTGTTCTTCGACGAAGCCGATGCGTTGTTCGGCAAGCGTAGCGAAGTGAAAGACAGCCACGACCGCTACGCGAACATCGAGATCAACTACCTGCTGCAACGCATGGAGTCGTTCAGCGGGCTGGCCATCCTGGCGACAAACATGAAGACGGCGCTCGATCCCGCGTTCCTGCGCAGGCTGCGCTTCATCGTGAACTTCCCTTTCCCGGGGTTGAGCGAGCGCCAGCGCATCTGGGAACAGGCGTTACCGAAGGACACACCCGCGGACGACCTGGATTATGCTCGCCTGGCGCGGCTTTCCATCAGCGGTGGAAACATCCACAGCATTGCCTTGAACGCGGCGTTTGCGGCAGCGCAGAACGCAGGCAAGGTGACCATGCCGGTAGCGCTGGCGGCCGCGCGCACCGAGATGCGCAAACTGGACAAGTCGGTTCACGAAGCGGAGTTCCGATGAGCGGGCCGAAGGGCACAAGATCGCGCGGCGGACCAGGCCCTGCGCAGCGGCATGCGCCAGCAAACATCAACCTGCACATTGAACGGCTCGTGCTGGACAGCGCTTCGTTCTCGCATGCGCAACTGCGCGAGCTGCAAAGCGGAGTGCAGGAGCACCTGCTGCGGTTGCTGCGCGCCGAGGGACTTCCTTCGCAAAGCAGAGCGGAAGGAAAGGTTTCGATGGCCATGCACAGCGTGGCCTCGAAACGATCTGCCGCACAGCCCACAGACTCAGCCTCGCGTCTTGGCGAGACGATCGCACACAGCGTCTACAGTGCGCTGAACCCTAGCGAAGACCAGGCGGGAGGACCGGGACGTTGAGCGGCCGCAGCCTCATTCCGGAACCTGCACGCGCTGCGCCGGAGCGAAAGCCGGTTGCGCCGGCCCTGGGCCGCAGCGCGGTGATGGAACTGGAGCGAGATAGCGAAGAACTCGCACTGCCGGTCTATCCGGAACTTCATCTGGCCGGACTGGAGATACGCGACGGGTCCGTGCGGGTGTTCGACGAAGACGCTGCCCGCGAGATGGCGACGCGGCATCTGCTGCAAGAACTAGCACCGATCCTGGGACTCGATCTTTCCCGGTTGGAAGTGCATGTGGACTCCGACGCGGAGCGCCGCACGAACGCGCGCGGCGCCACGGGCCTGGCCGAGAACGGCTCGGTCTACCTCCATCCGCAGCGGTTCGATCCTTCCAGCCGGACCGGGCGGTCTTTGCTCGCGCACGAAACGGTGCATACCGCCCAGCGCCAGATCGTGCCGCACACGATCCAGGACACAGGCCGCGCGCATGTAGCGGCCGAGCACGAAGCGGCCCATCTGGCACGGGCGTTCGCGGAGCGTTCGCCGATCCAGCGGCCGCTCAGTTCTTTGCCCCAGGAAGTGGCGGCAAGAGCCGAAGACGCGCCCCCGACGCCAGCCCTGAGCTCGAGTGTTCCCAAGAGCCGCGCACGGGAGATCGCGGAGATCCACCGGTTGCTTTCCGGCCTTTGGATTTCGGACGGCGATGTGTTCAAGGTGATGCGTGTCCTGGACACGATGCCGTTCGCTGTGGCGAAAGAGGTGGTGTTCGAACTTGGCCACGACGACCGGTACCACCTGGCGAACAACATCAACAAGCCGCACCTAGGGCCGCATACCACCTCAGTGATCGCGACGTATGAGGCGCTTACGCAAGACGAGCTACGCAAGGCGATGGACCTGGACGTCTTTGGCGAAGGCGACTGGGGCGACATGACCCGGCCCGTGACGCAGGCCGCGCGGGAAGTGATCGGACAGTTAGATCCCGGGCAGATCCAGGACCTGCTGAGGAGCGACAACCGCCTCAAGATCAAGAGTCTTACCAGCGCGGCGCAGTTGCTTCCCGAAGACCCGGAGGAGCGTAAGGCCAGCGATGAAAAGATCCTGAAGAAGGAGGCAGAGCTCGCCGCGTCGCGCAAGGCGGTGGAGGCGCTCAGCACCGACCCCGATGCGAACGCTCTGCTGGAGAAGGTCCGCAAAGCGCTCGCGCCTCCGCTTCCCGAAGAGGGTACGTCTTTGTCGCAACAGGCGCTTGCCGCACTGAAACTGCTGGAACCTTATCGCGGCACGGTGCTTGAGTACGTCGCGGAGAAGCTGGATGGCGAAGGACTGCTGGATACGCTGATCCAGGACCTGCCGGACTCGAGTTTTGCCGGGCCGGAAGACCGCTCTGAAGTGCTGCTGGGCCTGGTGCGGGGCCGGCTGGCTTCAAAGAACATCCAGATGCTGGTGGACCTGCTCTCGTACGGCGCCTTCGATTGGGCGATACGGGATTACGAGGCCAAGTTCGCTTACCGGGTGCTGGCCGCCATGTCGCTTGGGGACCAGTACCGTTTCCGGCAGTTGGAAGGCGGGAAGTACTTCTTCCGGCTCGTGCATCACCTTCCCCGGAGTTACCAGGAGATCGAGGTCCATAAGGCCTCGCCGGAAGCGCTGCAGAAGATCAAAGGCCAGTTCAAGCCGGATGCGCGCGGGGCGGTGGATGAAGAAGAAGGCCTGTACGACGCCGGGCGACTCTATGCCCAGAAGCGCGCCGAACAGGGCGGGGTGATCCAGGGCTACATCGAAAAGTTCCAGGCTGCTCACGACGCTGGGTGGAAGAAAGCAGATGCGGAAGCGCGCTTTCAGGAACTCGCCGCAGTGGGGGCCGCAGGCTTCGGCGATAAGAAGGTGTTCAGAGCGAAAGACCAGCTCCTGATGGAGACCGTGGTCCACGACCTGGACAGCCGCGGATTCATCGAAGAGCTGTTCAAGGCGCTGGGCGACGACTTCCTGTTCTCAGAAGACAACCGGAGCGCCACTGTCCGGATCATGATGGGGCGCGACCCGGTGCGCGCGGCGGCCCATGCTCGGGACCTGGTAAGCCTCGGCCTGCTGGACTGGGCCGTGACGGCCCGCGAGGCGTTTCTAGCTTACCTGATCGTGAAAGCGCTACCTGAAGACCAGCGCAGCGAACTGATCAAGAACGATGGCTGGGCATGGTCTCGCATACAAAGCGAGATGACGGAAGAGATGCGCCAGTCGCGCGACCTGAACCTGTACGTCGGGGATGCGGAAGGCAAGGACCGCGCCTCTGTGTTGGGGCAGCTGGCGGAAAAAGGCACGTGGACGGAAGCGAATGCGGCGCGGTTGGACGGCCTGCTGCGCATGGCCATCGCGATGAGCGAGCACAAGTATGCGTTTGAGCGCTCGCAGGAGTTCAAAGCCTACGCGGACGGCAAGCCGGCGCTGAATGCGCTGGTGAAGAAGTACAAGCTGGCGGAGAGCGCCGCACAGAAGTGGAAAGCAGACGTCCTGAAAGGGACGAAGTGGTATGAAGAAGGCCCGCTGCAGACGATACGCACGATCTGGAAAGGCCTGCTCTTTCTTTTCAGGAATGACGTGCTGCTGATCCGGCGCACCGTGGGCGGCAATCGGCTGGACTTGAACCAAGCGCAGGACGTGAAAGGCGGTAGCCTGAACGGCGTTCAACTAGCCGATCCAAAGACGGTGGAAGAGGCAGGCGAGAACGTCGCCGTGGACGCGAATAAGCTGACGCTGCACGTCGACATTGGAGCGCATGCCCTGACGGCGTACCTCCCGGAACTGCTCATCGACTCGGTCAACTTTCAAAGTCCTGGCGGGAACGTGGAAGCCGGTTCTGTGCGCCTGAAGAACCTGCAGATCTACGCCATCTACGACTCGGAAGACATGGAGCAACCCACCACGGCGCAGATCAATGTGGGCAGCTTCGAGATCGTCGACCTGCTGCTGGCGATGCGGGAGAAGATGGTTTCGGTCTCACGCCTGGTGTTGAAGAAGTTTCATTTAGGCGCGGGCGCGAAGGACACCACCACGCGGAACAAAGAAACGGCACCGCGAAGTGGGTGGTACTTCCCAATTCCCTTCTTGATGACCATCGGGACCGCCGTGTACTACCTGTTCAAGTTCAAGGGATGGGGACCGGACACGCCGGCGCAAGAGGTGAACCATGGCATGGAGCAGATCCGCGCGCTCGATGTCACGTTCGATAGCCTGGATGTGCAGGGCCTGACTACGAGCGGCGGGCAAACGATCGGAAAGCTCAGGGTCGCCGATTTCGCGTTGCGCATCGGCATGAACAAAACGACGGCGCTGCGGGCGAAGATCGGGTCGCTCGACAATCAGATCCGCAGCAAGGAAGCGGAGAAGGATGACAAAGCCGTCGCCGCACTGAAAGCCCAGCAGGCAAAGGCGAATGTGGAGCTGAAGGGGCTGGAGAAGGACGAGAAGCGAGTCCATGAGATCCAGTACCGCATTCTGCATGACAAGCTGAGCGAGGCAGAGTCGAAGCAGCTTCAGGGTGAGCTCGACGCGCTGAAGTTTGAGACAGAAGGCGCTCAGTACCTGAACATCGACAGCATTGACGCCAGCGGGATCGATGGCGGCGTGACGATCAAGTCGCCGCTTCATCTTGAGGGCCTGCACGGCGAAGGCAAGGCCAACGACCTGGCGGCCGGCGCGGGCCTTGGCCTGGTGACCGATGCGAAACTGATCGAGCAGATCACTCAAGGCAAAGGAGCAGAACCTACGCCGCTGGCCAAGCGCGGCGGAGACTTCCGCTTGAACATCGACAAGCTACACGCGAGCGGTGTTTCGGTCGGGGGCGGCCAGATCTACAGCTCGAGCGATATTGCGGCGAAGCTCAAGGAGCTTGAGAGAGTTAAGACGAAGCCGGAGTTCGCGACGATCTATGCAGAGCTGCTGGAGTTGGAGAAGAAGGCCCAGCGGTATGAGCAGTACGTTGAGATCGGCGTCTCCTCGCTTGACGACAAGCAACTGGAAGACTTCCGCGGGCTTCGGACCGTGCTTGCGCGGGATGCTTCGATTACGTTCGGCAGCATCGACCTGCTGCGTGCGCACCTGTATGTGGGCTTCGGCACAGGCCGCGTTGGCCTGGGTGTAGACGAAGCCACGCTCAAGAACATCACCATGCCGGAGAAGGGCCTTTCCATTGACGAAGTGAAAGGCACGGACATCCGGGCCGACGCCACCGCGGCCAACGGCTTGTCTGGATGGGTCGACTGGCAGAAGAACCTGCAAGGTGGCGGCCTGCATGCCGGACAAATCGAGATATCAGGAGCGCGGGACCGCAGCACGGGTGTGCTCTTCAAGAAAGCGACGCTCAAGGGCGCCGGCGTTGACGTGCATGACCGGGGAAACCTGGTTACAGCGGGGTTCACTTCGCTTACTGTCGAATCGCTCCGGCTGGGGCCGCAGCTCCAGCTCATGCAGCGAAGGCTTGCCGGGCTGGAGCTGGAGCACAACCTCACCGCCGCTAAGCGCAGGGACCGCGACCAGCTGCGTAAAGACCTGCCTGCCCTGCAGTCGCTGGCGGACAAACGCACTCTCGCGACGGCTAGGGTGGACAAGGCAAAGACTACGGAAGAACGCAAGGCCGCCGATGCGAAGCTGAAGGAGCTCGACAAACTGATCGCGGCCGGGCTTGCGCGTTACGGGTCGGCGAGGGCGGAGCTGGATGAGTTCGGCATCCAGGCCACCGGGGCTGGTGATGTTCTCGGCGATGTGCTGGCCGGGAACTTCAATCTGGACAAGACACTGAAGCGCGGCGGCGTGACCCTAACGGGAACCGGCAAGGACAACCAAGTGCTGGGGCATGCGTCTGTCGGGTACAAAAGCCCGGGACCGGAGGACAGCCGGCTGGGAAAGCCGACGGGTGTGGACGTTGGGCCCATCAAGCTGAACGCCACCGTGAAGGAGGACGGGGACAACAACCTCACGGTGGCTGTAGCCCAGCTCGACCTGAACAGCATTTCCCTGTCGGAGATCCTGCTTTCCGGAACGGACAAGAAGACCGGCGGCTCGAAGATCTGGAGCAACGGGCAGACCTCGCTCAACAGCCTGAAGTTCTCTGGGGACCTCAAGTTCGCTCCAGTGGACAGCGCCGCCGGCGACTACCGCTTGGCTCACATCGAGATCCGCTCGTTCGACATTGCGAGCATCCGGCTGGACGCTTTCGGCTACGAAGACACCGAATCAAAGATCGACGTGCGCGCGAACTCCGGGACCGTGAATAACGTGCAGGCGAAAGGCATGACGATCGACATTCTGAAGGACAAGAATGCCGATCCCATCATCCTTGGAAAGGCGAGCATAGGTTCGATCTCCAACGCCGATCTTTCGGCTTCGCTTTCCGGCGGGCTGGAGATGACACACGGCCTGCTGAACGCGAAGAATCTGGGCATCGAGTTCCTGAAGCTGGGCGGCAAAACGATCTCCATGGACGACCTGAGCCTGACCGCAGTGAACTTCCGCGGACCTGATGGCTGGGCGCACCTCTCGCTGGAGCACCTGTCCGGCGCGGTCACGCTGGATAACGACGGCTACAAGCTGAAGAACGTCCGGCTGCAGAAGCTCACGGTACCCAGCCTGGATTGGAAGGCCGGCGCGATGCGCCTGATAGCCGACCAGCCCGTTGAGCTGATGGGCCTGCACGTGGATGGGCACATCGAGATGAAGGAGACGCCGGCTGCGGCTTCCAAAGAAGCGGCCAAGGACGGCGGCAAGCAGAAGAAAGAATCGAAGCTGGTAGGCGTGCACATCAACAGCCTGGGTGTGGACTCCATTAAGGCGAAGCACCTGACCTACCAGGACGACAAGATCAAGGTAGAAGTAGGGCCGAAGCCGGACGATAAGACCCTGCAGAAGGCCCTGGAGCACTTCCAGCCGTTCGCCATTGAGAACTTCACCATTGAAGGAATGGACTGGACGAAAGAAACCGGGATCAGCAAGGGGAAGATCGACGTGCAGAAGTATGGTGCGTCGGTGGCCTATGAAGACCTGAGCACTCACCTGAAAGCAGGCGGCGGGCTTGCAGGAAGAGGCATGAATGCGACGTTCACGGCCCCGCATACGGGGACGGCGACGATCGGCACAATTGATCAACTGGTGGGGTTCGCGCAGAACAAGGATTTCTCGACCAAGGAAGCGGGTATCGACATCAAGTCGACGTTTACCTTCGGCGAGAACTTCATCGAGATGAACGACCTTACGATCAAGGACGTTCATTTCGGCAAAACAACTTATGGCGAAGGGACCAACTCGCAAATACAGCTCGGCTACGGCAGCATCGATACGGTGAAGTTTACGAAAGCCCACGTGGACTACAAGCCGGTCGTGAAGGAAGGCAAAGAGAGCATTGAAGTCACGGATGTCCACGTAGACGAGATCAAGTTCCTGGATACCTACGCGAACAACTTCTCCTACAGCGGAAAGACGGAGGAGATGGATGGCGCGAACAAGGTCACCAAGACCAAGAACATCAAAGCTTCCTTTGCAGAGATCGAGCAGTTGCGGTTCACGGACATCCACTACGACGCTGCCAAGGCCGCGACCACGCTGGGCATTCACGTGGAAGAGGACCCGGCCAAATCGTCGTACCGAGCCCATGGGGCGAGTGCGTTTCGGGTATACGGCATGGCAGGAGAGTTGGTGAATAAGTTCTCCGATGGCGACACGGTGGCGAAGTTCGCCCTGCAAGTGGACGGCGGGCCCATCTCGGGCGACAACATCCGGCTCCAGACAATCAAGGAAGACGACGACTCCGGAAAGACACGGACGTCTTTGGCCGGCGCCTTCCAGCTCACACGCCTTGGGCTGGAAAACATTACGGGTACTTACAAGGACAAAAAAGGCAACCTTACCGAGCTTCGCAACAAGTATGGCGAGCAGCAGGCGTCGATCGAGTTTGAAGGAATGACGCCCACTTTCGAAGCCGATGGAACGTTCCGCATACCCAACATCGGCGCCGAGGCCAAGGACTTCCACATCTCGCGTGGGCCCATGTCCGTAAGCATCCCGCTGGTTTCCATCAAGGATGCGGCGCTGGGCATGAGAGGCATGGGCACCGAGAAAGGCATCCGCGACTTCGGCCTCCGGCTCGGGAAGATCTCTGTGAAGAACCTTGGAATCTGGCTGGCGATGCACAGCCACAAAGCCACGAAGGACGAAGTGGACGCCGCGACCGCGGACCCGCTGCCCCGCTTCTTCGCAGAGCCGTTCGGCAGCCTGGATGGAGACGTAATCCTAGACCTGCCCGTGATCCCGAACGAAAAGGTCGCGATCACCAACGGCAAGCTCTGGTTCATCAATGCACATCCACTCAACATCGGGATGGACGAGAAGGGTCTCTATCTAGCGGCACGCAGAAACGGCGTGGAGAAGGGCCGCATTCACATTCACAAGATGAAGCCGCTGCCCGGGCTGATACCGGACTTTATGGAAAGCGGCGGCCTGGATATGCAAAGACTGGTGGAAGGAGAGGTGAACGCACCGCCAGATCCTTACGATCCGAACGCAGAAGAACCAGAGGGCAACTGGAAGCTGAACCACGCGAGCGTGAAGACGGGACCGGAGGGTCTTTCCCTGGGCAAAGGCAGGATCGGTCTCTCGCTCAGCGGGAAGAAAGAGCCCGGACCGGACGACTTTTATCTCGAACTGGAGAATAGCCAGGGCAGCAACATCCTTCATATCCCGGAATCGAACCTGGGCGAAGACCTTCGCATCAACCTGCCGAAGTTCCACGCCAAGCAGATGATCTTCCCCGGCGGCCACAGCGGCAAGGTTGACCTAGACCTCTTTGTAGACGTGCAAGGCCTGGCGACGCTGGACACGCTGATCACCATCGGCGTGCCTTCCGGCACCATCGAGGACATTGAGATCGGGGACATGTCGGCGCTTCCAGCGCCAGCGACCGCTGGCCAAGCAACGCCCGCCGGTAAGGGGGCGGCCACGCCATGAATAGAGCGCATGCAAGTGAAACACGGTCAGCCACGCCGGTCTGGTCGCGGTCGCGGTCCTTCGAGCAGCAGGCGCGGAGCCTTGCGTCTTCGGCGGCCGTATCAGAAACCGCGAACGGCTCGGGTGTCCGCAGCGAAGAGGCGCCGGGGGTGACCGGGCCGGGCAAGCCGCTGCCGGAGCGCGAACGGCTCACCATGCAGTCCAAGCTGGGAAGGGACTTCAGCAACGTCCGTGTGCATATGGACAGCAGTGCAGCCGACGCGGTAGGTGCGCAAGCCTTCGCGTATGGGCGTGACGTGGTCTTCGGGCCGGAGCAATACCGGCCCGGAACCCGAAGCGGTAACGAACTGCTGGCGCACGAGCTGGCGCACTTGGGGCAGCAGAAGGACCAGGGCTCGCCCGCGCTCCAGAAGCAGCCGAAGAAGCTCCCGGGAGGTCTCGGGAGCGCACCGCCAGCGGAGGCTTTTCAGAAGGCTTCAGGAGCGGCGATCGAAGATGCCGGTGTCGTTTTTGAGCTGGACAAGGCCACGCTTTCGAAAGCGTCGCAGACGGCGCTGCTGGAAGCTGTGAAGGGACACAAGGACCCGGTGACCGTGCAGATCGATGGCTATGCGAGCAGCGAAGGGCAAGGCCCGGACCTGGCGGACTACAACATGAACCTTTCCGCGCACCGGGCCGCGGCGGTCAAGCACTTCCTGGAGGGGAAGCTGCCGGCTGAGTCGAGGGTCGTGTTGATTGCGCATGGGGAAACGACGGATTTTGTGCCCCTGGAACAGAACAGACGGGCCGGGATCTATGTGCGCGACGGCGTCGAGAAGCCGAAGACGGCCAAGGAAACAGAACAGTCTGACGCAAAGAAGGACGACGAGTTGAAATCGCAGGGCGGCGCTTCCATCGTGGGCTCGAACCCAACCGCAAACCTGGATCTCGGTCTGCACTATCACCTCGATGCTCCGTATTTTCCGCCGCTCGACCCCAGGTTCAACAAGCTTTCAACCGACGACATGGACTGGGCGACGCTTCACGCCAAGGCCATGGAACACGGACTGAGGATCGACGACAGGTTGGCCGACTCGCTGATCGCTCACCGGAACTATAGCTACAACCTGGTGCTGCCCGTTCTGGGGCCCAAGCTTTCCAAGAGCCTCGCCGATTTCGGCACAAGCTTTGCTTTAAGCAACTGGCTTACAGCGGAATATCCCAACACGTACGACAAGTTCAACGCAGATTTTCTGCGTTCTTATCCGGATGAAAAGCACATTATTATCCCCATCCTCACCAATGACACGTTGGACTGGATGATCAAGAAGTTCAGCCACAATAAGTAGCAGAGATGTCAGTGAACACACTATGAGCACACCCCTCAACGCGCCACGCCTGATCAAAGGCGGTCTCGCCCTGATCGACAACCAGAGCGGCACGATCGCCGGCATTATCGCCTTGCAGTACAACCCGGACACCATGACGCGCAGTTTTCAGATCAAGGGCGTGACGGGAGACTCGGGCGACCACCAGGAGGCCCTGCGCCTGAAAGGGCCGCCGGTGGAGACGATCAAGGTGGATGCGGAGATCGATGCTACCGACCAGTTGGAAGCGGGCGACGCTCAAACCCTTGCGACCGGCATCCACGCACAGCTGGCGGCGATCGAGACCATCGTTTACCCCGCGAGCGCCCACCTGTTTTCCAACTGGAGCGAAGAATCTTCGGGCTCGCTGGAGATCATGCCGCTGCAGGGGCCGCTTACGGTCTTCATCTTCGGCGCGAACCGCATTGTGCCCGTCCGCATTACGGAGCTCAGCATCACCGAGGACGCTTTCGACACACAGCTCAACCCCGTCCGCGCCAAGGTCAGCCTGGGCATGCGAGTGCTGACCACGGATGATCTCGGCTTCGACAACAAAGGCGGCGGGCTGTTCATGGCGTACCTGAAGGCCAAGGAGCAGCTTGCGGCGAAGAACGCTCCAGGTACCTTCAACACGCTGGGCATTACGGGCCTTCCAATCTAGGCTTGCCGAGCTAAAGGACAAACATTATGGCGAACTACAGTTTTCCGATCTCCAGCCGCTACTACAACATCGACACGACGACGCTGACCAACGCCGCCGGCGAACAGGTTACGTACCTGTTGCGGCGCTTCGTGCCCGACCCCGACCAGTTTTCGTTGCTGCAGTACTACACGGTGAAGGAAGGCGACCGGCTGGACAATGTGGCGTCTGCGCTGATGGGCGACCCGCAGGCCTTCTGGCGTATCGCCGATGCGAACCGGGCCATGAACGCGGAGAAGCTGACGGGCACGCCCGGGCGCAAACTCCGCATTACGCTGCCGCAAGGCATACCGGGGACGACGAATGCTTAAGGGTGTCCACCTGACGCTGTTGATCGGACCGGGCGTGCCCGTGCCGGTGCCGCAGTCTGTAATGGACGCGCTCGTCAGTGTGTCAGTCAACAGCGGTAAGGAGAAGACCGGGTTCCAGGTGACGTTCGCGCTGAGCAAGAACTCACCGTTGCTGCAGTACATGCTGCCGGCGGGCTACTTCGACCCGATGACCACGCGGGTGATCATCATCGCCACGGTGAACAGCCTGCCCAACGTGATCATGGACGGCATTGTGACGCGGCAGGAGCTTTCGCCCAGCAACGAGCCGGGACAATCCACGCTGACCATCACGGGCGAAGACCTGAGCGTGGTGATGGACGTAGTGGAGATGAACTACATGCGTTACCCGGCCATGCCGGAGATGGCGCGCCTCTACGTCATCATGGCGAAGTATGCGGCGTTCGGTATTACGCCCATATTGCTTCCGCCCATACCTCCTTCTGTTCCGCCACCGACGAACAAGATACCGACACACCGCGGCACGGACCTATACTACATGCGCTGGATGGCGAGGAAGTGCGGCTACACGTTCTATATCGACCCGGGACCGCTGCCGGGCCAGAGCATTGCCTACTTCGGTCCTGACGTGCGGATCCCCGTGCCGCAATCGGCGCTGAGCATCAACATGGACGCGCATACCAACGTGGAGCAGATGACCTTCAGCCTGGATGGGCTTTCGAAGAAGATCATCATCTACACTATCCACGTCGAGGGCGAAGATATCACCATTCCGGCGCCCAACCTCAGCGTCCTGCGGCCGCCCATGGGATTGCGCCTGCCGGCGCCGAGCAAGATCGAGTACGCCGACGACGGAGCGAACAAGTCGATGGCGGAAGGCCTGCAGGAGATCCTCGGCATGACCTTCAACGCGTCGAACTCCGTTACCGTGTCAGGCACGCTGGACGTATTGCGCTATGGCGGCATCCTTCGCAACCGGTTGATGGTGGGCGTGCGGGGCGCGGGCCTTACCTATGACGGGCTGTACTACGTGGACAGCGTAACCCACAGCATCAAGCGCGGCGAGTACAAGCAGACGTTCCAGCTCAGCCGCGACGGCCTTATCACCAATACACCGAAGGTATTTGTATGAGCGATCTCGCGACTGGGAAGAAGTTTTACGGCAAGTACCGCGGCACGGTGGTCCTGAACGTGGACCCGGAACAGCGCGGCCGCATCACGTGCACCGTCCCGGATGTGCTGGGGCCGACGCCCTCAAGCTGGTGCGAAGCGTGTGCACCTCTTGCAGGCCCCACGGGCACGCCGATGGGCGCATATCTTGTGCCCCCTATCGGGACGAGCGTGTGGGTGGAGTTCGAGCAGGGCGATCCCGAGTTTCCGGTATGGACCGGATGCCGGTTCGATATAGGCAGTCCTCCGTCGATGGCCATGACGGGCTCGCCCGTTTCGCCGAGCATCATCTTTCAGACTTCGCTGCAGAACACGATCGCTATCAGCGATATGCCGGGAGTGTTGGGCGGCATCATGCTGCAGAGCACGTCGGGCGTGTCGTTGATCGTGAACGACACGGGAATCTATATGACCAACGGCAAGGGCGCTACGGTGACCTTGATCGGGAACACGGTCAACGTCAATGACGGGGCCTTAACCGTACTGTAGGAGCGCGCTATGCCTGGATATCTTCTTCACGTTGGAGCTACGATGCAATGCCCTCATGGCGGGCAAGCGACGGTGCCAACGATGCAAACGCGGGTGATGGTAAGCAACCAGGCGGTCGCGCCCTTCAACAGCGTGATCACCGTGGCGGGCTGTGCCTTTATGGTGGGCACCAAGCCTCAGCCTTGCGCCACGGTGAAGTGGCTTATGCCGACTTCGCGGGTCATGATCATGGGCCAGCCGGCAGCCGTCATCGCGAACCCCGGGCCGGGGCCCGCCATTTGCCAGAGCGCAGACCAGATTCCAGCGGGCCCACCGATCGTGAGCAGTGTGCAGGTGCGGGTCAACGCAATGTGAAAGAGGAACCATGAACATCGATTTTCCGTTTCATTTTGATGGGCGAGGACAGACGACGACGGCGGACCTGAACGACCACGTCCGCGAAATGCTGGAGCAACTGATCTTTACCGTGCCCGGCGAGCGTGTGAACCGGCCGGACTTCGGCAGCGCGGTTTCGCAGCTGCTGTTTGCGCCCAACAGCCCGGAGCTTGCCGCAACCGTGCAGTTCTCCCTGCACGCGGCCATTCAGCGATGGCTGGGCGACATTCTCGACCTGCAGGACGTGACGGTGGCCTCAGAAGACTCGTCGCTCACGATCACGGTGGCGTACGTGATCCGGCAGATCAATCAGCAGCAGACCGCAACCTTTGTACGTACCACTTAGAGCCGCCCATTGAAGGAGGTGACCCGATGAATATTTGCTGCGAACAGGATGACCGCCGCGACGCCGTTCGATCCATTGCCGGACGGAACGGCCTGGACTACGTGGAAGTGTTGGACGACCAGCTGACCCTGCATGTGTATCTGCTGGGCAAGCTGCCCCAGGAGCTGAGCGTCAAGTCCCCTGCCCTGGTGAAGTACTTCCAGGTTACCGGCGGCCACCGGACCACGGGTATTCAAGTCACGAGCGTCACGCCAGTGCCCGATCCCGACCCCGAGCAGGACGACTTCGTGGTGCTCACGCTGGACCGGTATGGCGACTTTTCGAACTACACGCTGCACTTGAGCGGCGTGGAAAACATCGACCCGCGCTACGACCACGTCCGCTTTTCGTTCAAGGTCAACTGCCCTTCCGACCTGGATTGCGCGCCGGCTTGTAGCTGTGCGCCGCCGGAGCTCGACGAGCCGCAGATCAACTATCTGGCCAAGGATTATGCGAGCTTCAACCAGTTGATCCTGGACAGACTCGCGCTGCTGATGCCGGGATGGACGGAGCGACACGCGGCCGACCTGGGCATGGTCCTGGTCGAGTTGATGGCTTACACCGGGGACTACCTGAGCTATCACCAGGACGCTGTGGCGACGGAGGCTTATCTGGAGACGGCGCGGCAGCGTATCTCCGTCAGGCGGCATGCGCGCCTGGTGGACTACACGCTGCATGAAGGCTGCAACGCGCGTGCGTGGGTGCTAGTCAACGTGAGCGTGGATACGTCGATCCCGAAGAGCGCCGTATCGTTCCTGACCGGCTTGAACGACGCCTTGCCTGTCCGCACTCCGGTGCTTTCGTGGGACGATCTGGAAGGTGTACCCAGTTCCAGCTATGAAGTGTTTGAGCCGCTGACGGACGGTTCAACGGCTACCTCAAGCAACTTCAACTTTCTGGCCGCGCAGAACGATATCCAGTTCTACACGTGGGGCGAGCGGGAGTGCTGCCTCAAGCGCGGGAGCACCTCGGCCACGGTGCGCGATCCGCTAGGGGCGCTGCAGCTCAAGGTGGGCGATGTTCTTGTCCTGGAGGAAGTGATCAGCCCGACCACTGGGCTGACGTACGATGCCGATCCCAAGAAGCGTTGCGCTGTGCGGCTGACCGCCGTGACACCCGCGCAAGATCCTGTCTATCCGGATGACGCAGGAAAGCCTGCGTCGCTGCTGGAGCTGGAGTGGGGCAAGGAAGACGCGTTGCCGTATGCCTTTTGCCTTTCGGCGATAGGGCCTGCGCCTGGGTGCGCTTACATCGACAACGTTAGTGTGGCACACGGGAACGTTGTGCTGGTAGACCACGGCCAGACCCAGCCGCCGATAGATCTGGGACAGGTTTCGACCCTGAGCAGCAGTGCAACCTGCGATTGCGCGGGCGAGCCCTCGGACGTCCGCACGTATCCCGGGCAGTTCAAACCGACGCTTCCGGACAGTCCTGTTACGTATAGCGAGGCGCTCCCGACTGACGGCACAACAGTTGCTTCCGCAACGGCGCTGGTCACCCAGGACGAGCGCGAAGCTACGCCGCAAGTCACGTTGACTTCCGATCCCGCGCAAACCTGGACCGCGAAGAACGACCTGATCGAGAGCTCTCCTTCCGACAACGACTTTGTTGTGGAAGTGGACAGCGGCGGCTTCGCACACCTCCGCTTCGGGGATGGTGAGCTGGGCGCACAGCCTCCAGCCGGGATGACGTTCAGCGCGACATACAGGGTGGGCAATGGCACAGCTGGGAACGTGGGCGCGGAAGCGATCTCACGCCTGGTGCTGAAGGACTACAAGCTGGACGGCTCTTCCATCACCGTGCGGAATCCCCTGCCCGCGTCGGGCGGCATGGACCCCGAGCCGATGGAAGACGCAAAGATGTTCGCGCCAACGGACTTTCGCCAGGTGCTGCAGCGCGCCATCACGGCGGCGGACTACCAAACGCTGGCCGAAGAAAACAAGCAGCTGCAGGGGGCTTCCGCAGAGCTGGTGTGGACGGGCAGCTGGTACGAGGCCGACGTGGCCATCGACCCGCTGGGCACGGAGACGGCCAAGCCTACGCTGTTGAAGAACATCAAGACTTCGCTTGAAGCGTATCGCCGGATCGGCCAGGACCTTGCGGTCAAGGCCGCGCGTTATGTGCCGATCTACCTAGAGCTCGCGGTGTGCGTGGAGCCCGACTACCTGCAAGCGCATGTGAAGTCTGCTTTGCTGGATGTGTTCAGCCAGCGCAAGCTGGCCGGCGGCAAACTCGGCTTCTTCCACCCGGACAACATGACCTTCGGCGAGGACATCGACGTGAGCCGCATCGTGGCTGCGGGACAGGTGGTGCCGGGTGTGGAATGCGTGACGGTGAAGAGGCTGCACCGGCTGTTCGAAAAACCGAACCACGAGCTGCAAAACGGTGTGCTGCCGCTGACGAACGATGAGATCCCGCAACTCGACAACGACCCAAGTTTCCCTGAACACGGTGTGCTCAAGCTCGCCATGCGCGGAGGCAGATAGAGATGTCCAACACGAACTGTGGCTGTTCCGAATCCACGTGCAAGTGCTGCGAGGGTGTCAGCGTTTTGACGCCCGAGTCGGAGTACAACCGCCCGGGCCTGCCCGCGCTGACCTACCGGGCGGGCACACACGGATCGTTCCTGGAAACGATGAAGGCCCGGCTGGCCGGCCTGACCTTAAAAGCCGTCGGCAGCGATGGGCAGACGCAAACCACGTTCCGTCCGCTGCAAGGCTTGACCACGCGTGACGAGAGCGACCCGGCGATCGCGTTGCTGGATAGCTGGGCGACGATAGCCGATGTGCTGACTTTTTATCAGGAGCGCTTTGCGAATGAAGGCTACCTGCGCACCGCGGTGAAGCGACGCTCGGTGCTGGAGCTGTCGCGGTTGGTGGGCTATACCCTCCGGCCGGGCGTGGCCTCTTCGGTGTACGTGGCCTACACGCTGGACGACAACCAGACAGACCCGGTCACCATCCCGGCAGGCAGCCGCTCGCAGAGCATTCCCGGTCCGGGCGAGATGCCGCAGTACTTCGAGACAAACGACGACCTGCTGACGCGCAAGGAGTGGAACGATCTGGAGGTGCGGGCCACGCGGCCCCAGGTCATCAATCTCAGCAACGCGTTGGAGATCAACACTCTCTACGTAAGCGGGTTGACCACCAATCTTCGGACAGGCGATCTGTTGCTGCTTTCCTTCGGCACCGACGATTTCCGGAACGTCGCCCGAAGAGTGAAGTCGGTGGACACGCAGATGCCCAACAACGTGACGGTCGTGAACCTGCAGCCGCTATCGCCGGATGTGCTGGCGACGGTCCATCTCCTGGCGCAGGTGATTGAGGCAGTCAAGACCCTGGTCCCTGCTACTCCGGGCTCCACGAATGCTCCTGCGAATGCCACGCCCACCGCGAATGTTGCGGCACCAGCAGCCGCGGGCGCCGCGCAGGCAGGCAACGCCCCCGCAGCGCAGCCTCGCTCGCTTGCCGCTACGGCAGCACAGGCCCCCGCTGCGCAGGACGTTGCCGCGCCGAGCGCGGCGGCGCAGAGTGCGGCGGCGCAAAACGATGTTGCACAGAACGGCCAGGTCACCGAAGAGTTCGTGGCCGAGGGCGGTCCTACAGAAGTGATCGAAAAAGCCGAGCTTCTGCTGAACGATGTCTTCCTCGACATTCCGTCCGACCCAAACACATGGTTCACCCTGTTGACGGCCGCGGGCGGGTACTACGGTTCTTCTTCGGCCCTGCAAGCGATCCTGCAGAATTTCAACACTGCGGTCACGGCTGCACTGGCAAACCTGCCGGGCGCTTCTGTTCCCACCTATACGACGCCGGCCGTATTCGTTCCCACCCTGCTGAAGCCCGTGAACCTGCAACCGGCAAGCACGGCCCAGCTCAGCCGGACGATCCAGGTGCAGATGCAGGCGAACTCCGACGTGCATCCGCAACTGCTGCTCACCTTCGCACCTACGCTCGAAAATACGCTGTACCAGGCGTGGGAGAACGCCAATATCAAATCGATCTCCCCGGCGTTGCAGGGTCTCTATGCGGTGCGGGTTTCGGCGCCCTTGTTCGGCTCCTCGGCGCCGGCGTACATCTATGACCCGACAGCCACGTCCCCCTGGAGCGCTCCTCAAATCGACAACAGTGAAGCGCCCACAACGCTGTTCCTCGACCGTCCTTATCCGACGATCCTGGCAGACAGCATGGTGGTCATCCAGCAGCCGTACGGCAGCGGTATCAGGCGTGACGTGCGCAAGGTGGTGTCGGCGCAGACCACGCCGCGCACTGCATATGGCGCCAGCGGGAACTCGACGCGCATCGACGTGGACCGCCAGTGGTGGAATGCCGATGAGATGGGCACACTGCGTGGCACCTATGTCTATGGGCAGACCGACGAACTCACGCTGGCAGAAGAGCCCCTGCCCGATACGGTTTCCGGGTCTGAGATCGAGTTGGCCAACTTGTACAGAGAGCTCACTTCAGGGCGCTGGGTCATCGTTTCCGGTGAACGGGCCGATATCCCTGGGGTTTCGGGCGTGATCTCCAGTGAGCTGATCATGATGTCCGGGCTGGTGCATGGCACCGATGCGGATATTCCGAACGACAAGGTCCACACTACCCTGCTGCTGGCTACACCGACCGCTTACACCTACAAACGCTCGACGCTGACGATCTATGGCAACGTGGCGAAAGCCACGAATGGGCAGACACGCATGGAAGTGCTGGGCAGTGGAGATGCGACCCAGACCTTTGCCTCTCATGTGTTGAAGCAACCGCCGCTGACGTATGTGTCCGATCCCAATCCCACCGGCGTGAAGAGCACGCTGGCCGTGTATGTGAATAACGTGAAGTGGACGGAAGTTGCGACCATGGCAGGCGCCGGGCCGGCGGACCGCGTGTTCACGACCACAACGGACGACAACGCGAATACGACCGTGATCTTCGGCGACGGTGAGCATGGGGCGGTGCCTCCTACGGGCGTTCAAAACCTGAATGCCGTATACCGCAGCGACCTGGGCCCGGCGGGCAATGTGCGGGCCAGCCAGATCAGCATGCTGGTGAGCCAGCCGCTTGGCGTGAAGGGTGTCACCAATCCACTTGCGGCGTCCGGAGGAGCAGGGCCGGAGAGCCGCGACCGGGCACGCAGCAATGCGCCGCTGGCCGTGATGTCGCTGGACCGGTTGGTGTCTGTAGAAGACTATGCCAACTTCACCCGCACCTATGCAGGCATCGGCAAGGCGGCTTCGCGCAAGATCAGCAACGGGCAAAGGCAGTTGGTGCATGTGACGATCGCCGGTGCGGAAGACATTCCCATCGACACCACTTCAGATCTTTACCGGAACCTGCTGCTGGCGCTGCACAACTACGGGGACGTGGCCCTGCCTGTGCAGGTAGACCTGCGCGAGCTCAAGATCCTTGTGCTCAGCGTGAGCGTGAAGATCCTGCCTGCGTACAAGTGGGAGATCGTTTCGGCGGCCATCCGCACTGCGGTCCTGGCGGAGTTCGGCTTCGATGCGCGCGATCTGGGGCAGCCGGCGTTGCTGTGCGATCTGATTGCCGCGATCCAGAACATCGAGGGCGTCGACTACGTGGATGTGATCGCCTTTGGCGGCATTCCTGAGAAGGAGCCAGATGGCAATGGCGGGCGCAAGCTGCTCACGCTGGACGAACTGGCGACAGCGGCTCAAGACATCGCCAACTCACGTATTCCGAAGCAGGTTGCCGCCAATTTCGCAGACTTTGAAAAAGGCGGCATCCGTCCGGCCCAACTCGCGGCCTTTACGCCCAACGTTCCCGACACACTCATCCTGAACCAGGTGCTGTGAGGATTTCCATGACGACCTCGACTGCCACAACGTTTCCATCCACCGATCCCCGCATCGACCGGCTCTACAAGCTGCTTCCCTCGATCTATCGGATTCGCGACGCGGAGCAAAACTACCCGCTGCAGGCTTTGTTGCGCGTCATTGCGGAGCAGGTCAATGTTGTGGAAGACGACATCCTGCAGCTGTATGACAACTGGTTCATCGAGACCGCGCAGCCGTGGGCGGTGCCTTACATTGCCGACCTGATCGGCTATACGCCGGTGAGCACGGCCGGGTTGACTTCAGTGAGGGGGACGAAGCGGACCCAGGCGCTGGCGGAGATCCTGGTGCCGCGCCGGGAAGTCGCCAACACGATCCGCTACCGGCGGCGCAAAGGCACGCTGCTCCTGCTGGAGGACCTTGCCTATGACGTCGCTGGCTGGCCTGCGCGCGCGGTGGAGTTTTTAAAACATCTGGGCTGGAACCAGAACATCGATCACCCGCACATGGAGCGAGGGCACACGGTGGACGTGCGGCTGCTGCGCGAGTTGGAACGGCTCAATGGGCCGTTCGACCGGATGGCGCACACCGTGGACATTCGCCGCATCGACTCCGCGCGGACGGTGGGTCGTACCAACATTCCTTCGGTGGGGGTGTTCGTGTGGCGGCTTGGGTCTTATTCCGTGACGCGGTGCCCGGCGTACTGTGCGGAGGAGGCTGGACCTCACTGCATGACCTTCAGCCTGCTTGGGCAGGACGCGCCGTTGTTCATCGACCCGAAAGAAGGCCAGACACCGGGCGAGGTGACCACAGAGCTTAACGTGCCCATCGCGATCCGTCGCACAGAGTTCCTTGAGCAGAAGGCCGACCTGTATGGCGCAGACAAGAGCGTGTGCATATGGGCGGAAGGCTGGAACGGGCTGGATGCGGATACGCCCGTCCCCATTGACTGGATCGTGCCGGCGGACCTGAGCGGCTGGCAGTATGTTCCATGGCCGAAGACTGTGGCGCTGGACCCGCACACTGGACGCTTCGCGTTCCCGCCAAGTCAACTGCCGAAGAAGGGCTGCCGTGTGACGTATCACTACGGGTTCAGCGCGGGCATCGGCGGAGGTGAGTATGACCGGCCTATCTTCAACCCAGCGCAGCGTGTGGCCGCGGACTCGACGCCTCCACCGTTCAGCCTGTATCGCGTGGGCAGGGACCAGACGTTTCACCGCATTGGAGACGCGCTGGACCAATGGAAGAAGGACGCGCCGGTCGACGCGGTGATCGAGCTGACCGATACTACGGTATATGTTGAGCCGATCTATGTGACGCTCAACGAGGGACAGACCCTGCAGCTGCGCGCCGCCAACCGCACGCGGCCGGTGATCCGTCTGCTGGACTGGCAATCGGACCTGCCGGATGCGCTTTCGGTCACGATGGGGCACGGCAGCCGGTTCACGCTGGACGGCCTGCTCATCACGGGGCGCGCGGTGCAGATCACAGGGGCGGGCGATGAACCTCCGCAGAACGCGGCACTGCCTGAGTGCTCCGCGGAAGTGGTAATCCGCCATTGCACGCTTGTTCCCGGATGGGGGATCGACTGCGACTGCAACGCGAAGCGTCCGGCGGAACCTTCACTGGAGCTGTATAACGTGAGGGCGCGGGTGCGGGTGGAACATAGCATCCTGGGGGCCATCCAGGTCAACGAAAACTCAGTGACCTATGATCCCATTCCGATGAAGCTGACCGACAGCATCCTGGATGCGGTCAATCCGCAAGGCAGGGCGATCGGCGTGCCAGGCGGCGATGGGCCCGCGTATGCCGTGCTGACGATCCAGCGCTGCACGGCGTTCGGCATCGTGGACGTGCATGCCATCCAGCTGGCGGAGAACAGCATTTTCAATAGCTGCGTGAATGTGGCACGGCGGCAGCTTGGGTGCATGCGTTTCTGCTATGTGCCCGCAGGCTGCCGGACACCGCGGCGCTACCATTGCAAACCGGACGGCGTGATCCAGCAGGTGAAGGCGGAGCAATCCAACCTCGCTCTACAGGCGGCGGACATCGCCGCGGAAAAGCTGCGTGTGCAGCCGCAGTTCACCAGCACGCACTATGGCTCGCCGACCTATGCGCAACTGGCGCTGACGTGCGCGCCGGAGATCCTGGCCGGCGCTGATGACGAGTCAGAGATGGGCGCGTTTCACGACCTCTTTCAGCCGCAACGCCGCGCGAATCTGCAGGCGAGGCTGGAACAATTTACACCCGCAGGAATGGACGTTGGGATCATTTGGGGTAACTGACCGGACAGCAGAAAGCAGACCCGAGGCCGACAGCTTCGCAAGGAGAGATAAGAGATGAAAGACGACTTCACCCGAGACACTTTTGATCCGAGCAAACACTTCAGCCGGGTCCTGATGCAGCAAGGCAGAGTGACGCTGGACGCCGACCACAACGAGCAAACCGACATCCTGCTGCACCTGCTGCGCACGCTGACCCGCGATCTGCTCGGCCCCTATGCAGCGCCTTCCGCGGAGGGAGGATTCAAGCTGACGGCGAACGGGGCGGCGCTTACGATCAGCGCCGGCCGCATGTACGTCGACGGCATCCTGGTGGAGAACGACGAGGACTGCGATTACACCAAGCAGCTCGACTACCCGCTGCCTGATAACGACCCGCTGGCGACCGCGCTGCTGAAGACGCTCACGTCCAACTTCTGGCTCTACCTGGACGTGTGGGAGCGGAACATCACGTGGATCGAGGATGATTCCATTCGCGAGAAGGCCCTGAACGGACCGGACACCTGCGCACGCTCCAAGGTGGTGTGGCAGGTGAAGGCGATCTCGACCGATACGCTGGGCCAGACCACGGGGACGACCGACTCGATACAGAAGCAACTCAGCGTGCTGAAGCAGGAGCTTTCACAGACTGACAACGAGGACGAGCAGGAACAGATCGAGAGACAAATGCAGGTGCTCGAGCAACAGTTGGCAGGCGCCAGCCCTACGCAAAGCGTGCCTACTTGCGACGGCCCGCTTTCCCCGCTGAGTGGGCTGAGTATGGCATCCATGACGGCGCGGCTGGATCCTGGGCAACAGATCCAGGACCCGTGCCTGACCTCGCCGGCTTCGCAGTATCGCGGCGCGGAAAACCAGCTCTACCGGGTAGAGGTACACACGCCCGGCACGGCCGGAACCGCGACTTTCAAGTGGTCGCGCGATAACGGCAGCGTGGCAACCACGTGGCTGGGAGGCTCAGGCAATGACTTCCAGGTGGGGGCGACGCGCGGCTTCGCTTCCGGCTCATGGGTGGAGTTGGGGGACGACACGCTCGACCTGCAAGGACAGCCGGGGACACTGGTGAAACTGGCAAAGGTGGACGGCGGCGTGCTTTCGGTGAATTCTTCCACGCCTGCCTCGCTGACCGGCTGGAGCGACGACTATGTGAACCCGAGGATCCGCCGCTGGAACCAGCAAGCGTCCGACGCGCAGCAACTGGTGGCCGGGGCAATACCGATCACCGAAAGCCTGCCGAGTGCGCCAGTGTGGATTGACCTGGAGGATGGCATTCAGGTGATGTTCGCGCCCGGAGGCACGTATCGCACCGGCGACTACTGGCTCATTCCGGCGCGTGTGGCCACAGGGCAGATCGAGTGGCCGAGCACCCCGGATAGCAACAACAATCCAGTGCCCGATGCATTGGCTCCTGATGGGATCGAGCATCATTACGCGCCGCTGGGCTTCGTCAACTGGTCCAATGGCACCTTGCAGTTCCGGGCGTGCCGGTGTGAGTTTTCGCCCATCAACAGCTGCTTTGGGAAAGGCAGCATCGCGGCTGGCGCGCAACTGCTGAAGACGGCCAATACACGGGCGACCCTTTCCGCAGAAGTGCAGCGCACCAAACGGGTATCCAAAGCGAAATGAGGGCGGTGTGGTCGTTCTGGACGAAGCCGTTTCTGGCGGAGCGGCACAGTAGCTGGGCCAGTGAGCTGCACCATTGGCTAGCATGGGGGCTGTCTCTGGCGGCGGCCTCCAACCACTACCCGGAGACGGTGCTTGTGACGGATGACGCAGGCGCACGCCTGCTTGTCGACACGCTCGAACTGCCGTTTGCTCATGTGTCGACCGGATTGAACTCGTTAGGAAATGAGGACCCGGGCTGGTGGTCGCTGGGCAAGATGGAGGCTTACAGGCTTCAGCAAGAGCCTTTCGTTCATATCGACACCGACGCTTTTCTTTGGAAGCCCTTGCGGCCGGACCTGGAAGCTGCGGACGTCTTTGCCCAGAACCCTGAGCCCGTTGTTTACGGGCGCTCGTGCTATCACCCTGAAGACTTCGAGAGCGCGTTGGGTCGACCGGACAGCGGATGGATGCCGGCGGAGTGGGACTGGTACCGGCAGGCCTCGCTGGGGCACGGCCGGGCGGAGTGCTGCGGCCTCTTCGGCGGGAACAGGCTGGACTTTATCCACCACTACGTCTCACAGGCAATGCGGCTTCTGCGCCATCGCCACAACGTGCGTGCCTGGAGGAACTTCGCGGACAAAGACGGCAACATGATCTTGCTGGAACAGTATCTGTTGACAGCCTGCCTGGAGTATCACCGCTCCTGCGCCGACTCCAGCTTCCACGGCATCGACATCCGCTATGTCTTCCCCTCGATAGACGAGGCCTACACGGCCGAAAGCGCAAGCGAGGCGGGATTTACGCACCTGGCAGCCGGGGCAAAACGCGATGCCGAGGTCGCTCGCGATCTGCAAGACGCTACCGAGCGCGAGTTGCCCGAGTACTTCGCGCGATGTGTGGACATGGTGCGTACACCCGAAGCGGTCGCTTGCTGAAATAGCCCGAAGCGGCGTCGATCCCGTGCGTAATAGGACGAACCTAACGATCGCTGAAACACCTGAATATACTGTGGGTATTGTGCGAAGGCTTGAAGTGTTTTGCTGTGCCTGGATAGCTGTGGTCTTGTGTGCGGGGACGGCCTGCGGTGCTCAAGTCCGTGGGATGGCACCTGGACTATGAACCAGACCAAGAGCACCATGAAGCCCACGCCGTTTTCCCTTGAATAAGCAGAGGGGAGATATGTGCTGCATTACGACTACGTGTACACCTTCGCTTGTGACGGGGAAAATATTCCTCAGATTCCGGTCTAGCGGTGCGCTGCCGAGAAAGTCCGGGCAAAATGGTGTTGAACCTCTCCGTTCCGCCCCCGCATCAATCGCGTCGTGCGCGAACTTTTAAAAAACTCCGGAATGTCATGGTCTACTTCCGTGTTTGTCTTGGTGGAAAAGAACGTGAGTTGATGCGTGTGGATGGTAGCAATCAGAAAGTCTGCATAGACCTTGCCGTTGCGGATGGAGGCTAAGATATCCCGCTCATCTTTGCCGTCGATTCCGTTGTCCATTCCGCCCGGGTTTGGTCCGGCCTCAAACCAGTTGTCAAAGTATTTGAATCGGTCCGGTTCTGGAGTCGATGCCGACGGGGCTGCGACGTCATGCTGTAGATTGCGCCTGCAATCGTACGCATCTGGCTGAGCTGGTCCGGCGTGATGACCCACAAATTTCCCCAATGATACCCACATCCGTACCCGCAGAAAAGGCTGGCTGTCCTCGCACCAGCTGGCACCTCCTAAGACGACGATCCTCGTCCGCAAACAACCCATAGATTTCGATAAGTAATTTATTTTGCACAACTTGCATGGATCAAGAGGGTCCGAACAGGTGCGAGGAAGGATAAAGAAAAACGCGCCTCCCAGAGGCGTTTACATGCTTTTGGTTGCCCCCCAGGGATTCGAACCCCGATCGAGCGAGTCAGAGTCGCTAGTCCTACCATTGAACGAGGGGGCAATGCAGGGATGGTGCCTCTGCGAGGTCATGAGCTTTGGGAACTCTTGACCGCCTCTCAAAGTGTACTGTGTCAGTCGTTTGGGGTCAACGCAACGAGTTGGCGATGGCGTGGGAAGAGCTCCGGATGGATAGCTGACGCGATGCACGCCAGGCCTTCAAGGAGCGTCGGTGCTGGCGTATTCAGGTACTCGTCGGGGATGCAGAAGACGCTGCCACTTCGCACGGCGCGTAGAGGTTGCCAGTTACGCTGAACAACGACCTTTGCGAGCGGCACGCGGTTCCCTGCTCCGCACCACGCAAAGAGGAGGGTATCGGGGTCGGCGTCGGCGACCTCCTCAGGCGTGGTGTGGGTGCCGGGCGCCCCGATAAACGTGCCGCCCGCAGCCTCGATGAGTTCAGCGACCCAAGGCTGGGAATGGATCATAGGCTTTCCCCACTCCTCGCAGTAGACGCTCCTCGTGGGCGCAAATGCTACCTTCTCGCGCGTGGCTGCAATAGTCTGCTGCATCAGCCGGATCAGGCTTTCGGCTTGATCGCAGGCTTCAACCACACCGCCGATCAGGCGAATGTCGTTGTAGATGTCGGCCAGGTTGTGGGGTGCGAAAGCGAGGACGGGAAGGCCGGATTTCAGGATGGCCGCCAGCGACTCCATACGATACGGAACGCTGGCGACAACCAGGTCGGGGTGCGTGGCAAGGATCTCGTCCGTGTCGGCAGTCCAACTATCGTGGAGGACGGGAATATTTCGGGCGGCTAGTTCAGGGAGCGCCTGCAAGCAGTACTTCGTTACGGCGCAGAGTGTGTCGAGCTTGCCCAGCGCGTGGAGCGTCAAGGTGACTGAAGGCTGAAGGCTGGCTATCCGCATGCCTGCTGATTGTTACACCTGCTACGTCGCGTCGGCGGCTTCGCTGACGATGATGAGCGCACCATCTGCGTCGAGGATGTGGAACTCGCGGATCCCCCACGGCTTGATCTCAGGGGCGCGAGTGCGCGTTGGCGGATGGGTGGCGCTTACCTGTTCCCAGTAGGCGTCGAGGCCCTCGACGCGCAGACGAAAGGAGGTATGCCTTGCAGTCGACGCTAACGCTTCCGCATCAGCAGCCGGAACAAAATGGACACTCTGATCGAGAAGTCCGGCGACTCCGTATGAACCATCTTCAGCGACGAAGAGTGCGTTGAAGCCCAGATGACGGACGTAGAACTCTACCGCCGCCTTGACGCTGGCGACCGCGACGATCGGCGAAATCCCATGCACTACCCGTGGCTGACTCATGCTTCTCTCGGTCTGCCCACTTGACAAATAGTTAGTCCGCAGGCGAGCACAATTATCAGATATCTGGCCTGATTGCCTCCAGCCCACTCTAAGTCATTTAGAAACTTATATTTACCTGTAACCCTTTTAGATGCCTATAGTTACGAACAGTAGAGACAACTAAGGCGTTCCATATAAACGGGTTACGGCCAGCATCTAAACCCGCCTTTTTCCGCTCTACAAGATAATGCAGCTGCGAAATTACCGCGAAGCTATTCGACAGGGAGCTTAGCGCGATAACCATCGCGGGCAATAACCGAATACTTCAGAGGCTTCTGCTTCTCGTCCTGCATCTGGAGCGGATGGCCTTCGTTGTCGACGAGGAGGACCTTTACCTTGCGATAGCTGCCGTCGTTCTTGTTGTTGGTCGGCCGATAGGTAAGAACGTACTCGTTTCGAATGGAATCGTTGATCTGGGAGAATACGTCTGGCAGCGCGCCTTCGAAGATGGGGCTGAAGCTGAGGCCGCCCGTCATGGAGGCGAAGGTCTTGAGCTGATTCTGAGCCTGGAGATAGTTCAGGTCGCGGATGCCGCCGCTCATGCCGCCGCGACCACCGTACAGCTCATTTGAGAAAGCCCCCGTGCCGATCGTGAAGATGGTGACGTTGGGGGTGGCCTTGATCTTGGCAAGCATCTTGTCGAGGGTAATCTTCGAGAACGTATCGCGCCCGGAGCCGATCATGACAATGTACTTGCGACCCTCAATGCGACTGACACGATCAAGCGTTTCGTAGAGGGCGTCAAAGGTATTGGTATCGGAGAAGCCCGGGATGGTAAGAGTCTGCAGCGACTGGGCGACGATGTCCTTGTTATTGGTGAAGTCGGTGAGGATGTGGGTGCGGAGGTCGAAGGTGATGACAGCAATGTAGTCGTCTGGCCGCAGCGAGCGGAAGAAGCTGTATGAGGCGTTCCGCATGTCGTAGATGAGCCGGTAGCTGTTGGAGGCGAACTCAAGCAGCATAACGGCGGTGATGGGCGTTTGGGACATCCGAACGTTTTGCACAGGCTGCTCGACGCCATCTTCGAGCACGAGGAAGTTTGCGGGTTTCAGTCCGGGAACGAACTGGTGCGTCTTATCGAGGACGACATTCACATCAAGATTGACGATGGGCACATCGACGCGCAGGGAGTAGGTCTCGTTATTAGGGTTCTTGACCTTGGGAGCCTCGGGCGCGGCTGGCGGAGGCGGTTCGTCGGCGTCTTTCTTCTTCCGGAGGATGATGGAGCCGTTGTCAGTCTGAGGGCCGGCCTCATCAGTCGGCGGGTTCGCTGGGCTTTGCTGCTGTTGGCGAGTTGCAGCGGGCGTTTGCGCGTCTGCTGAAGCAATCGGCAGACCTGACGAGAGCAGAGCGAGGAAACAGCAGAGACCGAGCCGTACGGCGCGGCGGGGGACCGAAAGCGCGAGGGGAAGCGGGGTAGCTGCTGTTTGGGGGCTCATCATCTGAAACTTTACTCCGAATTCTGTGAGTCGGGCACGTCCAATGGAAGCGGCGTTTGGTGCTGAGGCGGGAACACTCTAGTCTGAGGATGTGAACAGGCCTTCCAGACAGACCCTCCAGAGAACTTTGGTGCCAGTCGGCGTTGCGATACTTTGGACGTTTGTGAGTGCGGCGACGTCATCCGGCGCGCAGTCCCCGAACGACGGGCCGCCGAAGGAAACGCGCTTTTTCCCATTGGCTGAAATTAAACGCGGGCAGATGGGTGTAGCGTACACGGTGTTCGAGGGGGTGCTGCCAGAGCCGATGCAGGTGGAGATCCTAGGCGTGCTGAAGGACTCGCTGGGGCCTGGGCGTGACATGATCCTGGCCCGCCTGCATGGCACGAAGCCGGAATACACGGGCGTAGTAGCGGGGATGAGCGGCAGTCCGGTGTATATCGACGGCAGGCTGGTGGGTGCTCTAAGTTACCGGATAGGGCAGTTCAGCAAGGAACCGATAGCCGGAATAACACCCATCGCGGAGATGCTCGATGTACGCGATATACCGGCGGGACCGCGGCCAAAGGTGGATGGCCAGCCCGAGATGCAGGCGATGGAGACCCCGCTGATGTTTTCGGGCTTTAGCCAGCAGACGGTGGATCTATTCGGGGACCGGTTCCGGGCTTTGGGGCTGACGCCGGTGGCAGGGCTTGGTGGAGCGGACGCTGAGACGAAGCAACCGGAGCCGCTTATTCCTGGATCAGCGGTAAGCGCGATCCTGGTACGCGGAGATCTCTCGGTCTCGGGGACGTGTACCGTCACGTACGTTGACACGACACGGCTGCTGGCCTGCGGTCATCCGATTACCCAGAATGGGCCGGTCTCGATGCCGATGACCAAGGCGACCGTTGTAGCGACGCTGCCTTCCCCAATGAATGCCTTCAAGATCGTCAATACGACGGAGACGGTAGGTTCATTTACGGAGGACCGTGCCTCGGCGATCCTCGGCCGATTCGGTATAGCAGCGCGAATGATCCCCGCTGTGGTCGAGGTCGTGAACGCCGGGAGCACGAAGGTCTTCCACTTCGAGGTGCTGGACGACAGGCAATTGACACCGTCGGCCATGTTGAGTTCGGTCTACCAGACGATGCAGGGTACGAACGCCGCTGCGGCCGAGCAGAGCTACCTGTTGACGGGGGAACTTACTGTAGCTGGACAGCCGGGCGTGAGGCTGCTCGGCATGATGGCTCCAACTGGCCAGAATACCGGTGCGATCACAACGGCGCTCTATATCAACGACCGGTTCAGCAAGATCTACGAAAATGCAGTTAATCAGCCGGTAGTGACGGGACTGAAGCTGCGGTTGGAGGTCCAGCCAGCGCGGCGAACAGCGGTCGTAGAAGCGGCACGGCTGAGCAAGGTAGAGGCTCGCGCCGGTGAGACGATTGAGGTCGAGGTGACCCTGCACCCCTACCAGGCGGCGGCCAGGGTGGTTCGGGTGCCTATAACGCTTCCTGCAAGTCTCGCATCGGGGACGCTGCGCGTGGTGGTGAGCGACGGCGCAAGCCTGGACAAACTTATGACGGGGAATGGAGTGTCGAGTCATGCTGTCGGACTGGCTGACACCGTGGCAGGCATGAATCGGATGCACGAGAACGATCGCGTCTACGTGACGCTGCTGGCCCATACAGCGCAGGCGGTACTGGAGACGAGGGCGCTTCCGGAGATTCCACTTTCGATGGCGAACGTGCTCGAACCCTTGAAAAATGATGCAGGGATGCAGCTTACGGGGGAGAGTGCTGTGGAGCTTGGATCGGCAGAAGCCGGCTACGCGGTTACGGGATCGCACGTACTGCGGCTTCTTGTGAGGTAGCGACAGACAGATTGCGCAAATTGATGACTTGTGCAGGTACGAAAGTGCCTAAAGTGCTGGGGATTCTTCTGCAAAACTGTTTCTTAAGGTGTTGTAGCATCAGAGAGTTCGTGGGCGGTCTCGGCCGCACGCCAAGAGGGAAAGACTTCAATGAATGAAATTCATGGTTTAGCCGTGCACGCGGCCGGTGCACAGTTGCTGGCGTACAAATATGATGCTGGAGAGTTGAAGCCGAATGAGGTGGAGGTACGCATCTCGCACTGCGGCGTTTGCTTCAGCGATATCCACCTGATCGACAACGACTGGGGCATTAGCAAGTATCCCTTTATTCCCGGCCATGAGATTGTCGGGACAGTAACGGCAGTAGGTTCCAGTGTGACGGATCGTGCAGCAGGCGAACGCGTTGGCATTGGCTGGCAGGCCGATAGCTGTGGCGTTTGCGAGTGGTGCCGCCAGGGCGATGAGCACCTGTGCGCAAAAGCACAGCCAACCTGTGTGGGCCGGAATGGCGGCTACGCGGACAGCGTACGAGTGAACGCGAAGTTCGCTATTCCTGTGCCGAAGGTCCTTGAGAGTGAGAATGTAGCCCCGCTTCTTTGCGCCGGAATCACGGTGTACAGCCCGTTGCGCAACCACGGTATTCGTCCTTCATCGCGTGTGGGAATCATCGGGATCGGTGGTCTGGGACACATCGGATTGCAGTTTGCGAAAGCATTTGGCGCTGAAGTGACCGCATTCTCGACCTCGAAGGATAAAGAGGAAGAGGCAAAGACGCTGGGCGCTCATCACTTCGTCAACACCCGTGACACGGGCGCACTGAAGAAGATCGCAGGCTCGTTTGACTTCCTGCTCTCGACCGTAAGTGCCGATCAAGATTGGCAGGCGTATGTGAATGCCCTTCGCCCCAAGGGAACGATCTGTGTGGTGGGTGCTGCACCTTCGCCGTTGCAGATCCAGGCGTTCTCGCTCATCAGCGGACAGAAAGCAATCTCAGGTAGCCCGACCGGCAGTCCGCGCGACCTGCACGAGATGCTTGATGTTGCAGCGCGACACAACGTAAAGGCCATTACGGAGAAGTTTGCGATGGCGAAGGCAAACGATGCGGTCGCCAAGGTGAAGAAGAACCAGGTTCGGTATCGCGCGGTGCTGGCAAATTAGTTAGGTTTGAACCAGTTAGAGAATGGGCGGTAGCTTCGGCTGCTGCCCATCGTTTTTGGGAGTCGTCCATTAGACTCAAAAGACGATGGTGCGAAGGTTTTTTACTGGATTGACGATGCTGGCGGGGCTGGCATGCGGGGCGATGGCGCAGGGTACAAAGCTGTGGAGCGTCGACCGGTACGAGGACCTCGCGAAGGGAACGTCCGAGGGCGTCGCAATCCGCAGCGATGGCAGGCTTGAAGCAGGACCCGCGACGTCGCTACTCGCCGCGACAGGTGGAAACTACGTCTGGTCGCTGACCGCGGATGCTGCAGGCAATGGCTATGCGGGCGTAGGCGGGACATCTGCTGGATCGGCTGCCGTGCTGAAGATTGGTCAGGACGGAAAGACGAGCAGGATCTTTGAAGGAAAAGAACTGGGTGTTCAGTCGGTACGCGTGCTGACGGATGGCACGGTAGTCGCTGCCACCTCTCCGGATGGAAAGGTGTATCGAATCCCGGCTGGCGGTGGCGCCGCGACAGTGCTGTTCGATGCGGCGACCACGGCAGAGAAGCCGAAGTATCTATGGGACACCGCGGAGATTGGCGACTCGCTCTTCATCGCAACGGGTGCGCCTGCCGCGGTCTATCGGGTGCCGGTTAGAGGCGGAACGGCCGAACTACTTTTCCGGACGACAGATCAACACATTCGCTGCCTGATGGTGGCCAGGGATGGGGTGCTCTGGGCGGGCTCCGATGGGGCAGGTGTGATCTACCGGATCGCGACAACAGCGCGGGACGCGAAGCCGTTTGCCGTCTACGCTGCGCCCAAGCGAGAGATTACAGCGTTGGCGATGGACGCGGCGGGTGTCGTCTACGCGGCAGGGGTGGGAGCGAAGGGGCCGACTTCGCTGGCTCCGCTGCCAGTAACGGGCAACGTTGGGGTAAGCCTCACCATCCTGCAGCCTGGGTCGGCCAGCGCTGCGAGCGCGAACACGGTGATTCCTGAAGGCTCCGAGGTCTACAGGATCGGCCTGGATGGTGCTCCTTCGAAACTGCTCGCGCTGAAGGATGACGTTGTCTATGGGCTGGCGTTCCGAGGAGAGGCTCTGCTGGCGGCCACCGGAAATCGTGGCCGTGTGTACAGGGTAGACACCCAGGTGCCGGGACGGTTCACCGACGTGGCACACCTCGAAGCATCGCAGGGAATGGCGTTTGCTGCGGTAAAAGACGGATTGCTGGTGGGCACAAGCAATAGCGGGAAGGTCTTCAAGCTGCGGGATCGCCTGACCTCTCCTGCGGTGTACACGAGCGCGGTCTTCGATGCGCAGGGATTCTCACAATGGGGCCGCGCCGAGGTGCGATCCGAAGTGCCGGCAGCATTCGATTTGTATGCGCGGAGCGGCAATGTCGAAAGCCCGCTGATGGGCTGGAGTGAGTGGATGAAGGTTGCGCCGGGAGCAGCGTCGATCGGCGTACCTCCTGCACGCTTTGTACAGTGGCGAACAGTTGTTCGTGAGGGCGGAACGATTGGTGCAGTCGCTCTGAATTACCTGCAGGCTAACACCGCACCTGTGGTCGACGAGATTGCTGTACAACCGGGGACGCGTGTGGCCGTGGGTACGGGATCGGCTCCGGCAACGACGATGCAGATCAGCTTTCCGGCTCAAAACTCCTCGACGCCTGTACTGACGTTCCCTATCGAAAGCGGCACAGGACCACTGACCGCACAAAAGGACAAGACCGGCGTGACGGTTCGCTGGGCAGCGCACGATGACAATGGGGACGACCTGATGTTCGCCGTCTTCTACAAGGGTGTAGGAGAAGCGAACTGGCACCTGCTAAAAGACCGCATCTCCGACCGGTTCTACAGCTTCGACGCTTCCCTGCTGCCTGACGGAAGCTACACGCTGAAGGTCGAAGCGAGCGACGCGCCGGTCCATACGGATGCCGCATCGCTGAAGAGCGAGAAGGTAAGCGACGTGTTTGTTGTAGATACGACGCCGCCGATGCCGGGCGCGTTTGCAGCGACAGTAGAAGGGACGAAGGTGCGCGTCAGGCTCGAGGTTCACGATGCTACCTCACCCATCGCCCATGCCGAATACTCGATCGACGCCGGACCGTGGCAGTACGTCGAGCCGGTCGGGAAGGTGTCCGATGCAATGACCGAGCGGTACGATTTTCTAGCCGCGATTCCAAATACAACGGCGACTGTTACAGACGCGAAGGAACACCTGGTCGCTGTGCGCGTGTATGACCGGTATGAGAACGTCGTTTCTGTGAAGACGGTCCTGAGATGATGGCTGCGCTACGGTCGTGGTTTCCGAAGTACCGGCAGGATCTGCTTCTGCTGGTCGTCGACCTTGTAGGAACATCTGTGTTCGCAGTCGAGGGTGCGATGACAGCGATTCGGGCGGACCTCGACCTGCTGGGGCTGCTGGTTCTCTCATTTGCCACGGCGCTCGGCGGTGGCGTGATCCGCGATGTGCTGATCGGTGCCGTGCCCCCGAACAGTATTCGCGACTGGAGGTATGCTGCGACGGCGCTCACGGGTGGCGGTGCCGTGTTCTTCTTCTACCAGTACGTGCAGCAGGTACCGACCGGGCTGATGGTCACGCTGGATGCGGCTGGGCTTGGGCTGTTTGCCGTGGCCGGTGCTGGCAAAGCGCTGGAGTACGGGATTCATCCCCTGCTCGCGATCGTCATGGGAGCGATCACAGGCGTGGGCGGTGGCACGGTGCGGGACGTACTGTTAGCGCGCGTTCCAGGGGTGTTGAACTCGGATGTGTACGCTTCAGCAGCGCTCGCTGGTGCGATCGTCATGGTGCTGATGATGAAGGTCAAGCTGCCACGAGGCTTAGCCATGAGCGCAGGTGGCAGCGTATGTTTTGCGCTGCGGTTGATAGCTGTTTCGCGTCATTGGAACCTTCCACGCGTGATGGCTCACTGAAAGAAGAAGAGTAAGCTGAGGGTCGGATGCGGTTTGAGTTCTTCATAGCGGCGCGGTATCTCCGGGCAAAGCGGCGGCAGGCAATCGTGGGCGTGATCACAACCATCTCTGTGATCGGCGTTGCGGCCGGCGTAGCTTCGCTGATCATCGCGCTGGCGATCACGAACGGGATGCGACGAGACCTTCAGGAGCGATTGGTTGGCTCGACCGCGCATGTAGACCTGATGCGTGTAGCCGGGGACGGCATTCGTGATTGGCAGCCTCTGCTGCAACGCCTGCGAAGCCTGCCGCATGTGACGGCGGCCGCTCCTGGGCTATATGGACAGGTACTGATCTCGCGTGGAGCACGGAGCGGCGGCGGCCTGATTAAAGGGATCGTCCCCAAAGATGAACGGACGATCGGGAATCTCTTGCAGGCCGTAAACGATGGATCATCCGAAGAACTGTCGGCTCCCCTTTCAAGTGATCCTGCCGGTCAGCAGGCGTTGCCGCCGATCGTTGTCGGCAAGAATCTCGCAGAGACACTGGGTGCGAAGGTTGGTGATACCGTGCTCGTGACAAGTCCGCAGGGAGAGTTGACGCCGCTCGGCCTGGTGCCGCGCTATCAGCGTTTTCGGCTTGTGGGGATCTTCAGTTCGGGTTTTTACCAGTACGACTCCAGCTACGCATTTCTGCGACTGACGGACGCCCAGCGACTCTTCTCGGAACCAGACCTGATCTCCGTCATCAGCTTCAAGGTCGATGATCTTTACCACGCAGACACGATTGGTCGCGCGATCGAAGCAGCCGCCGGCAAGGGCTTTCAGACCACAAATTGGATGGAGCAGAATCGCGAGTTGTTCCGGGCATTGAAGCTTGAACAGGTGGTAACGTTCATCGTGCTTGCGCTGATCGTGTGTGTGGCCGCGCTCAATATCCTTATCGCGCTCACGATGATGGTAATGGAAAAGACACGCGACATTGCGGTGCTGATGAGCTTCGGTGTACGAGCCGAACAGGTGCGGAGAATCTTCCTCTTGCAGGGTTTGCTCATTTCGGTGATCGGCACCGTGCTTGGGCTGATTGTCGGTTATGGGCTAAGTTGGGCTGGCGGTCACTATCAATTCATCAAGCTGGATGCGGCAGTGTATTCGATCGATTATCTGCCATTCGCGCCCAGGGTGGTGGACGCGCTGATCGTTGCGGGCGTGTCGCTAGGCGTCAGCTTGATTGCTACGCTATATCCAAGTGCGAGTGCAGCGCGCGTGCTGCCTGCGGAGGCTTTGCGCTATGAGTGAACCACGGTTAAAGTACGGGCAGTTGGCACCGGAGGGGCTGGCGAAGATGACGGCGCTGGAGCACTACCTGAACGCTGAGAGCGGCCTCCATAAGGTCTTGTTGGACCTGCTGCGGCTTCGAGTGTCGGCCATGAATGGATGTGAATACTGCATTCGACTGCATACGGCGGAGCTGCGGAAGCTGCTTGAGACCGGCGAGCAGATTGATGGCCTGGCAGAATGGCGAAGCTCATCGGCTTACACCGAGCGGGAGCGAGCGGCGCTGGCCTGGGCCGAGGCCCTAACGAACATTCAGGATGGGCATGCGCCGGACGCGATTTACAACGAAGTTCGTGCTCACTTCAGCGATGTAGAGACCGTCAATCTGACGCTGGTGATTACAACTATCAATGCCTGGAACCGGATCGCGATCGCTCTTGGTTCCCACTCGAACCGCTCGGAAGTGACCGCTTGAGCGAGCCACGGGTACAGTTCCGCCACGACGGAGGATCGCTGGAGCCGCTGCCGCTTGCGGCAGAGCACCCCGTGGTTCTGCGCGCCGCCGGGCTGACGAAGACCTACAGCACCGGGCGGGGTGAGTTGGAGCTGTTTCGAGGCCTTGATCTCACCATCCGCCAAGGCGAGATGGTCGCGATTGTTGGCGAGAGTGGCAGTGGTAAGAGTTCCCTGCTCCACCTGCTGGCGGCGCTCGATACGCCCAGTGCGGGCGATGTCTGGTGCGGGCAGACGCGACTTAGCTCCTTCACCAAACGGCAGGCGGCTGAATTCAGGAATCGCGATATCGGCTATGTCTGGCAGTTTCATTACCTGCTGCCGGAGTTTACCGCGCTTGAGAACGTCGCTATGCCGCTGCTGGCACGCGGCACGAAGCGGGCTGAGGCGATGGCGGCGGCGCTCGTCTGGCTGGCCGAGGTAGGGTTAGGCGATCGTGCCGAGCATCGTTCGGGCGAGCTGAGCGGCGGAGAGCAGCAGCGGGTGTCGCTGGCCCGGGCGCTGGTGACGCAGCCAAAGCTGCTGCTGGCCGATGAGCCGACCGGCGACCTCGACGGACGGACGGCCGAGGCGGTCTTCGGGCTCATCCAACGGCTGCATGGCGCTCACGGGCTGACAAGCGTCCTGGTTACCCACAACGTTGAGTTTGCCGAGCGCTGCGACCGGCTGCTCCGGTTGCGGGACGGAAATCTGACTGAGGATCCTGCTCGTTAAACGTCTAACTCCTGGACAGGTACCGAAGTGGCTTCGGGGTGAGTTTCGCACCGGATTTGCAGATAGCCCATCCAATGGTTGTTGATGTAGCGTACATGTAAGTTTCGCCGGGGTTTTGCCCGGCGGGAGTGTACGGATACACTATATGTAGGTGATGGATGCTCCGCCTGTTGGCAGCAGCCTGAGTGTTCCGGCTAAGTGATGCGGAATGTGACTGGACTAATGGTGCTATGTGTAGCCCCCTTGGGCGCATGTGGTGGCCGGCTTGAAGGGGGAACATGTTCGAACGCTACACGGAGAAAGCACGTCGCGTCATATTCTTTGCACGATATGAGGCTAGTCAGTTTGGGTCCCCTTACATTGAGACTGAGCACCTGCTGCTCGGCCTGCTTCGAGAAGATAAAGCGTTAACGAATCGCTTCCTCCGGTCGCATGCTTCGGTCGAGTCGATTCGCAAGCAGATTGAAGGACATACGACGATTCGGGAGAAGGTCTCGACCTCCGTCGACCTGCCCCTTTCGAACGAGTGCAAACGGGTACTTGCCTACGCAGCCGAAGAGGCCGAACGGCTTTCGCACAAACATATTGGCACTGAACATCTACTGCTTGGGCTGCTCCGCGAGGAGAAGTGCTTCGCTGCGGAGATCCTGACCGAGCGCGGTCTGCGGCTTCCGGCCATCCGCGAAGAGCTACAGCGAACGACGCAGGAGAAGGCACCGTCAAGCTCTGGCAGCGGCAAGGGACAGCGCGGCGAGCAAAGCATGCTGGCCGAGTTCTCTCGCGATCTGACGCAGTCAGCCATGGATCAGCAACTCGACCCGCTGGTTGGACGAGATACGGAAGTGGATCGCGTCATCCAGATTCTGTGCCGCCGCACGAAGAACAACCCTGTGCTGATCGGTGAGCCGGGCGTCGGTAAGACAGCCATCGTTGAGGGACTTGCCCAGAAGATTGCTGACGGAGAGGTGCCAAGCTTTCTGGCCGACAAGCGGGTTCTGGCGCTCGACCTTTCGCTCATCGTTGCGGGAACGAAGTATCGCGGGCAGTTCGAAGAGCGGCTGAAGACGATCATGAAGGAGTTGATGGAGAATCAGAACTCCATCGTCTTCATCGACGAGCTTCACACGTTGGTTGGCGCGGGATCGGCTGAGGGTTCGCTCGATGCTGCAAACATTCTGAAGCCGGCTCTCAGCCGTGGCGAGATTCAGTGCATTGGTGCGACGACTCCAGCGGAGTATCGCAAATCCATCGAGAAGGATCGTTCGCTCGAACGTCGCTTCCAGGCGGTCAAGGTTCCACCTCCCAACGAGGAGGATGCGATCAAGATCATCATGGGCATCAAGGACAAGTACGAGAAGTTCCACGCTGTCAGCTATACGGATGAGGCGATCAACTTCTCGGTCACCCATTCGAGCCGGTACATTCCTGATCGCTTCCTACCGGACAAGGCAATCGATCTGATCGACGAGGCTGGTGCGCGGGTGAAGTTGCGTCAGACTTCCCTTCCCGAGGAGTTGACCGAGGTTCAGAAGCGGATCAAGTTCATCGTTCACCGGATGGAGAATGCCATTGCGAACCATGAGTTCGAGAAGGCCCGTTTCTATTCTGACGAGGAGCGTAAAGAGCGCGAGAACCTCAGGGCGCTTCGAGACAAGTACCACCTTGATGATTCCTCGGCGGGTATCGTAACGCGCGAGGATATCGAGGATGTCGTCAGCCGCTGGACGGGCGTTCCGATCACGTCGCTCAAGGAAGAAGAGACGCAGCGCCTGCTTCGCGTGGAAGAAGAGCTGCACAAGCGCGTCATCTCGCAGGACAAGGCAATCTCCGCGTTGTCGCGGGCGATCCGCCGGTCGCGTGCAGGCCTGAAAAATCCGGCTCGTCCCATCGGCAGCTTCCTGTTCCTTGGACCGACCGGCGTAGGTAAGACGGAGATGGCGCGGACGCTGGCACAGTTCCTCTTCGGCAGCGAGAAGGCGCTCATCCGGTTCGACATGTCAGAGTTCATGGAGAAGCACTCCGTGAGCAAACTGATCGGCTCGCCTCCGGGCTACGTCGGCTACGAGGAGGGCGGTCAGCTCACCGAGCGCGTCAAGCGAAACCCCTACTCGGTCGTGCTGCTGGACGAGATCGAGAAGGCCCATCCGGATGTCTTCAACCTGCTGCTACAGGTCTTCGAAGACGGTCAGTTGACGGATGGACTCGGCAACACGGTCGACTACAAGAACTGCATCATCATCATGACCTCGAACATTGGAGCGAAGCACCTGCAGAAGCGGCAGGGGCTTGGCTTCCAGAGTGAGAAGGAAGACATGGTTCTCGACAAGATGGAAGAGCTTGTCCGGAGCGAAGTAAAGCGCACCTTTAATCCGGAGTTCCTGAACCGCCTGGACGAGATCATCATCTTTACGTCGCTGTCGGATGCGGACCTGATGCAGATCCTCGAACTGCTGGTGCAGCAGCTCAATACCAACCTGGTGCATAAGGCCATCACGATCTCGGTGAACGACGATGCCAAGAAGTGGATTCTCGATAAGACCGTTTCAGACCGCACGTATGGGGCCCGTCCTCTGCGTCGCGCGCTGCAGCGGTATATCGAAGATCCGCTGTCCGAGGCGTTGATCGGTGGCCTGCTCGCGGTACGACCGGCGTTCCTTGAGGTGTACATGCAGAACAACCAGCTGTTCTATCGGCCGATTGCGTCGGACGGCGAAGAGAAGGTCGCTGGCCTCGCACTTACGGCTGTCTAAACCCGTCAATGAACCTGAGAAAGCCCCGGCTGCGACCGGGGCTTTCCTATGTCTGGACGCCCTTCCGCAGAGCTTTACCAGAGGGCGCAGCGGTCTTCGCCTTCGCGGACCATCGCGTCGCCAGCTTTGCAGGAGAAGGCTTTCTCGAACTCCGGCATATTGCTGAGCGGGCCCAGGACGCGGTATTTGCCCGGCGGATGTGGGTCAACCGAGACGGACGTTCGAGCGGCCTCGGGGCGGACGAGTGCGCCGCGCCATTGCGCTTCGGCCAGGAAGAACTGCTGATCAGGCGTGAAGCCGTCGACCATTGGCTCAGGACCTTTGCCCTCGCGGGAGCGCTTGTAGGCGCGATAGGCCAGGTTGACGCCGCCGAGATCGCCTAATGCTTCGCCGGTCACGAGCTTGCCTTGCAGGTGGAGGCCCGGCTCTACGAAGTAGCCGTCATACTGATTTGTGGTGCAGGCAGTGCGGCCCTCGAAGTTCTTGTAGTCGGCGTCGGTCCACCACTTCTCGAGCTTGCCGTCGGCGGCGAATTGCGCGCCTTCATCGTCGACGCCGTGCGAGATCTCGTGGCCGATGCCGACTCCGACAGCGCCGTAGTTGATCGCGTCGAGGCCCTTGGGATCGAAGCCGGGCGGCTGCAGATAACCGGCGGGAACGACAACCTCGTTCATAGAGGGGTTGTAGTAAGCGTTCATGGTCGGCGGGGTCATGCCCCAGAGGCCGCGGTCGACTGGCTTGCCGATCTGGTCGAGATCCTGGCGAACCTCGTAGCGGCTTGAGCTTAGTACGTCATCGAGATAGGTGGCGCGGTCGATGGTGACGCCGGCGTAGTCCTTCCACTTATCCGGATAGCCGATCTTGATGTTGAGGGCGGTCACCTTCTCAAGCGCTTTGGCCTTGGTCGGCGCGGTCATCCAGTCACGGGTCTCGATGGAGCGCTTCAGCTCGTCGACGATGTTGACGGCCATCTCGCGAGCGCGGGCTTTGGCTTCGGGAGGAAGGTAGCGGTCGACGTATTCGTGGCCTAGCGCCTCGCCGAGATGGTTGTCAGTTGCGATGACGCAGCGCTGCCAGCGCGGGCGCTGCTCTTTGACGCCGGTGAGGACGGTTCCATGGAAGGCGAAGTCCTCTTCCTGAAAGGGCGCGGACAGGTAGGGCGCTTCGCTGTTCAGAACGTGCCAGCGAAGATAGGCGCGCCAGTCGTCGAGCGATGCGGTCGTGAGGAGAGTGTCGAAGGTCTGGAGCAGCCTGGGTTGGGTTATGTTGCTGTGACCTTCTTTGGTGATGTTGAGGCTTGTGAACTCCTCATCCCAGGTGAAGTGCGGGGCGAGGGTTTTCACCTCGGCGATGGTCTTTGGGTTGTCGGTGATCTTCGGGTTGCGGAGTTCGACGCGGCTTAGTCGGGCTTGCGCGAGGGCGGTCTCGATCTTCATGACGGCGGCGACGGCGCGGGTTGCGTCTGCTTCGCTGGCTCCGGCGAGGGTGAGCATGGTCTGGACGTGGACGAGGTACTTCTCGCGGGCGCTCTTGAAGCGGGGTTCGTCGCGAAGGTAGTAGTCGCGGTCGGGGAGTCCGAGGCCGCCGATGCTGATCTCGGCGATGACCTGCTTGGTGTTGTGCAGATCCTGCGAGGAGGACAGGTCGAGAGGAGCGGCGATGTTGATCTGCTGGAGGTGAATGATCTCGGCGTTGAGGCTGCTTGCGTCGTGGATCGCTTCGATCTGCTTGAGGATTGGTTCGAGCGACCTGAGGGCTAGCGCGTTGACGCGGGATTCGTCCATGCAGGCGGCGTAGAAGTCGCCGGTGAGCTGGCCGGGGGAGCCTTTAGGGAGGGTGGCGGCTTTGCTGGAGTCCTCTTCGGCGATCCCGCGGAGGCGGGCGCGCGTTTCATCCTGGGTGATGGTGCGGATCGCCCAGGTGGTCTGGATGGCGGGCATGGGATGTGTGGTGCGCCACTGGCCGTTGGCATAGGCGTCGAAGTCGGTGCAGGCACTGGCGCTGCGATCGATATTCTCTGCGGCGACGCCCCGGTTCTGGGCGACTGCGATCGTGGACAGGCTTAGTGCAGCCAGCAAGGCTGCAGTTTTGAGGGGCAAAGGAGATCTCCTGGGATAGCCCCTTCACTGTAGCCGCTTGGCTTGGCGGCTTCAAATCAAATCTGTGGTGGAATCGCTGAGAACGAAAAACCCCGGCGAGTTGCCGGGGCTTTTGCTTGGTCGGGCAGGCAGGCTCTAGAACATTGAGGTGACTGACTTGACTGCACCGCTGGAGCGATCGACTGCTTCGTCGACGAGGTGATTGACCTTGGTGGTGGTCTGCTTGATGACCTTTTGGGCTTCTGTGCTTAGCTTCTCGGCCTGGTCTTTGAGGTAGTCGCCGGCATCTTCGAGATAATCGCCTGCCTCGTCGAGTCCTCTGCCGATCTGTTTGCGGGTCTTGACACCGGATTGCGGGGCGAAGAGGAGGGCGATGCCTGCTCCAAAGGTGGCGCCGATGCCCAGGGCGAACCAGAGATATTTGTTATTCATGCGGCGGGACCTCGTTTTCAGAATGAACTTCTACTGGTAGGAGTTGGCTTTGATTGTAATGGTTGGTTTTGTGGCGCGTTCGGGGTGGCATAGGTTCTACTTTTATTTCCCCCAGAGTCCAAAGTCTTCATTGCAGGTGCTTTAGGTCTGGATTGGTCTGGGGACTGCATGCCGTAGTTTCAAGGCGGCTGGTTATTTGTGGCTTGCGTTTGTCAAGTTTTCGAGATGTTGGCGGGGGATGGTTCCGGATCGTTACGGAAGCTCGAGAACGTGTGGGCAGATTGGGTTGGGATTGGACTTTATTTTTTTCTAAAGTCCAAAGTCTTCATACGAGAGGCTTTAGGTCTGGACCTTTCAGTGTCAGGTAAGGCTGATTCTGCGAGGGATGGGGGTCTCGCGGGCTTGCATTTGCCAAGTTCTGGGGGCGGATTCGGTTGAGATGACGGGATTTGTGGTTAGGGGATCGAAGCTCAACATCGATCAAATACCGACGTGAGCCTCCCTTTCGCGAAGGACAGGAAGAGGGTAACGGGTTAATCCAAGCCGGCTAGTGCTCTGGCCCGGACGAAGATGCGGGTGAACATGACTCGGTTGAGGCGGCCGGTGTTGGTGTTGCGGAGGGATGGGTGGTAGGTGCCGAGGAGGTGGAGGCCGTTGGGCAGGAGGTACTCTGCGCCGTGGGTGAACTTGTAGTCGGAGCGGCGGGTGATGATGCCTCGACCGAGGAGATAGGCGAGATGACCATCCCACGCGATTTTTCCGAGCGCTACGACGACGCGGAGGCGGGTAAGGCTGGCGGCCTCGGCAGCGAAGTGAGTGGCACAGTTGCGAAGTTCTTCGGGGAGGGGCTTGTCGCCGGGCGGGGCACAGCGGACGACGGAGGCGATCCAGGCGTGGCGAAGCTTGAGGCCGTCGTGGCGGTGGGTCGCGGTTGGCTGGGTCGCGAGACCGAGGTCGTGGAGGACGGGGTACATGAAGGCTCCGGAGCCGTCGCCGGTGAAGGGGCGGCCGGTGCGATTGGCTCCGTGGGCTCCGGGGGCGAGGCCGACGATGAGAATGCGGGCCTTCGGGTCGCCGAAGCCGGGAACGGGTCGGCCCCAGTAGACGTGGTCCTGGTAGGCGCGGCGGCGGGTCTCGGCGATACCGGCACAGTAGGTGCGGAGCCGGGGACAGCGTTCGCAGGTGATGATGGCGTCGCGAACGGCATTGCCGGAGGGGTCGCGAACGGCATCGAACGTATGAGACATGCCTTCAACTGGCGGCGAAACGCCCCTTATGGGGCGAGGGAGACCCAACGGGAAGATCGGCAGCGGCGATGATGGGATTTTACGGGGCAAGCTCTGGTGGACTCGAAAGTGCGGTCGATACGGGAAGTGACACGTTGAGTTTAGTGGAAGAACAGAGACTTCGCTGCAAGGTAGAATCCTCGACAGCACACGATTGATGAGGCATTGACTTGGAAGATCCACGTATCAGCAGAATGTATCTGGCAATGATTGAGCGTTCGTTTGGGCGCGTGTTGGGGCGATTTCGAACAGGTGCCTGGCTGCGATCGAGTGTGACGTGGATTGTGCTGCTGGTGGTGGCCCTGGTTGGTACGGGAATTGCGATTCGCGAGAAGGGTCGCGGCCATCTGCATAAGCTGAAGACGGAGCTTGGAGAGAGGCCGCCAGTGGTGGTGGTGAGCACGCCGCAGCCCGGTGGGCAGGACGCGGTGGTGCTGACGCGGGCACAGCAGGAGGCGGGAATCACGCCTGAATTTCTGTCGGCGACGCTGCTGCCGGGACGCGGGATGAATGTGTTGCAGATTATGGCGTTTCTGCCGGGCAAGGGTGAGGTGCCGCTGCTGGACGCACCTTCGCTCCAGGATGCGGCGCGGTCGATGACCGGGATCGAAGGCGATGTGAACGGCGAGGTAAGCCTTGCAATGGGTGGAGCGATCGAGGTGCCGTGGGCGGGGCAGGTTTCAGGTGCGGCGCTGCCGGGCGGGACATCGGTGCTGGCGAACTGGCGGGGACGTGGGATTACGCTGCCGGTGAACTCCGCGCAGGGCGGGAGTGCGGGCGCGCAGGGGACGGGGACACAGAGTTCGGTGGGAGGATTGCTCCTGAAGGATGCTGCGGATTCAGCTTCGCCCTCGGTGATGCCGGACGGCGGTGTGGTGCAGGGAGTCTTCAACGCGGGCAGCTTTGAGGGTCACTGGCCTTCGAAGACGGAGGTGCGGACGACGGTGCTGCTGAGCGCCAGGACGATGGATGTGACGATCATTGCTCGCAATGTGGGTTCGGAGCCGGAGCCGATGGGGATTGGCTGGCGACCGCGATTTGCGATTCCGGCAGGCCAGCGGTCGCAGGTGACGTTGAAGCTACCGTCGATGACCCGGGCGGAGACGAAGGATCGGGAGAGCGGCTTGCCGACGGGACGCCTGCTGCCGGTTGAAGGGACGGAGTACGACTTTGCGAGCCGTAGCGGGGCGGCGCTGCAGGCGTCGAGCTTGAACGATACCTACGTCCACCTGAAGACAGGTGCGCTCTCGACAGGGGCGGAGGCCGAGATACGGAATCCGGCTGCTGGGTATGGGATACGAATCACGGCGCTGAGTCCGTCGATCAAGGCGATGCGGGTGTATGCACCGGCAGGCGAGTCGATGATCTCGATCGATCCGCAGACGAACTATGACGATCCGTTTGGCCGGGAGTGGTCGAAGGATGAGGATACGGGGATGGTCGTGCTGCAGCCGGGCGAGAGTATGCAGTGGAAGGTGCGACTGGAGCTGTTTCCGATCAGCGGACCGGCGATGGGACCGGGATAGCTTCGGGGGAGGTTCAGGAGACGCAGCCGTTTGACCCTGCCCGATGAAGACTCGTACAGTGGTATCAGGCGCTTGCTGCGTATTCGGGCCAGTTTCTACGATCAACGGGCTCCCCTCGCGTACACAACGCGGCATATTTCTTAAGCAACATCTGGAAGGCATTGACTTGACCTCGACTGAGATTACGGAAACAAACGACGCGGCTGAATTGCAGCCTGAAGCAGAACAGACCCACGAGCTTGCAGTTGAAGCCGGGCATAGCCATGAGCATGACCACGCGGGACATACGCACGATCACCAGCACGGACCTTCGCTGAATCCTGAACTGATGAAGGAGATCGACGTCGAGGTACCGGCTGAAGAGGTTTCCAAGGCGTACAAGACGATCATCAAGCGCTACACGAAGCTGGCGCGCATCCCGGGCTTCCGTGCGGGCAAGGTGCCGGAGACGCTGGTGCGTTCGAAGTTCATGAAGGAGATCCGCCAGGAGGTTCTTGACAGCCTTGTAACGGAACGCTTCCGTACGGCAATCGACGAGCAGAAGATCAACCCCGTGTCGCAGCCGCAGATGACGGACCTGCACCTGATGGAGGGCGAGCCGTTGAGGTTCAAGGCTGCGTTCGAGGTGATGCCAACGTTTGAGATCGCCGGGTATGACTCGATCAAGGTCGAGAAGCCCGAGGTGACGCTGACGGATGACGAGTATGAGAACGAACTGAGCCGTGCGCTCGACAGCCATGCAACGGTCGAGACGATTGAAGAGGATCGTCCGCTGGTGGATGGCGACTGGGCCGAGATCGAGTTCAAGGGCCAGGTGAAGGACCTTGCGCAGACGGTGACGGAAGATGGCGTCGAGAATGCAACGCCGGAGCAGGCACCGATTACAGGCGAGGATGTGCTGGTCGAGATCGGCGGCAAAAATACGCTGGCGGCGTTCAACGACTCGCTGCGTGGCGCGAAGCCTGGGCAGGAGCTGACATTTGAAGTGAGCTACCCGGCCGACTTTGGTGAGCCACGACTTGCTGGACAGACGGTGAGCTACGACGTGACGGTGAAGGCGATCAAGGCGAAGAGCTTCCCGGAGCGCGATGCTGAGTTCGCGAAGCAGCTTGGGAACTATGAGAGCTGGGATGATTTCGAGACGAAGCTGCGGGAGCATGCGGCCGGACGCAAGAAGGACGGTCTCGAGAATCGCGCGAAGGAGATCATGCTCGAGCAGCTGGTTGGGATGTACCAGTTTCCCGTTCCGGAATCGTTCGTGCAGCAGCAGGTGGATGCGCGGCTGGATCGCGGACTCCGGGCACTGGCTCAGCAGGGTATGAAGGCTGAGGAGATGCGCAAGCTCGACTTCAACCGCCTGCGTGCGGCACAGCGGGATGAGGCTTTGAACGAGGTGAAGGCTTCGTTGATTCTCGATCGTGTGGCGGATGCAGAGAACGTCGAGGTGAGTGATGATGATCTCAACCGCGAGTTGTTGATGCTGTCGATCCAGTCGCGTGAGCCGCTTGAGACGCTGCGGGAGCGGTTGTCGAAGGATGGCGGATTGACACGGATTCGCGAGCAGATGCGCAGGGAGAAGACGGGCAACGTACTCTACGAGAAGCTGGCTTCGTAAACCGACAACAAACAGAAGCATGTTTCTCCGCTTCGCTTACGGCAAGGACAGAAGGAAGAGTGCAATGGGATTAGTACCGATGGTGATCGAGCAGACGAGTCGGGGCGAACGTGCCTACGACATTTACAGCCGTCTGCTGCGCGACAATATCATTTTTCTGGGCACGCCAATCGATGACAACATTGCGAATGTGATCATTGCGCAGATGCTGTTCCTGAGCGGTGAAGACCCGGAAAAGGACATCCAGCTCTACATCAACTCGCCAGGCGGATCGATTACGGCCGGTCTGGCGATCTACGACACGATGCAGTACATCAAGAACGATGTGGTGACGTTCTGCATCGGGCAGGCGGCGAGCATGGGCGCGTTCCTGTTGATGGCGGGCAAGAAGGGCAAGCGTTTTGCGCTGCCTAACTCGCGCATCCTGATCCACCAGCCGTCTATGGGCGGACTGAGCGGACAGGCTACCGATATCGACATCCACGCGCGGGAGATCCTGCGTATTCGCGAGATTACGAACAAGCTGATGAGCCTGAGCACTGGTCAGTCACTGGAGCGGATCGAGCGGGATGTGGAGCGCGACTTCATTATGACGGCGCACCAGTCGAAGGAGTACGGCATCATCGACGACATCATCGACCGGCCACGAACGTAGTAGCTTAGTAGGGATTGTGACAGGCCGCGTCCTAACGACGCGGCCTGTCTGCGTCAGGACGGTGCGCGTTGCAGCCCAAAAGGGTGCGGGCCGTTCGGGTGTAAACTGATACGAAGTGAACGGGGCGGATCGACCGCAGGAGCTGTGCAAACCATGAAGACTTCACGAGGTACTGACGAATCTCTCCGCTGCTCTTTCTGCCATAAGTCTCAAGATGCTGTGGCCAAGCTGATCTCTTCTCCGTCGGACTATCCTCGTGCTTATATCTGCGACGAGTGTGTTGCTGTCTGCAATTCGATCCTTGAGGATGACCGGACGGAAGCGACGCCAGGTGCTGCACCGGCACATCTGCCGAAGCCGCAGGAGGTCAAGGCGTTTCTTGATGAGTACGTGATCGGGCAGGATCAGACGAAGAAGAAGCTGGCGGTTGCGGTCTACAACCACTACAAGCGCATCCAGATGAACAAGGTTCGCGGCAATGATGTGGAGCTTGCGAAGTCGAACATCCTGCTGGTTGGGCCCACGGGTTCGGGTAAGACGCTGCTGGCGCATACGCTGGCGAAGATGCTGGACGTGCCGTTCGCGATTGTCGATGCGACGACGCTGACCGAGGCCGGCTATGTTGGCGAGGATGTTGAGAACATCATCCTGAAGCTTTTGCAGGCAGCGGATGGCGACGTGACGCGGGCGCAGAGCGGCATCATCTACATCGACGAGATCGACAAGATCGGGCGTAAGGACGAGAATCCTTCGATCACACGTGATGTTTCGGGCGAAGGTGTGCAGCAGGCGCTGCTGAAGATTCTTGAGGGTACTGTTGCGAATGTTCCGCCGCAGGGTGGACGCAAGCATCCGCACCAGGAGTTTACGGCTGTCGATACGACGAACATCCTCTTTATCTGCGGCGGCGCGTTTGTAGGGCTGGAGAAGGTGATCGGGCGTCGTATTGGCAAGAAGGCTCTGGGCTTCCGCGCGATTGCCGATCCGAATGCGAAAGAGGGCGATGTCATGCCGATTCGCGCTGTCCGCGACAGTGAGTTGCTGCGCCAGGCGGAGCCACAGGATCTGCTGAAGTATGGCCTGATTCCTGAGTTTGTTGGCCGTCTGCCGGTGATGGGCATCCTGGACGAGTTGGATGAAGTCGCGCTGATCGAGATCCTGACGAAGCCGAAGAACGCGATTCTGAAGCAGTATCAGAAGCTGTTCGACTTCGAGGGCGTGAAGGTTACGTTCACCGACGATGCGGCTCGGGCGATTGCGCGTGAGGCACTGCAGCGCAAGGTTGGCGCTCGTGGATTGCGCATGATTCTTGAAGAGCTGATGCTCGACCTGATGTACCACATTCCTGGTAACAAGAAGATCAAGGAGCTGGTGATCACCGAAGCGATGGTGCAGAAGCGTGATCTGACGCTGCCGGTCCTGCTGGAAAAGGCTGGTTGATCCTGCTGCGCCGACCTGCCTTGTGCGGGTCGGCGCAGCAGTGTAGTTCCCTGTTCTACTGGCCAACTTGCACTGCATTTCTCACACTTTATTTGTGAAAGCCGCGATGACATCATCAGGTTCGGCACGGTTGTGTAGGACGCACTACAATCACTGGAGCCGCAAAGACTGGTCTGCATCGTAACCGGTTTTTAACCGTCTAATGGGGAGAATGATGACTAATCAACCAAAAGAAACGTTAAGCGGCGAGATTCGTAAGCTCCCGATGATGCCTATTCGGGACATGGTGATCTTCCCGCATATGATGACGCCGTTTGTCGTCGGTCGGGAGTCAAGTGTGCGGGCCCTGGAAGAGGCGTTGACGGGGGATCGGAAGATCTTTCTTGCGACGCAGCATGACGCGTCCGTGGATGAGCCAAGCGCGGACGATATCTACGAGACTGGCACGATTGGAAATATCGTCCAGAGCGTGAAGATGCCGGACGGCAACATCAAGGTGCTGGTGGAAGGTGTGGAGCGAGCACGGGCGACCGAGGTTAATGATGAAGATGGATTCTTCGTCGCGACCGTGCAGACCGGACAGACCCAGCTTGAACTGACGCCTGCGGTTGAGGCGCTGATGGCTCGGGTGCATTCTCTTTTTGAGCAGTACGTGAAGCTGCAGCAGTCGTTGAACTACGAGACGATGGCGGCTAGCGTGCGTGCCGATGAACCGGCCAAACTGGCGGATACCATTGCGGCGAACCTGCAGCTTTCGATCGAAGAGAAGCAGCAGTTGCTCGATGTGTTCAATCCGGAGACGCGTCTTGCGCGCGTCGCGGATGTGCTGGATGTGGCGATCGAGAAGCTGAATATGGACCGCACCATCCAGTCGCGCGTGAAGCGGCAGATGGAGAAGGCGCAGAAAGAGTACTACCTCAACGAGAAGATCAAGGCGATTCAGAAGGAACTTGGGCGCGGCGAGAAGTCCGAGTTCGATGAGTTGAAGAAGAAGATCGAGGCGGCTGGAATGCCGAAGGATGTCCTCGAGAAGACGATGCAGGAGTTGAAGAAGCTCGAGGCGATGCCGCCAATGTCGGCTGAATCGACCGTTTCTCGCAACTATATCGACTGGCTGCTGGCGGTGCCGTGGAAGAAGCGTTCGAAGGAGATTCGCTCGATCGAGCATGCCGAGCAGATTCTGAACGAAGATCACTACGGACTGGAGAAGATCAAGGAACGCATTCTGGAGTTTCTTGCGGTACGGCAGTTGGTCAAGAATCCTAAGGGATCGATCCTTTGCTTTGTCGGACCTCCGGGTGTCGGCAAGACGTCGCTGGGTATGTCGATTGCGAAGGCTACGGGACGGAAGTTCGTGCGGATGTCGCTTGGCGGCGTGCGGGACGAGGCTGAGATTCGGGGCCATCGCCGGACATACATCGGTGCCCTGCCCGGCCAGATCATCCAGTCGATGAAGAAGGCCGGCACGAAAAATCCGGTGTTCATGCTGGACGAGATCGATAAGATGGCCTCGGACTTCCGAGGCGATCCGGCGAGCGCCCTGCTTGAGGTTCTTGACCCGGAGCAGAATACTTCGTTCCAGGATCACTATCTTGATGTGGAGTATGACCTCTCGAATGTGCTCTTCGTAGCGACGGCGAATGTGCTGCATACGATTCCGGGACCATTGCAGGATCGTATGGAGATTCTCCGGCTGCACGGTTATACCGAGCTTGAGAAGCTGGAGATTGCGAAGCAGTATCTCGTGAAGAAGCAGCGCGAAGGTACGGGCCTGACCGAGGCGCAGATCAGCTTTACGGACGATGCCCTTCGGCTGCTGATTCGCGGTTATACGCGTGAGGCTGGCGTTCGTAACCTTGAGCGCGAGATCGGGAATGTCTGCCGCAAGGTGGCGCGTCGCGTTGTGAAGAACGGTGCAGAGCATACGGAGATGATTACGGCGGACAATCTGCCCGACATTCTGGGTGTAACGAAGTTCCGCGATTCGCAGGTGCAGGAGAAGAGCGAGGTCGGCCTGGTGACCGGACTGGCATGGACGGAGGTTGGCGGAAGCATTCTGCAGACCGAGGTTCAAGTACTGGACGGCAAGGGCAAGATGACGGCAACAGGCCAGCTTGGCGATGTGATGCAGGAGTCGGCGCAGGCTGCTCTCAGCTACATTCGGTCCAGGGCGCATCATCTTGGACTGCCGAAGGACTTCTACCGCAATGTCGATATCCACGTGCATGTTCCGGAGGGAGCGATTCCGAAGGACGGACCATCTGCTGGCATCACGCTGGCGACGGGTCTGGCAAGTGCGCTGACGAAGATCAAGGTTCGTCGCGATATTGCCATGACGGGCGAGATTACGCTGCGGGGCAAGGTGCTTCCGATTGGCGGATTAAAGGAGAAGCTGCTGGCGGCACATCGCGCTGGGATCTTCGAAGCTATTCTGCCCGAAGATAATCGCAAGGACTTCGCGGATCTGCCGGAGTTGCTGAAGTCGACGATGAAGCTTCACTTTGTAGAGCAGATGGACCAAGTGCTGAAGATCGCTCTTGAGGAAGAACTTCCTGAGTTGCAGGAAGAGACGCCTGAGGCTTTGGCGGCGGTGATTCCGCCGGTGCTTCCTTCATCACAGCCTACTGCTCACCAGTAACTGGTGAGACATAACGAAGAAAGGGTCGAGCCAGCACTGGCTCGACCCTTTTTCGTTGGATTTGCTTAGACTGCTCTGCGGCCACCAGTTACGAAGTGCATGATGATCGAGATGACGGCGAAGATGAGGAGGAGGTGGATGAGGAAACCGCTGACGTGAAAGAGCGTGAAGCCACCGAGCCAAAGGACAACCAGAACCACTGCGAGAATCAGAAACATTGCAGACCTTCTTTCTACTTGGTTTAAAGAAACAGGCGAGTGGTATCCGCCGCACCTTGTGAGAGCAGGTTGGAAGGTATTTACGTTGCTCTGTGCTGAAAAATAGACCCTAGATTGTGGTGATGAAACGAAAAAGCCCACATCCATCTGGACGTGAGCTTCGTGAGTACACGGTTACGTTAGCAGCAGCCGCCAGCGATTGAGGGGATGAGCATGACCTCGTCGCCGTCCTGAAAGGCGTAGGTTTCGCCGCCAAGGAAGCGGATGTCCTCATCGTTGACGTAGATGTTGATGAAGCGACGGAGCTTGCCGCCTTCGTCTTTGATCTGCGTGCTCAGTGCGGGGAAGGTCTGGTCGATGTCGGCGATGAGGCCGGGCAGGTTGGTCGCGGCTGAGTCGAACTGCTTCTGACCATCGGTGTGGCGAACGAATGCGGTGGGAAGGACAACTTTGATCTTAATAGGCAAGTGAGGCTCCTGCGGTGGCTAGTTCTGGTTCGGTGGAGGCATCGAGTTCCCGAAGGTATTCGTCGAAGTCGGCGATGCGTGGGCGGACGGCGCGCTCCTCGCGGTACTGGCCGCTGATGGCGTCGGTGGTTTTGAGGCCGTTGCCGGTGATGCAGACGACAGTGATGTCGTCGGGCGAGATGCGGCCGTGGGCATAGAGGCGTGCGGTGACGGCAGTGGTGACGCCGCCAGCGGTTTCGGTGAAGATGCCTTCGGTCTCGGCGAGCTCCTGCATGCCGGAGACGATCTCGATGTCGGAGACGTCCTCTGCCCAGCCGCCGGTGGAGAGGATCATCTTGGCTGCGGCGGGACCGTCAGCCGGATTGCCGATGGCGAGGGAGCGGGCGATGGTGTTAGGGCGCTGCGGTTCGATATAGTCCAGACCCTGCTTGACCGCTTGTGAGATGGGCGAGCAGCCGGTGGCCTGCGCTCCGAAGAAGCGGACGGGCTTGTCTTCGACGAGGCCGAGGTAGATGAGCTCGTTGAAGGCTTTGCGAATCTTGCGGATGAGCGAACCGCCCGCCATGGGGCAGACGACGTTGTCGGGGAGACGCCAGCCGAGCTGTTCGGCGATCTCGTAGCCGACCGTCTTTGAACCCTCGGCGTAGTAGGGGCGGAGGTTGACGTTGACGAAGCCCCAGGCATATTCGTCGGCGATCTGGGTGCAGAGGCGGTTGACGTGATCGTAGTTGCCGTCGATACGGACGAGGCGGGCTCCGTAGACCTGGGTGTTGAGGATCTTTGCGGGCTCGAGATCGGCGGGGACGAGGATGGTGGCCTTGAGGCCGAGGCGTGCGGCCTGGGCGGCGACAGAGTTGGCGAGGTTGCCGGTCGAGGAGCAGCCGACGATATCGAAGCCGAACTTCTGCGCGTTGGCGAGGGCGACGGAAACGACACGGTCCTTGAAGCTGAGCGTCGGGAAGCAGACGGCGTCATTCTTGACGTAGAGGTTGGTGGCGCCGATGCGCTTACCGAGATTTTTCGCGCGGATGAGCGGGGTGAAGCCTACCGGCAGGTCAGGCTGAAAGCCCTCGGGGATGGGCAGGAGCGCGGCATAGCGCCAGATGTTGAAGGGGCCGGCCTGGATGGCCTGGCGAGTAAAGGTTCCGCGCGCGGCTTCGAGGTCATAGACGATCTCAAGTGGGGCAAGGCAGTCAGGGCAGCCCGAGAGAGGACGATTGCCAAAGCGGCGGCCACACTCGTTGCACTTCAGTTCATACGCCGAACAGGAATATTCCATTGCTTCGTCTCCGGTGAGAGAAGGATATGGCTACTCTGGCGCTGCTCTTTTCTGGGGATTGCAAACAGGAAGGTGAAAAACGGATGCAGTTCAGGTAAAGGACTGCGTGCTCCGAATCTCATGTTCCCTGTTCCCAGGAGAGAGTTGACACCGGTACGCATGTTCTGTCCGGTTGTCGTGGCGTCAAAGGGCTCGTCCCTCAACCACTCTGCATGAAATTCAAATCTGCCGAAGCAGACTGGAATAGGTAAGTAATAGCACAGTGGCCTGTGCGGTGCAAGTGACGGGAGCCTGCGATTAGCGTGGAGTCCACTGCGGATGGCTGGTGAAGAGGCCGCCGAGAAAACCTAACTGATAGACAAGAAAGGAGCCAAAGCAAATGCTGACCATGCCCGAAGCGAGGCCGAAATAATGGCTGAGCCGGGTGTACCGGTCTCCGGCGTAGGTGAGCGGCACGGCGATGGCGGCGGTCATGCACATCATCCCAAGCAGGGTACCGAAGCCGAAGATGAGGAGGTAGATCGTGGCCCAGACGGGATCGTGGATGGTGGAGAGGACGAGGAGCGCGACGGCGGCCGATCCTGCGAGGCCGTGGACGAGGCCGATGACGAGGGCCTGAGACCCTGGTAGAGGCTGAAGCGGCTTGTGGTGCTTGCGGGATTGAGGATGCTGGCGCCGGAGAAGCGGGTGGTGAACTTCTGCATGACGCCGGTGAGGTTGAGGATGCCGAGGAGGATCAGCATGATGGCTACGCTGAACTCCATCGAGAGGCCGAGGCGCGGGGGGATCTCGATGCCGAAGAGAATGATGAGTGAGCCAACGATGAAGATGGTGATGGTGTGGCCGAGACCCCAGATGGCGCCAATCATGGCGGCGTTGCGGATGCTGCGCTGATTGCTGACGATGGTCGAGATGGCGACTACGTGGTCGGCATCGGTGGAGTGGCGCATGCCGAGAAGCAGGCCCAACCCGGCGACGAAGAGCAGCGGGCCGAGCTTCTCCTTTGAGAAAGGATGCAGGTTGATGTGCGTGGCCGCGAAGGGATGGGCGGTCAGGAGTATGCCGATGAGGACGGTGATGACGGAGAGTACGGGATACCAGAGTTGTCCCGGTCTTCCGAAGGGCTGCAGTTCATGAACGCTGCCGGTGCTGTGAATGTGGCTGCCTCGTGCGGCGAGTTTGCGGCGGAAAAGAAGGTAGGAGCCGAGGCAGATCATGAGGACGCCGAGCCACGGCTCGAGTTGAGCCGGAACGGAGGAGCCGAAGAGAAGTGCACGATAGTTGATGTTCGGTCTCCTCCTGCTTCGGTTCGATGCGGTCGCGCGTCTGGAAGTTCTGCGTGCGTCGGCCTACTTGATCTCTGGAGAATGATACCCGGACGAGCGGCTGGCGTGACACACCATGGTAGGCCCATCGGGTATCATCCATGAAGCCGCGCTGGTGCTTTTGGTGACCAGCCCGCAACGATTTTAAGGAGTATGTCGATGACCACAAAATTGGCCCCGCTTAGCGAACGCCCGAGTTGGAAAGCCCTGCAGGCGCATCACGATACGATCCAAGCCACCACGTTGAAACAGCTCTTTGCGGATGATCCGGCGCGCGGCGAACGGCTGACTGCGGAGGCTGCCGGGATCTTTCTCGATTACTCGAAGAACCGGGTGACCGACGAGACGCTTGGACTGTTGACGAAGCTCGCGGAGGAGTCCGGGCTGGCGGAGCGGATCAACGCGATGTTTACCGGCGAGAAGATTAATATCACGGAGAACCGCGCTGTGCTGCATGTGGCGCTGCGTGCGCCGAAGAGCGAGTCGATCGTGGTCGATGGTGAGGACGTTGTGCCGCCTGTCCACGCGGTGCTCGATAAGATGGCTGGCTTTGCTGATCGCGTGCGAAGCGGCGACTGGAAGGGCCACACCGGCAAGCGTATCCGCAATGTGGTGAACATTGGGATTGGCGGTTCGGACCTTGGCCCGGTGATGGCGTATGAGGCGCTGAAGCACTACACGCAGCGCGATCTTACGTTCCGCTTCGTATCGAATGTGGACGGCACGGACTTTGCCGAGGCCGTGCAGGATTTGAATGCGGATGAGACGCTGTTTCTCGTCGCATCGAAGACCTTTACGACGCTTGAGACGATGACCAATGCTCACTCGGCTCGGGACTGGTCGCTGGCGGGGCTGGGCGGGGACGAGAAGGCGGTCGCAAAGCACTTCGTGGCGATCTCGACCAATGCCAAGGAAGTGGCGAAGTTTGGCATCGACACGGCGAACATGTTCGAGTTCTGGGACTGGGTTGGCGGACGCTATTCCATGGATTCAGCGATTGGCCTGTCGACGATGGTGGCGATTGGATCGGACAACTTCAGGGCTATGCTGGACGGCTTCCACGAGATGGACGTTCACTTTAGGACGACTCCGTTTGAGAAGAACCTGCCGGTGTTGATGGGGCTGCTGACGGTCTGGTATACGGACTTCTTTGATGCGCAGACGGTGGCGATCCTGCCGTACGAGCAGTACCTGAAGCGCTTCCCTGCCTACCTGCAGCAGTTGACGATGGAGAGCAATGGCAAGCACATCACGCTCGATGGCGAACATGTGACGACGCAGACGGGGCCGATCTACTGGGGCGAGCCGGGGACGAACGGGCAGCACTCCTTCTACCAGCTGATCCACCAGGGAACGCGGTTGATTCCGTGCGACTTCATCGGGTTCTACAAGACTCTGAACCCGCTCGGCCGTCACCACGACATCCTGATGGCGAACGTCTTTGCGCAGGCCGAGGCACTGGCGTTTGGAAAGACGGCGGAGCAGGTGAAGGCCGAGGGAACAGCAGATTGGCTGGTGCCGCATCGTGTGTTTGAGGGCAACCGGCCGTCCAACGTGCTGCTTGCAGATCACCTGACACCGAAGGTGCTGGGATCGCTGATCGCGCTGTATGAGCATGCCGTCTTCACGCAGGGTACGATCTGGAGCATCGACTCGTTCGACCAATGGGGCGTGGAGCTGGGCAAGGTTCTGGCGCAGAAGATCATTGGCGAGTTGGAAGGTACGGATGGTGCGGCATCGACGCATGACACGTCAACAACGAACCTTATCAACCGGTACAAGAAGAACAAGTAAGAATCATCACGCAACACAACTAAGGCCTGCCAGTGAGTTACTGGCAGGCCTTAGTTGTGTTGCTCGATCAGCCTAAAAGGAGATGGAGAGGCCAGCCTGCAGGGTGCGTGGCGTCTGGGCGAGATAGAGAGTTCGTCCGTCGGAGGAGAGGAACGGCTGGTAGCCCTGGGCGAGCAGATTGCTTACGTCGATGGACGCCTCGAGCCCTTGCGGTAGAACTCCTCCCCAGCGTACGGGCTGGCGTACGTGAAAGCTTAGGTATGACTGGTCGCTGAACTCGCGGTAGGCGTCGATTGCGGTGACGAGATCTCGCGGCTGCCAGCGGTAGACCGCGCGAAGACGTGTGCCGGTGCCCGGCAGACTTCCCTTGAGAGCGACGGCGGCAGATTGGCCGGGACGCTCCTGCAGGCCGCTGAGCATGAGCGGCAGAGTTGCTGTGCCGGAACCGTCCCCGGCGAGCGCCGTGCCGGTGCTGTACTCGACCGCGGCCCAGACGGTCTGACCCAGCGGTTGCGTCATCATGACATTGATGCCGCTCGCCTCGTACCCGGAGGTGAGGAGGCGAAAGCTGTCGGTCATCGTGTCTGAGATGGCGCCTACCTGAGCGCCACTGGAACTGGTTCCGGGTGAGTTCAGATCGGCTGTTGTGAGGGCGCCGGTGCCTGCCAGAGCAACCTGCGCCAATGCGTCACGATAGAGAGCGAGCTGGACCTGTCCGCGTCCTATTTTTCGACCGACCGAGATCTCCTGGTGCCTTCCCCGCTCTGTGCGCAACTTGCCATCGACGGTAGCGGCGACCGGAAGCTCAGACTGGACGGTGTTCAAACCGGAGAAGCCCTGCAGACTGCGAGAGGTTGCCATGCGATAGCCGAAGGTCCATCCTGCGGCAGGTTCGACCATGACGCGAATGAATGGCTGGACGGCGAAGGCAGTGCCCGAGGTGTGCACGGAGTAGGTGGAGGTGCCGACTTCGATATTTACGAGGTCGCCAAGCTTCATCTGCTGTGCCGTGGCGATGTCCATGGTCTGGAGGCCAGCCGCGCTGCCAGCACTCATCAACTCGGGATGCGACTGGAAGCTTGAGACGATACGTGCCGTGCTCGCGAAGCCGACCTGACGCTCGAAGCCAGCGCTCACTGCTGTTGAAGGTCCTACGCCTGCCTGGGTGCGTCCTGCGCCTGAGTCGACCTGGAGAATGATGCCGGAGCCGTCGTCCTGCACCTTGTCCATCGTAAGAACACTGCGGAGGCCGCCGCCACCAAAGCCACCATCGCCGTTAGTCATGGCGGCCCTGCCGCGCACAGTGGGCTCATGCTGCTCGCTTGCACTAGAGGAGACCATGACGAGCTGGCCGTCTTCGACCATGCGGAGAATGGGACGGTTTGCAGCCGAGCGAAGCGTCCACTTCCAGTCATCCGCAGGTTCATCCGCCTTGCGACGTTCGGCCGGGAGCCAGGAGGTCATATCGAATAGCGTGCTCATGGTGAGATTGACGACGGCGCGTCCGCCAGCCCTGAGCTGCAGATTGGGTTTTGTGGCGGGGGTGAAGAGGGCGGCAGTAGCCTGCACATGGTAGATTCCGGGCACGAGGTTGCTGACTACGTAGTGTCCACGGAGATCGGTGAAGGCTCTGCCGATGAGTGAGGAGTCTGAAGCCGAGGTGATTTGCACCAGAACGCCAAGCTGCGCGGTGCCGGTTGTGTCTCGCACGATGCCTGACACGGCGGCACGCTGTGCCGAGCACAACGCTGAAGATGCGAGTAGCACCACCAGTGTGACGAGCACGAGTTCAACCTTGGAACGTTGCACAGTTATTGGATCCTGCGCGTCGACGGCTTCTCTAGAAGAGGTGGACTCACAAACGAGACCGCACCTGGAATCATCTTTCGCAATCGGTCGTCACATCGAATCCGCGTGACCGTATCGCACCTACCTGCACCTACGCTAATCAACTACAAACGGCGCAGATTCTGCGATCTGCTGCTTGGTAACTCCGTCATTGATCTTGATGCTCAGTTCGTACTTACCCGGCTGCAGACTCGCCAGCGGAAGGCTTCGTTCCAGGGTGACCTGATCTGCGTTCGGGTTCGTCTTCGACGTCAGCTCCTGAGTATTCAGGATAGCTTTGTTCGTCGTCAAGTCCATGATCTGGTAGTCGATCGTCGCACCATTCTGTTTGCTCTTGTCGTCGATGCCAAGGTTGTAGACCTGCATCCAGAAGTTGAGGCTCTGCGCCCGATGGAATATGAGCGGAACAGCCACACCAGTCGGAACCCGGGGACGAAGGCGTGTGTTGCCGATAACGAAGTTTCCTGCGCCGATATCCTTTGAAGGAACGCGCTCCATCTGATCTGCGAGGATGAGCGACGAGGTGGACAGCTTGTCATCATCGTACTTGGGAACGTTGATGCTGCGGCGCCAGACGCCTACGTGATCCGGATTGTTTACATCCTTGATCGCGATGTCGATACGGTAGAGGCCGGGACGTAGAGGCAGCGCCTTCCAGTACACCGAGACATTGTTCTTCGTGCGTGCCAGCAGCTCGCTCGGAGTCGGAACGCTGACCGTCTCTTCGAAGGTGAGGATTGGCTTGTGGTTCAGGTTGGTGACGCGGCCGAGGATATTGACCGAGCCGGTTGCGACGCCATCCTTGTTGTTGTAGGTAATGTCGCCATTGCGAATCTGGAGGGTCAACGGCACCAAGACGGTGTCGTTGGTTACCTTTACGTAGTCGGTGCGTACATCGAAGAGGAAGGGCGGGCCGGTGAGAATCTTCGAGGTTGCGATGAAGGCTTCAAGGTCATGGAACTTGATGACCGGTGGCGCCATGATCTTTGCGGCGAAGCTGATGCGGTCGAACTGTTTGCTCTGGTTCATCGACGACATTGGTCCAGCGCCCAACTGCTCAAGACCGCCACCGGAGAAGCGGTCGGCCTTCTTGGACTGCCCCTGCTGCTCGGAGAGGGTTTCGCCGGCACCTGGAACGTGCTTCAAGGCATCCTTCTCAGAGCGATCGATGGTCATGTGATAGTCGCCGCACATGCAGGTATCGACGAATTCAACGTCGATGTTATCGCCGACGCCTTCGAGATAGCGGTAGTGCCAGACTTCAAAGGGGAAGGTCGAGGTGTTGCCGCCGCCCTCTTCCATGGGGCGCTCGTAGCTGCCACCGCTGGGATGAGAGTCGATGCTGTCGGCCTTGCCGTAGGCGATGTAGATGTGACCACGATCGGTGCGCCAGCCCGGCTTGCCAGCGGCAAAGTGCTCGTTGGCGTAGGCGATGCGTTGGTAGTGCTGCTCGCGGAATTCATTCTCGGGCGAGTCGGGGTTTGGGTTGCGACGGAGCCAAAACTGCTCGATGAACTGATCGCGCTCCTCATCGTTGCTCAAGCTCTTGAAGGTCTCAAGCTCCTGGTCGGTGATGATCCAGCGGACATCCTCGTTCACCCACTTCTTGTACTCGCCCTTCAACTCCTGCTTGACGGCCTTCTGACGCTGGATCTTTTCCTTGTCGGTCAGCGGACGTTTCAGCGGATCGGGCCTCTCAGAGGCGGGCGGACCCTGCACGACACCGTCCGGCGCGGTGGCCGGTACTTCCTGCCCGTGGAGGAGAACTCCCCCCGTCCATACGGTCAAAGCGAGAGCAGCAGAAAGAATAGAACGTGACGTTGTCATGCGAGGAGGCACTCCTGTTACCAACTCATATTGTATGGCCCCTCAGCAAGTTCAGACAAGACGCACGAGGTAACCAGTAGTAACCCCTGCTATCATCGCAGCATAGAACTCACAGACTGACGGACACTCTTTTGACGACGAAGATTCTGGTTCGTTTTCATGGCAAATCAAATGTTGTCTTTCGTATGGAACGCGATAGTCTTTCTCTGCGTATCTAACTTCACTTACAACGATTCCGAAGTATCCGCATCATGTGGTTACACGGACGAGACATGGACAAGAAAGCAGCAATGAGCGCCAAAAAGAAGATTCTTATCGTCGTCGTCGTTCTTGTACTCATCGGCATTGTCGTAGGCACGATCCTCAACAGCCAGGCTAACGTTACCAAGGTGGCAACCGGCAAAGCCTCTCGGCAGGATCTTGTCTCCATCGTGAGTGGAACAGGACAGATCAAGCCGAAGACCTACGTCAACATTGGCGCAACCGCCTTTGGACGTATCACCCACCTGAACGTGAAGGAAGGCGATCACGTCAAGGCGGGGACGATTCTGGCAACGGTCGAGAGTGTGCAGCCGCAGGCGACTGTCGCCGCGCAGCGCGCCACTATTTCGTCATCGAGGACTGACGTGAACTCCTATGTTGCGGCGGAGAAGACCGCCGAGGCGAACATCCTGCAAGCCAAAGCAGATCTTGAGCAGAAGCAGCTCGACTATAACCGCTCGCTGGCGCTCTACAACGACAAGCTGATTGCGAAGCAGGACTTCGACGCGAAGAAGGCTGCATTCGACGTCTCCGCGGCGACGCTTGCACAGCGCGTAGCAACGCTTGCTCAATCGCAGGCACAGACAGAATCGCAGCGCGGCCACGTCGAGCAGGCAGTTGCCAGCCAGCGCTCCAACTTCGACGCGCTTGATAAGACGGTCAGTCGTGCCCCGTTCGATGGACTCGTGACCAACGTTCCTGTACGTGAGGGCGAGACGATGGTCGTCGGAATCCAGAACGCCGAAGGCTCCACCCTGATGACGCTGGCCGATATGTCGGTGATTACGGCCGAGGTCAAGGTGGACGAGACGGATATCGTCAACGTCGCACTGAATCAGCCGGTGGATGTGACAGTTGACGCCCTGCCGGGACGCGTCTTCAAGGGTCACGTTACCAACGTCGGCGACCAGGCGCTTCTCCGCACGACCGGCGTTGCAACCAGCCAGAGCACCACGGGTACGGAAGAGGCTAAGGACTTCAAGGTCGTGGTTACGCTTAACGAATCCACCGAGGAGCTGCGCCGCTCGATGGATGAACTTCGCCCCGGTCTTTCGGCCACGGCCAAGATCACGACGGCTCATAAGCCCAATGCGCTCACCATTCCGATCCAGGCGCTGGTCCAACGGGATGCCGAAACAGAGAAGGTTCTCGCCGACAATAACGGGAAGCAGCCGACGACCGCGGCACCCGACAACAACCGCGCCAAGGCTCCTCCGGCGCAGGGCGTTTACCTGCTTGTGACCCAGAAGAAGAAGGTGCGCGCAGTCTTCACACCGGTCACGACCGGCGTTACGGGTGCTACGGATATCGAGGTTCTCAGCGGGCTCAAAGAGGGTGACGAGATCGTGACGGGGCGCTATAAGGTCCTGCGGACGCTCAAAAGTGGAACCCCGGTGAAGGTCGATAATACCGTGGAGGTAACTACCTCGCCTGACGATAAATAGCGATCGTGGCGGCGCGGAACCTTCGCGAAGAAACGAACGTACTATCCTTGGAACGAACGAGAAGTCACGGAGAGCTGGATGTCCACAGAAGCTGTACTTGATTCCACCCGCACCAATGTCAACGGTCCCCATGAAGGCGATGTGATTGTCACTGACAATCTCTGGAAGACCTACGAGATGGGTGATCAGCAGGTCCATGCGCTACGAGGAGTGAACCTGCGCATTCGCCACAATGAGTATGTGGCGATCATGGGACCGTCCGGATCAGGAAAGTCGACGCTGATGAACCTGATCGGCTGTCTTGACTCTCCCTCGCAGGGCAAGTACTGGCTGAATGGACACGACGTCTCGAAGCTGAACGACGACGAACTCGCCCGAATCCGCAATAAGGAGATTGGGTTTGTCTTCCAGACCTTCAACCTGCTGGCCCGCGCCACCTCACTGCACAACGTCGAGCTGCCGCTGATCTATAACGGCACCCCGGCGGCTGAGCGTATTGCGCGGGCAAAAGAGGTTCTCGAGTCGGTGAACCTGGGTTCGCGCATGATGCACAAGCCCAACGAACTCTCGGGTGGCCAGCGTCAGCGTGTCGCTATTGCCCGTGCGCTTGTCAATCGGCCATCGATCATCCTTGCTGACGAGCCTACCGGAAATCTTGACTCGAAGACCGGCGACGAGATTATGGCGCTGATGGACGACCTGCACGCCAAGGGTAATACGATCGTTCTGGTGACCCATGAACCGGATATCGCAGAGTACGCTCACCGCGTCGTCACGATCCGCGACGGTGTCGTTGCGAGTGACCGTCTCTCCACGCGCGACCGATCCGGGATCGAAGCGCGCATCGCCGCCGCTCCGGCGCATACCAACTACTAAGTACCAGGTTCCTGCATTGCCAACGTAAGCAGATCAGCCATGGTCACCCTAATCCGGGCATGACCATGGCTGATCTTCATTGAGCGTGTGAACATGCGACGAGAATCGAGCCGGACCGTCTAAACTACTCCTATGGCTTCTTTGTCGCGCGGTCTACACTGTGCCTTCCTCGTTCTCGTCACCCTTTCTGCGACGGGTGCGTTTGCCGATAACGCGCGCTTCGACCTCACAGGCCCCAAAGTCGAGGTTCGGGTAACGCGTGGCGGAAAGACGCTCCCCATCGCTGCGGTGCCCAATCTGCAGGTGGGCGACAAGCTTTGGCTGCATCCGGATCTGCCTCCAACGCAGTCCGTCCACTATCTTTTGATCGTTGCGTTTCTACGCGGCACGACCAATCCGCCGCCGGATGACTGGTTTACCCGCATCGAGACCTGGAACAAGAAGGTCCGTGAAGAGGGTGTCTTCATCACCGTCCCTGCGGAGGCTCAGCAGGCGATCGCCTTTCTTGCTCCCGAGACGGGTGGCGACTACAGCACCCTTCGTTCCGCCGTTAAGGGGCGACCGGGCATCTTTGTCCGTGCATCTCAGGATCTAGCCGAGGCCGGTTTTGAACAGGGGCGGATCGAGCGGTATGTTGCGGCAATGAAGCAGGTTCCGCCCTCGGATGCGAAGGCGCTGCAGGATCACTCCGCCCTCCTTGCGCGCACGCTCAACCTCAAGCCGAACGCCGATTGCTTCAAGCAACCGGTTGATCTGCAGTACACCTGCCTAACGCAGAGCGGAAACCAGACGCTGCTCGACGATGGGCATGGCCAGACGCTCGCAGCAGCTCTCGCCAACGGCCCGGGATCGGACCTGATCAACCAGGCGAGCTACACGCAAGCCTTTGGGGCAGGCGTCTATAGCGCCTATGTCGGCGCGATCGTCGACCTGGTGCGCCTGACGAGTAGCCTCCACACTGCACAGTACCAGTACATTCCGGCTATCGCCTTCCCTGAGGAGGCTGATCTGAAGCTGCGGCTCAATACGCCGCCGTCCTTCCATAATCCGAAGTCGGTTATTGTCATTGGACTTCCGGCGATTCAGGCGGCGGTTCCGCCACCGCTCCGGCCTGCCGATCCGAAGTTCGTGACTTGCCTGATCAAGCCATCGGTCGTGCTGCCGGTAGAGGGAGCACCGCTGGTCTTTGCGACTTCCTTCGCTCATGACATGGTGCTGCACATCAAGGATACCGACCCTAAGACCGACCTCTCGCTAACCCCTGATGCCTTTCAGGGTGGCCTGGTGATCGCCTCAGCGCCAGCGCGGAAGACGCTACCGGATGATCCGGTGAGCACCGCTGCAGCAGCCGTCAATACGCCGTCGGTCCCTCCGCCCGCTGCACCCGGGGACAAACCAGCAGCGCCGACGGGACCACCGCCCACGCCAATCCCGGTAGTTCCGCCGGGCTCAGTTGAGATTACTGGCACAATCAGCGGCTTCTGGGGATTTGACCCATTTACCGGACCGACCCTGCGGCTCCAGAACACGCCAGGCAAGGACTGGAAGATTGCGACGACCGACAACCTGATTATGGGGCGTGAAAATCACCTCGGCCTGCAGTCGAACGGAACCGCGTGCATCGACGCCATCACGCTTGACGGGGCCGTCGGCAAGGATGCGGAGACGAAGTGGAAGCAGGCTGACAAGCCCGACCATGTGGATGTCACTCTGACGTTGAAGTCGGCCGATCCCGGCGCGCTTCATCTCTCCGTCAAGCAGTTTGGCGAGGCGAAGCCGGATATGGTGTCAGCCGAGAGCTTCTCTGAGCCTGCGAAGCTGACCGACCTGCAACTCCATGCTGGTGACAACTTCGTCGTACTTACCGGTGTCAGCCTGAACCAGGTGAAGCAGGTTGCCATAGAAAGCGCGACCTTCCTACCGGCCACGGACGGGTCTGGCGATGCGAGTTCGGTGTCGCTGCAGCTCAATCTACCCGCAGGTGCTGCTGCCCCCAAGGCTAAGGCGAATGACAAATTCACCGCGAACGTAACCTTGAAGGACGGCCGTGTGCTGACGCTGCCGGTCACCGTCTCTCCGGAGCGGCCGACCGTGACCCTGCTGAACAAGAACATTGCACAGCCTGCGAAGTCCGCCATCCAGCTTGCAAACCAGAACGACCTGCCTGTGGATGAGGAGATTACGTTCTCGCTTAAATCCGCCTCGAACTTCCCACGCACCGGTCAGATCGAGATTGCGAACGCGGATGAATCGCTGCATGCCGCACTTACGGTGGCAGCTGGAACGCTCGTCCTGCAGAACCCGCACACGATCCTCGCTACGTTCGACCCGCTGAAGAGCTTTGGCACCTCGGCGTTCGGTCCATTGCGGCTACGTCCTGTGTCGCCGGAGGGCGTGAACGGCGACTGGCTGCCCCTGGCGACCCTGGTGCGTGTCCCTGTACTCAAGGAACTGCACTGCGTCTCCGACGTCAGCAAGCCCTGTACGCTGGCTGGGGCGAACCTTTACCTGCTTGACTCCATATCGAACGATCCGACGTTCACTAATCCTGCTGCAATCCCGGAGGGGTTTGTAGGCAGCACGGTGCCGATGCCGCATCCGGTGAATGGCATCTTCTACATCAAGCTCCGGGACGACCCGGATAGCATCGATCCCGTGACATTGCCCATCCTTCTTGACAAGTCCACACCGACTGGCGATTCAACACAGTCCAGCATCGTATCGAACTCACACCTGCACCGCACTTCGACCTCCGTCCGCTAACGCAGACAGGGGCGGATCAAGTTGATCCGCCCTGTGGTGAAGCTGTTGAGTCGAGCTACTTGCCTTGCGCTTCCAGGCTCTGCTGGAGCTTACTGTGCTTCCGGCTGTAGGTGAAGTAGACAACCAACCCAATGACTAGCCAGACGATCAAGCGGACCCAGTTCCAGACGCCCAGCTTGTACATCATGTAGCCGTTGAAGAGGATGCCGAGGATAGGCACGAGCGGAACCAGAGGCGTACGGAAGGGACGGTCGCGGCTGGGGTCCGTCTTGCGCAAAACAATGATGGCGATGCAGACGATGACGAAGGCGAGGAGCGTGCCGATGTTCACCATCTTGCCGATGTCGTCGATCGGCGTCACGCTGCCGACGACTGCCGCGAGGCAGCCAGCGAGAATCGTGCCCTTCCATGGCGTGCGGAACTTGTGGTGAATATCACCAAAGAACTTCTTCGGAAGCAGACCATCGTGCGCCATGGCGTAAAGAACGCGGCTTTGGCCCAGCAGCATGACGAGCATGACGCTTGTGAGGCCAGCCAGTGCGCCGATGGTGATGATGTTCGAGGCCCAGCCCAGACCATGATCCAGAAACGCGCGGGAGATGGGTGCTTCGATGTTGACGAGACGCCACGGCACCATGCCGGTCAGCACGGCAGCGACGCCAATGTAGAGCAGCGTGCAGATCGAGAGCGATACGATGATGCCGATGGGTAGATCACGCTGCGGGTTCTTCGCTTCTTGCGCGGTCGTCGATACAGCGTCAAAGCCGATGTAGGAGAAGAAGACGAGGCCGGCGGCAAGGCCGATACCGCTCATTCCGAACGGCGCGAAGGTGTGCCAGTCGGTGCCCCAGTTCCCCTTGGTGACATAGTGCGAACCCAGGCCGAGAACGAAGAGGACGATGCCAACTTTGACCGCTACGATGGTGGCGTTGAACTTGGCGCTCTCCTTGATGCCGACGACGAGGATCGCCGTAATCACGAGCGCAATCAGGAAGGCTGGGACGTTGATGCCAATTTCAACACCGAATATATGCGGTGCATTCAGCAGTGCGTGGGCGCGCATGGCGAGGTCGGTCGAACCGGAGTCCTTAACCAGCATCAATGCGTCCGTAAATGGCTTCGACCCGACAACGAAGTCGGGGTGCTGCGTGATTACGTCCTGTCGCGCGACGATGTCGGTTGCCAGACGGAGGCCGGTCCAATGGTCGTACGCGAGCCACAGCGGGAACTTCAGGTGAAAGATGTTCAGCATCTCCACGAAGTTGTTCGACCAGCCGGAGCTGACGGTGCTCGCACCCATGGCGTATTCGAGGGTGAGGTCCCAGCCGATGATCCAGGCGATCAGCTCGCCGAGCGTGGCATACGCATAAGTATAGGCGCTGCCCGCAAGGGGGATCATTGCGGCGAACTCCGCATAGCAGAGACCTGCAAATGCACAGCCAAGGCCGCTGAGCACAAAGGAAAGCATCAGGGCGGGGCCGGCGGTCTTCGCGCCCAATCCGCTCAACACGAAGATTCCAGCGCCGATGACGGCACCGATTCCAAGCGCTGTCAGTTGAACCGGACCCAGCACCCGTTCCAGCGTGTCGGCGCCCTTTTCGTTCGCCTCCGACATCATGTCATTCAACGACTTTTTGGCAAACAAATTTCCCATGCGCGTTCTCGTCTCCCGATTTCTAAACAGCAACTTTCTCTGCGGCAAGCCTCTTTGACCACAAAAGGTACACGGGAACGCCAAGCAGCACAATGATCAGCCCAGGCCACGTGTATTGAGGTTTGTAACGCAAGAGTACAACACAAATCCACGTTGCCATCGCGATATAGAGCGCCGGCAGGACAGGATAGCCAAACGCCCTGTAGGGTCTGACGGCATCAGGCCGCGTACGACGCAGCACAAAGAGCCCAGCGATGGTCAGTATGTAGAAGATCAGTACGGCGAAGATCACGTAGTCCAGCAGCTGACCGTAGCTCCCTGAGAGGCAAAGCAGGCAGGTCCACGCCCATTGGACCCAGAGCGAGTTTACGGGCGTCTTCGACTTCGCGCTCAGCTTGCCGACTGATTTGAAGAAGAGTCCGTCGCGGCTCATGGCGTAGTAGACGCGCGCTCCTGCGAGAAGCATTCCGTTGACGCAGCCAAAGGTCGAGACGAGGATTGCCGCCGCCATCAGCTTCGCACCGAGACCGGCGAAGGCAGACTCCATGACCGCCGTCGCGACCCGATCTTCTGCGGCGAACTGAATGCCCCGCCCTGCGATGGTCGTCGCTGCGGGGTCGCCGGCCATCGGCAGGACGCTTAGGTAGACGAAGTTGCAGAGTACGTAAAGCAGCAGCACCACGCCGGTCCCGATCGCCAGCGACAAGGGCAGGTTACGCTTGGGATTCTGAATCTCTCCCGCCGTGAAAGTGACGTTGTTCCAGGCATCGGAGGAGAAGAGCGAGCCGACCTGGACCACAGCCACGATTGTCAGCAGACCGACATAGCTGGTCGCACCACCAGAACCAACCTTGACCGCGTGAAGCGTATGCCAGCCCGCGCCAGCCCAGAACTGATGCAGCCCCGCGCCGAAGTTGGCGGCGATTGCTGTTGTGTTTTTGGCGAAGATTCCTACCAGCACGACCGCTGCGAGGGCCAGCACCTTTGCCGAGGTAAAGACGTTCTGCACGGCTGCGCCCATCTTCACGCCGAAGGTATTGAGCAGCGTGAGCAAGGTGATGATCGCGATGGCTGCGAGGTTTGCCGTGTTGAGGCCGACGTTGCCCTGGCCCATGTGCCAGAGCCAGTTCTTCTGGCTGACGCTCGGGAAGAAGACACCGAGAAATTTGCCGAAGGCCACGCCGACCGCCGCAATCGTCCCTGTCTGGATGACCAGGAAGAGCGTCCAGCCGTACAGAAAGCCCCATAACGGACCGAGCGCTTCGCGCAGGTAGACGTACTGACCACCAGCCTTCGGCATCATGGCTGCAAGCTCACCGTAGCTTAGTGCGCCGATAATGGTCATCGCCGCCGTCACGAACCACGCTGCAATCAGCAGTGCAGGTGAACCAACGGCTCTCGACATATCCGCCGACACGATGAAGATGCCCGAGCCGATCATCGAGCCCATGACGATCGCGGTCGCCGAAAACAGACCCATGCCCTGCACGAACTGCGGCGAAGAAGCGGTCGACGGAGCCTCTGTTGTTGAAGTATTCACGTACCGTCAAACCTATCGTAAAAGATCGATAAAGTCTCTTGCGACCTTCTCAAGTGACTCGCCCGGCACAAACAGTCCGCTGATCACTGCGACCGAATCAGCGCCAGCTTCGATGACGCTTCGCACGTTCTCTCGCGTGATGCCGCCGATTGCTACCAGTGGCTTCGTTGTCAGCGCCCGGGCGGTCCGCACCCCGGCCAGCCCGACGACGGGCTCCGCATCGAGCTTCGTGCTTGTAGCGAAGACTGGACCTACGGCAACGTAGGCCGCACTGCTGACGTCCGCCGCGCGCACCTGCCCGTCTGTGTGCGTCGACAAGCCGACCCAACGCTCTGCGCCGACCACGCGTCGAGCATCCTCGGGCAGCAGATCACCCTGGCCGACATGCACGCCGCTCCAATCTGCAAGCACCGCCAGATCGGCTCGGTCATTGAGGATCAACCGGCACTCTGAATCCTGGAACTCATTGCGGATTACTGCTACATTGCGCAGGATGGTTTGTGGCCCTGCAGACTTGTCGCGATACTGCAGCAGGCCCACTCCCGCCGCCCGCATGGCTGCGGCGAACTGCTGGATCGATACATTCTTTGCAGCCAACACGTTCGCGTCGGCGATTACATAGAGCGAGGGGATCTCGGCATTAAGCCTTTGCATCAGCCTGTCGTTCGAAGAAACGCTCCATGAACTTCGTATCAAACTGACCGGAACGGAACTCCGCATCGGCGAAGATTTTCTGGTGCAGCGGGATTGTTGTATGGATGCCCTGCACGACGAACTGCGAGAGGGCGCGCTGCATCTTGTTCATTGCCTCTTCGCGGTCCTTGCCGTGGCAGATCACCTTGGCAATCAGGGAGTCATAGTACGGGGGAACTACACCCTCCGCATACTGCGCCGTGTCGACGCGGACGCCATTGCCACCGGGGAGATTGAAGGCCGTGATCTTGCCTGCGCTCGGCGTGAACTTCTCCGGGTGCTCGGCATTGATGCGGCACTCGATCGCGTGGCCGCTAATCGTGACCGGCTTGGTCACAATATCGGTCAGCTTCTCGCCCGCCGCGATTCTAAGCTGCGCCTTGACGAGGTCAAGTCCCGTGACCATCTCGGTCACACAGTGCTCCACCTGGATGCGGGTGTTCATCTCGATGAAGTAGATTTTGCCATCCTCATCCATGAGGAACTCAATCGTACCCGCGTTCCAGTAGCCGATATTTTCGAGCGCCTTCTTGATCGTCTTGCCGAGTTCGTCGCGCAGCTTCGGCGTGATCATCAGGCTCGGAGCCTCTTCGATCAGCTTCTGGTGCCGACGCTGGATGGAGCATTCGCGCTCCCCCAGACTCATCACATTGCCATGCTCATCCGCCAGCACCTGGAACTCGATATGCCGAGGACGCTCAATGAACTTTTCCATGTACATGTCGCCGTTGCCGAAGGCGTTGGCCGCCTCCTGCGAGGCTTGCTGGTACATTCCCGGCAGTTCTTCCGGATTCCGGCAGATGCGCATGCCGCGACCGCCGCCACCTGCGACCGCCTTCAGGATGACGGGATAGCCGACCTCCTTCGCCCACTCCAACGCTTCACCCTCGTTCGCGATGATGCCATCGGAACCGGGAAGGATCGGCACCTTGGCCTTTTTCATCGTCTGGCGCGCGGTGGACTTTTCGCCCATCATCCGCGTCACCTCCGGCGGGGGTCCGATGAACTTGATGTTGGAGGCCCGGCACACTTCGGCGAAGTTGGCATTCTCACTCAACAAACCGTAGCCCGGGTGAATGGCATCTACGTCGGCGATTTCCGCTGCTGAAATGACGGCGGGCACGTTGAGATAGCTATCTGCTGAGCGTGGAGGCCCAATGCAGATCGCCTCGTCGGCAAAGCGCACATGGAGCGAGTTGCGATCAGCCTCGCTGTACACCGCAACCGTGCGAATCCCCATCTCCTTGCACGCGCTGATGACGCGCAATGCAATCTCCCCGCGATTGGCAATCAATACCTTACGAAACATGAATACCGAAACCTTCCACTCATCCAACAAAGGCCGTACAGTTGGCAGTTCAAATCCGCGGCCACCTGAAAAGTGTCACCGCCCTCATCGTGCTTAACCTTCTCTATGTTGCTCGAATGGCAAAGAGTGGCTGACCATACTCGACCGGCTGACCGCTCGCGGCGATCCGCTTGACGACTTCGCCGGCAACGTCCGACTCGATCTCGTTCATCAGTTTCATCGCCTCAATAATGCAGAGCACCTGGCCAACCTCGACGATGTCACCGATCTTGACGAACGGCGAGGCGCCCGGCGAGGAGGACTCATAGAATGTGCCCACAATAGGCGACTTGACCTCATGCAGCTTCTCCTCCGGCTCGGCCACTGGGGCCGCAGCAAGAGGTGCGGCAGCAGCAGCAGGGGCGCTCGCCCCAGCCGTCGGGGCCGACGCCATCAGGCGGCTAAGCTGGGCCATGTCGAAGCTCGCGGCAGCGGGCGCAGGCTCGCCGATGAACTTGATCCGCATCTTCAGGTCGGTGCGTTCGACATCGAACTCCGCGATGCCATTTGCCTTCAGGAACTCGACAAGCTCCCGCAGCTCTTTCAGGTTGTTGCTCTCCATCCCAACTCTTCCCGCGCCGTCCAGCGGCACATCTTTGAGGTCAATCAATACTTTACAACTGGATCCAGGCTTTCGGGCTTGGCGTCAGCACCTCGCCCCCCGTAGCTGTTACTAAGACCATATCCTCAATTCGCAGTCCAAAGCGACCCGGCATGTACACTCCGGGCTCGATTGTGATCACCATGCCTGCGACTAAGGGCTGTCTTTGCTTCATCGCGAGCCTCGGTCCCTCGTGAATCTCGAGCCCGACACCGTGTCCGGTCGAGTGTGTGAAGAAGGAATCGAGCTTGGCGCGCCGTAGAACACTGCGTGCTGCCTCGTCGATGTCGCCTGCACTCACACCCGACGCGACACTCGCTACCGCCGCCTCCTGCGCCTCGAGCACCGCCTCATAGGCCTCCATCTCGTCCGGTAAAGCCTTGCCCATGTGAACTGTACGCGTCATGTCGCTCAAA